>NZ_JALMEY010000018.1:0-147246 GCF_023100615.1 Pseudomonas sp. MWU12-3103b
TCCCGCCGCCCCGCTGATGCCCGGCGTGCTGAAACAGGCGGACGCCGACAAGGCCGGCCAGGTCCTGACCCCGGCCCAGATCAACACCCTCAAACGCAACGCGCCGTTCTGCGAAGAATGCGAAAAATGCAAGGCAGGTGCCTGTGCCATCTGATCGACTGACACCCAAGGACTGGCTGGCGCAACAGCCGCTGCAAAATGGCGAGCGTTTGTACCTGATCGTCAGCGCAGCAAGCGATGCCGACGCGCTGAAAACCCTGTACCTGACCGAACCCACCGCCCAGCTCCTGCCGATCTGGGGCGGCACGCCCTACTCCACCTGGCAACCGGTGATGCCCTACGTCACCGAACTCAAACCGAACTCGGCATTCCTGCCGTGGATCGCCGAAACCGACGCCCTCGACTGGGGCTGGCTGGCAGTATCACGCGCCGAACCGAACGAGGTGTTCGAACACCTGCGCAGCCTGACACAGGTGAAGATGCCGGACGGGACCGAGGTGTTTTTCCGCTTCTGGGATGGGCGGCATATCTACCCGATTCTAAAGGGGCTTGGGGAGAAGGCTGGGGAAGTATTGCCGGTGTTTGAGCGGTATTTGATTAATGGGCAGACGCTGGAGGTTGGGACACGGGTGTTGCCGAAGGTGAAGGATTGGCCGTGGTGGGAGGTGCCGAAGGATTTGCTGGATGGCTTAGCCAAAGAGAACCCGACGACACTGATCAGCAACCTGATGCAGTGGCTGGAAGAAGATCGCCCGGACATTTACAACGCTTGGCCTGAGCACAACCTGAAGCTGAAAGTCAGCCGTTTCGTGCGCCGCCCGGACGCGCCGAAAAACCTTAAAGAAGCACTGTTAAACCACCTGATTCTGGAGCAAGGCTGATGGATCGCGTTGCCTTTGTTGACAACCAACTGAACACCTTCAAGGACAGTCTGAAGCTGTATCAGGAACAAACCAAAACCTGGTACGCAAGGGCCGCCGACAAGGCCAGTCGAGCCGCAGACCTGCCCTCCTTGCTAGGCATGGAGCGTGTGATCAAGGTTGGCGACACCAGTAAATCGGTGAGCATGACCGACGGTGATTTCTCCTCGAACGTGGCTCAGTGTCCTCTCAAAGGTCCATTGCTGATCGAAAGTAAATTCGAATCTGTTTACGACATCCCGATTGGCGACATCGAAGTCGAAATCGTCGCGGTGGAAGGTGGTGCGGTCAGCAAAGTCAAACTCGACGCTCAAGGCAAGGCTGAGTGGACCGGAGGTATTCCCGGCAAGTTCTATCAGATCCGCGTTCACAACGAAGTGACACCGGCGCAGATCGACGCCCTCTTCAGCTCCTACAGCGGCGTGACCGCTGACCTGGAGGGTTTCCTGCGTAAAGAGTGGGCAGGGTTCAAGCCGCAATGGTCGAACCTGTCAGCTTCGGGCACCGCGATGGCCATCGGCAATGGCATTCTTGAAGGTGGCTGGGAGGCCATCAAGGGTGTGTGGGATGGCATCAGTCTGGTGCTCGATATCCTGCAAGACCCGAAGAAATTTGCTAAGGATCTTGGGGCTGGTGCTGATGAGCTGATCAAGGTCGCCAAAAGCTCGCCAGATGTCATGAAAAAGGCCATGTTGCTGGCCAGTGACGAAGCCGCACTGTTCCTGCTGGTGCGCAGTGCAGTGATCTGGCTGGCCGGTTTGCCACCCATGAAGATGGCAGGCGACGTGGCGAAAATGACCACAGCGATCGTCGTCGGCATCGCCATCGACATCGTGATTGGTGTGGTACTTACCATCGCAGCCGAAGGCACCGGGATCATCTATCTCGCTGCCCGACTCAAGAAGTATGGTGAGTTGGTGCTCAACGCCGTCATCGGTTTCGTGAAGTCGTTGTTCAAGATCATCAACGGCTTTATGGAATACGTCGCGAAGTACACAGCTGTTGCGGCGCGGGGTGTGACGGCCAAGGTGAGGAATGGTATTTCCGAGTTGCGTTTTGACGGGAAGAAAAACGCCAAACTCGCGGATGGCAAAATAGCCGACGATGCTTCCAAACAGGCAAAAACGCCTGCCGAGAAAAGCGCGGAGCCGGCAGCCGACACTTGCACCAATGGATGTCCGGTTTCAATGGTTACCGGTGAAGAACTGTTGACGCTGACCGACGGCCAACTTGACGGTCTGCTGCCGTTTGAATGGACCCGTCTCTACCGAACCAGTGCAGTGGAAATCGATTGTGGCCTGGGTTATGGCTGGAGCCATGCGCTGGCGCATCGCCTCGAGATCAGTGACGACGAAGTCATCTGGACCGACCACGAAAACCGCTCGACACCCTTCCCCCTCCCAAGCGAACAACGTCCGGCAATTACCAACAGCCTGTCGAAGGCCGCGATATTTCTTGGAGACGATCCGTCAGAACTGGTTCTGGCACAGGCAGGCAAACGTCCATCGTTCTACCACTTCCGCTTCAACAGCAAAGGCGCAACCCTGATCGCCATCAGCGACAGCTATGGCAATCGGCTGCACGTCACGCGCGATATCCACGGTCGGATCAAGCGTCTCGATAACGGTGCCGGTCGCGCCCTGCTGCTGCGTTACGACCGCAAACACATTATCGCTGTGGACTATCAACAGTTCCTGCCAGCGGACAACCTGGAAGATGCTTGGAACACCGTTCAAACGCTGGTGACGTACAGCTATGACGCACATCACCGTCTAATCGAAGCGAAGAACGCGGCCGGCGAAGCCGAGCGCTATCGCTACAACGATCAGCACGTGATTCTGGAGCGGCAACTGGCAGGCGGCGCGGCCTTCTACTGGGAGTGGGAGAACGAAGGCAAACTGTCTCGCTGCATCCGTCACTGGGCCAACTTCTCGCAGATGGAAGCGCATTACGCCTGGGACGATAAAGGCAGCGTAACGGTAACCAACGCCGATGGCAGCGAAGAGGTCTACACCCACGACGACCAGGCGCGACTGATCAGCAAGGTCGACCCGGACGGCGCCGAACACCTCAAGGCCTATAACGACAAAGGTCAGTTGATTGCGGAAAAGGATCCTTTGGGTGCCGTCACCGAATACCGGTACGACGACAACGGACTGATGACTGCCGTTATCCCGCCGGAAGACGAAGCCACCACGTATGAATACATCAATGGCTTCGTCAGCGATGTTCATCGCGGCAAAGCCAGCTGGAAGTACCAACGTAACCGTCAGGGCGACATCACCCAGCAAATCGACCCGGACGGCAATGCCACGCTATATAGCTACGATGCCCAGGGTCGCCTGCTGGAGATCCGCCACCCCGATGGCAGCCGCCATCAACTCGGTTGGAACAACCTCGGGCAGTTACTGGAAGAACGCCTGCCGGACGGCGGTCAACGCAAGTATCGCTACGACGCACTGGGTCGGCAGATTACCCGCCAGGAAGAATCCGGCGCCATCACCCACTACCAATGGGATGCGGCCAACCGCCTGGCACAAGTCACGCTGCCGGGCGGTGCAACACGTGCCTTCACCTACAACGCCTATGGCAACGTCACCGCCGAACGCGACGAACTCGGTCGCGTCACGCGATATGAGTATGCGGACAACCTGCACCTGGTCAGCCGCCGCATCAATCCGGACGGCAGCCAGCTGCGCTACCGCTACGACAACTCGCGTCTGTTGCTCACCGAAATAGAGAACGAGCGCGGCGAACATTACCAACTCGATTACTACTCGAACGGCCTGATCCAGCAGGAAACCGGCTTCGACGGTCGTCGTACCGCCTACGAATACGACCTCAACGGCCAGTTGCTGAAGAAAACCGAGTTCGGTGATGACGGCAGCGAACTCGTTACCGAGTATCAACGCGATGCCGCTGGCCGTTTGCTAGTCAAAACCCTGCCCGACGGCGAAGAAATTCACTACAGCTACGACGCCCTCGGGCGCCTCGTAAACGTTGACGACGGCCACTGGCCGCTCGCCTACAAGTACGACCTGCAAGACCGCCTCATCGAGGAACACCAAGGCTGGGGCACCCTCCGCTATGAGTACGACAGCGTTGGCCAACTGAGTCACTGCCGTCTCCCTGACGGCAGCACACTCGGCTACCGTCACCTGTCCGGCGGACGCCTGAGCAGCATCGACCTCAACGGCTCACGCCTGACCAGCCATCAGTTCAGCGCCGGTCGTGAACAACAGCGCCAGCAAGGCCTGCTGCTCAGCCAATACCAATACGACGAACAAGGCCGCCTGCAAGCACACACCGTCGGCCAGCGTGATAAAAACCTGTTCCAGCGTCGCTACAACTACGACGCCAACGGCAACCTCGCCGGTATCGATGACAGCCGCAAAGGCAATCGCAGCTATCACTATGACCCGCTCGACCGACTCATCAGCGTGCGCGGCGCTACACCGGAGAGCTTCGCCCACGACCCGGCGGGTAACCTGCTGGGTCAGAACAACGAAGGCACAGCCAACCTCGCCAACGTCAAAGGCAACCGCCTGCTGATGCAGGGCGACCGTCATTACGACTATGACGCCTATGGCAACCTGATCCGCGAACGTCGCGGCACGGGCCAGAAACTCGTCACTGAATACCGCTACGACTGCCAACATCGCCTGATCGGCGTAAGCCTGCCCGGAGGCAGCAACGCGTCCTACAAATACGACGCCTTTGGTCGCCGTGTCGAAAAAACCGTCGACGGCCACACTACGGAATTCCTGTGGCAAGGCGAACGTCTGATCGCTGAAAGCGCCGACAACCGCTACCGCAGCTACATCTATGAGCCCGGCAGCTTCCGTCCATTGGCGATGCTCGATGGCGAAGGTCCGCGCAAAGCCACGCCGTTTTACTACCAACTCGACCACCTCGGCACACCGCAGGAACTCACCGACTACAGTGGCGAGATCATGTGGTCCGCGAAGTACCGCGCCTACGGTAACCTCGCTACGCTGGACGTCAGCGAAATCGATAACCCACTGCGCTTCCAGGGTCAGTATTTCGATGCCGAGACAGGGTTACATTACAACCGCCACCGCTACTACAATCCGGGCACTGGACGGTTTTTGACGCCGGATCCGATCAAGCTTGCGGGTGGGTTGAACAACTACCAGTACGTGCCTAATCCTACTGGGTGGGTAGACCCTCTAGGCTTGGCCAGTGGTCCAACAAATTGCCCACAACCTGTTCCAGGTGGGACATGGAAATTCAATTCAGAGGTTGACCTCGACTGGAGACATACGCCAGGAACGTCGTATCAGCAGATGCATAAAGAATTAGACGAGGCATTTACTCGAACTGGCGTACCAAAAAATGAATTTACAGTTACCAAGTGGGGTAAAGACCAATACGGAAAATCTTATCCTACGGAATGGCGTGTACTAGAGGGCAAAAATAAGGGTGCAGAGGTGAACATCGATGATCCTCGTCTCGTTCCATCCACCGACGGTCCTGCAGACCCTCATGTCGGGTATCAAACGCCTGGCAAACGGGGTACAGGTGGGGCTGTTAGAGGACATATTTTGTTAGAATCCGTGCCTGTATCACGCGCGAGAATTGGAGACCCTCAATGAACTACCTAGAAAAAGAAATAGACTCAACATTGGCAGAGCAGTCCTTAGCGCATGAGAAACTATGCGACGATGAACTATCTAAATTAATCACCAAGCTAACAACATTATTTTTTTTTCCTGAAACAAAGGGTCTCGACCCTTACCACTTGAAGAACACTCAAAAAAAACATGATCCAGAATTTTGGAGAAAAGTCGACAGGCTTCAAAATTTTGAAAAACCGTTCCTAATAGTTCAAGACAGTAAGATTCATGCTTGGAAGCTAGAAACCTCTGCAGATCTGAAAATGCTATTTTCCGAAACGACTGGGTTTCCATTCTGGATAGCCGACGACAATTTCAAAGTCCTAATCTATATGGATGATCATGACTGCGTTCATACCAGTGATTGCAGCCAATAAATACACCCAACGTCAGGTTACTGGCCAACCGGAAGGGGACAGATTTATTTTCCGGCTTGCCCCCCCTTTTTCGTCTTGGAAATATGAGCCCAACTGTCAGGGTGATATCACCCAACAAACCGATCCGGACGGCAACTAGACCCACTACAGCTATGATCGTCAGGGCAGATTGCTGGAGATTCGTCACCCCCGATGGCAGCCGCCATCAACTGGGCTGGAACAACCGACAAGAACGTTGACCCTAGAATACGCAAAAAAAATCGAAGAAGACGGATGGAGTAACCTGGACCTGATGAAAAACGGAAACGCTCCCATTGGTCCAGATGGGAAATACATCAACCTTCACCACGTTACAGGCGATGAGCCGGGGCCGATGGTGGAGTTAACCGGAACCGTACACAAGAAATACCATAAAGAACTTCATGGCACTATTGAAGACGGTGATAGCTTCAGGAATGACCCAAAGCTAGAATTATAGTATTCAAAATTTAGAAAAGCATATTGGAAAGAACGAGCCAAAGACTTTGGGTGAGGAAACCCATGCATAACTATCAAGATTTGATAACAAAGCTCGACAACTCCGACGAAGAAACTTTTTGGCTCGACTCCGCCACTACTGAGCAAATTAAAAAGCTCGAAATCATTTTAGACATAAAACTACCTGAAGATTTCGTTGATTTCTTGAGTGTATGCGGTGGCGGTGGAGCAGCAGGCTCAGAAATATGTGGAATTGAGAACAATGATGCGACCTTAGATAATGGCGGAACTGTAAATTACAGCACCGTGTATTGTCGATCAGAATTTGAACTACCTAGAAACTTCGCAGTGATTTACTTAAAGGATGACGAAGTTTGCTGGGTAATAGATTGTGGACCCACAGGAAACGGCCAGATCATTAGCTACGATCTGTTTAAGAAAAAACCGTCAAAAAAAATAGCAGATAACTTTTATTCATTCTTTAAAGAATACGTCGAACTTAGAATCTGACTTATTCAACCCTGAACTATCTGATAAGCGGCAAGGGGCATTCTACATTCGATTTTCTAGACGTGGTCTAGCCCCGAACAGATATCTGTATCTCGGTCTCCGAAGGTGGCATGTACATCAATCACCTTGCCGAGGTGTAGAGACTTAAAGGCAAATGAACAGATTTATTTTTCGACCGGCTCCCCTTTCGATTCAAAAGGGATTGAAAATAAACTCGTCGCCCTTTTACTTCATTTCAATCAACGACCAGTTGAAAACTCTATAACAGGCGAAGCATCTAGTAAAGCCTACTACATATTTTGAGCAATCTAAAATGTGGACATCATCAATATCGAACAAAAAACAGTGGACGTCTATTTTCGGAGAAACATATTCCCCCTCAAGCATGCGTACGTCATACGTAATGCTGGACGGAAACTCTATATGCATAAAATTATCCAGCAAAATAGAGCAAGCGGCCCCTAAAAAGTGGCTGACAAAGAATTACAACGAGTATGAGTTTCAGCTCTACATAGTAGACATAGAAAATTTTAATGTAGAGAATTTCAACTTCAGCGGCACCACCACCTTAACAATCGAGGGAAAATCCTCAGACTACAAAGTCACAATTAAATTTGAAAATAGCTGTGTAGTCACATGCCAAGCAAAAAATATTAGCATAGCCAATATTAAGGCATACAATAATGACGGCGCAGTATAGTGCAATGCGCTCACTGACACTTTTATAGACAGTAATGCATTCAGGCATTACCGACAATATCGGGTACAGATCACAGTTTCTTTTTACATAGATGCGATTATCTTACAATCTAAGCGCCTTCATAAAAATGACTCTTGGGCTCTCTAGTTTTAGGCAGAAATTATACCCATTACTTTGCGGCCCTTCGGTTTACATGAGCACCCATGAATAAACATCAAATCACACTCGCCAACAACTGGATCGCCACCTTCGAAAACAACGGTGAATTCCGCATGGGAGCCGAAGGCTGGAGCTTAGTCCTGCAAGGACCTGACGGCAGAAATATCAATTATTTCGCGGACAAGATCATTTTGGTCAACGATGACGACGGCACCCAGGCTAATTCTTGCATTCGTCTATCCAGCGACGGTGTCTACGGTTATTTGAGTACAGCCGTTGACAGCTGCTGGGTGATCGATTTCTCGCGGTGCATGATCGCCCCGCACCGAGTGAGCATCCATCACTACCATGACGCCTATGACGAAAGCGTGGCAGCTTACGAACAACCCGCCTTCAAGCGTGTGAGGCAATACATCAGTGTGGTTGGAAGGTACATCTATCTGACCTTCCCGCTGACCAAAGATGAAGACTTCCCCAAGGTATGGGAAGAGTATCTATCCATACGCAAACGCCAACTGGATGAACTCTATTTCAGAAACTGATCAGTGGGCGCCAATATCATCGTAGCTATTTGTGCGCCCTACCCGATCAACTCGTCCATCACCTCATACTTAACCACCACCCGATTCCGATACAACCTCACCCTCTCCACCAACTCCCCCACCTGCCCCTTCTCCCGCACTTCCCGCCAAATCTCATTCTCCCGATACACCCGCTCTCCCTCCCGTACAAACCGGTGCCCTTCCTGAAACACGTGATACCGATACTCCCGCACCTGATCGCACAACAACTCGCCCTCCAGCTGCGTGTCCCCCACATTCAAATTCAACTGAAAACTCCGATCCGTCGGGTTGTGCAGTACCAGGTCAACGTAGTTGTAGAAAATCGCCGCGCCGGAACCGAATGGCAGTACTCGGCCTTCGTCCGGGAATGGGTCGAAGCTGTGGTTGGAGCGTTCAACGACTATCAGCGGTGAGTGGATCGCCATCCAGTGGATCAGGTTGCTCAGTTGGCAGATTCCGCCGCCGATACCGCGTCGCGCTTCGCCGAAGGACAGTTCCATTCCTTCGACGTAGCCGCGTTTGCGGGTTGGGCGGCCGACGAGGCGGCAGAAGGAGAAGTGTTCGCCGGGGGCGATGATGAGGCCGTCGATGGCGGCGACGGCGAGTTTGAGGTTGATGACTTTGTTGTGTTGCAGGGCGAGGTCGGAGTCGCCGAGTTTGCGGATGAGTTTCGAGGTGTGTTTCAGGTAGCGGAATGGCAGACGGTCAGCGCCGGCAACCAGGCGTGCGTAGCGTTTGCTGGAGCAACGCCAGGCGATCTGGCGGAACAGTCTTTTTTGCCACACGCGCAGCCAGTACAGGGCCGGGTGGTAGAGGGAAAGTGGTTTCATCCGTGAGGCAACGGCAGGCGCCGTTTTGTCCTTGAAGCGTGTTAGGGGCGCGCAGTTTAGCCTGTGGGACGGCTTGCGTCGTGCGCGAGATGTCGTGGCTCGACACACTTCGAATTGCTTGCTGAACGGCGAATTAAGCTTCAACTAAGCTTGCGTCGCTAGCATCCCGGCCAGAGAGATACCTGTCGCCGATCAACCGCGGATGAGCTTACCGAATGAGCCAGTTTGATTTACCAGCCGTTACGCAGCCGAATTTTAGTCTTGTATTGGTAAATTACAAAACCCCGGACATCACCCGGATGTGCCTGGAGTTATTGCGTCAGCACGTTCAGGCGCAGCGCGTTCCGGTTTGGGTGGTGGACAATGATTCGGCGGATGCCAGCCTGGATTACTTGCGTTCGCTGGACTGGATCAATCTGATCGAACGTCCCTCCCCCGGCAAAGAAGCGGGACATATTGCGCATGGCAAGGCGCTGGATCTGGCGCTGGAAAAAGTTGAAACCGACTATCTGTTTCTGCTGCACACCGACACCTTTGTCTACGACAAGGAAGTCTTCGCGATGATGCTGCGTGAGTGTACAAAGTCTGCGGATATCGCCGCAGTCGGGTGTGTCGAGCAAATCAATCGTGGGATTGTCAGAGACACCTGGCGACTAACTTCGCGGTTTTGCAAACACTATATTCGCCGGGCGAAAACTGCGTTGGGTTTGCGCAGTAAAGAGCCGAAACCTTATCGGGAAACTCACCTCAAGAGTTTCTGCACTTTGTGGAACGCCAAGTTGATGAAGTCCCATGGACTGCACTTTTGCATGGATGACCGAGTGCCCGGTTATACCCTGCAGGATCGAATGGTCGGTCTGGGCTATGGCATCAAGCTGCTGTCACCACGCAAGATTTTCCGCTATCTGGATCACATCCAGGCAGGAACCGTCGCCGCCGCCGGCACGTACGGCAAAAACCACCGCCGCACCAAGATGTATGAAGCCACCCTCAAACGCTTTGCGGGGCAGGCATCGGCATAATTGCGAACACAAAAAAGGGCGACTGCAAAGTCGCCCTTTTTTTATCTGAAATTGTATACATCCGCTCCGAAGAGGTGTTCGCCCAGTGTAATGGCCTGGCAATCCATGCACCGGTAAAGAGCCCTGACACTGGGCGAACGGGAAGGATTTTAATAGAAGTTGGCAGATATGTCGTCATACACAAAGGTAAATTTTATGTACGAAAAAGTTAATAGATATTTATCGACGAAATCCTTTCGTGAAACTTTCAAAGCACGGCTCAGCTCATTTCAGATGATTGTTCTCATACAATAATTTGTACAAGAACAATCATCTTGTAGAGTTAATACTCAGCTTTCATGCTGACTGGTCACTTTTAATACATCGGTATAAGTGACAACTACGCTCTGCCCGACTTTCAGATCTTTCAGCTTGGCCTGAATTTCAGGCTTTTTGACGTCGAGGATTTTCGACTGACCTTGAGGGTTTTCCAGGGTCACCTGATTATTCTTCAAATCAATTTTGGTGATTTTCAGTTGCACCTGAATCTGGCGATAAGCCTCGCCGCCCGGGTTTTCGCTGCCCGGCGCCTTGCGCAGCTCGCCGCTACGCTCGACGGTGCCAGGCAGACCTTTATCCACATCGGTATCGAGGTAAGCCGCCACCGAGCGTTGTACTTCGACTTTTACCAGATCGCCGACCTGAAGATTGGCGAGGTTTTTCGCCTTGTCGCTTAGCTGAACGTGAACCTGACGACCTTCGGCGCCTTCGAGCACGACCTGATGGTTGGCCGCATCGACGGCCAGCACTTTGGTGGTGACCTGATCGGCCTCGACGGTGGCAGACAGCGGAATATCGGCCGCCATGGCGCCGAAGCTGGTGGCGGACAGAACGGTTGCGAGGGTGATGGCCTTGGCCAGAGTGTGAAGCTTCATAAGCGGTACTTTCCCTGTAATGAATGGCAGCAACCGGCGCCAACGCAGGGTCGGCGGCGGATGTGCCACTGAGCATAGACGCTGTTCAGGGCTTGGCTTTCGTTTCTGCCGCGGCGGTCTCCTGCGCGGTGGACTCGCCACTGGCGGTGCCCTTGCCGCTGTCTTCGCGCTGTTTGGGGTCGGTCGGGCGCAGGGCGTCGTTGTCGCGCTCGGTTTCTCCCGGTGGCCGGGGTTCGTCGGGGTGTTCGCTGGGGGATACGGGTTTCATGGTGGTTCTCCTCAGGCGTCAGGGTCATCCAGTTCATTGGTAACGTTCACGGCAGGCGAATCCTTGTGCAGGTCATCGGCCTTGGCGCGCAGGATCTGCCACTGCTCCAGATCGATCGCGCCCTGGCCGAGCAGATCGTCGGCAATGCGTTGCAGGTCGAAATAGTGAGCGTCGGGGGATTGCTGCCAGTAGGTCTGATCGTCGAACAGGCGCTGCCAGGTGGTGAGGTCTGGGGGTTGCAGGTCGTCGCTCATGGGCGGGCTCCTCGCCGGGGTCTCGGAAATGGGCCGGGATTGATCGGTAGAGGGTGGTAGACGGGGCGGAGTTCCGGGCAATTGCTCTGTGGGTGACTGTACCGGCGCCTTCGCGGGCAAGCCCGCTCCCACAGGGGGTTGTGTACGAAACTCAGTACCCGGTCATTTCCAGATAGCCGCGCCCGCCATGGCTGCCGCTGATCCGCACCGGCCCTTCCCAGTAAGGGATGCGCAGGTTCATCCAGGCGTCGGGATTGAGCGCGTCGAGGCTGATGTCGAGGTGTTTGTCGGGAATGCTGATCGACCAGCGCACCGGCATCTGGCGGCCGGCAACTTTTGCGGTGTCCTGAGGCGTGAGTTTGATCTGCGCGCCGTGCAGGGTTTCGGTCTGGCCGTCGGCGTTGATCCAGGTGCCGGTCAGATACGGCGCGCCGTCGGTTTGCCGGGTGCGAAACAGCATCAGCGATTCGCCGCTGTCCAAGTGCAGGGAAAACCAGTCCCAGCCGGTCTGATTGGCTGCCAGCGGCTGACTGCTCCACTCCCGATCCAGCCACGCCGGGCCGCTGACGGTGTAAGTCTGGCCGTCGATTTGCAGGGTGCCGCTGGCCTGAAAAAACGGCTGACTGTAGTAGTACGAAGCCTGACCCTGTTCGGATTTTCGGCTGAAACCGTTGTCACCTTGCAACACCAGTGGACAACTGGAGGTGAGGTGCAATTGATAGCTGAAAGCTTTGTCGCTGGCACTGAGTTGCAGATCGGTCAGCGGATCCTGCGCCTGACTGGCGAAGCGCCAATCATCGATCCACGCCTCGAACGGCGCGACGTTCACGCCTGCTTGCCCCACTCCGCCCCGGGCATAGCGCTCGGCAGCATGGTGTGCGGTGGCCGACGTCACCGCGGCATGTCCGAGCCAGATCGTCTGATTGGCCCAGCCCGATTGCTCTGCCGCAGGCTTTAAGGCGCTGCGAAACAACGTCCATTGCACGCCGAAATCGTGGCCCTGCTGATCCTTGAGATTGGCGGTGACATACCACCACTCGATACGAAAACCATCATGCGCGCCGTGATCTGCCGGGAAGCTGAACACCCGCCCCGGCACCACAGCGGTGAACTGCGCAGCCTGATCGCCAAGCCCGGCGAAGCCCTTTTGCTCAGGCGCAGGCTGATCGCAGCCGCCCAACAGCAGCAGCGCGAACAGTAGCGCAACCCGGTTAATCCTCATGAGCAAACGTCCTCAGCAGATCCGCCGGTTGCGTGCGGTACAACGAATACAGCGGCCACGCCGAGGCCAACAGCGTCGCCAGCAACGCCAGCCCTAGCAACTGCAGCAGTTGCAGCGGAAAGATCCGCAACGGCAAACGCCAGCCGAATGCCTGCACATTGATCACCGCGTCCAGACACCACGCCAGCGCGATCCCCAGCGGCAACGCCAGCACCAGCGTCAACACCGCCAGCAGCCAGGTCTGGCCGAGGTTGAGCAGCATCAACTGGCGGCGCGTCACGCCCAAGGCCCACAGCGGCGCCAGTTGCCCTAGGCGGCTCTGGCTCTGAGTCAGCAGGCTGATGAACAGCGCAACACCGGCCACCGCCAAAGTCAGGCTGTTGAGCGCGGCGGTGGCGGCGAAAGTGCGTTCGAAAACCTGCACCGACCAACCCTTGAGTCGCGCCTGATCGACGATGCGGCTGTCGTCGAGCTGAAAGCGCGTTTGCAGCGCAGACAAAAACGGCGGGATATCGGGCGGCGCGATGCGCAGGTTGAAACGGTTCGGCGTCAGTGACGGCCACAGCCGCAGCAGATGATTGCTGTTGACCAGCACGTGCCCCTTGGGATTGCCGTAGTCGGCGTAGATCCCGACGATCCGCGGTGACCACGCCCCGCCCGGTGTCGGCACGTTCAAATGATTCCCCGCCCGCACCTTCAGCCGTCGTGCCAGTTGTTCGCTGAGCATCACTGAATCGTCGTTCGCCAGATGCGCCCACGGATCACCGGCGATCGTCTCGAGCAACGGCCAGTGCTGCCGGTAATAAGGATGATCGATCACCCCGAAGACATCCGCCGGCCAGCCTTGCAGGGTGACCGCGACTTGCCAGTTGGGCAGCACCGCGCTGACGTTAGGCTGTTGCTTGAGCCAGGTGTACATCTCGCGCGATTGCGCCGGATTGACCGGGTTGAGGTACAGCTCGGCACTGAGGCGTTGTTCGAGCCAGTCGTCGAAGGTCTGACGAAAACCGGCGGTCATGCTGCCGGCGCCGATGTTGGCTGACAGCGCCAGCAGCAACGCCATCAGCGCCAGACTGAGTGCCGGCAGTTGCTGGCGGCAATCGGCGAGAAACCACTGACCGAGCACCGAACGACTGCGCCCGAGCAAAGGAGTAAGCACTGCGCTGAGCACCACCGGCAACGCCAGCGCAGCGCCGAGCAGCAACCCGGCCATCAACACAAACCCGCTACCGAGGCTGTCACCGAACAGCAATGCCAACAGCGCAATCAGTCCCAGCACCGCCGCCAGCCAACCCTGACGGCGCAACCAGCGCGCATGTTGCTGATGCCAGGCCTGCGGATCCGCCACCGCCAACAGCGGCAAGCGTGCCGCACGCAGCAGACTGTTGGCACCGGCCAGCAATGCGCCGAACAGGCTCAAACCAATACCGCTGAACCACCACCACGGGCTCAAGCGCAACTGCCCCGCCACTTCCGCGCCGTACAGACCGCGCAGGCTGGCGGCGACATCCGGCAGCAACACGCTCGCCAGCCAGTAACCGCTGATGACCCCGAACACCCCGCCAACCAACGCCAGCACACCGAGCTCGACGACCAGACAGCCGATCAACATCCGCGCACTGACCCCGCAGGCGCGCAACGTACGCAGCAGGCCGCGACGTTGTTCCAGTGCCAGACCGATCGCCGCGTGCACGATGAACAGTCCGACCAGAAACGAGAGAAAGCCCAAGGCATCGAGGTTGAGGTGAAAGCTCTCGGTCAGGCGCGAAAGATTGTTTTCCTCGGCGCTGCTTTTGAGCTGCAGCCGACCGTTGAACGCGGCCGGCAGCTCGCCATGAAAATCCTTGGGCAGTAACAGGCGTGACAGTTGCCCGTGCTGTTCGAGCAGGGTTTGCGCAACACCGATGTCCACCAGCAACACGCCCGGCGCCATGTCCTGTTGCGCGCGCAGCGGCGGCAGTGTCTGGCCGTTGACGGTTTGCGGCGTGGCGCCTTCGGTCAAGCCCAAGGCGTGCAGGGTTTCCGGGGAAATCCAGGTGCTGCCCGGCGGTGAGAAGAATTCGACAATGCGCTCAATCGGCATCGCCTGCCCGGCCACCGCAGCGTCCGTCGGCAGCGACACCGGTTCGATGCCTATCAGTTGCAGGCGCTGATCCGGGTGATCCTTGAGCATCAGCCGGCCTTGCAGCAGCGGCGACACCGGCCAGCCTACGCGGCGCAGATCGATGAACCACTGCTGGGTGAACGTCGCACCGCTCGGTGTGGCCAGACTGGCCTGGGGTTCGCCGCCGATCATCTGACTGGCCCGGGCGTAACTGTCGCGGGCCTGACTGTTCAGCGCCTCGACCCCGGTCAGCAGACTGGTCGCCAGCCACAACCCGGTCAGCACACTGAAGAATTGCACCGGATGCCGCCGCCAGTGGCTGAGCAGCGCACGCAGGGTTTGCCAGAATACGTTCACGTCAGACGGCCGCTGGACAACACCACCCGCTGCGCCAGTCGCGCCGCCACGCGTGGGCTGTGCGTGACCATCAACAGCGTGGTCGGCGTGTCATCCAGCAACTCGAGCAACAGGCGCAGCACTTCGTCGCTGGTGGCTTCGTCGAGGCTGCCGGTGGGTTCGTCGGCGAGCAGCAATTTTGGCCGTGATGCCAAGGCCCGGGCCAGCGCCACCCGCTGCTGCTGACCGCCGGAAAGTTGTTCGGGATAACGCTTGAGCAAATCGCCCAGCCCCAGACGCTGCACCAGATGCGCCTGCCAGCGCGGCTCATGGCGCCCGGCCAGGCGCGCCTGAAACGCCAGATTGTCCTCGACCCGCAGGCTGCCGATCAGGTTGAACTGCTGGAACACCAGACCGATTTCGGTGCGACGCCAGTCGGCCAGTTGCGCCTCGTTCATCTGCTCCAGCCGATGCTCGCCGCTGTGAATGCTGCCGCGATCAACCTTGTCAAGGCCGGCGATCAGGTGCAGCAAGGTGCTTTTGCCGCTGCCGGATTCGCCCATCAGCGCCAGACTGCTGCCGGCTTCGAGCGTCAGGTCGACGCCTTGCAGCACCGGGAGCGGGCCTTGGGGGGTGAGGTAACTTTTGAAGACGCCTTGAACCTGAAGCATGCCGCCATCCGTTGGGTCAGTGTGGGGCAAGGATAGCGGATAGCGACCTGATTGGATCAGAGGTGTTCGTACTGGCCTCATCGCTGGCAAGCCAGCTCCCACAGGGATTGAGGTTGCTCACAAATACTGGACTCACCATCAAACACTGTGGGAAGTATCTTCAGATCAGTGGTGTTTGAACTGGCCCCATCGCTTGCAGGCAAGCTCCTACAGGGGTTGAGGTTGTCCACAAATACCGGGTTCACCCTGAAACACTGTGGGAGCTGGCTTGCCAGCGATGAGGCCAGTGAAACCGGCACAAATCTCACTCCCCGGTCGCCACACTGGTCGCCGCCGCACCCGGTGTGACGATGGTCTTCAGATCAATGTGCTTCCACTCAGGCTTGGCCCCCAGCCGCGCATTGAAGCGGTAGTTGAAGGTGAAGTCGTCCGCCGTCGGCAGCGTCAACGGTTTGCCGTACAGCGCCTCGACTCCCGCCAGGTCATAACCCATCACCTGCAGCAGCGTCGGAAAAATGTTGTAGTGGCTCGAGCGGTCCTTGTTCGCTGGCAACGCATGCGCCCAGTCCGGCCCGTGCAGTTGATCGCCCTGAATCACCACCAGTGGCACCAGCCCTTCTTCCTCCACCGGATCGCCACCGCAGTGGGTATTAAGCCCGGGGTTGCCGCGTTCATGCAGGTCCTGGCCGTGATCGGAGGTGTAGATCAGCAGCGCATTGTGCAAATTGGCCTGGGCAAATACTCGGGCGAAGAACTCGCCGACATTCCACAGCACGGTGTTCTTGTAGGCGTTGCGGTACAGCACCCAGTCATCCGGCTGGCCGTTGAAACCGTCGCGTTTGCCGGTGTCGGCGACTTCGGTGAATTGCCCGCGCGGCAAGGTCGGACGGTAGGCCATGAAGGCGTCGGGGTATTTGTCGTGCACCGGGAAATGCGCGCCGACCTTGTTGATCACCACCAACTCCGGCTGATCATCGTTGAGCAATTCGATCAGCTTGGCGGCGGCAGCCATGTCGCGGTCACGCACGCTGGTCTGGTCAAACTGGACGAATTCATCGATGTCTTTTTTCTCGGTGTCGGTCATCAGGTTCTGCAGATTGCCGCCGGTGCGCTGAGCGTCGATGTACACCGTGCGCAACCCGGCCTTTTTCGCGTACTGCCAGATCGACGGTAGCGTGCTGTTGATGCGCATGTAATCGTCGCGGGTGCCGCCGTAGCGCAACGTGACGTTGGTGTCGGCGCTGCAATTGGCGATGGATGCGGCGTAGCCGTAGTTGAAAATGTCGACGCCCGGATGCGCCTGATTAAGGTTGCTGTGCACTCCGAACGGCGCGTTGATGTCCAGGTAATTGCCGGAAATGCTTTCGTCGATGATCAGCACGATGTCGTGATTGATCGCCACTGCGTTGCGCGCCAGCGTCACCGGCTCGCGCGGGCCGACCGTGTTGTGCAGCGCTTCATAAGCGAACAGGTTCAGATAGGCCAGCGGCGTGTACATGATCGGCAAACCGCGCGCGCCCTCGCCCGCCCGCAGGAACAACACCGCGCTCAACAGCAGCACACCACACACCGGCGCCGCCACACGCAACGCGTTGGGCACCACCAGTGCATGGCGCGGTTTCAGACCGATGCCGAACAGCAACAGCAGACCACTGAGCGCGCCATGAATGATCGCGTCGCGATACTGGTAGGCGGCCTCCTGAATGAAGCCGCCGGAGTACACCAGCGAGACAAAACTGCTGTAGCTCAGGTAATCCGCGGTGACCCGGGTATAGACATCGAAAAACACCGCCGAGACAAACAGTGTTATTGCGAATAAGTGGCGAATGAGAGCCTGACGAATATAAGCCGTTAGATATAACGCTAAAGTAAGCGCCAAAAACATCGCGCCAAAAAGAAGTACAGCAAAACCGACGCCGATAGCATTTAACCGATCAACGTAATATTCGGAATAAAGCAGCAAATAAACAATTAAAAGTACTTCTTTGGCATATCTGAACATGGCGATACCGCTCGTGCAAAACGGCAGGGAGTCAAAGGTTTGTCGGTCAGAACCTGACACTAGCACCCAGCCATCAAAGCGCAAGAATTGACTGTTTTCTTTAGAAAGCGTCAAAAAACCGGTGACTCAAATCTGACACACACAAAACGCTAGAAGCCTTTAAATTAAAGACTTACAACCGTTTATCGCTTATTTGAAATCTGAACAAATCTGCAAAAAAACAACAAATCCAATCGCAGCAATGACTTGATGGCCAATCGCCAAAAAGCGCTCAAGTGTTATACAGGTGCAACATGTCATTTTGCTGACACGCTTTCCAAACCCTGCGCTATACCCCTTTTACAGTCTTCTTCCGAACTTCTTCTTTTCGCTCTATCGAGGGTGCGCAGATGGACGTGAGCGTATTTGGCACCGGCTATGTCGGATTAATTCAAGCCGCCGCACTTGCAGATGTAGGGCATCGGGTTTTATGTGTCGATATTGACCCCAACAAGATCAAGCAACTGCAACAAGCTGTGCCACCTATTAGTGAGCCAGGTCTTTCCAGCACCCTTGAAGAAAACATCAAGGCCGGCCGCTTGCTCTTTAGCACTCAGGCCAGCGACGCGGTGGAGCATGCCGAGCTGATTTTCATCGCCGTGGGCACGCCGGCCGATGAAGACGGTTCCGCCGACCTGACCCATGTGCTGAACGTGGCCCGGGAAATCGCCTCGCACATGGAGGCCGATCGCACCCTGATCATCAAGTCCACGGTGCCGGTCGGCACGGCTGACCAGGTCGCCGCCAAAGCCAGCGAAGAGTTGCTCCGTCGCGGCAAAAGTGCCCTCAAGGTCCGCGTGGTGTCCAACCCCGAATTCCTCAAGGAAGGCAGCGCCCTCGCCGATTGCATGCGCCCGGACCGGATCATCGTCGGCACCCGCGATGACGAAGCCCGCGAGCAGATGAGCGAGTTGTACGCGCCGTTCTGCCGTAACCACGAAAAACTGATGTTCATGGACAACCGCAGCGCCGAGCTGACCAAGTACGCGGCCAACGCGATGCTCGCCACGCGCATCAGCTTCATGAACGAACTGGCCAACCTCACCGAACTGCTCGGCGCCGACATCGAAGCGGTGCGCAAAGGCATCGGCTCCGACCCGCGCATCGGCTACCACTTCATTTACCCCGGTTGCGGCTTCGGCGGTTCATGCTTCCCCAAGGATCTGCGCGCCCTGCTGCACACCGCCGAACACAACGGCATGCCGCTGAAACTGCTGCGCAGCGTCACCGACGTCAACGACAGCCAGCGGCACATTCTTTTCAGCAAACTCAAGGCGCAGTTTCCGCAAGGCCTGGCCGGCAAGTCGATCGCAATCTGGGGCCTGGCGTTCAAACCCAATACCGATGACATGCGCGAAGCCCCCAGCCGCTACCTGATGGACGCGCTGTGGGCCGAAGGCGCCAGCGTGCAGGCCTACGATCCGGAAGCCATGTCCGAATGCCGGCGCCTGTACGGCTATCGCAACGACCTGCACCTGTGCGCCACCCGCGACGACACCCTGGAAGATGCCGATGCGCTGGTGATCTGCACCGAGTGGAAGAACTTTCGCGTAGTGGATTTCGAGTTGCTGGCGAGCAAGCTGCGCTCGAAAGTGATTGTCGACGGTCGCAACCTCTACAACCCGGAACACGTGGCCGCCGCCGGTCTGCATTACAGCGGCATCGGCCTGCGCCACATCGCTCCGGAAGGACTGCGCCCATGAGAATCCTGGTCACCGGCGCGGCCGGCTTCATTGGCGCCCATTGCGTGTTGCGGCTGATGCGCGACGGGCATGCGGTGGTCGGCCTGGATAACTTCAACGGCTATTACGACCCGCAACTGAAACACGATCGGGTGCAATGGGTGCGCGATCAGGTCGGGCATTTCCCGCTGGCGCGGATCGATCTGGCCGATGCCGCGGCGATTGAAGCGCTGTTTGTCCGCGAGCAACCGCAAGTGGTGATCCACCTCGCGGCGCAGGCCGGGGTGCGCTACTCGCTGGAAAATCCGAAGGCCTACCTCGACAGCAACCTCAGCGGTTTCCTGAACATTCTCGAAGGCTGCCGGCACCATCCGGTAGAGCACTTGATCTACGCCTCGTCGAGCTCGGTGTATGGCGCCAACCAGCACACGCCGTACTCGGTGCATGACGGGGTGAATCATCCGCTGTCGCTGTACGCCGCGACCAAAAAAGCCAACGAGCTGATGGCCCACAGTTATAGCCACCTGTTCGGCATTCCCAGCACCGGCCTGCGCTTTTTCACCGTGTACGGGCCATGGGGTCGGCCGGACATGTCGCCCATTCAATTTGCCCGGGCGATCACCGAAGGCACACCGCTGAAGCTGTTCAACTACGGCGAGCACCAGCGCGATTTCACTTATATAGACGACATCGTCGAAAGCATCGCGCGCCTCACCGACCATCCGCCGCACAACCACCCGGAGTGGGATCGTGAACATCCCGACGCGGGCAGCAGCATGGCGCCGTGGTGCCTGTTCAACATCGGCGGCCACCACCCGGTGGAGCTGAAAACCTATCTGGCACTGATGGAAAAACACCTGGGCCAGAAAGCCATTGTCGAGCTCTTGCCCCTGCAACCGGGCGATGTGCTCAACACCTGTGCCGAGACCGATGATCTGGCCCAGGCCACCGGGTTCCAGCCCCGGATCGAGCTGGATGAAGGACTGGGGCGTTTCATCGCCTGGTTTCGCGACTACTACCCCACTGCCTATCGCCCACGCGCCGCTCGCGGCTGAACATCAGCGGAGGACCCCATGACTGGACATGAACAAGGTGTACCGATCAATCAGATGCGCCGTGACAAGCGCATGGATCCCGAGCACCGAATGCGCCTCGATTCCGCCATCCACATGCAGGGCCGTGGCTGGTTGACCGGCCGCGACGGTGGCCGGCCATGGACGCTGTCACGCACCAACCGGGTATTGGCCTGCTTCGGTGCGCTGCTGATTCTGGTGGTGTTTTCGCCGGTGCTGCTGGGCCTGGCGCTGGCCATCAAATTCACCAGCCCGGGACCGGTGATGTTCGTGCAGAAACGCACCGGTTATCGCGGCCGCACCTTCGGCATGTACAAGTTCCGCACCATGGTCTGCAACGCCGAAGAGCTGAAGGAATCGCTGCGCCACCTCAACAAGCACGGGGTCGACGCCATCGACTTCAAGATCGACAAGGATCCACGCATCACCGGCATCGGCGGTTTCCTGCGGCGTACCAGCCTCGATGAACTGCCCAACCTGTTCAACGTGGTCAGCGGTGACATGCGCCTGGTCGGCCCGCGGCCGACTTCGTTCAACGCCTACCGCTACAAGGACAACCACCTTGCGCGTCTGAGCATCTACCCCGGCATGACCGGCCTCTGGCAGATCTCCGGGCGCAGCAACATTGACTTCGACCAGCGCGTTGAGTTGGACCTCAGCTATATCGCCGAGCAAAGCCTTTTGCTTGATCTGAAGATCTTGTTGAAAACCCCCTTCAAAGTATTCAGCGGCCACGGAGCAAGCTAATGGACGGTTCAACCAACAAAAGCCTGAGCATTGCCAACCCCAGCGAATCGAACCTGATTTCGACCGTGCTGGATCTGGATCTGCGGATCCTGTTCCTGACCGCCGCCAACCCCGGCGCGGGCACCACCACCAGCGCGCTGGCGCTGGCCAGCCAACTGGCGCAGATGAGCAGCGGCCAGGTGTTGCTGGTCGATGCCAGCCAGTCAGCGGGCAACCTCACGCAGCAATTGAACCTGGGCAAGGAGCGCGGCCTGCGCGACCTGCTGTTCAACCCGGACAACCCGCCGCTGTTGCAGGACTGCGTGGTGCAGGTCTCGAGCCTGCCTTTCCATGTGCTGCCCAATGGCCGGCCGATCCGCACCCTGGAACACCTGACCGCCGAGCGCCTGAGCCCGCTGCTCGACCGCCTGGGCACCCAGTACCGCTTCGTGGTGATCGACGGCGACGCGGTGTATTCCGCCGCCGACACGCTGGTGCTCGCCACTCAGGTCGATGGCGTGGTGTTCGTGGTCCGCGCTGAGGACACCCGCTGGGAAGTCGCCCAGGCCGCCGTGCAACGCCTGACCCAGGCCGGCGCGAAAGTAGTCGGCAGCGTGTTCAACCGGCGCAAGTACTACATGCCCAAGTGGCTCTACAAAAACCTGTAAGCAAACGCGAAGGATGACGCCATGAACGCCAAGATACTTGTTCTGCTGATGCTGCCGCTTGCAGGCTGCTCCAGCACTTCCGAAACCCAGAACATGCCGGTGAACATTCTCACCGCCACCCCGGCCAACGCCCAGGCCACCGATATGCCCAAGGTCGAACAGACCCTGCGCCCGCAAGACGTGCTGGATGTGATCTTCCACATCAGCACCAGCGGTTCGGACGCCTACCGCGTGCAGTCGGGTGACCAGATCGGCCTGAACTTCACCGCTGCCAGCCAGCTCAACGGCAACCAGTTGGTGCTGCCTGACGGCACCATCAACCTGCCAGGCGCCAACACCTCGGTGAAAATCGCCGGTCTGACCGCCGACGAGGCGCGCGATGAAATCCAGCGTGCCTACCAGCGCAAACAGCTGTTCCAGCCCAACCGCAATCAGCTGACCGTGCAGGTCATCAGCCCGCTGACCAATGAGCAGAACCTGAAAAGCGCACTGAATCACCCGGCCACCGGCATGAGCCGCGAGATCACCGTGGGCAATGACGGTTATGCGAGTTTTCCGGAAATCGGCGCCGTGCCGCTGCAAGGCATGACCATCAACCAACTGGAAACCTTCCTCAACCAGAAATACGCGCAATTGCCGGGGCGGATGAGCGTCGATGTGATGCTCAAATCCACCGCCGGCAACGAGATCTACGTGCTCGGCGAAGTCGGCCAACCGGGTTCCTACCCGATCCGCCGTCCGGTCTCGGTGCTTGAAGCGCTGACCCTGGCGCGCGGTACCAACGTCAAGGCGCGCCTGGACTCGGTGGTGATCATGCGGCGCAACGGCAACCAGGTGCAGGCCGTGCACTACGACGTGGAAAAAGCCCTGTCGGGCGATGCGTCGCAGATCGCCTACCTGCAACCGGACGACATGCTGTTCGTACCAAAAACCAAACTGGCGAGTGCCGGCGATCTCGCCCGGCAACTGGCCGACGTGGTGTTGTTCCAGGGCGTGGGCTTCAGCTTCGGCTACCGCGTCGACAACAAAAGCAGCAGCAGTAACTGACTCTCAGGTGACCGATCATGAATCCAAAGGAAAACTACCTGCATGAGTTCTTCAGGATCTTCTTCGCCAACAAGCAACTGGTGAAACGGGTCTTCCTGATCTTTGCAGTCATTGCGTTGGTACTGCCGCTGGTGCTCAAACAGAGCTTCGATATCACCGCCCAGGTGATCGTGCAGTCGAAAAAACTCTCCCAGGGTGACGCCACCACGTCACTGACGGTCGATAACGCCACCTTCATTCCGCCTTCGCTGGCGGACATGGAAACCGAAAGCAACATCCTGCGGTCCCCGGCGCTGATCCGCCAGACCATCAGCGAGCTGCGCGACAAGGGCGAGTACAGCCCGCCGGCGGGCATCTTCGCCAAACTGGTGAGCGACCCGTTCCGCCGCTATGTTTCTTCGCCGCTGCGTGAGTACGTGATCAATCCGTTGCGCAACATGCTCGGGCTGCAAACCGATCCGGTGCGTGACACCGTGCTCGACGGCCTGACGCAAGATGCGATCAACAGCCTGAAAATCGAGACCCTGCCAGGCTCCAACGTGATCTCGATCGTCTACAGCTTCCCCGATCCGCATCAGGGCACGACGTTCGTCGCCACTCTGCTGCAGAACTATCTGGGCAGCCGTCAGGCGCTGCAATCGATCGACCTGCCGCAATCCTTCTACGAAACCAAGAAACATCTGTATCAGGTGCGTCTCGACGGGCTGGAAGGTAATCGGCAAGCGCTGCTGGAAAGTGTTGCATCGTCCGATCCGAAGGAAGAAATCACCTTCCGCCTGAACGCGATCAATACCGAAGAGCAGGCCCTGAACCTGTATCAGGATCGTCTGCTGCAGAGCCAGCGCTGGCTCGAATACCTGAAAACCGCGCTGACGGCCGCCAGCAGCAACAAGCTCAACGACTACACCTTCCCCTTCACCTTCACCACCACCGTCGATAACGTGGCGTTCGAGGATCGCGAAATCAAACAATTGGGCGAGCAACTGACCACTCAGGTCAGCCGCTACATGAATGACCTCGCGGTGTTCCAGCCCGGCAGCGAGCCGATGCTGCTGACCCGCGAGCAGATCGCCCGCACCCGTCAGCAGTTCCTCAAAGTGGTGAGCAACCGCATTCAGGAACGCACCAACGACCTGGCCGTGGTGCAACAGGTGATCGATCAGAAAACCGCGCGCATCGCCGAGTTCAAGAACCGCATCCACACCTTGCAGCAGACCCAGAGCAAGCTGCGGCAGATGGACACGGAAATCGACGCGCTGCACACGGCGTTCTCGACCTACGCGCAACGCTTTGCCGAAAGCAGCACCGCCGGTTCGCTCAACGACGATCTGTCGAACGCCAAGGTGCTCAGCCCGCCGTTCGAGCCGACCGAACCGGCGTTCCCCAAACCGCTGCTGATCATTCCGTTCGGACTGTTCACCGGTCTGCTGCTGGCGATTGCCCTGGTCTATGTGCGTGAGTTCTTCGATCACCGCTTCAAACATCCGGCGCAAATCACCCACGAACTGGGCCTGCCAGTGTTGCTGGTGATCAACGACGAGAACGTGCTGCCGAGCAATCCGCACAAGAACTGGACCGTGCCAAGCTTCGTGCACTGGGTGCGCAATTGAACACGCCCTCCACCCCGAATGCCGCGCTGCCGATCATTCATTTGCTCAGCAGCGGCGGCTTCTATGGGGCCGAGCGCATGTTGCTCGATCACTGCCTGGCGACACCGGGGCAGCATCAGGTGCTGTTTCTCGATGCGCCGCCGGCATTGATCGCGCGCTTTCGTGAGGCCGGGGTGGATTGCCGTGGCTGCTCCGGGCTCGGCGAGTTGTTGCGCCACCTGCGGGCCCGGCGCAGCGAACGGCCGCTGATCAACACGCACAATTTCAAAGGGCTGTTGTTCGGTTGGGTCGCGGCGACGCTGTTGCGTTTGCCGCTGGTCATTACCCAACACGGCTTCACCCCGCGCAGCCGCAAGCAGAAGTTCTACACCTGGTTGAGTCTGCAGTTGTGCCGCACGGCGTCGGTGGATCGGGTGGTGTGTGTGGCCGAGAGCATTGCCGTGCTGCATCGTCAGGCCAGCGTGCAGGCGGACAAACTCCAGGTGATCCCCAACGGACTGCCCGCCGCCGACGCGCTGATCAGCACCACTGACAGCCAGCGCTGGCTCACCGGTTACGTCGGGCGCCTGAGCAGCGAGAAAGGCCCGGACCTGTTTCTCGATGCGCTGATTCCGCTGTGTCACCAGCATCCGCAACTGGACGCGGTGATGCTCGGCGACGGCCCGGAACGTGAGGCGCTGCAGGCGCGGATCGACGCCGCAGGTTTGCAGCAACGGATTCGTCTGCCCGGCTACCAGACCGCCATGCAACCGTGGTGGCAGCGCCTGGATGCGCTGGTGATCAGCTCGCGCACCGAAGGCACGCCGATGATTCTGCTCGAAGCGATGCAGAGCGGCGTGCCGGTGGTGGCGTTCGCCGTCGGCGGCATTCCCGATGTGCTCGAGCACCGGCATAACGGTCTGCTGGCGACACCCGCCGACAGCGCCGACCTCGCCCGTCAGCTCGACAACCTGTTGAGCGAGCCGAAGCTGGCCCGGCATTTGTGCGACAACGCAAAGCGTACGCAACAGGATCGCTACGACCTCAAGGCCCTCGCCGAACGCTGGTCGCAGCTGTACATCCGCACGGCACGGGAGGCACGCGCATGATTTTCCCGCTCTCGATCGTCACGCTGCTCGGCATGGTGTGCATCGGTCTGCTCGCCAGCCCTTATCCGTTTCTCGCACCCGGCGCGGTCATTGGCCTAGTGGGTTTCACGGTGTTGTATCGCAAGCCGGCCTGGGGTCTGCTGGGCATTGCCGCGCTGGTGCCGTTCGAAGGTTTCTTCAAGGACAGCGCGCTGTCCGGGAGCAAACTGATCGGTGCCTCGCTGGCGGTGATTCTGATGCTGCAACTGGCCATGCACCAGATTCCTTCCGAGCGCCTGCGCAGCAATATCTGGCGGTTTCTGCTGTGGTTTCTGGCGCTGTATTTCCTCAGCCTGTTCAACACCGATGACCTGGGCATGTCGCTGGGGCATCTGCGTGAACTGAGCGTCGGGCTGATCCTGTTTGTCATCACCCTGCTGATCGGCCGTGAACTGAACCTCGACCTGTTCGCCCGCCTGGTGACCCTGAGCGTCAGCGCCACCTGCGCCATGGCGATGTTCTCGACTAAATTCCAGGATCAGGGGCGTGCCGCCGGGCTGCTGGAAGACCCCAACGCCTTCGCCCTGCTGATCGCCTTCGCCATTCCGCTGGCGCTGCTGCTGGTGATTCGCGGGCCGAATCTGCTGCATCGGTTGTTCTGGGGCGCTTGCTGCCTGCTGCTGCTCGGTGGCATGACCAAGACCGAATCGCGCTCCGGGCTGGTGGTGGTGGCGTTGAGTCTGTTGATCGGCTGCTGGCACTACCGCGCGCAACTGACCCGCATTCGCCCACGGCACTTGGGATTCGCCATGCTCGGCGCAGCCATCGTGATTCCGCTGGCGATCTACGCGATGCCCGCCGGTTACCTCGCGCGCATTCAGTCCCTGAGCGTGTTGAGCGCCGGCGCCAAGGGCCACGACGACGAATCCCTCGGCCGGCGCGCCTCGTACATCGTGGTCGGCGGGCAGATGATCCGCGAGAACCCGCTGCTCGGCTCCGGTCCCGGCACCTTTCCGCTGCACTACGCGACCACCGGCTACGCCAAGGCGTTTTCCGCCAACCGCAAGATCGGCGACCTGTACCGCCGTGCCCACAACACCTACCTGGAAATTTTCAGTGAACTGGGGATTCCCGCCGGCCTGCTGTTTGTCGGCATGCTCGGCCTGGGCCTGTACAACCTGATCCGCGCCCGCGCCGCGTGGATGCTGCGACGCGACTGGCAGCAGGCGGACCTGATGACTCACCTCGGGGTGAGCTTTCTGTCGCTGACACTGTTCCTGATGTTCCTCAGCGCACCGAACCAGAAATACCTGTGGATCATGCTCGCGCTGACCAGCGTCCTGCGCCTCAAGGCCGAACAGGCGCCACTGACCGAGGTCCGCCCATGAGCCGGATCAGCATCATCATCCCGATGTACAACGAGGCCCGGCACATCGGTCGCACGCTGCTGGCCGCGCAAAAAGCCGCGCATGCGGCCGATGTCGAGTGCGAGTTGATTGTGGTCGACAACGGTTCGAGCGACGACGGCCCGCACATCGCCCGCCAGTTCGGTGCACAGGTGCTGGTGCTGCCGGGCCTGCTGATCGGCGCGCTGCGCAATCGCGGTGCGCTGCTGGCAAGCGGCGAGTGGATCGCGTTCATTGATGCCGACGTCGAAATGCCCGAAGACTGGCTCAAGCCCTTGTTCGAGCTGCAAGCCGAGGGTCAGGCCGACGTTTTCGGTCTCGACCTGCACACCCCCGCCACTGCGCCGTGGTACGCCGCCGCCTGGCAACGGCGCACGCTGCGCCCGTCGAGTCAGGCATCGCACCCGGTGGACTGGCTGCCCAGTTCCAACCTGCTGATGCGCCGGCGCTGGTTCGACAAGGTCGGCGGCTTCAACGAACACCTGCGTACCGGCGAAGACAAGGAATTTACCCTGCGCCTGCACGAACAGGGCGCGCGGCTGCTGTCGGTGAACAGCAGCGTGGCCCTGCATTGGGGCTACGAGATGAACTGGCGCGAGTGGATGGGCAAGGAAATGTGGCGTCAGGGCAGTCATCTGCAACTGCTGCGCACTCACGGTTTCAGCCTGCGCCTGCTGCGCTTTCCGCTGCTCTCGCTTGGCGCGTGGCTGCTCGACTTGCTGGCGATTTCCGCACTGCTCAACGGTTTTCCGCACCACGCGGCCGTCATGGTGATGCTGACCACGATACCGGCGCTGGTGCTGAGCATTCGCCAGAGTTCACGCCATCATGATGTGGGCCTGACCCTGCAACTGTGGGGCCTGCACTGGGTGCGGCTGCACCTGGCCGGGGCGGCGTTGATTCTCAGTCTGTGTCATTGGAACGCCAGGAGGCCTGCCCGTGGCTGAATTCATTTTCTGGATGTGCCTGCTGCTGCCGGTGTACGCCTACCTTGGCTACCCGCTGCTGCTGACTGTGCTGGCGCCGCTGTTCCCGGCCTGGCGCCACAGCCCGGCGCCGCCGCTGAACATCAGCATCGTGATTGCCGCGCACAATGAGGCGCGGCACATCGAGCACAAGTTGCGCACGCTGCTGGCACAGGACTACCAGCCGGCCACGCTGCAGATCATTCTCGCCAGCGATGGCTCGACCGACGACACCGTGGCTTGCGCGCACAAAGTGGTTGATTCGCGAATCACTGTCCTCGACCTGCCGCGCCAGGGCAAAGCCGCGACGCTGAATGCCGGCGTAGCCTTGGCGACTGGCGATATTCTGGTGTTCACCGACGCCGACAACCAATGGTCGCGGGAAACCCTCGGCTACCTGCTCGCGCCACTCAGCGACCCCAACGTCGGGGCCTGCGCCGGGCACATGGTGATTCCGGTGACCGGCGGCGGCCTCAGCGTCGGCGACAGTCTGTACCGGCATTACGAGGGCTGGCTGCGTCGGGTGGAGAATCGCACCGGCTGCATGGTCTCGGCCGACGGCGCCCTGCTCGCCCTGCGCCGCGAGCTGTTCCAGAGCGTGCCGGCGGAGGTCAACGACGACTTCTTTCTCAGCACCTGTGCACCGGTGGCCTTCAAGCGCATTGTGTACGTGCCCGAGGCGCAAGTGATCGACCACGGTGTCGACGAAGCGGACAAACAGTTCCGCCGCCGTCAACGCGTCACCGTCGGTGGCCTGCAAAGCCTCGCCCAGCGCAGTGAGCTGCTCAACCCACTCAAACATGGCCTGTATTCGCTGGCGCTGATCAGCCACAAACTGATCCGGCGCCTGGCACCGATCCTCCTGCTGCCGTTGCTGCTGAGCAACTTCTGGCTGTGGGACGACCACGGTTTCTATCGACTGGCCCTGATCGCCCAACTGTTCGGCTACGCCATTGCGCTGGCCGGACTGCTGGACTCGCAACATCGCTTGCCCAAACCGTTTCGTCTGGCCGCGTTCCTGCTGGTCACCCTCGCCGGGATGAGTCTCGGCCTGTGGCAGTTCCTGCGCGGCCACCGATATGCCCAGTGGAACCCTGAACAAAACCGTTGAGAGGACCGAAGCCATGGCGATCAAACAATTAATAAAACGCACCAGTGGCTGGCTTTACCTCAACTCGCCCGTGGGACGAAACCAGTTGCACGGCGCCGGGGTGATTCTGATGCTGCACCGGGTGCTGGCCAACGACCGCGCCGCCGACCTGCCGCACCGCAATGAGCTGTGTGTCGGGCCCAAGGCGTTCGAGCACCTGCTGGTGTGGCTGCGCCGGCACTTCGATTGCGTGCCGCTGATGGACATCCTCACGCCCACCGCATTGCGCAGCGAACGCCCACGGGTGGCGCTGACCTTCGACGATGGCTGGCGCGACAACGCGGTCAATGCGTTCCCGTTGCTGCAAAAACATCAGGTGCCAGCGAGCATTTTTCTCTCCACCGATTTCATCGGCAGCCGTCAGCGCTTCTGGTGGGAAAGCCTTGGCGAAACCCTGTGGGGCAGCCACGGCGAAAAGGCCCGCATGCACTTGATCGAATGCCTGCACGTAATCCACCACCCGGTGCCGGTGCTGGTCGACGACATCGACGTTGATCGGCGCAGCCTGTCGCTGCTGCATTACCTGCAAAGCCTGAAAACCCTTGAACCGGCGATGCTCGAACGCCTGACCGACGAATGCCCGCCCGAAGCGCAGCCGCAAGCGCTGGACTGGCATCAGGTACGCGCGCTGGAGGCTTCGGGGCTGGTGCGTTTCGGCCCGCACGGCGCCAGCCACGCGATCCTCACTGAACTGGACGATGTGCGCCTGAGCGAAGAAATCAGCCGCAGCCGCGACGCCTTGAACAATGGCTGCAACCGGCCGTTGCCGGTGTATTGCTACCCCAACGGCAACAACGACGACCGCGTGCGCAAACAGATTGCCGCGCACGATTATCCGTTCGCCCTGGGCACCGGCACCGGCATCTATCGCGGTGAAGGCGATCCGCTGAACCTGCCGCGTTTCGGCGTCAGCCAGCGTACTGCGCGCAACCCGGAGTTGCTGTCGTGGCGCATCTTTCGTGGAAACCGGCCATGAGCCGCAGCCATTACCTCAAGCATCTGGCGCTGAGCATGGGCACCAAACTGGCGATGATCGCCCTGCGCTTGCTGCGCAACGTGTTGCTGGCGCGGATCCTCGGGCCGAGTGAACGCGGGTTGTTCGCGCTGCTTAGCACCCTGCCCGATCTGATCAGCGCTGCCACCAGTGGCGGGTTGAATTCGGCCGTGGGTTATCAAGCCGCCAAACAACGGCCGATGGGGCTGCTGCTGAGTCAGGTGCTGGTGTTTGGTTGCTTGCTCGCCGGCCTGCTGACCTTGCTGGTGGTGGCGCTGGTGCGTGAGTTCGGCAGTGAACTGGATGTCACCGTGCAGCTTGGTCTGCTGGCGTGGCTGTTGCTGCTGGCGGTGCCGCTGACCGTGCTGAAAAGCGGCCTGCTGACCCTGCACAACGCCTCCGGCGGCGTGGTCGCGTTCAACGCCTTGCGCCTGACCGAATCACTGGCGCCACTGCTGCTGTTCCTCGCGCTGTTCTGGATGTGGAAAAGCGCGGCGCTGGAAGCGGCGTTGATCAGTTGGCTGGCCGGGATCAGCCTGGTGGTGCTGGCCGGTTGGGTCTGGCTGAAACGGGCGCAACCGCTGCAGTTGCAGTGGGATCGCGCCAGCCAGAACGAACTGCTGCGCTACAGCGCGCGCAGCCATCCGGACCTGCTGTTCCAGCAAGTGATTCTGCGCTCGGATTACCTGTTCATCGGCGCCCTGCTCGGCAGCACCGCGCTCGGTCATTACGCGATGGCCAGCGCCGCCGCCGAACTGCTGCTGATCGTCCCGGAAGCGGTGACCACGCCGTTGATGAAGCGCCTGCTGCAACAGGACGAAGGCATGGACAAGGTCACCCCGCTGGCCCTGCGCCTGACCGCCACGGTGATGCTCGGCGCGTGCCTGAGCATGGCCGTGATCGGCAACTGGCTGATCGTCACCCTGTTCGGCATCGCCTACCAACCGGCGTATCCGGCGCTGCTCGCCTTGCTGCCGGGGCTGCTCGGCCTGTGCTACGCGAGCATCCTGCGTCTGGACCTGCTGGGGAAAAACCGCCCCGGCACGGTGTCGCTGCTGATGGGCCTCGGTGCCCTGCTCAATCTGGCGCTGAACCTGGTGTTGATTCCGGCCTACGGCATCGTCGGCGCGGCAGCGGCATCGTCGATTGCCTATCTGGCCGTCACCGTGGCGATGCTGGTGTTGTACTGCCGTTTGAGCGGCGTGGCGTTCTGGCAAACTTTGATCATCCTGCCCAGTGACATCGCGCCGATGTGGCAGATGCTGCACCGGAAGGCCGCATGAAAGGCCTGGTCCTGCTGCTCGGTCTCAGCCTGTCGCTGGACGCTTTTGCCGCGTCGATGCGCTGGGGCGAGATCCGCGACGGCAGCCTGTACCTGCAAACCGACCGTCCGGACACCGTGACCGTGCGCTGGACACCCGCGTGGCAGGCCGAGGCCAACGAAGAGCATCTGTACCTGCTCGACGGCCAGGGCAAATTGCAGGGCGAGCGCTTGATCAAGGCCAGCGAAACCCGTGGCACCCAGAGCTGGGCGTTGCTGCCGGGTGCCGCCAGTTATCGCCTGGAAATTCCCGGCTACAGCTTCCGCAATTACCGGGTCGAACACGACGACCGCACCGTAGCGCTGTTCGAGCCGGCCAAGGTGCATTTCAGCGCCCAGACGCAGAACGACGACGAGTTGTATTTCAAGGTCGCACCGGGGGAACACGCGGTACTCGCCGGCAAGTTCCATGGCGGGGTCAATGCGTTGCAGACGCAGCGGGTGGGCGATGATCAGTCACTGACGCTGACGCTCAAACCCTATCGCGCCTATTGGCAGTTCGATCAACTGGCGTTGCCGGTCAGCGAGCGCGAACAGGTCTGGCGCCTGCGCCTGCAAGGCAGCGGCAAAGCGGCGTTCTGGCTCGACGGCACGGCCAATCGGTTTGCGCAGACTCCGCAGCAACTCAAACCCGTGCGCGAAGAGACCGGCCAGATCCACCTGACCCTGCACGACAAAATCCTCGGGCGCACCCCGGATCTGGGCATCGCCCTGCCCTACGTGATGCCGCCCGCCAGTAGTCATGCCGTGCTGGATGCGCTGAAAGCGACCGCCGCCAGTTACTACAGTTTTGTCGATGTCACGGCGAAGAATCCGCACTTCGAAGACGCGTTCCGCAAGGCTTATCAGGAGCGCTTCGGCATCCGTCAGGACATCACCTTGCTCGCCGGCAGCCAGCGTCAGGCCGATCTGCGCGCCGACGTGCAAAGCAATGGCGGCCTCGATGCATGGCTGGCCGGCACCCGCGCCTTGGGCGGCAAAGGCACGCACTACATCGGTTTTGCCGATGAGCCGAACCTCAACTATTCGAGCTTCGAGCAATACCGGGCAATTTTCGCCAGCATGGCCAGGCAAGTGCGCAGCGATCCGGCGAATGCCAGGGCCGGCGTGCGCATCGCCATGCCGGCCAGTTCGCGGCTGGTCAACGGGCCGTTCGCCGATAACGCGGCAGACAAGCGCGGCATCGACTGGGCGCGGCGCTTGCTCGGTGAGTCCGCCGAGCAGATCGACGCACTGGCGTGGCACGAGTGGATGATCCGCGACCTGCTCGCCACCCGGGTCTACCGCGACAGCGTGCGCCGCGCCGCCGAACTGGTTGGCCTCGACGCCCACGGCCAGCCGCGCAAAGCCTTGCTGCTGGATCAGACCAATATGTCCAGTGGTTCCAGCCTCAGCCCCTACGATCAGGAGACGCACTACGCCTCGCTGTGGTGGGCCTCGGTGGTGATCAACGCTTCGCAGGACGGTTTGCTGAGCATGCTCAACTGGTTTCAGGCCGCCGATGAACCGCAGTATCCCAAGGGCATGATCCGGGTTTTGGGCGATGAGCGTTTTGAGCTGAAACCGGTGGGGCTGGCCCAGCAGTTCATCGCGCAGCATTGGCTGCACCAGGTGCTGTGGCTGGAGAACGATGGCTTTGAAGTCGATGTGCTGGCGATGGCCGGCGACGAGCAGCGGGGTCTGCTCGGTGTGAACAAGGGCACGCGTTTGCAGCGTGTTGACCTGAGTGGCGCCAAGTGCCCGCTGAACAACGGTGCGTTGCGTTACTTCGGCGCGGACAACCGCAGCCGCGATGCGCCATTCGCCTGCCGCAACGGACGCGTCAGCTTCGACTTGCCAGGGGAAACCCTGTTCGCGTTGAGCTGGAGCGCGTCATGAACCCAATCCCGAATATTGCAAAACGCAAGGCGAACACAACCTGTAGCGAGGGGATTTATCCCCGATGGGCTGCGAAGCGGCCCGGGGTTTTCAAGATTAAAAGCGACGACTGCTGCGCAGCCGATCGGGGATGAATCCCCTCGCCACAGGAATCCCCTCACCACAGGAATTCCCTCACCACAAGGGTTCGCCGTGCCAAAGAGTTCAGGAGTACAGAACATGGGTACCGTCAGCAAACTCAGCCAGCACATCAAACAAAAAGGCCTGCGCGCCACCCTCGCCAAGGCGTGGAAGCACTACGTGTTTTTCCATCAGGAATTGCTGTGGATGGAACGCGATCTGGTCAGTCCGGTGCCACCGCACAGCCTCAAACCGTATCCGCCGTTGCGGGTGGTGAAGATCACCGCCGACAACGCCAGCGCCTTCGCCCGCTACTTCGGCGACCGCGTCGGGACCATGGCCGAGCTGGCCAACGAAGGGCACACCGGGCACATGCACCTGGACGATCAGGGCGATGCCGTGGCGTTTATCTGGGGTAGCGCGCGGGACTATTTCGACCGGCATTACTACGGCTGCCTGTTCCCGGTGAAACCCGGCGAGTTCTTCGAATTCGGCGGCGAGCTTACCCGTGCCTACTGGGGCAGCGAACTCTCGGTGGACCTGCAACTGGAACTGTGGAAAGCCATGGCGGCCCAGGGCTGCGACAAGGTGGTGGACGTCTGCGAATTCCACAACGTCCCGGCGCTGAAACTGCACCTGCGCATGGGTTACACCGAGCAAGGCCGGATCATGAACGTCTACACCCTGTTCGGTCGCTGGCACTTCTACCGCGAAACCCGCTACAGCGGTTCGCGACTGGATGCGCTGCGCAAACCGTCCCGTCCACCTGTCACAGCCACGGCGGTCTGAGCCTATGACGGCGCGATTCGAATGGCGCACTTCACTGTGCGCCGCCGACTTCCCGGCAGCCGCCTATGAAGCGCTGCGCCTGCAGGTGACGGATCACACGCCGTTCAACCACTTGGGCTGGTTGTGCGCGGCGGAGCAGGCACTGGGCGCGGGTGAGCGCCTGCACATCCTGCTCGGTTGGGAAGCGGACGAATTGCGCCTGTGCCTGCCGCTGGTAGCGGGCCGTGAGCGCTTTGCCGGCGTGCCGTTTCGTGTACTGCACCACTTGGGCTATCCGCTGGCGGACCGGCTGGCGCTGCTGTCATTGCTCAAGGGCGAAGACATGCGCGAAGCCTTGCACCTGATCCGCCGACAGCTGCCGCACGCCCTGCTGCAACTCAACGAATTGTCCGAGCCGGCGGGTGAGGAAAGCGCCCTGACCGAATGGATGGTCCACAGTTCTGCGGGCGAACGCCGCCTCAGTTGCCGGGTGCCGGTGCATCTGATCAGCGACGCGGATCACCAGGAGGTCTCCGGCGACCCGCGCTACAAGCTGCGGCGGGCGCGCAAACGGATTGCCGCGTGTGGCGCCCAGGTGCGACGCATCTGCCCCGACGCGCTGAGCATGGGTCCGCTGTTGCGGGCGATCAGCGAAGTCGAAGCGGTGAGCTGGAAAGGTGACGAAGGCGTGGGGATCTTTGCCAGCGAGCGCAGTCGGCAATGGATCGAACGCGCCTTCACCGCCCTCGCCGGCCAGGGCCTGGTGCGGGTGGTGACGCTGGAACTCAACGGGCGTTGCATCAGCTATCGCCTCGGCTTGCTGGAGCAGGGCCGACTCTACGATTACAACCTCGCGTTCCTGCCGCAATACGCCGATCTGGGCAGCGGCCGGGTGCTGCTGGAGGAATGGATTCGCTGGGGACTGGATGAGCACTGGCGCTGGATCGATGCCTCGCGGGTCAGTCTGGAAAACTCCAGCCACCAACTGCACGAACGCATGACCGGACAACTGGAACACTGGCGCTGGAGTTTCTATTCCTGGCGCCCCAGCGGGATGTTGCTGGGGCTGGGATTGCGCCTCTGGCAGCGCTTGAAACCGACGGTGCAGCAATGGCGCGCGCGACGTGCGGCCAGACCGGCACCGGCGCCCACACCTGTCGTCATCACCACGGAGGGCGATCATGCCTCGCCAAGTCATAGTCAACGCTGACGATTTCGGTTTGAGCCCGAACGAAAACGCGACGATCTTCGCCGCGTTTCAGGCCGGGGTCATCAGCTCGGCCACGGCCATGGCCAACATGCCGGCGTTCGAAGCAGCCTGCGCGATGGCCCGGCATCCGTCGCTGCAAGGTCGGGTCGGGTTGCATTTCAACCTGACCTACGGGCGGCCGCTGAGTACCTCAATCCTGCGCAGTCGCACCTTCTGCGATAGCCACGGCGTATTCGACCTGAGCCTGCCACGGCACAGCCTGTGGCTCGGACGTGAGGATCGCGACGCGGTGCGTGAAGAGTTGCAGGCGCAGTGGCAGCGCTGTCTCGAACATGGCGTGCGACCTAGCCATATCGACTCGCATCAGCACGTACACAACATCTGGCCGATCGGCGAAATCGTCGCGCGCTTTGCCGCCCGGCAAGGCGTGCCGATTCGCCTGGCGCGCAACCTGGGGCAGAACCTCAGTCTGCCGAAACGCATATTCAAAGGTTTGCTCAACTGGCGCTTGCAGAGTCTGGCCGGAGCCACGGCGGACTATGTGTGCACGCCGGTGGATCTGCGTAACGACCCCGCGCCGAGCGACGGCGTGCTGGAAGTCGTTGCCCACCCGAATCAGCTGGGCAGCGATTTCGGTGATGCCTACCTCAATCCCGGAGAATCCCTGAGCCGCGTGCTGGAGCAGCGGCTGCCGGGTGTGCCACGGGTGTCCTATGCCGATCTGCACAAGGATTTTTTACGCGGTGCCGCGGCACTCGATTGATTCATCCCCCCAACAGCAACAACCACCACACCGGGCTTCGGCCACGGAGGGCAACATGAACGTCATCGGAAAACTGCGTGACCGGATTCGTCAAAAAGGCTTTCGTAACTTCTTCGCCAGTCTGTGGAAGCGCTACGTGTTCTTCCACTGGGAACTGCTGTGGATGGAGCGCGATCTGGTGACCCCGGTGCCGCCACACAAGCTGCGGCCATACGAGGGAGTGCGCAAAATCGATATCACACCGCACAACACCGGGGCGTTCGCCAAGCATTTCGGTGACCGCGTGGAAACCATGGCCGAACTCGCCGCCGAAGGCCACACCGGGCACATGTACCTCGATGCCGACGGCCACGCGGTGGCATTCATCTGGGGCAGCATTCGCAACTACCACGACCGCCACTATTACGGCTGCTGGTTCCCGGTCAAACCCGGCGAGTTCTTCGAATTCGGCGGCGAAATGGCCCGCCCGTATTTCGGCACCAGCCTGTCGGTTGACGTGCAAGTCGCCCTCTGGGAAGCCATGGCCGCCCAAGGCTGTCATACCGTCGTGGACACCTGCGAAACGCGCAACATTCCGGCAATGAAACTGCACATCCGCATGGGCTACCACGAACAAGGGCGCATCACCCACGTTTACGGCCTGTTCGGCCGCTGGCGCTTCTACCGCGAAAGCCGCTATGACGGCTCACGCCTGGAGCCACTGCGTAAACCGGAGCGGCCGGCGGTGAGTGCGGCGGCGCAGGCTTGATTCGGTTGTAAAAGGCATGGCGGCCATTCGGCCGCCATCGCGAGCAGGCTCGCTCCTACAGTGGATTTGTGTACGACACCGATCAACTGTAGGAGTGAGCCTGCTCGCGATGAGGCGGGAAGTCGTTCGTTATGTTCTTTGCGTAATACACGACTTTGCCCACAACCAAAAAAGAATCGCCCTCCTGCCCTAAAGTCTATGCCTGACTGTTGCCAATGGCGTGATCAAGTAAATTGGTGCAAAAACAGAAGGGAGCAGAAAGTTGAGCCACAAACTCACCAGCCTAGAGATGCCGTCATTACTCGTAGATGTCGCGGCAATTCGTGAATATCTGAAGCAAGTGCTAAGCGATGACGACGATGAAGAGTTGCTTCGAGCCATCGGCTATGTGGCAGAGGCTTGCTCGAACATTCGAAGGGATCAAACGGCCAGAGTTGGTTCAGATTCTTTCAGCCAGACTTGAAACCTTATCGACGCCTTCGCGAGCAAGCCCGCTCCCACAATGGATTTGTGTACGACGCAGATCCAATGTGGGAGCGGGCTTGCTCGCGAAAAGGCCGGTTGGATCGATGGAAAGCTTCAGGCCTTGCTGGCGACCAGGGTGAAGCACAGCGGCATCTGCGCTGGCTGATTCAGGTACTGGTCATACACTTCTTCCCGGTTCGAATGCGCATACTCCTTGAAGTGCGCGATGTTCAGCCCCGCCGCGATGGCACCGCTGAAGATCGCGCCGAGGGTGTGCACGAACCAGTATGACTTGGCAGCCTGCTGTTCGACCTTGCCGACGTAGACGATCGGTTCTTCCTGCACGAATGGCTCGACGCGGAAGTAGGAGCTGGCGAGGCGGTACGGGTCTTCGCCTTCAGGATCGACCATTTCCAGAAACGGATGGGTTTCGTAGATCACCAGTTTGCCGCCCGGTTTGAGAGTCAGCGCGACATGGCGGAAGAACTCGCCGATGTCGGGCATCCAGTTCAGCACGCCGATGGTGATCAGCGCCACGTCGAAGCGGCTGTGCAGCGCAGCCGGCAGGTGATGGATATCGCTTTCGATGAATTCGGCGTTGTACGGCGAGCGCTGGTTCAACTCACGGGCCTGTTCGAGAAACGCCTCCGATTGATCGACGCCGACCACGCTGCACGCACCGAGGGCGAACAGCGACAGGCTTTCGCGGCCGTTGTTGCAACCGAGTTGAATCAGCGCTTTGCCATCGACGCCGACCTGTTCCAGCACGCCACGCAAGGTGTCGTCGAGGCAAGAAAAATCAGCCTTTGACACCTCGTTCAACAGCGCTTGCCATTCCGCCGACTCACGGTGATGACGAGCAGAATCGTTCCACGCCTGTCGATTGCTGTCGATGGCGGTTTTATTGTTGGGCACTTCCATGGCGCACTCCGGGCGATGCTCGTGATTGAGCGGACCCGAGTCTAGAACAGCCCGATCAATACGGTTGTTGCGACTTTGTAAGCCGCACCGCCGTTCCACTGTGGGAGCGAGCTTGCTCGCGAAGGCGTCGGCCCAGCCAACATCTTCATTGCCTGAACCACCGCTTTCGCGAGCAAGCCCGCTCCCACAGGGGGTAATGCGGCGGCTTCGTAGAGATTTTTGCGACCGGGCCTCATCGCTGCAAAAAGCTCCCACAAGATTTCAGATAGAACGCAAGATTTGCACACGTCACAAAACCTGTGGGAGCGGGCTTGCTCGCGAAGACGTCGGTCCGGCCAACATCTTCATCGACTGACACGACCTCTTCGCGAGCAAGCCCGCTCCCACACTTTTGGCGTGGTCACATCTGGTTGAGGCGTTCGCGCAGGAATTCGACCAGCGCCTGCACCGGGCGCGAAGCCTGGCGGTGCTGCGGATACACCGCCGACAGGGTCAGCGGTTCGGGGCGGTAGTCGTCGAGCACTGGCATCAGCCGCCCGTCCTTCAGCGCCGCGCCGACGATGAACGTCGGCAGATAAGTAATCCCCATCCCCTGCACCGCCGCGTCCCTCAGCAGCTCGCCATTGTTCACCCGCATGCGTCCGGTGACGTTGACCAGCAGCGGCTTGCCCTGCCCCGCGTTGAAGCGCCACTGCACCGAACGACCATGGCCGTACGGCAGGCAGTCGTGGCTGTGCAGGTCTTCGGGATTGAGCGGCGTGCCGCGTTCGGCCAGATATGCCGGGCTGGCGCAGTACACCCGTTCGATGGCGGCGATGCGCCGCGCAATCAACGTCGAGTCTTCCAGCACACCGATGCGCAGCGCCAGATCATAACCTTCGCCGAGCAGATCCACCGGGCGGTCGCTCAAATCCACCTCCACGGTGACATCGCGATAGCGCTGCAGAAACAGTGGCAGCAGACAGCCCAGATGCGCCACGGCAAACGACAGCGGTGCACTGACGCGAATGGTCCCGCGCGGCTCGGCAGTCTGCCCGGCGATGCCCTGCTCGACCTGTTCCACTTCGCCCAGCAGACGCAGCGCCGATTCGTAGTAGCTCTGGCCCAGTGGCGTGACATCGAGGCGTCGGGTGGAACGGTTCAACAGCCGCACACCGAGGCGTTCTTCGAGCTGCATCAAACGGCGGCTGACGAACTGCTTGGACAGGCCCAACTGATCGGCCGCAGCAGTGAAACTGCCGGAGTCCATGACCTGGCAAAAAATACGCATGTCTTCGAACGGGTTCATTGTCACTCTCTGGTAGACAGTCAAACGCTTTATAGCCGCTTTTTCACTTTTCGACAGCTCATTAATCTGTGCTCACGGTTTGAAAACAGCCCGACACAACACCAATAACTTTCGAAAATGGAATTGAGCATGAACATCAAAAAAACCCTGACCGCATCCCTCCTCGCCCTGTCCATCGGTAACGCATTCGCCGCCGGCAGCCCGGGTGTCGAACACAACACCCAAGCGTTTCTCGAAGCCCTCGCCGCCGGCGGCGGCAAACCGCTGGAGCAACTCAGCCCGAAGGATGCCCGTGCAGTGCTGACCGGCGCTCAGGCCTCGGTAAAGGTTGACCTGTCCGGAGTTGAAGTCAGTGACAAGGCAATCAAGGTCGATGGCCAGACGATCAACCTCAAAGTGGTGCGTCCGGCCAAGGTCAAAGGTGAATTGCCGGTGTTCATGTTCTTCCACGGCGGCGGTTGGGTGTTGGGCGATTACCCGACGCACCAACGCTTGATTCGCGATCTGGTGGTCGGTTCTGGAGCGGTCGCGGTCTACGTCGATTACACGCCGTCGCCGGAAGCGCAGTACCCGACAGCGATCAATCAGGCTTACGCCGCGACCCAATGGGTCGCGAAAAACGGCAAGCAGATCGGGGTCGACGGCAAGCGTCTGGCGGTGGCCGGCAACAGTGTCGGCGGCAACATGGCGGCGGTCGTGGCGCTGATGGCCAAAGAAAAGCAGAGCCCGGCCCTGCGCTTCCAGCTGCTGATGTGGCCGGTGACCAACGCGCAGTTCGACGACGGTTCGTACCAGCAATTCGCCGAGGGCCACTTCCTCACCAAGGGCATGATGCAATGGTTCTGGGACAACTACACCACCAACCCGGCCGAGCGCGCACAGATCCACGCCTCGCCACTGAACGCCAGCGCCGAACAGCTCAAGGGCCTGCCCGCCGCGCTGGTGCAGACCGCCGAGTTCGACGTGTTGCGTGATGAAGGCGAAGGCTATGCGCGGCATCTGGATGCGGCCGGTGTGCCGGTGACGTCGGTGCGTTACAACGGGATGATTCATGACTTTGGCTTGCTCAACCCACTGAGCCAGATTCCCGAAGTGAAAGCGGCCGTGCGCCAGGCCGCGGCTGAGCTGAAGACGCATCTGAACTGAGCCCCCCTCACTCGCCACACCTGACGGTGTGGCGAGTTTTTTGTCTGCAGGAACCCTTGTGGTGAGGGGATTCATCCCCGATGTGCGAAGCGACCCCGCCGCTAACCAGAAAGGCAGGGGACTGCTGCGCAGTCCATCGGGGATGAATCCCCTCACCACAAAAGCCTCTTCTACACCAACGTTCATGCAGTTCCGGAGATCGCCATGTCCATCCTCCTCACTCACCCACTGTCCTGGAGCGCCTCCCTGCTGCTGCTCGACGCGCTGCTCTGGCACCTCGCGCCGTTTCAGCATCGGGCACCGAGAGTCGGCATTCGCCTGGCGCTGTTTCTGGCGTTCAGCGCACTGATCATCAACGCCGAGATCAGCCCGTTGCAGGCGCCGCTGTTCGCCGATGACCGGGTGATGCAACTGGGCGCAACGGCGTTGGGGATTGTCTGGTGGCTGTACGCCGCGCGGGTGCTCACCGAGGTGATCGGTCTGGCACTGATGCGGCGCATCGGCCACAGCGGTCGGCTGTTGCAAGACGTGATCGGCGCGCTGGTGTTTCTGGCGGCGATCGTCGCGGCCGCCGGCTATGTGCTGGAGCTGCCGGTCAAGGGCCTGCTGGCGACCTCCGGGGTAGTGGCGATCGTCGTTGGTCTGGCGTTGCAAAGCACCTTGAGCGACGTGTTCTCGGGGATCGTGCTCAACACCACCAAGCCGTATCAGGTCGACGATTTCGTGGTGATCGACGGTGTCGAGGGCAAGGTCATCGACATCGACTGGCGCGCCACGCATCTGTTGACCAGCAGCGGCACCCTGGCGGTGGTGCCGAACTCGGTGGCGGCCAAGGCGAAGATCGTCAATCTGAGTCGCCCGACCAACCTGCACGGGGTGTCGATCAGCATCAAGGTGCCGAATCACATTCGCCCGCGGCGGGTGCTCGACGCCCTCGACCGTACGCTGCAGGGCAGCAGCAGTCTGCTGCTCAATCCGCCGCCCAAAGCCATGTTGAAAGAGGCCGGCGAGGAGATGTCGGAGTATGTTGCCAGCGGTTTCATCAGTGAACTGAGCAAGAAAGGCGAAGTGCGCAATCAACTGTTCGACCTCGCCCATCGACATCTCGAAGCCGCAGGTATTTCCCGGCATCCCGATGGCGTGATCGAGCCCTCGACCCGCGCCCGGGCGTTGCTCGATGAAGTGAAAGTTTTCCGCTCGCTGAGCCATGAGGAACGTGATCACCTCGCCGAATCGATGGTCGCGCAGCAATACGCGGCCGGTCAGGTGGTGCTGGGGCTGGATGAAGTGCCCGACAGTCTGTTTGTCATCGCCACTGGCGTGGTCAGTGCGACCGTGCCCGACGGCAACGGCCAGACCGAGGCCGGACGCATGGGGCCGAGCGAGGTCATGGGCGAACAGAGCATCCTCGCCGATACCCCGTCGCAAGCCACATTCACCGCGCTGACGTCGAGCATCATCTATCGCCTCGACAAAGCGCTGACCCGCCAATGCATGGAGCAGCGCAGCGAAGTCGGCCAGGCGCTGAACAAATTGCAGGCCGTGCGACAGCAGAACAGCCGGCTGGCGTTGATGGCCAAACCGGTGGCGGTGCGCAAGGGTGGTTTTTTGGGTTGGCTGCAAAAGCGCTGATGCGAGAGCAAGATCAAGAGCCCCCCTCACCCCAACCCTCTCCCCCAAGGGGGCGAGGGGGAAAGGGAGCCGATCTCCGTGTACTTCAATTTCGGAGATCGGCTCGGTATTGCAGGTCGGCGTATCGCGAACAAACCCCTCAGTCAGTCCCCTCTCCCCCAAACGAGGGGGAAAGGGAGCCGATCTCCGGGTACTTCAATTTCGGAGATCGGCTCGGTATTGCAGGTCGGCGTATCGCGAACAAACCCCTCGGTCAGTCCCCTCTCCCTCTGGGAGAGGGCTAGGGTGAGGGGCTTCAGGCATCACTTGGCCGTGAACTTGGTGTAGCTGTTGATCAGGTTGCGATAGTTCGGCAGGCGTTCGGACAGCAGATGCGCCAGGCCTTCCATGTCGTTGCGCCAGTCACCTTGCAGCTCGCACGCTACCGAGAACCAGTTCAGCAGGTGTGCACCGGCGGCCGACATGCGCGCCCACGCGGCTTGTTGCACGGTGGTGTTGAAGGTGCCGGAAGAATCGGTGACCACGAACACTTCGAAACCTTCAGCAATGGCCGACAGGGTCGGGAATGCTACGCAGACGTCCGTCACCACACCGGCGATGATCAGTTGCTTGCGGCCGGTGGCCTTGATCGCTTTGACGAAGTCTTCGTTGTCCCAGGCATTGATCTGGCCAGGGCGCTGAATGAACGGTGCATCGGGGAATTGCTCGCGCAGCTCAGGCACGATCGGGCCGTTCGGGCCGGCGTCGAAGCTGGTGGTGAGGATGGTCGGCAGCTTGAAGAACTTGGCGATGTCGCCCAGTGCCAGCACGTTGTTCTTGAACTCGTTGGGGGTGAAATCCTGTACCAGCGAGATCAGACCGGTCTGGTGGTCGACCAGCAGCACGACCGCATCATCTTTGTTCAGACGCTTGTAGGGAACGCTCATGGGAAACTCCTCGGTGGATGGTTGTTGCGTGAGGCGCCGACCGGTTGGCCGGCGCTTTTTTGTAGTGATCAGAAAGCGAAACAGGAACAGCCGAACGCGCCCCAGAAACCGGCGAAGTCGCTGACCGGTGCGTTCGACAGTCGGGCTTTTTCATGGCTGTGCGCGTGCACTGCGCAAGCACCGACGCACTGGTGCACTTGCGCCTGCAAAGGCAAGTTCGGGCGCCAGTGGCCCGGCACCTTGACCACCGGCGACCAGTCCGGCAGCACGGGGATCGAGCGCGGGCCGAGGTCTTCGAAATCGCCGGCGGCGTAGACGATCTTGCCGCCGACCACGGTCAATACCGACTCGATCCACTTGATCGCTTCTTCCTCGACATGGAAGAAGTCCGCGCTCAGCGCCGCCAGATCCGCCAGTTGCCCGACCTTGATCTGGCCCTTCTTGCCCTGTTCCGACGAGAACCAGGCGCTGCCGTGGGTGAACAGTTCCAGTGCGGTAGTGCGTGGCAGACCTTCTTCGTACAGGGCCAAACCGCCGACGGTGCGACCGCTGACCATCCAGTACAGAGATGTCCATGGGTTGTAGCTGGATACCCGGGTGGCATCGGTGCCGGCGCCGACCGGTATGCCTTCGGCAAGCATGCGTTTGATCGGCGGCGTGGCTTCGGCGGCTTTCGCGCCGTAACGGTCGACGAAGTATTCACCCTGGAACGCCATGCGATCCTGAATCGCGATGCCGCCGCCCAGCGCCCGCACCCGCTCGATGTTCTGCGGTGTGATGGTTTCGGCGTGGTCGAAGAACCACGGCAAGCCATTGAACGGAATGTCGCGATTGACCTTCTCGAACACGTCGAGCATGCGGCTGATCGATTCGTTGTACGTGGCGTGCAAGCGGAACGGCCAGCGCTGCTCGACCAGATGGCGCACCACCGGTTCCAGCTCCTGTTCCATGGTCTGCGGCAGGTCCGGACGCGGTTCGAGGAAGTCTTCGAAGTCGGCGGCGGAGAACACCAGCATCTCGCCGGCGCCGTTGTGCCGCAGGTAATCGTCGCCCTGGTGCAACTGGACGCTGCCGGTCCAGTTCTGGAAATCGGTCAGCTCTTCTTTGGGCTTCTGGGTGAACAGGTTGTAGGCGATGCGCACGGTCAACTGATCATCCTTGGCCAGTTGCTCGATCACCTGATAGTCGTCGGGATAGTTCTGGAAACCACCGCCGGCATCGATCGCGCTGGTCAGGCCGAGGCGATTGAGTTCGCGCATGAACTGCCGGGTCGAGTTGACCTGATATTCCAGCGGCAGCTTCGGCCCCTTGGCCAGCGTCGAGTACAGAATCATCGCGTTGGGTTTTGCCACCAGCATCCCGGTCGGGTTGCCGTTGGCATCGCGGACGATCTCGCCACCCGGCGGGTTCGGTGTGTCGCGGGTGTAACCGGCGACGCGCAGTGCGGCGCGGTTGAGCAGCGCGCGGTCGTACAGGTGCAGGACGAACACCGGGGTGTCTGGCGCGGCCTGATTGAGCTCTTCAAGAGTCGGCATGCGTTTTTCGGCGAACTGGAATTCGTTCCAGCCACCGACCACACGCACCCACTGCGGAGTCGGCGTACGGTCGGCCTGCTCCTTGAGCATGCGCAACGCATCGGCCAGCGACGGTACGCCTTCCCAACGCAGTTCGAGGTTGTAGTTGAGGCCGCCACGGATCAGGTGCAGGTGCGAGTCGTTGAGACCGGGGATCACGCAGCGCCCGTGCATGTCGATCACTTGCGTGGCCGAACCACGCAGGGCCATGGCCTGGGTGTCGTTGCCAACGACGACAAAGCGGCCGTCCTTGATCGCCACGGCACTGGCCAGCGGCTTGCTGCGGTCTACGGTATGAAATTGGCCATTGAACAGAATCAGATCGGCGTTCATCGCAGTTCCTTTCGAGTAGATGAATGGGTGTCAGCGTGACGGCTGTTTCGCCGGTTCGACGTGAGCATGGGCCTGACCGGCTTCCAGCCACGGCGCGAACAACCGGGTCACGCGGGGCATGAACACGTACACCACCGACAGGACGATGGTCAGGGTGATCAGGAACGTGGCGACCACGTAGTTGGAAAGCAGCGGATGCAGCTTGAGCAGCGGCCCCCAGATCAGCGGCACCAGCAGCGTGTGCGGCAGAATCACCAGCAGGGTGATCACCGCTTGCTTCCAGCGCGGCGGCGGCTTCGCGGCATCGGCCAGCGGCGCGAACCAGAATTCGTTGACCGGTGCGACTTCAGTCTGGTCGCCATCGGCGAGCATCGGCGCCGCCTCATCCACCAGCGCCTGACGCTGCGGCGATTCCAGCCACAGCTGCATGGCCTCGGTGGAGGAAAAGCGCAGGACGCAGGTGTAGGTGTCGAGACCGGCCAGTTTGCCGCGCACCACGTCGACCCCGAGGTGACCGTCGCGCTGCCCGGCGACCCGGACGATGTTGCGCAACCACGCCTCGTAAGGCTGTTCAAAACCGGCCTTGACCCGGTGCTTGACGATCAGGGTCACCGTTTCACCGACCCCCGGTGCTTTTGGACTCAGGGCTTCAGGCATAACGCAGCACTCCGGGCAGACGAACATTGAGCGCCAGGCGTCCCGGCCCGGCGATAAACACAGTGGCGAACAGGATCAACAGCAACCAGCCGAATTGCCCCTCGGCCACACTCCATTGCGGATGCACGACCAGCAGCGCCACCAGCAGAACAAAAAGAATAGGCAAGCAGGCCAATCGCGCCAGCACCCCGGCGACGATCAGTAGCGGACAGAGGACTTCAGCGAAAATCGCCAGGCAGAGTGTGAGGTGCGCGCCGAGGTGGAACGGGTCTTCGATCTGCTGCAATTGCGCGTTGAAGTCCAGCAGCTTGGGCAAACCGTGGACCCACAGCAGGAACAGCCCGCCGCTGACCCGCAGAAACAGCAGACCGACATCCTGTGCCTGTTCATCGTGTTGTGATGCGCTCATGACCCTACCCTTTAATCCTTATCGGGTTGAATCATGCTCGGTGCGGGCGAGGGAAAATTGAATGGATGTGCTCTCTTTCAGGCGAGTCGGATTCCTGTGCGAGCGAGCCTGGTGCGGGCGGCGATCCGACAGTGGCGTCCGGTCAGCCAGCATCATTGTTGAATGACACACCGCTTTCGCGAGCAAGCCCGCTCCCACAGGGAAATTCGGCGCGTCAGGAATGCGGAATATCCAGCGGCGCCGCCATGAACTGGCTGATCCGCGAGCGCAGCCAGCGCTCCGCCGGGTCGTTGTCGTGCACCCCGCTCCAGGCCATCGACAGCTGTGCGGCGTCGATCGGGAACGGTGGATCTTCAGCGCGCAAGGCGCAACCTTCGACCAGCGCACACGCGGCATAGTCCGGCACGGTGGCAATCATTTCAGTGCCGGCAAGCAACGCGCGCAAACCGCTGAACTGTGGCACACCGAGCACCACGCGCCGACGCCGGCCAACCTTGGCCAGGTCCAGATCGATGTTGCCGCTCAGGTCACCGGAGAACGACACCATTGCGTGCGGGCGCTCGCAGTATTCGTCCAGCGTCAGCGGCCCCGGGCGATCATCGCCGCGTAGCACTTTGCAGGGAATGTCGCGCAGTTTCTTGCGCTTGGCGTTGGCCGGCAGATCGGTGGTGTAACTGACGCCGACCGAGATTTCCCCGGACGCCAGCAGCGCCGGCATCAACAGATAATTGGCACGGCGCACCACCACGACAATCCCCGGTGCTTCCTGCTGAAGCTGTCGCAGCAGCGGCGGAAACAGACCGAATTCGGCGTCGTCCGACAGGCCGATGCGGAACACGTCGCAACTGCTGGCCGGGTCGAACTCCTTGGCCCGGCTGACCGCGCCGGAGATCACGTCCATCGCCGGTTGCAGCTCCTGCAGAATCGCCAGCGCGCGGGCGGTCGGCTCCATGCTGCGACCGTTGCGCAGCAGCAACGGATCATCGAACAGGTCGCGCAAACGACCCAGCGCCGCACTGACCGCCGGTTGGCCCATGAACAGTTTTTCAGCGACGCGGGTCAGGTTCTTTTCGAACATCAGCGCTTCGAAAATCACCAACAGGTTCATGTCGACGCGACGCAGATCGTTACGGTTCATGGGCTCGAGTTCCTTGTTTGAGAAGTCGTGTTCAGTCGGGTGCGATAGCGCCGTACTTTACTTGATCAACGGTACGCTGGCCGCACGTTTGTATGGGCCGTATTTCACCGGCACCCATTGAAAGTGTTTGTCGATGGCGACGACTTGCAGCGATGTGCTGAGTTCAACGTTTTGCGGCGCAATTAACAACGTTTAACTCGTCAGTCTTCCGGCCCCGTCCAACAATGAAACCCTCTGCGAAACATTGTTTTTTTGACCAGAGGGAAACGTGCCGAGCGTGCGTTGCCCCCCGACACGGACATTGGCCATGGCTCACTTACAACAAACAGTCGCCCTCGCCCCCTCCAGCGAATCTTGCACACCGCGCATCGGCGGCCTCAGTCCGCAACGCGAACGGCGGGCCAAGCAGTTGATCCTCGATCGCCTGGGTGAAAGCCTGGAAGTCACCGAGCTGGCAGAGGCCTGTTCGTTGTCACGCAGTCATTTTTCCCGGGCGTTCAAATGCAGTACCGGACTCTCGCCACAGGACTGGATCCGCACCCAGCGCATCGCTCGCGCCAAGCAGTTGATCCGGCTCACCCACTTGAGCCTGACGCAGATCAGCCTGGAATGTGGCTTCTGTGATCAGGCACATTTCTGCCATATCTTCACCCGCAGCGAAGGGATCAGCCCTTTCGCCTGGCGGTGTCGTGAGGTGCCGGGCATGAAGCCCGAAAGACCGCAATCAGCGGCCGCGCCTGTCGGCATACGCCTGGCGGTCTAGACGCTGTCGCGCGCCAAGCTCATTTCCCTTCGCGTCATTGCTGCCTCAAGCGCTGCGCCACTTGCGCCACCCGCTCGCCCAGATGTGCCGCCGTGCGCCGGTCTTCGAGCGGCGGCGCCTGCTCGGGGGGCTGTTCGACATTGGATTGGGACATGGCCCCGAGCGCGCTGCCCAGACGATTCAACTGACCATCGAAGCAGCCCGCCACCGAGCGCGCCGGGAGCAGGTCGAGACCCACCCAGATCATCGAATGTTGCGCGGCGAACACCGCCATTTGCAGCAATGTATTGAGCTTGTCGCCGCACAGGCTTCCGGAATTGGTGAACCCGGCGGCAACCTTGTTGCGCCATGGTTTTGCCAGATAGAACGCCGCGCTGGCCTCCATGAAATGCTTGAAGCCCGCCGACGCGCTGCCCATGTAAGTCGGCGCACCGAAAATGATCGCGTCGGCGCGGTGCAACTCATCCCAATAGAACTCGACTTCTTCTACCGCCACCAACCGACAGGTACTGCCCAAGTGCCGTTCGACGCCCTGCGCCACGGCTTCTGCCATGACGCGAGTGTGGCCATAGCCGCTGTGATAGACCACCACCACGTTGCTCATTGCGCCGTCCTCCGCTCGGGTGCACTCCATTGCAGCCATCAGGTCCTGGCCTGAGGCCAGGCTTGATTCAGCGGATTTTTGGGGTTGAAGCGAACACAGACGAGTTAATCGTTGTTAATTGTCCGCGAGACAAAGCGCTGGTCTGAACATTGCAGCGGGCAAAAATGCCGATCGCTGCATCACTTTCGAGCATTGCCGGCAATCTGCACGTTGCACTGACGCCAGAACCTGCGGAATATGTCCGCAAAACTGCGGATTAGAAGGCTGCGTGCCGCTGACGCTGATCCGCGCTGCCCTTCACGGAGGCTTCACACGCCGTGGGCAGGATTATAAAAATTTCGCAGGAGTGAGCTGTTGAGTCTTCCCCCGAATCAGGCCCTCGGTTTCGGCCCCTATCGGATTCAGCCGGGCAAACGGCTGCTGCTTGAGGGCGAGCAGCCGTTACGCCTGGGCCGACGTGCCATGGATATTCTGCTGATCCTGCTGGCGCATGCCGGCGATGTCGTGAGCAAGCAGCAACTGATTGCCGGCGTGTGGCCGGACAGCGTCGTCGAAGACATCAATCTGCGGGTGCACATGGCGGCGTTGCGCAAAGCCCTGGGCGATGGTCAGGGCGGGCAGCGATACATCGTCACGGTGGCGCAGCGCGGCTACAGCTTTGTCGCACCGATCAGGCTGCAATCGATCGAACAGCACACCTGCGCAGAGACCGGCACCCGGCATAACCTGCCACTGCGCCGCACGCGAATGATCGGCCGCCAGCCGCTGGTCGACAGCCTGATCAGGCAGTTGCCACGCCAGCGCTGCATCACGCTGGTCGGCCCCGGCGGCATCGGCAAAACCACCGTGGCCCTGCGCGTTGCCGAGCAGATGATCGGCCACTATCGGGACGGTATCCGGCTGCTGGATCTGTCGCCGATCAACGACGCACGAATGATCTGCTCGCACCTGGCGGCCCTGCTGGATGTGGTGCCGCATGACAACGACCCGCTGACCCACCTCGTCAATGCGCTGCGCGAGCGCCAGATGCTGCTGGTGATCGACAATTGCGAACACCTGATCGACGCCATGGCACTGCTCAGCGAGAGCATTTTGCGCGGTGCGCCGCAGATCCACATTCTGGCCACCAGCCGCGAGAGCCTGCGTGCCGAAGGCGAGTATGTGCAACGTCTCGAGTCCCTTGATTACCCGCCGCCGATTGCCGTGCTTGATCGTGCGCAGGCGTTGAGTTTTTCGGCACTGCAACTGTTTGCCGAACGCGCCCTGGCCGCGCACGAGGGCTTTGAATTGAGCGACGCCGAGTTGCCCGATGCGCTTGAAATCTGTCGACGCCTGGACGGCATTCCGCTGGCGCTGGAGCTGGCGGCGGCGCAGGTTGGAGAACTCGGCCTGCAGGGTTTGCTCAGCCAGCTGCAAGGGCGTCTGCCGGTATCGGCTGCCGGCAATCAGAGCAGCGTGGAGCGCCACCAGACGCTGCGTGCCACGCTGGACTGGAGCTTCAACCTGCTGACCGATTGCGAACAGACCTGCCTGCGCCGGCTCGGCGTGTTTCGGGGCGGCTTCACGCTGGAGTCCGCCGCTGCGGTGATCGGTGGACAGCACCTCCAGCCCGGCGAGGTGTTCGGTTCGATCACCCAACTGGTCGCCAAATCGTTGCTCAACGTCGAAGTCGGTGACGAAGAAGTGTTCTATCGGTTGCTCGACACCACGCGCCGCTATGCCCTGGAAAAACTCGAGCAAGGCGCCGAACTCGCCGAAACCCGCGAACGCCACGCTGAACGTTGTCTGGCGCTTATGTATCAGGCGCAGACCGATTGGGAAACGACCTCAACCGCCCTGTGGATCGAACGCTACGCACGCGGTCTGGAAGACCTGCGCGCGGCGCTCGACTGGAGTCTGAACGGTGCAGGCCCCAATGATGTGGGGATTTATCTGGCCGCGACCTCGGCGCCCCTGTGGCAAGAGTTGTCGCTGCTCAAGGAATACGGCGGTTACGTGCGTCAGGCGCTGGCCCTGCTGGAAAACGCTGCCGAACCTTGCCCTCGGGTGAAGATCGCGCTGAAACTGGCGCTCGGCAGCGCCTGCTACCACACCTGGGGTGGTACCCCGGAAACCATCGCCGCATTCGTCGATGCCCATGCGCTGGCGCAAGCGTACGACGACGTGGCTGGCCAACTGCGTGCAGTGTCCGGGCACATGGCGGTCAACCTCAGCTGTGGCAACTATCGGTCGGCGCTGGAACAGAGCGAACAGTTCGATCGACTCGGCCTGCACGGCGACCCGCAGCTGTCGCTGAGCACACATCGCCTGCGGGTGCTGGCGCTGCATTACGCCGGCGACCAGCAGCAGGCACGCCTGCATGCCGAGCAAGTAATTCAGCGCATGGCGCAAAACGGCAACCCCAACCGCTTCACCCATGGCTTCGGCGTGCAGTACGACCAGAGCGTCGCCTCGCTGACGGTGCTGGCCCGGGTGTTGTGGCTGCAAGGTTTCCCTGAACAGGCCTGGCGCACGGCCAGGCAGGCACTGGACATCGCCGTGCAAATCAACCACGGCACCTCGATCTGCTACACCCTGGCGCTGGCCAGTTGCCTGATTGCTCATTACAACGGTGACCCGCAAAACGCCCGTGCTTTGCTGCAGCTGTTGCTGGAGCAGGCGCAGAAGCATTCCGTATTGCTGTTCTATCGCTGGGCATGCCAGTACGCGCAGGTTCTCGACGCCGATGCCGCCGTGCCGATAGCGACCGAAGACAGCGGCCTGATCAGGGAGATCATGGTCACCCTGGACAGCAGTTTTGTTGATGACGCGTTGCTTGAGCGGGCACACAGCGGAGCAGCAGGCTGGAGCACGGCGGAGATTCTGCGGGCTCGGGCCGATCAGATGTTGATTGAAGATTCGGCTTGCCCCGACAGCAGCACCCGGCAAGCCGAAAAGGTCTTGCTCCAGGCACTGTCGATCGCGCAAACCCAGGGCGCCCTGGCCTGGGAACTGCGCAGTGCTACTTCGCTGGCGCAGTTGTGGCAACGGCAGAACCGCTACCGCGAAGCACTGGAGTTATTGAACCCGATCTATCAACGCTTCACCGAGGGCTACGCCACCCCGGACCTGCGCAAGGTGCGCTGGTTACTCGACGAGTTGGGCCGCCAACTGCGAGCCTGACACCCAACGACTGCGGCTGACGAAGCGCGCATGCCGACGCTCGTACTCGTTGGATTCACCGCTGCGTTCCAGTTGTTCGCGGGCGTAACGACGGGTGGTGTTGAGCATGCGATAGCGCAACCCGGCACTGCCCCGCTCCACCGCCAGCAAAGACTTCTGCGCCAACCGATCAATCATCAGGGCCAACGTCGACGGGGGTAATTGCGCGCAACTGATGACACCCATCGCCGCATCAATGGCAAACGCCGTTTTGAAGACCGACAGGCGTTGCAGCACCCGCTGTTCCTGCTCACTCAGGTGCTGATAGCTCCAGTCCAGCGCGGCTTTCAGGGTTTGATGGCGTGGCACGGCAGTACGCCGACCATGGCTGAGCAGCTGTAAACAATTGTCGAGTTGAGACTGCAAGCCGACCAACGCCAGCGCATCAATGTGCGCCGCCGCCAGTTCAATCGCCAGTGGCAGCCCATCGAGCCGCCGACAGATGTCGCGCACAGCATTGAGATCCTGTTCACGCAGGGTAAAACCCTGCTGCCGGGCTCGGGCACGACTGACAAACAATTGCACGGCCGAATAGCTCATGGTCTCTTCGACACTGCCCAACGCTGAGGACTTGGGAATGGCCAGTGGCGGCAGGGTTTGCACGGTCTCCAGACTGGCCTGCAATGCTTCGCGACTGGTCGCAAGAATCGACAACCGTGGCGCGGCCTCCAGTAAACGTTCAACCAGAGCCTTGCAGGCTTCACGCAGATGCTCGCAGTTATCCAGCACCAGCAAGCTGTGACGCGCTGCCAGCGTGACGAGATCGGTTTCGAGGGTGTGCAACAGATAATCGAGCAGTGGCGTGGCGTCGTTGACTACCGCCAGGTCCACCAGCCAGACCCCGTCGCGAAAATGCTGTAACAGCAACTCTGCAGCACGCAACGCCACCGTGGTTTTGCCGACACCCGCAGGCCCCGTCACGGTCATCAATCGGCACAGTGGCAATTGCCGCACCATCGAGCCCACCACTGAATCGCGACCGGTCACCGGCGTCAGCCGCACAGGCAAGTTGTGTTGTGGCGCTTGCAGGTGTTCCAGGGCCACGTGCTCGAAATTGTCGCCGTGCACCGGAGCAACGAAGCTGTAGCCACATTGCGGCACATTGACGATGTAGCGCTGGCCGTTCTCACCGTCACCGAGCGCCCGGCGCAGGGCGGCAATGTGGACGCGAAGATTGATCTCTTCGACCACCGAAGTGGGCCAGACCCGTGCAATCAACTCTTCCTTTCTGACCACTCGGCCTGCACGCTCGACCAGCACCTGCAGAATGTCCAGCGCACGCCCGCCCATGCGCAGTTGCCGATCCCCGTCGAGGATCAGCCGTTGGCGCAAATGAAAGGCGTAAGGGCCGAAATACAGGACTGACGCCGAGTGCAAATCGTTGAGGCTGTTCATGCCAACTATCTTGGCAGCCTGCGATGACGGCACAACCTTCACACAGGGCGCAGCACGGACATCCGGGTGCGCACAACGGACAGAACCGCTCTAGCTGAACTGTTCGCGGTATTGCACAGGGGTAAGACCAAGTTTTTCCGCGAACAACAGACGCATGTGCCGAACACTGCCAAAACCACTCTTGTAGGCCACGGTTTTGAAAGGCAGGTCAGTGGTTTCCAAAAGATTTCGTGCGCAGTCGATACGCGCACTTTGCAGGAACTCCATCGGCGTCATATTGATGTCGCGGACAAACGTCCGCGCGAAGTGCCGTGCACTCATGTTGGCCAATCCTGCCATGCGCTCGACACTGAACACTTCGTCGAGATGGTCCAGGACGTAATTCTGTACTCGGGTGATCGGTGTTTCCTGAGGCGCCACTGCCGCCATCAAGGGGCTGAACTGCGCCTGTCCGCCTTGACGTTTCATCACCACCAGCAGCACTTTGGCGACGTCCTGGGCCAACTTCTTGCCGTGATCCTGCGCCACCAGCGCCAGCGCCAGGTCGATGCCGGCCGTGACCCCGCCAGAGGTGATCAGATTGCGATCCTCAATGAAAATCTGGTCGGTGGCGACGCTCGCCTTTGGAAATGCCTTGATCAGGCGTTCGGTGTAGTTCCAATGAGTGGTCACCCGATAGCCGTCGAGCAACCCGGCATGGCCGAGCACGAAGGCACCGGTGCAGATCGAACCATATCGCTCGGCACAGGGCACCGCCGCTTTCAGCCAGGCCAGCAACGCCGGGTGTTTTTCGTTGTAAGCCCCCGGCCCTCCTGGCACCAGCAGCAAATCGTAGCGCTCAAGGGCTTGTTCGATATGCCGGTCGGTGTGTACCAGCACACCGTTGGACGCACGCAACGGCCCGCGCTCGGTGCCAAGGGTCGTCAGCTGATAGTGCGACTCCGGTTTCAAATAGCGATTGGCCACCGAAAACACTTCCAGCGGCCCGGCCATGTCGAGCAGCAGAAAGTCGGGGAACAACACCATGGCCACGGTTTTCATGGGGTACACATCACTGATAATGAAAAATGGACGGACAAGACTGGCTGAGCATTATGGCCAACTGCGACACAATCGTCGGAAAAAAATACGTGATCAAGCGCACACAACTGTCAACCAGAAAGGGACAGTATTTCAATTTCCATCTACTTATTACCCCGAAGAGTAAACAGTAACCTTCTCCTCACTCGGACGAATTCACGTCCCCCAAGGAGATTTCATCATGCTGACTCTTCGCAAAGCCTCAGATCGTGGCCTCGCCAATCATGGCTGGTTGAAGTCGTTCCACACCTTTTCCTTCGCCAGCTACCGCGACCCGCGTGAACAGGGTTTTTCCGACCTGCTGGTGATCAACGATGACCGCGTTGCCGCCGGAAAAGGTTTCGGCCAGCACCCGCATCGCGACATGGAGATCTTTTCCTACGTGCTCGAAGGTGCGCTGGAACATAAAGACACGTTGGGCACCGGCTCGGTGATCCGCCCTGGCGACGTACAACTGATGAGCGCCGGCAGCGGCGTGGCGCACAGCGAGTTCAACCATTCGGCCACCAAGCCCGTGCACTTTTTGCAGATCTGGATTGTGCCGGAGATCAGCGGCGCCAAACCGCGCTATCAACAGGAGCACTTCAGTGCGCAAAAAAAACGTGGTCGCCTGCAACTGATCATCTCGCCGGACGGCAGCGATGGTTCGCTGACAGTGCGCCAGGATGCTCGGGTTTACGCCGGGTTGTTCGACGGCAAGGAAAGCGCCACCCTGAAACTGTCGGCCAACCGTTACGCCTACGTGCATGTCGCTCGCGGCAGTGTTGAACTCAATGGCCAGTTGCTGCAGGAAGGTGATGGCGTGCGGGTTCGCGAGGAACAGGCATTGACCCTGAGCAATGGCGTGGATGCCGAAGTCCTGGTGTTCGACCTGCGTCCGCAAGAGCTGCCGCAAATGCCATGAGGCAGGGTTTCCAAAGCCAACAAAAACGGCCTTCGATTGAAGGCCGTTTTTTTTATTTTGGCAACACCGGTGATGGCTGCTCGGCAGGCTTGGCTGCGCCGACTTCTTTGCCCGCCTGAACCGCCGCCAAGGTTGTTTGTATCGCTGCATACAGGTTGGCCTGACTGGCGAAATAGCCACCCACGACAATGCTGACCACACCAAACAGATGCACAGCCGTTGCCATCCAGACGTTGGCATTGACGGTACCCGCCTTTTTGAGCGCCTCTCTGGACTCGATGGCAATGCCTTGAATCATCGAGTCGTAGCGTTTATCCCGTTCGACCTGAATGCGCTCATTCGCCTTGTCTCGCTCTGCCTGGGAGCAAAGGAACTCTCGGATATCTGCATGCACTCGCTCTACCCGAGCATCCATCCTTGCCTCGATGGTCTCGATCCTGGCGTTGAATTCTTCACGGCTGATAGCGTTCATGGCTTGTGTGTTACGACCTTTGCTCAATGTGTCGAAGCTTTGATATTGCTCGAATTCCCTGGCTTTCAATCCGATCCCCTTCCCTGGGTTAGCGATACCTTCTCTGGCGCACCGATTTCCTGGCGCTGCGAGTTGCATCAACCTTAGGACTGGCGCTCCAAGCCCACAAGCCGGCAGATTCTGCTGTGGATGTAGGGCGTTTCGTCAGACGATGTAGCTTCTCCAAAGCGCTTTGAGCCGTCACTCATTCTCCAGTGCAAACGCCTCGACAATCTGCTCAATCACCGCCCTGACCCGTGCGGTGTGGCGCAAGTCCGCGTGGGTCACCAGCCAGACCTCATACGGTTGCGGGCGATTGCGCTCCGGCCAAAGCCTGATCAGGCCATCGCGCTCGCCCATGTACAGCGGAATTTCTCCTACGCCCAGGCCAGCCGCAATCGAGCGGCGTACCAGCAGACTGGAGCTCAGGCTGGCGACAATCCGCCCGCGATGCAGCGGTTCGCAAACCAGCGTCATGTCTTTGTGCGCCTGCAAATACGGCTGGTAGACCACCAGATCATGGCCTTCGAACGCGGTACCCTGAGGCGGGATGCCATGGGCGTCGATATACGCCTGTGATGCGAACAATCCCACGGGCCAGCGCGCAATCCGCCGCGCGATCAGATCGGGATTGTCAGGCCGGGTATTGCGCACAGCGATGTCGGCCTCGCGCTTGGCCAGGCTGAGGATCTGCGTGGAGGCGTCCAGTTGCACACGCACGTCCGGGTGCTGCGCGTGCAGGCGGCTAATGGCCGGGATCAGGAAGTCGATGGCCAGCGAGTCGGTGGTGCTGACGCGTACGGTGCCGGTCAAACGATCATCCAGGCCCTGAATCTGCCGCTCAAGTTCCAGCGCCGAATGCTCCATTTTTTCCACGCTTTTGAGCGCGGCCTCGCCGACCGCGGTCAGTGCGTAGCCGTCGGAGGTGCGCAGGAACAAGGTCGCGCTCAGGGACTTTTCCAACGCCGTGATCCGTCGCCCGACGGTCGCCTGATCCACCCCCAGAACCCGCGCTGCGCCGCGTAAGGTCGACTCTCTGCATACTGCGAGAAATACCCGCGCATCATCCCAGTTCATGCTGCCCCTAACCGATGCGAATTTGCATCACTATAAAGCCAAATCGCTGCATTACCGCAGCAAAGATAGCCGATATCCTGAGCGCCATAGACCTTCCTCAGGAATGCTGTCATGCGTACATCCACCTCAGCGTTACCGATTTTCTCGGGACTCTGCGCCAGCCTGGTCGGCATTGGTCTGGCGCGTTTTGCCTACACACCGCTTATTCCCTCGCTGATTCAGGCGCAGTGGTTTTCTGCCAACGACGTGGTCTACCTCGGCGCAGCCAATCTGGTCGGCTATCTGATCGGCGCCCTGCTCGGCCGGCCGATAGCGCGGCAACTGGGCAATAAAAACGCCTTGCGACTGATGATGCTGCTGGTCACCGCAGCGTTTTTTGCCTGTGCATTTCCGTTGTCGGTGAGCTGGTTCTTTGGCTGGCGGTTGCTGTCGGGAATTACTGGCGGCGCAATTATGGTGCTGGTGGCGGCGACTGTTCTGCCCCACGTGCCGGCATCCCGCAAAGGGCTGGCCAGCGGTGCGATTTTTCTCGGTATCGGCCTGGGCATCGCCGCCTCCGGGACCATCGTCCCGCCCTTGTTGAATATGGGCCTGCACGCCACCTGGTTGGGACTGGGCGGATTGTCGTTGTTGCTGACCGCGATCAGCTGGTTTGGCTGGCCTGCTGATCTACCGCACCCGACCGCCATTCACGCAGGCGCGACGGTTGAGCCAACGCCCTCCGCCGTCTATTTGCTGTTCGGCCAATACGCATTCATGGCCGCAGGTCTGGTGCCGGCCATGGTGTTTCTGGTGGATTACGTGGCTCGCGGGCTCGGTGCCGGGGCGCAGATTGGTGCACTGGTTTGGGTGATGTATGGCCTGGGCGCAATTGTCGGCCCGGTAAGTTACGGCTTTCTCGCGGACCGGCTTGGCGCGCGGATGGGCATCCGGCTGGTATTGGTGGTGCAGGCGATTGCGCTGGGACTGCTGGCGGTTTCCCACTCTTTCATCGCGTTAGCCGTGCTGGCAGTGATCATCGGTTCATTCCCGCCGGGCATCGTCCCGCTGGCCTTGGCCCGCGTGCATGAACTGGTGCCGGATCACCATCGCCAGCAAATCGCCTGGAGCCGCGCCACCGTATCGTTTGCCACATTTCAGGCGCTGGCCGGATTTGCCTATTCGGCACTGTTCAATGCCACGGGCGGTCAGCACGCAATGCTCTTCGTGATCGCCGCAGGGGCGATTGCCGTGGCGATCCTGTTAGAGCACGCCCTGAAATGGCTACCCTCAGTGACTGAACCACGCGTCTGTGAAAATTGAAGGGAATCATTGCCCGCGGGCTGCGCTCCCATCTTCAGAACCTCAAGCAACAGGAATCGACATGACTTTGCCCAACGAAATGACCCGGATCGAAATCACTCAACCCGGTGGCCCCGATGTTCTGCAAGCCAAACGCGTGCCGTTGCCGGTCGCTGCAGCCGGCGAAGTGCTGATCCGCGTGCATGCCGCCGGGATCAACCGCCCCGACGCCCTGCAACGCGCCGGCAAATACCCGATGAAGCCGGGCATGAACCCGATCCCCGGTCTGGAAGTGGCCGGCGAAGTGGTGGCGCTGGGTGCCGGTGTCAGTCAGTTTGCCGTGGGGGACAAGGTCTGCGCGCTGACCAACGGTGGCGGTTACGCCGAATACTGCAACGTCCCGGCCGGACAAACCCTGCCGATCCCCGATGGACTGGATTGGGTGCAGGCCGCCGCTATCCCGGAAACCTTCTTTACCGTGTGGGCCAACCTGTTCGGCCTCGGCGACGCTCAGCGCGGTCAGCGCGTGCTGATTCACGGCGGCACCAGCGGCATCGGCACCACCGCGCTGATGCTGTGCCGCGAGTTCGGCATCGAAGCCTTCGCCACCGCCGGCAGTGCCGATAAATGCGCGGCAATCAGCAAACTGGGTGGGCAGCCGATCAATTATCGCGAGCAGGATTTCGCCACGGTCATCGCCGAAAAAACTGCAGGCCAAGGGGTGAACGCGATTCTCGACATCATGGGCGCCTCGTACCTCAACGGAAATGTCAGCGCGCTGGCGATGGATGGCCGGCTGGTGATGCTGGGCTTTCTCGGGGGCGGCAAGGCCAACGACATCGACCTGTTGGCGATCATGGCCAAGCGTGCGGTGATCACTGGCTCGTTGCTGCGAGCGCGCACCGCAGAGGAAAAAGCCGAAATTGCCGAGCAACTGCGCGAACACGTGTGGCCGGCGCTGGCCGCCGGACACTGCTTGCCGATCATCGACAAGGTTTATTCGCTGAACGATGCGGCCCAGGCGCATGCGCGCATGGAAGGTGGCGATCACATTGGCAAAATTGTGCTGCGGGTGGACTGAGCCGCAGCATTTTGTAATCGTTGCAAGCACACGGTGGTCGAAAAAGTCACGCGCAGACCGAGCCTTCTGGTAAAAAGCCTTCTTTGTCTGCGCTGTGGTGAACCGTTTAATGTTCCTTTCCTTCATGACTCGTTTGCGTCGTCGCCGTCTGGCGTTCGCCTGCATGGCTGCGCTGATCATTGGCGTGCCGACGAGTTGTGCGGTGCTCGAACACACCGAGCGCAAACTGCTGTTTCGCATCGAACCGGGCACGGCCGGCTGGTATCACGGCTTGCCGGGCAGCGTGCAGGAACTCGACTTGCAGCCCAAGAGCTTCAAGGCCGGGCAGAATATTCATGCCTGGTGGTGGCCCGCAGAACGACCGAACGCTCCGGCGATTCTCTATCTGCATGGCGTGCGCTGGAACCTCACCGGACAGCTGTTCCGCATCGAGCAATTGCGCGCGGCCGGCTACTCGGTACTGGCGATCGACTACCGTGGTTTCGGCCAGAGCAAGGGCGATCTGCCTTCGGAAAGCAGCGTGTACGAAGATGCCCGTGTGGCGTGGGAGCGCTTCAAACTGCTGCAGCCCGACCCGAGCAAGCGCCTGATCTACGGCCACTCCCTGGGCGGTGCCGTGGCGATTGATCTGGCCGCCGAACTCGGCCAGGACGCGGCTCGGGACCATACCCCGCTGCCGGTCAAAGGCCTGGTGATCGAGTCGACTTTCACCTCTCTCGCCGATGTGGCGGCGGCGGTGGCCAATACTTCGCTGCCGGTACGCTGGCTGCTGTCGCAGAAATTCGACTCCATCGACAAGATCGCCGAAATTCACATGCCGCTGCTGGTGGTACACGGCATGGCCGACGCGTTCGTGCCGCCGCGCTTCAGCGAGCAGCTGTTCAACGCCGCCCGACAACCGAAACGACTGCTGTTGGTGCCGGGTGCCACCCACAACAACAGCATGGCGCTGGGCGGGCAGAATTATCGCAAGGCGATCGATGCGCTGATGCAGTCCAAACCCGCGCCGCGCGTGGCCGGCCCAGCATTGGTGCGCAGCGCGCAGGATTCCTAGCGATAGCCGCGAGCCTGCAGATCGAACAGCTTGGCGTAGTGCCCGTTTGCAGCGATCAGGCTGTTGTGATCGCCCTTCTCCAGTATCCGTCCGCCCTCCAGCACCATGATCTGATCGGCATTGCGCACACTGGAAAAGCGATGGGAAATCAACAAGGTCATGCGCCCTTCGGTGTGTTGGCTGAAATGCTCGAACACTGCCGCTTCCGCTGCCGGATCCAGCGCCGAGGTCGGTTCGTCGAGAATCAAGATGTCGGCATCGCGGCGCATGTACGCCCGGGACAAGGCAATCTTCTGCCATTGCCCGCCCGATAACTCCTGACCGCCAGCAAACCAGCGGCCCAACTGCGTGGCATAGCCACGGTCGAGGCCTTCAATGAACGGCGCGGCCATGCCTTCGGCCGCTGCGGCCTGCCAGCGCGATTCATCGTTGAACGCCGAGGTATCCCCCACGCCGATGTTTTCGCCCACGGTGAACTGGTAGCGAATGTAGTCCTGAAAAATCACGCCGATACGCCGCCGCAAAGTGTTCTCTTCCCAATCCTGCAAATCGCTGCCATCAAGCAGAATCCGCCCCTGATCGGGCCGATACAGGCGCGTCAGCAATTTGATCAGCGTGGTTTTGCCTGAGCCGTTCTCCCCCACCAGCGCCACACTCTTGCCCGGCACCAGGTGCAGGTCGATGCCTTCCAGTGCGGCACGGCTGGCCCCCGGATAGCGGAAACCGACGTTCTCAAAACGCAGGCCATCACCCGGATGCGCGCCGACGGTGAGATGACCGCAATCAGCCAACACCGGTTCGGCCAGATACTCATACAGGCTCGACAGGTACAGACCGTCCTCATACAAACCGCTGATCGCACTCAGGCTGCTGCTGACCGCACTCTGCCCCTGCTTGAACAACACCAGGTACATGGTCATCTGACCGAGACTGATATTGCCGTGCACCGCATCGATCACCACCCAGGCATAAGCCAGATAGAACGCCCCTGTACCGAGCAAGCCGAGACCGAAACCCCAGCCATCACGACGCAATGTCAGGCGCCGATCCTCGGCGTAGAGCTTGGCAAAAGTGTCCCGATAACGCTGCAGCAGCAACGGCGCAAAGCCGAACAGCTTGACCTCTTTGATGTAGGCCTCATGGGACAGCAAGGTTTCGATGTAATTTTGCTGCCGACTCTCCGGGGCCCGGCGGGTGAACAAGCGGAAAGCGTCGCCGGAAAAATGCGCCTCGGCAAAGAACACCGGCAACGCGCCGATCACCAGCAACAGCAGTGCCCACGGCGAAAAATGCACCAGCAGCACACCGAAGCTGATCAGCATGATCAGGTTCTGGATCAGCCCCAGCGACTTCATCACCAACGCCAGCGGCCGGGTCGAGGCTTCGCGGCGCACGCGCACCAGCTTGTCGTAGAACTCGGAGTTCTCGAACTGCACCAGCGACAGGGTCTGCGCCTTTTCCAGAATCAGCGTGTTGACCTTCTGCCCCAACTGCACCCGCAACAACGACTGCTGCACCGAGAGCGCCCGTTGTGTACCGGACAACAACGCCAGCACGCCCGCCTCCATCAGCACATAACGCAACACCGGCCACAGCGGTGCATCGCCCTGCTGCGCGTGCAACTGCATCGCCGTCACCACCGCATCGACAATGCGCTGACCCAGCCATGCGGCCAGCGCCGGCAGAACGCCGGCAATCAGGGTCGCCAGCACCAACCCCAGAAATAAACCGCGTGAAGTCGCCCAGACCAGCAACAGGGCGCGCCGGGCCTGATCGATCAAGGCGTTGAAGCGGGAAATCAAAGGCATGGCAGAACAAGCTCGATAGGTCGTACAGGGTGTCATGGTACTCCGCAGGTTTTATCCGTGCTGAAGCGCGGTGTTTTCAGAAGAAAAACATCTGGAAAAACTCTGGCCGTTGCGGCGTCCAATGCTTTGCTATGGTTTAACCGCCTTTCGCGGAACCTGGCGAAAATCGCCTCTCTCCGCGCCTACTGCCAGGAATGCCATCATGCGAATCAATCCCTACCTGATCTTCAACGGCAACTGCCGCGAGGCCTTCACCTTTTATGAACAAGCCTTGCAGGGCAAACTCGAAGCGATGATGACCTACGGCGAAACACCCGCCGCCGAACACGTACCGAAGGAGCACCACAACCTCGTCAACCATACCTGCCTGAAGGTTGGCGACCAGATGATCATGGCCTCGGACACCACACCTGATCGCCCGACCGGGGGAATGAGCGGCTGCTCGATTTCCCTCAACGTCGACAGCATTGCCGAAGCCGAGCGAGTGTTTAACGCGCTGGCCAAGGACGCTCGCGTCGACATGCCGCTGCAAACCACGTTCTGGGCCGCCCGGTTCGGCATGCTGGTCGATCGCTTTGGGGTGTCGTGGATGATCAATTGCGAGACTGACAAGTAACGCCGACGTTTCGTCAGGCATGAAAAAGCCCAACCTCTTCAGGTTGGGCTTTTTGATTTATCGCTGGGCCAGCTCATGCCGCACGCATTGTTCGTAATAGGTCTGCTTGACCGCTGCAGGTTTGAGCTTCGACGTGCTGTTGTAGGTCTGCTCGGTAATCCCCATCGCCGTCATGCGCATCCACGGTTGCTGGAACTTGCGCACCTGCAACTGCTTGCGCGCGCCGTACAACGAGATCCCCGAGAGCTTCGACTGTTGTGCGCCGGCGGCGATGTCCGAGCCCCACGTACAGGCAAACCGGTGACTCTTGCTCAACTCCCTCGCTTCAATGGCCGAAGCGAAAGCAGCCAGGGAAAGCGTTGCAACGGTTATGACAATCGTCCGCATATAGCCAACCTAACCTTTTGAAAAAAGGCGATTTTGCCGGGGAAGCCCAAGCCTGGGGGCCAGCAAATTGCCGCATTCGCGAGATTGATCCGGGCTTGCGACGTGGTCAGCGACCGTTGCGGACCTCAACCCGCAGACGCTCGGGGCCCGCTTCCGAGCATTCGATAGTGACCGGCAAGAAGCGCTCGATCACCGCGATGTTGCTGTGCAGATGCTCGGTCATTCTTGGGGTAGTGAATGATCCGCCACCGGCCAGCGCCATCGGCAGCAGCAACTGGTCGGCGAGGTGTTCCGCCACCGCAGCGTCACTGCGTAACCAGTCTGTCGCCTGATTGATTGCGCTATCAGCGACCTTCTCCGCCCGTAACAACACCTGGCCAAAGGCACTGAAGACTTCGGTGACCTGCTCGAACACGTACTCCAGTAACAGCACGTTACCGGGGCCACGCGCCGGGTCGAGCGTGATCGGATGCAAAGTTTCCGCTGCCCAGCGCAAGCGTTTCGCCACCTGATTCAGTTCACGCTCGGCGACGCTCGGTGCGAGACCGGCCGTCAGCGCCAAGGCTTGCTGCGACAGCAGCGCCCCACGCTCACACAGGTCCAGCAGCGTCAGTTGCGACGGCTGCACCGTGACGTCGATCTCACCGCCACCGGCCGGGACAAAGCCGTGACGCAGCAGATCCAGCTCAATGCCGGCACCCATGCGCCGCATCAACGGCAACCAGCTGCGCGTAAGGAAATCGACAGGCGGCGCCAACGGATTATGCGTACCGCCGCTGATCCGTACGCGACTTGTGCCCGGCGCCTGCAACAGCGCCGGCAGCAATGTCTGCAACACCAACGTGCAACTGCCGGCCGTGCCGATCGCAAACCGGTAATCACCCGAACGAATCGCTCCTGGCTCGAAAAACAGCGCCTGCGAGCCCAGTTCCGCTCCCGCGATCCGTGCGCCGCAGACTTCGGCGGCCGCCATCACTGCCGTCAAATGCTGGCGTAACAATCCCGGCCGACTGCGGCGGGCACGAATCTGTTTAATGCGAAACGCCTGGCCCGTCACCATCGACAGGCTCAGCGCGCTGCGCAACACCTGACCGCCGCCAATCGCGCCGTCCAGTTCAATCACTTGCGGTTCCATTTCAATCCTTACGCATACAACCCGACGATGTCCCTGAGGTAGTCATCCAGTCGTCGCGAGTCTTCCTGAGTTCTGAGTAATGTGGGCACATCGCGCTCGAGTTCGGCAGTGATGAACCTGTGCAGCGCCGGACGACGCGGGCCGTAGGCGCGCTCGTCGGCATTGCGTTTAAGTGCCAGCAGTTCGTCGACTTCAGCCAGCAGTGCGCGGTCGTCGACCGTGGTCAGCAGCTCGGCGAAGGTCATCGGTGGACGCCCACGTCCCTGATCGATCCAGCGCACCGCCAGCAACGGCCGCAGCACGTAGAAGTACTTCTTGAACCGTACGCTGTCGCCTTGCAGGTACTGGCGAAAGTTGTTTTTCGCCATCGACAGATAGTGGTTGCGGGCTGCCGGCGGGCTGTAGAACGCTTCGGCCAGCTCACGCAGTTGCGCAACCTGTGCGCTTTCGCTGCGGTACACCAATGGCGAGTCGAGCCACTCCAGCAGCGTCGGGTTGGACTTGCGCAACAACCCGAGGGTCTTGCGCAGTTCCCAGCCGCTGACGTCCAGCTCGTCGTCCAATGGCCGCTCGATCACAGCGCGCGGCGTGTCGACCTGAACGAACCACTGCGGTTTTTCCACGTACACGAATCGTACGTCGTAGTCGCTGTCGGTCGAGGCAAAGCCCCAGGCCCGACTGCCGGACTCACAGGCGTACAACACCGTGACATTGCGCTCGCGCTCTATACGCGCCAACTCTTCCAGTACCCGCGCACGCATCGTGGCGCACAGCGGGTGGCGTTCTTCGAATTCCATGCTTGCTGATCCTTTTATCCTTTGACGCACACCACTTGCCGCAGGGTGTGCAGCACTTCCACCAACTCGCGCTGGGCGTGCATGACTTTGTCGATGTCCTTGTAGGCCATCGGAATTTCGTCGATCACCGCTTCGTCCTTGCGGCACTCGACATGCGCCGTGGCGCGGATCTGGTCTTCGACGGTGAATGTATTCTTTGCCTTCGTTCGGCTCATGGTGCGGCCGGCGCCGTGGCTGCAGGAGCTGAACGACTCTTCGTTGCCCAGGCCGCGCACAATGAAACTCTTGGCGCCCATCGAACCCGGAATGATCCCGAGTTCACCTTTCTTCGCCGACACCGCGCCTTTGCGGGTGACCAGGATTTCTTCGCCGAAATGCCGCTCTTTCTGCACGTAGTTGTGGTGGCAGTTGACCGCTTCCAGCGCCACCTCGAACGGTTTGCGAATGATCTGGCGCGTGGCCTGAATCACCGCGCGCATCATCAATTCGCGGTTCTGTCTGGCGAAGTCCTGCGCCCAGCTCACCGCTTCCACGTAATCATCGAAGTGCTGGCTGCCTTCTTCGAAGTACGCCAGGTCACGATCCGGCAAGTTGGCGATGTGTTGCCGCATATCCGCCTGAGCCATCTGAATGAACAGGTTGCCAATGGCGTTGCCGACACCGCGAGAACCACTGTGCAACATGAACCAGACCCGGTTGGCTTCATCCAGGCACACTTCGATGAAGTGGTTGCCGCTGCCTAGCGTGCCCAGATGCCCACGGTTGTTGGTGTTGGTCAGTTTCGGGTACTTGTCGGTGATCAGTTTGAAACGTGGCTGAAGCCCCGCCCAGGCCTGATCGGCTTGCTGCGGAATCTCGTCCCATGCGCCCTTGTCGCGCCGAGAACGGTTCGAACTGCGGCCATGGGGCACCGCTTGCTCGATGGCGCTGCGCAGACCTTGCAGGTTGTCCGGCAAGTCGGCTGCGGTCAGCGACGTGCGTGCGGCGATCATGCCGCAACCGATGTCCACGCCGACGGCCGCCGGGATGATCGCACCCACCGTCGGAATCACGCTGCCAATAGTCGAGCCCTTGCCCAGATGCACATCCGGCATCACCGCCAGATGCTTGAAGATGAATGGCATCTTTGCCGTGTTCATCAGCTGCTCGCGGGCCTCGTTTTCCACCGGGACGCCTTCGGTCCAGAGTTTGATCGGCTTGCCGTTGGCGACTTCGAGCAGTTGGTAAGTGTGTGCTTTCATTTCTCTATTCTTTATTCGTTGGCCGATGATTCGGCGTTGTTCCGTCATGTGCAGCGACAAAAAAACAGACACTGTGGCTCTGCCAGTCGAGCCCCCGTTGCCGGGGCGGGATTCGAACCCGCGTTCCGATGGAGTACCTGTTGCATTCGCTGCTTTCTTTTCCAATAAGGTGGCACGACAAAAGTTGATGACTGTTGCGCGTCGCCGCGCACCGGGGTTAACCGGCCTCAGATGTACAGCCATCAGGCATTCGTGCCGTCACACACGCTGACAAGGGTTTGATGAGACGTCTTGGATGTAGTCCCACCGGCATTCAGCGCCTGTGACAAATCAATTCATTGCATCTTCTCGATCGCTTCGACCCAGTGCTGGGCACCGTAACGACCGCTGGTGAACTGCTCGACCACATCGAACACTGCATCGCTGAAACCGCCGACATTCAGGATGTCATCGCGGTCGGCTGCCTGCGTTGCATAACCCGGCTGGATATCGATGCACACCAGCCGTGCCTGCGGGTTGATCCGCTTGATGCGCTCCCACTGGAGCATGGTCTCACTGGCACCACGGCGCCGCGTGTCGATCCAGGACTCGTTGTCCGATACCATAATCAACATATCGACCCTGGCCTTGCTATCTGCCAGTTTCTTCAATGGCGCCGAGCAGTTGGTGCCGCCGCCAAAGGCCGCGGCCAGTTTCTCCGCATTGCTGATCACGCTGTCCCGTGGGTTGAGCTTGATATCCACCACCTTCACTTCGAACGGCATCACCCGCGCCGCCGGCTGTTTGCGCAACACCGCTGCCGCGACCAGCGCCGCCACATCGATGCAACGCACCGCCGTGGTCGCGCCCTGACGATAACCGGTCGCCGGGCTGCCCATCGAACCCGATACGTCCGGGCAAACCACCACCGCGCCTTCAAGCTTCGGCACGTTGGCCAGCGACAGCTCAAGTGCATCCTGCAACGCCTCGCGGATCTGCAGCGGTACGTTATCGCCAACCATCCGATAGGCCGCCAGCAACTGGTATGGATAAACCCGCGCCTTAGCCACTTCTTGCGGATCTGCAAGTCGCGCGGCCACGTACTCGACGCAACCCGGAACCTCGAACGCGCCATGCCGCGCCAGGGTGTTGAGGTTGATGCGCAACCCCTGCCAGCCCATGTTGCAGGCCTGCGCCGCCCATTGCTCTTTGCTCAGGGTTTCGTTGCCGAGCAGTTGAAACGGTACCGCGGGGACTTCGCGACTAGCACCGCTGCGAAATGCCAGCAGATCGCGGGTCAACTCAGGCAATGCCTGCACATCCACCGGTTTACCGATCAACCAGGCGAAGAATGCTTCGCGCCAGGCCTCAGCTGGTTTCGGGTGAACCATCTTCACCACGTCCGCCAGCGATGGCTGGTTGCCAATCGACGCTTGTAGCAGTTGACGTTCGGTCGCGCCGTTCAGCCAGTTCTGCACCAGACGCTTGGGTTGCGAACCGAGGGATTTGCGCCCGGTGGCGCCACTGCGCAGGATCTGCACGTAGTTGCGCAACATCTTGCCGCTGTCGATCACTTGTTCAAACACCTCAGGCACCAGCGTCGAACGGTTCGCCGTCAACGCCGCGAGCAGCAATGCCGGCATGTCTTTCATGTGGCCCTTTTGGCGAGCGTAGACAGCAGCCTTCGCCACGAAACGGCTGTCGAGTTCAGCCACCAGCTTCAACACTTGATCCAGCTGGCTTACAGCGCTGGCGTAAAACGTCTGGTTCAGGCAACCGGTGACCGCCAGTTGAGCCAGTTGATGCTTCGGCGTGTAGGCATATGCCGAGGCACCGGAGGCATTCAAAGTGTCGCAGGCTGGCAGCTGTTTCGATTGCGTGTTGAAGAGTTTGAAGTTGGCCATCGTGGCGTCTCGCTGTGTTGTCCTGTTCGTTGCGATAGGTATTGCAGCGGCTGTGCCAGTTTTTTAGAGGCGCAAAATTTATTTTTTATCTTATTGATTTATATAGTTTTTTTATTTTTTATCGATTTCTTTGAGCTGAACCAAAGACAAACCCAGTGTGAGGAACCTATCATTTGATATCGTCATTTATCTTTTGAGATAGCCATGCCCAACAAACGCACCGTCGCCATCGGTTTTATCGGCGCCACCCTGGACCGCGTTGGCAAAGGCGCCAATCGCTGGAGCCACTGGCGACCGAGCGTTGGCCTGTGCCAGCAACCGGACGTGCTGATCCATCGTCTGGAACTGATTCACGGTATCGACGCGCGCGACATCAGCCTCGCTGAACGGGTTCGCGCCGATATCCAGCAGGTCTCGCCGGAAACCGAGGTACACCTGCACCCCATGGCACTGCGCAATCCGTGGGATTTCGAAGAGGTCTACGGCGCGCTGCATGACTTCACGACGGCCTACAGCTTCGATACCGAGCACGAGGACTATCTGGTTCACATCACCACCGGCACCCACGTCGCGCAGATTTGCTGGTTCCTGCTGACCGAAGCACGCTATCTGCCGGCGCGCCTGATCCAGACCTCCCCCGCCCGACGCAAAAGCGAAGATGAACAAGCCACCGGCACTCACGCGCTGATCGACCTCGACCTGTCGCGTTATGACCGCATTGCCTCGCGTTTCGCCAACAAACGCCTCGAAGGCCTGGAGTTCTTGAAGTCCGGCATCGCCACCCGTAACGCGGCGTTCAACCGCTCCATCGAACAGATTGAACGCGTGGCCGTGCGCTCCAAGGCGCCCATGCTGCTGATCGGCCCGACCGGCGCCGGCAAATCGTTTCTCGCCCGACGCATCTATGAACTCAAACGCAGCCGCCATCAAATGCAGGGCCGGTTTGTTGAGGTGAACTGCGCCACCCTGCGGGGCGACGGTGCGATGTCGGCTCTGTTCGGTCACGTCAAAGGCGCATTCACCGGCGCGCAGAATGCCCGCGACGGCCTGCTACGGGCAGCGGACGGCGGCATGTTGTTTCTCGATGAAATCGGTGAGCTGGGCGCGGACGAACAGGCGATGCTGCTCAAGGCGATCGAAGAAAAGCGCTTCTTTCCGCTCGGCTCCGACAAGGAGGTCGACAGCGACTTCCTGATCATCGCCGGCACTCACCGCGATCTGCGCAGCCGCGTCGCCGAAGGCCTGTTCCGCGAGGATCTGTACGCACGCATCAACCTTTGGACATTTGATTTGCCCGGCCTGGCCGGCCGCCGCGAAGACATCGAGCCCAACATCGATTTCGAGCTCGAACGTCACGCTCGCGATCACGGCCAACTGGTGCGCTTCAACCTCGAAGCGCGCCGACGCTACCTCGCCTTCGCCAGCTCTCGCGAAGCGGCATGGCTGGGCAACTTTCGCGAACTGTCAGCGTCGATTACCCGGATGGCCACGCTGGCGGACAGCGGACGAATTGATGAGGCGCAAGTGCAGGAAGAAATTGATCGACTGCGTTATGCGTGGGGACTGGCGCAAGCGGACGGCGTGTCGGATGACCTCCCGGGAGACGCCGATAGCCTCGACCTGTTTGATCGATTGCAATTGAAAGCGGTAATTGAAGTATGTCGGCAAGCGGACAGCCTGTCGGATGCCGGACGCAGACTGTTCGGCGTATCGCGCCAGGCCAAGGCGCAGCCGAATGATGCAGATCGCTTGAGAAAATACCTGAGCCGCTTCGGGATTGAATGGGCCGACTTGCAAGGCCGCAAAATATAGCGCGGTGTTTTCGGCGCTTTGTCGCGGTCATGTTTGTGGTCGGCTTGGTAGAAATCCTTCTACTTTCACATTGGGCCGGGTATCTGTGACTTTACCGCTCGTCCAACGGCCAGCACCTTAGGCCTGTTCATGCCTCCAAAGAGTTACCCACATCGCGCGGAAGACTCAGATCATGAACAAGTCGATTGCAACCCTGACGCTTGCAAGCCTGCTGTTGACTGGCTCGCTCTTCACGCAGACCAGTTCGGCAGCAACACCGACGGCCTCCTCCGGCAAAAATCAGGCGCAAAGCTCAGAGTCCAACGAGGAAAAAGCCAATAAAAAAGGCGAAGAAGCGTCAGGCTCAAACTCCGGCGCCGAACCGCAAGAAACGCAGAAGGACGCCGCAACCTCCAGTGACTCGGAGGATATTCAGCAAGATTCGAAACCTTAAGACTTGGGCGACTGCCGTCGCCCCACTTGACTCACCTGACACGAATCACAATTGTTGACGCAAGCATGTCGCCCAGGCGTTTGCGCGAGCCAAAGAAGATGAAAATCCAGTCGAGGATGTTCAGAAACGGCGTTGTGATATTGCGTATGAACGATTGATACAGATTGCAGTTCAAGTAGCTACGCTCATCAATCACCGACATCCCCAGCAGCTTTTTACCCAGGCTTTGGCCGTTGGGCATTGCATCGGAAAACAGGTAATACGCCACACCCGTACCAAGAGCCAGGACAGCCACCGCATTTGGCGGCAAACCAATAAACTCCGCCAGCCGTCCTACGAAGAGGATCAAAAAGTAGGTGATCAACGTATCGATGATCTGCCCACCCCAGCGACGGCCCAGCCCTGCGAGATTTTTCGGCTTTTGATATTCACTGCTGGTATTGCTGATGTCCATGCGCCTTCGCTCGATCGGAATTTAGATGACTGAGTATCGGCAACCGATCGCCAATATTTAATGGCGCTTCAGGGGTGAGCGCACTGAAAGTGCGATCAATCAAAACCCGCAAGATTGCTCCGAATGAATAGGCTCACTGAAGGTAAAGAAGTAGAACGATATTTTCTCGTCCTCTACATCTTTTAATTCATATCTGATCCTGTCGAGCCCACGATCGATTCGGGTAACGACGAGCTCCATAAATTGAGTCAGCCCGCCACCAAAGCCACTTAGATCAAGCGCACTGACATCCTGAAAATTTATAGTGATCGCGCTTTCTGCTGCGTCATCGAGCGACGACATCGTCAAGGCCAGGTTGTACTTGAAGTCTTGAATTTCGATATTCAGCGAAACGACCGCATTGTGCTGAATCAAAAGCGAGTTCAAGCGAGATAACTTATCCATTTTCTTAGGAACCCATGACGAAAAAGATGTGGCCTGCACTTCATTCGTGTATCTGAGCGAGCATCTTCAGCCCTGGCTGGCAGAGTATCAACCCGACATCAAATGGCTGCGCAGCCGGATCCCGCTTGTCTATCAAGTGATCCAAACTTTTCATCCAGCGACCTTTTTTGCGCGGGTTTTGCGAAGGCACAAAAAAGCCGATCTGGATGATCGGCTTAGATGAAGTCCCGAAAAACTCCCTACGCATGAAAAAGCCCAACTGGTTAGAGTTGGGCTAAGTCATTGAATTATATGGTCGGGACGGAGTGATTCGAACACTCGACCCCTAGCACCCCATGCTAGTGCGCTACCGGACTGCGCTACGCCCCGACTGGTTTGAAACCCGCCCCTCGTCTCGAAGAGCGCTCAAGAATATATCGCAAGCTTTTGAAAACTGGAAGTATTCAAACGCAGCTTTTTATTTCTTGAGCACCACCAGTACATCTTCAAGCTCAGCGATCATCTGGCGGATCATTTGCTTGTATTGGGTGGTGTCGTCTTTGGCTTCATCACCGGACAAGCGCAGACGCGCGCCGCCGATGGTGAATCCCTGATCGTAAAGGAGCGCGCGGATTTGCCGGATCATCAGCACATCCTGGCGCTGATAATACCGGCGGTTTCCGCGGCGTTTGACGGGGTTGAGTTGAGGAAACTCCTGCTCCCAGTAGCGCAGCACGTGTGGTTTTACCGCACACAGCTCGCTGACTTCACCAATGGTGAAGTAGCGTTTGCCCGGGATGACGGGTAGTTCGTCGTTATGACTTGGTTCCAGCATAAGCCTCAACTCGGGCCTTCAACTTCTGCCCTGGACGAAAGGTGACCACACGGCGAGCCGTGATCGGGATTTCTTCCCCCGTTTTCGGGTTGCGGCCAGGCCGCTGGCGTTTGTCCCGAAGGTCGAAATTGCCGAAACCGGACAATTTGACCTGCTCGTTGTCTTCAAGAGCGTGCCTGATTTCCTCGAAAAACAGTTCAACCAACTCCTTGGCTTCCCGCTTGTTCAGGCCCAGCTCTTCATACAGACGTTCCGCCATCTCAGCTTTCGTCAAAGCCCCCATACGTCACTTCCTTAACGTGGCGTTCAACCTTTGTTCGAGCGAGGTGAGGATATTTTGCGTCGTCGAATTCACCTCATCGTCATTAAGAGTGCGCGATGGATGCTGCCAGGTCAAGCCAACTGCAAGGCTTTTTCTATCAGGATCAATACCTTTACCCTGATACACGTCAAACAGCCTGAGATCCGTGAGCCATTCGCCTGCATTTTCACGAATTACGTCCAATACAGCCGAGGCCGCGACGTCTTTGTGCGCGATCAGCGCAAGGTCACGACGCACTTCAGGAAAACGCGACAACTCGTGGAATTGCGGCATTTTTCCGGAAGCGACTTCAGCCAGAACCAGCTCGAAGACGAAGACCGGACGATCCAGACCCAGGGCCTTGGACAGCTCCGGGTGAATCGCACCGATAAAGCCGACTTCACGCCCGTCCCGTTCGATGCGCGCGGTTTGACCCGGGTGCAGCGCCGGGTGTTTGCCCGGAGTGAAAGTGAAGGTATCCAGTGCACCGGCAAAGCCCAACACCGCTTCAACATCAGCCTTCACGTCGAAGAAATCGACGGTGTCGCGACCCTGCGCCCAACCTTCCGGCAGACGGCTGCCGCAAACCACACCCGACAGCATCGGTTCTTGCTTCAGACCTTCCAGCTGACCGACGAAGCGCAGACCGCTTTCGAACAGACGCACGCGATCCTGCTGGCGGTTCAGGTTGTGCTGCAACGCCTTGACCAGGCCCGGCCACAGCGAGGAACGCATGGCAGCCATATCATTGGAAATCGGGTTGGCCAGCAACAGCGGCTCAACGCCCGGGTTGAACAGTTCGAACTGTTTCGGATCGATGAAGCTGTAAGTGATCGCTTCCTGATAACCACGGGCTACCAGCAGACGACGCAGCTCAGGCAATTCGCTGCGTGCTTCAGCCTTCGCTTGCGGCGCCAGACGCGCTTGCGGGTAACGAACCGGCAGACGGTTATAGCCGTACAGACGCGCCAGCTCTTCGATCAGATCGACTTCCAGACTGATGTCGAAGCGGTGACTTGGCACTTCTACGCGCCACTGCCCTGCGCCGTCAGCGGAAATCTTCAGACCCAAGGCGCTGAGCAGACGCTCGACCTGCGCCGAATCCATTTCCATCCCCAGCATCTGGGTGATGCGCTGCGCACGCAGGGTGATCGGCGCGATCGATGGCAGGTGCTGTTCGCTGACGGTCTCGATGATCGGGCCGGCTTCACCACCGGTAATTTCCAGCAGCAGGCCAGTGGCGCGCTCCATGGCTTCACGGGCCAGTTGCCAGTCCACGCCACGCTCGTAACGGTGCGAGGCGTCGGTGTGCAGGCCGTAGGAACGAGCCTTGCCCGCCACAGCGATCTGATCGAAGAAGGCACTTTCCAGGAAAACTTCGCGAGTGGTTGCGGACACACCGCTGTGCTCGCCACCCATTACGCCGGCAATCGCCAGAGCGCGGGTGTGGTCGGCAATCACCAGGGTATCGCTACGCAGGCTGACTTCCTGACCGTCGAGCAAAACCAGCTTCTCACCCTCTTCCGCCATGCGTACGCGGATGCCGCCATTGATCTCGGCGAGATCAAAAGCGTGCAGCGGCTGACCCAGCTCGAGCATCACGTAGTTGGTGATGTCGACGGCAGCGTCGATGCTGCGCACATCGGCGCGGCGCAGACGCTCAACCATCCACAACGGGGTTGGTTTGGACAGGTCGACATTGCGGATGACGCGGCCCAGGTAACGCGGGCAAGCGGCAGGCGCCAGCACTTCTACCGAACGCACTTCGTCGTGCACAGCCGGAATGGTCATGACCACCGGGCGAGTGACCGGCGTGTCGTACAGCGCACCCACTTCACGGGCCAGACCGGCCAGCGACAGGCAGTCGCCACGGTTCGGGGTCAGGTCGACCTCGATGCTGGCATCTTCCAGATCCAGGTACACACGGAAATCTTCGCCCACCGGCGCATCGGCCGGCAGTTCCATCAGACCGTCGTTGCCTTCACCGACCTGCAGCTCGGCTTGCGAGCACAGCATGCCGTTGGACTCGACGCCACGCAGCTTGGCCTTCTTGATCTTGAAGTCGCCCGGCAGTTCGGCACCGATCATGGCGAACGGAATCTTCAGGCCCGGACGCACGTTTGGCGCACCGCACACGACCTGGAAGGTTTCCGCGCCATTGCTGACCTGGCATACACGCAGCTTGTCGGCGTCAGGGTGCTGCTCGGTGCTCAACACCTCGCCCACGACCACGCCGCTGAATACACCGGCGGCCGGGGTCACACTATCGACCTCCAGACCCGCCATCGACAGACGAGCAACCAGCTCGTCGCGACTTACCTGCGGGCTAACCCAGCCACGCAGCCATTGTTCACTGAATTTCATCCTGCTCTCCTAAGAATTCGTTACGACTAGCGAAATTGCGCGAGGAACCGCAAGTCGTTGTCGAAGAACAGACGCAAGTCGTTCACGCCGTAACGGAGCATCGCCAGACGCTCGACGCCCATGCCGAAGGCAAAACCGGAGAACTCTTCCGGATCGATGCCGGACATGCGCAGCACGTTCGGATGGACCATGCCGCAGCCCATGACTTCCAGCCAGCCGGTCTGTTTGCAGACGCGGCAGCCTTTACCGCTGCACATCACGCATTCCATGTCGACTTCAGCGGATGGCTCGGTGAACGGGAAGTACGAAGGACGGAAACGTACGGCCAGCTCTTTTTCGAAGAACACCCGCAGGAACTCTTCGATGGTGCCTTTGAGATCGGCGAAATTGATGTCGCGATCGACCAGCAGGCCTTCGACCTGGTGGAACATCGGCGAATGGGTGATATCGGAGTCACTGCGGTACACACGGCCTGGGCAGACAATGCGGATCGGCGGCTGCCTGGACTCCATGGTGCGGACCTGTACCGGCGAGGTATGGGTGCGCAGCAACATGTTCGCATTGAAATAGAAGGTGTCATGCATCGACCGGGCCGGGTGGTGGCCTGGGATGTTGAGCGCTTCGAAGTTGTGATAGTCGTCTTCGACCTCAGGGCCTTCGGCGATGCCGTAGCCGATGCGGGTGAAGAACTGCTCGACTCGTTCCAGAGTCCGGGTCACAGGATGCAGACCACCGGAGGTCTGGCCACGGCCCGGCAACGTCACGTCAATGGATTCGGCAGACAGTTTGGCAGCCAGTTCGGCTTCTTCAAACAGAGCCATGCGCGCATTGAGAACGCCTGTAACACGCTCCTTGGCAACGTTGATCAGGGCGCCGACTTGCGGACGCTCTTCTGCCGGCAAATTCCCCAGGGTCTTCATCACCTGAGTCAATTCACCCTTTTTGCCAAGGTATTGAACCCGGATTTGCTCCAGGGCATTGATATCTTCAGCGCTTTGCACAGCCTCTAGTGCTTGAGAGACCAGCGCATCCAGGTTTTCCATGTACAGACTCCAGATACAAAATAGGGGAAGAGCTTGAAGGCTCTTCCCCTATTTATGACGTTTAACACCTGGCCCCACAGAGGTGAGGCCGGGTGACTGTCGGGGGTACTTAAGCCAAGGTGGCTTTAGCTTTCTCGACAATCGCAGCAAACGCCGCTTTTTCGTTCACTGCCAGATCAGCCAGAACCTTACGGTCGATCTCGATGGACGCTTTTTTCAGGCCAGCGATGAAACGGCTGTAGGACAGACCGTTAACACGAGCACCAGCGTTGATACGAGCGATCCACAGAGCGCGGAACTGACGTTTTTTCTGACGACGGTCACGGTAGGCGTATTGGCCTGCCTTGATTACCGCTTGCTTGGCAACACGGAATACGCGGGAGCGTGCGCCGTAGTAGCCTTTAGCAAGTTTCAGAATTTTTTTGTGACGCTTACGGGCAATGACGCCACGCTTTACACGAGCCATGAGTTACTTCCTCTATTCTTGACTAAAATTAACGAAGGCGCAGCATGCGCTCGACTTTTGCCACGTCAGACGGATGCAGCAAGCTGCTACCGCGCAGTTGACGCTTACGCTTGGTCGACATTTTGGTCAGGATGTGGCTCTTGAAAGCGTGCTTGTGCTTGATACCGTTAGCAGTTTTCAGAAACCGCTTAGCAGCACCACTTTTGGTTTTCATTTTTGGCATGTTCGGATACTCCGCATTCAGTTGATAAACATAATCAGAAGGCCTGCCGTGCCCTGTTGATTACTTCTTCTTTTTCGGGGCGATGACCATGATCAGCTGGCGTCCTTCCATCTTAGGATGCTGTTCGACCGAACCGTACTCGAGCAGGTCAGCTTCAACCCGCTTGAGGAGTTCCATCCCCAGCTCCTGGTGGGCCATCTCACGGCCGCGGAATCGCAAGGATACCTTGGCCCTGTCCCCGTCACTCAGGAAACGTACCAGGTTGCGCAGTTTTACCTGGTAATCCCCTTCCTCCGTCCCTGGACGAAACTTGATTTCTTTTACCTGAATCTGCTTCTGGTTTTTCTTCGCTGCTGCAATCTGCTTCTTCTTCTCGAAGATCGATTTGCCGTAGTCCATCACCCGGCAAACCGGTGGGACTGCGTCAGCAGAGATTTCTACCAGATCAAGCTTTGCTTCTTCAGCAATACGAAGCGCTTCATCAATCGAGACGATGCCAATCTGCTCGCCATCAGCGCCAATTAACCGAACCTCGCGTGCCGAGATATTCTCGTTGATCGGGGCTTTCGGTGCAGCTCGTTTATCTTGTCTCATTTCACGCTTAATAATAATTACTCCGAATCTGGGCGACCACGCCGGGAAACCGCTTGCGCGAGAAACTCAGCGAACTGGGCGACGGGCATCGAGCCCAGGTCAGCACCTTCACGAGTACGCACAGCGACAGTCTGCATCTCGACTTCCTTATCTCCGATAACCAAAAGATAGGGAACCTTGAGCAAAGTATGCTCGCGGATTTTAAAGCCGATCTTTTCATTTCTCAAGTCGGACTTGGCACGAAATCCGCTTTCGTTGAGAGTTTTTTCAACCTGAGCGACGAAATCTGCCTGTTTATCAGTGATATTCATGATCACTGCCTGGGTTGGCGCCAGCCACGCAGGGAATGCACCTTCGTAATGCTCGATCAGAATCCCGACGAAACGCTCGAACGAACCGAGGATCGCCCGGTGCAGCATCACTGGGTGTTTGCGGCTGTTGTCTTCGGAGACGTATTCGGCGCCCAGACGGACAGGCAGGTTGAAATCGAGCTGCAAGGTACCACACTGCCAGACGCGACCGAGGCAATCTTTCAGCGAGAACTCGATTTTCGGACCGTAGAACGCACCTTCACCCGGCTGCAGATCATACGGCAGACCCGCAGAATCAAGGGCTGCAGCCAGTGCCGCTTCGGCGCGATCCCACAGCTCGTCGGAACCCACGCGTTTTTCCGGACGAGTGGACAGTTTCATCTCGACGTCGGTGAAGCCGAAATCGCGGTAAACGTCCATGGTCAGCTTGATGAACGCAGCGGATTCGGCCTGCATCTGCTCTTCGGTGCAGAAAATGTGGGCGTCGTCCTGAGTGAACGCGCGCACACGCATGATGCCGTGCAACGCACCCGACGGCTCGTTACGGTGGCACGCACCGAACTCGGCCAGACGCATCGGCAGCTCGCGGTAGCTCTTCAGGCCCTGGTTGAACACCTGCACGTGGCACGGGCAATTCATCGGCTTGATGGCGTAGTCGCGGCTTTCCGACTCGGTGGTGAACATGTTGTCGGCGTAGTTGGCCCAGTGCCCGGATTTCTCCCAGAGGCTGCGGTCGACCACTTGTGGGGTCTTGATCTCCAGGTAGCCGTTGTCACGCTGCACTTTGCGCATGTACTGCTCGAGCACTTGATACAGAGTCCAGCCGTTCGGGTGCCAGAACACCATGCCCGGCGCTTCTTCCTGGGTGTGGAACAGGCCCAGGCGCTTGCCGATCTTGCGGTGATCGCGCTTTTCCGCTTCTTCGATGCGCTGGATGTATGCCGCCAGCTGCTTCTTGTCTGCCCAGGCAGTACCGTAAACGCGCTGCAATTGCTCGTTCTTGGCATCGCCACGCCAGTAGGCGCCGGACAACTTGGTCAGCTTGAAGGATTTCAGAAAACGCGTGTTCGGCACGTGCGGGCCGCGGCACATGTCGACGTATTCTTCGTGGTAGTACAGGCCCATGGCCTGCTCGTTCGGCATGTCTTCGACCAGGCGCAGCTTGTAGTCTTCGCCACGGGCCTTGAACACTTCAATCACTTCGGCGCGCGGAGTGACTTTCTTGATGACGTCGTAATCTTTATCGATCAGCTGATGCATGCGCTGTTCGATGGCGGCCATGTCGTCCGGGGTAAAAGGACGCTCGAAGGCGATGTCGTAATAGAAGCCTTCGTCGATAACCGGGCCGATGACCATTTTCGCAGTCGGGTACAGCTGCTTGACCGCATGGCCAACCAGGTGCGCGCAAGAGTGGCGAATGATCTCCAGCCCCTCTTCATCCTTTGGCGTGATGATTTGCAGCGTCGCGTCGCTGTCGATGATGTCGCAGGCGTCGACCAGCTTGCCGTTGACCTTGCCGGCCACGGTGGCCTTGGCCAGACCGGCACCAATGGATGCGGCGACCTCGGCTACGGAAACCGGGTGATCGAATGAACGTTGACTGCCGTCGGGAAGAGTAATAGTTGGCATGGCGCCTCCTCTCCTAGTGGTGACCCCTACCAAAGGTCACGTGGGTTGGGATGAGCCAGTACAAGATCCGATCCAGGCCATTCAATGACGAACGCCTGCCTTACAGCGGCAGGAGCCTTGCGGCCAACCGGAAAACCGAACCAGAGTGACTGGGATTCAAATCAGAATTTTTCGCACGCTGACCGCTGCCGGGGCTGAAGGCCATCCGGAGCCTGAGAACGCTTGAGCCCGGCATGCTAGCACAGATGAGCGGTCATCGATGTCATCGAATTGAGGTGTTGCTGATTTGCGCATTTTTGCGGCGCGAAGTGAACTTGGGATATACGCTTTGCCTCAAATAAGCTGAGAATCGTCGCCGATATCAACCCAAGGAGTTTCCGACATGCGCCTTATCCGACTTTTTGCTTTCGTGGCCCCGCTGGCCCTGCTGCTGCCGCTGAGTGCCAACGCGGCCTGGCCTGCCGGCGTCAAAACCCAGTACATGAACGACTGCACCGCCGCAGCCAGCAAGAGCGTCAATCCGGCCGAAGCCAATAAACATTGCGCTTGCGGTGCCGACGTTCTGGAAAAGAAATTCACCACGCAAGAGATCGCGCAACTGATGGACAAGAACACCCCGCCAAGTGGTGAACTGGGTCAGCGCGCACTGAAAGAAATCTCGGTTTGCCGAGTGCAGAAATAAGCGCTGACGAATGTTTTTTCGGGCGTCCAGCAGGCTGAAAACCGCCAAAAAGCCCCCGAAATCGATAATTTACGCAGGTTTTATAGCTTTTTTTACACCCTCTTCTTTCGGCTGAAAGCCACTGAAACCGGGGCTTGCAGACATTTCAGAGGTTGAAATCGATGCAATATGAAAGCAAACAGCACGTCCGGGGGGCTACCAAAGCGAACATTTCGACTATGATACTCCGGTGTGCCCAGTTGGCCTGAGCAGCACAGTACTACTGAAAATATATGTTTCTTGGAGATACACCATGTCTAATCGCCAAACCGGCACCGTTAAATGGTTCAACGATGAAAAAGGCTTCGGCTTCATCACTCCTCAAGGTGGCGGTGACGACCTGTTCGTACACTTCAAAGCTATCGAATCCGACGGTTTCAAAAGCCTGAAAGAAGGCCAGACCGTCTCTTTCGTGGCTGAGAAAGGCCAAAAGGGTATGCAAGCTGCACAAGTTCGCCCAGAGTAATTTCCTGGCGCACTAAAAAAACCCCGTCCATGTGACGGGGTTTTTTATGCCTGCAACAAAAGCGGTCTGCGATCAGCCGCAGTTGACACGAGTGACCACCAGGTTGTTGTCGGTGTTCAGATTCAGGCGATCGGAACGGTACTCCAGAGTGATCATGTCGGTTGGCTTGAGGAAGCGGGCGTTTTGCGCGCCAGCCTTGGCACGAGCCTGATCGAGCAGTTCCGGCGAAGCCTTTTTACCGATGGCAAACTCCGCTGCCTTTGCTTCACAGCGGCTATGACCGGCATCGGTCGCCACAGGATCCTTTGCCGACTCGCTGGAGGTTGTGCTGCAACCGGCCAACATGGCAACGGCCATAAGTGCACCCAGAGACGCGAACTTCAAAGGCATGAAGCCTCCTTTTTTCAAATGGTTAAGCTGAGATCGTGCGACCGCCAATTCGGCGTTTGGTTTCACAGCCGGTGCCATCACCCTGCCCCACGACCCGGAAAAACGCTGAGTCTGCCTGAAGTGCGCGCACCGCATCCTCACGCAATCGTCACCGAATATTAATGAAGCTCAATAGACGTCGATGTAATCGTGCGGCGGATTCGGCCAGTTGTCTTTCAGCGCATTGAAAATCTGCATCACCCAGACTTCATCACTGGCCGCGACGTTGCCGACATACCCCGACCCCTTGGCCCAGGTCTCCAGGCGAAACAGCAGGCCATCAATATCCTGCCCGCCGGTCACACCGGAAGAAATATAGGCAATTCCACTCTTGGTCACGCGCAGCTGCGTGTGCACATCATCGCTGGCCGACGCCAGCAACTGGCGCACAGCGTCGAGTGTCAGGCCATCGGGGGTGTTCAAATCGATCTGCACAGCACATTCCTTGGATCAGCCGGAAAAGACCAAGTGTCGCATAGCGTCGCGCTCATGCCTAAGTCGCAGTGCCAAACGCCCGACAAAGTGGTTAACTCGCTTTCAGACATTCCCGACTTTTCGAGCGCACTCATGAACACCGTAAGCATCTCCGCCGACATCAAGGTTCATTGGCCGAAGGGGCACAGCTCGTACAGCCCGGGCAGTGCGGAGGAGCTGGCGTTGATCAGCATCGATCTGCTGGTCAAGACGATGGGAACCCAGGGCGCACAAACGTTTATCGCCCAGGTGTTCGAGCGGTACCAGCATGACGGCGAGAACACGCAGGACACCGAGAGAAAATAAAAACCCGCAGGCTGGCACCTGCGGGTCACAGCCTTACTTCAAGCGCTTCAGACGCTCGGTCAGCAGATCGAAGAAGCCTTGAGCATCCCCATTTTCCACCCAGAAGGCGTTCTTCGGCGCCTTCAGACCGTCATACCAGTCAACGATGGTCTGGCCAAAAGTCGGACCTTCGCGACTATCCACCACAACGTTCACCGAACGACCGGTGAACAGCTCAGGCTTGAGCAGGTAAGCGATAACGGTAGCGTCGTGCACCGGGCCACCCGGGATGCCGTAGTGCTCCATGTCACCCTTGATGTACTCGTTGAGGATGTCGCCAACGATCTTGCTCGCGTTGTTGTTCAGCGCAGCAATCTGCTTCAGACGGGCGTCGCTGGTGAGGATCTTGTGGGTCACGTCCAGCGGCAGGTAGGTCAGCTTCACGCCACTCTTGAGCACCACTTCCGCCGCTTGCGGGTCGGCGAACAGGTTGAATTCGGCCACCGGGGTGATGTTGCCGCCATTGAAATGCGCGCCACCCATGATCACCACTTCCTTGATGCCATTAACGATCTCAGGCTCCTGGATCAGCGCCAGCGCAAGGTTGGTCTGCGGGCCGAGCATGGCGATGGTGATGCTGTGCGGCTTGGCTTTTTTCAGGGTGTCGATCAGGTAGTTGACCGCATTGCCTTCGGCCAGGCCTTTTTTCGGCTCATGCACGGTGACACCCGACAGGCCTTCCTTGCCATGGATGTTCTCGGCGTAGATCGGCGTACGCATCAGCGGTTTCGGCGCACCGGCATACACCGGAACGTCTTCGCGCCCTGCCCATTCGCGAGCCAGGCGCGCGTTGCGCGATGTCTTGTCGAGGCGCACGTTGCCAGCCACGGTGGTCAGTGCACGAATGTTCAGTTCATCCGGCGAAGCCAGGGCGAACAGCAAAGCGACTACGTCGTCGGCACCCGGGTCGGTGTCGATGATCAGGTCGATCTTTTCAGCAGCCTGAACGCCGGTGGCGGTAATAAAAGACAAAAGCAGCAGACTCCGAAGCAATTGGTGGAGTTTTTGAGCATAGCGGTGCATGGCGCATTCCTTGTGCTGATGAAAATGAAAGGGTCGGAAACCCGATTAGAACGTTACCCCGGCCACCAGCACGATGTTGCAGTACGGCTGGCATTCGCCTGTACGAACAATCGCCCGAGCCTGTCGGCTGAGAACCTTGAATTGCTCATGCGTCAGCAGATCGCGCCGACCGAGGGCACCCTCTTCTTGCAACTCGTCCAGCGCGACCAGGGCGGTCGGCTGCTTGTCGAGAATTTCGTTGGCCAGCACATGGCTTTCCACCTGCATCTCGCTGAGCACGACTTTCAGGGTACTGACAAAATCCGGAACGCCGTGGGTCAGCGCCAGATCAATCAATTCAACACCCGGTGGCACCGGCAGTCCGGCATCACCGATGACCACCATGTCGCCATGGCCCAGGGAAGCGATCAGCCGCGACAACGCGACGTTGAGCAGAGGAGTCTTTTTCATGCGGGTTTGAACGCCTGTACGTCGGACATGGTTGGAATGGAAGGTTGTGCGCCGGCCCGGGTCACAGACAGCGCAGCAGCGACTTGCCCGTACCGGATCGCCTCGGCCTCGGATTTGCCACTGGCGAGCGCCGCCGCAAAACCGCCGACGAAGGTATCGCCCGCGGCGGTGGTATCGACCGCCTGCACCTTTGGCGCCGGGAAGTGCTCGAAACCTTTGCCATTGGCAAACAGTGAACCTTGCGCACCGAGGGTAATGATGACCTTGCCCGCGCCCATTGCGATCAACTGGCTGGCAGCGCTTTCTGCGCTTTGCAGCGAATCGACCGGCAACCCGCTCAACGCGGATGCTTCACTTTCGTTGGGGATCAGGTAGTCGATGGCGGCAAACCAGTCTGCCGGCAACGGACGACTGGCCGGCGCCGGATTGAGGATGACCGTTTTGCCCAGCGCCCGTGCACGCTTGAGCGTATGCCCTACCGTTGCATCCGGGATCTCGAGCTGGCAGATAATCACGTCGGCCGCTTGCAGCACCGCATCAAAACGGTCGATCACTGCCGGGGTCATTGCACCGTTGGCGCCAGCAACGATCACGATGGCGTTCTGACTGTTGTCATCGACCACGATCAGCGCCACGCCACTGGAATCTTCGACCGTGCTCACCGCCTGACAATCGATCTGCTCGGCCAGCAATGCCTCACGCAATTGCACGCCGTAGTCATCGTTGCCAACACAGCCGACCATTGCCACCCGCGCACCCAGGCGCGCAGCAGCGACTGCCTGATTGGCGCCCTTGCCGCCGGACACGGTGGCAAAGGAATGACCGATCAGCGTTTCACCGCCCTTGGGCAGCCGTGGTGCCCGGGTGACCAGATCCATGTTCAGGCTGCCTATTACCACTACATTTGCTGGCATACATCACTACTCGTCAATTCGGTTTCAGCGGTACTCGGTGAATACGCCGGACAGCGGCGCAGTCGATTCGCGCAAGACAATACTCGGGGTCACGATCCGTTGATCGGTGACCAGACTCGGGGTAGCAATCCTTCGCAGCAACACTTCGGCAGCCATCTCGCCCAACTGCAGGATCGACTGGCCAACGGTGGTCAGCGCCGGGTACACGTAGCGACTCATCTGGATATCGTCGAAGCCGATCACCGACAGCTCGCTCGGTACGCGGACATTGCGCTCGGCCGCCGCGCGGAGCACACCGATCCCGATCATGTCGTTACCGGCGAAGATCGCACTCGGCGGATTGCTTTCAAGCAGGATCGCCGCCGCGTTGTAACCGCCAGTGCTGGTGAAATCGCTTTCCAGCATGCGCTCAGCCCGCACCTTGATGCCCGCCTCCTGCAGCGCCCGACAAAAACCGGCCTGACGCATTTGCGCCACGCTGGTGCTCGACGGACCACCGATGGTGGCGATGTCGCGATGGCCCAGCTCCAGCAGATGCCGCGTCGCCAGATAAGCGCCATATTCATGGTCGATACGCACCAGGTCGGCGTCGACGCCATCCAGCCCGCGGTCGACGATGACCATCGGTGTTTTCACCCCGGCCAGCCCTTGCGCAAGTCCGATGTCGCCACCGGCGGAGGCGACGATCAGGCCGTCGATGCGTTTCTCCAGCAGCACACGCAAATAACTGCGTTGTTTATCCGGGTTATCGTCAGAATTGCACAGGATCACGCAGTAGCCGTTACGCTCGCAGTAATCCTCGATGCCCCGTGCCAACTCGGCAAAATACGGGTTGAGGCTGTTGGGCACCAATAAGCCAATGGTCGCAGTGGTCTTGGCTTTCAGCGAACGCGCCACCGCACTCGGCACATAGTCGAGGCTTTTGATGGCCGCCTCGACCTTCAACCGCACTTCCTGGCTGACCGGGCGCGTCTTGTTCACCACGTGAGAAACCGTGGTGTAGGAAATCCCCGCGAGCGCCGCCACATCCTTGATCGTTGCCATCTGTTAGCCCCGTCGACTGGCGCGCTGGCTGCGATAGGTATCGAGCACCACCGCGATGACAATCACCGCGCCGGTGATGATGCGTTTGGTTGGCTCGGTCGCACCGATCTGCGCCAGACCGGCGGCCAGTACCGAAATGATCAACACACCGAAAAAGGTGCTGATCACCGAACCACGGCCACCCATCAGACTGGTGCCACCGATCACCACGGCGGCGATCACTTGCAATTCGAGACCGGAGCCGGCATTCGGGTCTGCAGCTTCCAGACGGGAAATCTGGAACAGTGCGGCAATCCCGGCCAGCAGCCCCATCAGGCTGAACACCAGAATCTTGTACGGTTTTGGATTGATCCCGGCCAGCCGCACCGCTTCCTCATTGGTGCCGATACCGATCAGGTAACGACCAAACACGGTGCGGGTCAGCACAGCTTGCGCAATGAATATCACCAGCAAGGCAATGATGAACGACGGCGAAATGCCGAACGCGATCGGGTTCGACAGCCAGGCAAATGAATCACCAATGTACGCGGTGCGCGAACCGGTCATCTGATACGCCAGACCACGGGCCATTTCCAGCACACCGAGCGAAACGATGAACGACGGAATGCGCCACGCCACGGTGATCGAACCGGTCACCGTACCCGCCAGTGCCGCCACCGCCATACCCAGCAACGCGGCCGGCAACACGCTCCAGCCCCAGCCGAGAATCGCCACGCTGACTGTCGAAGCGGCAAGTGCCAGCACCGAACCGACCGACAGGTCGATGCCGCCGATGATCAGTACAAAGGTCATGCCCACCGCCAGCACCATCAGATCGGGAATCTGGTTGGCCAGCGTGCTGAAAGTGTCATAGGACAGAAAGTGGCTGCTCATCATCGAGAACAGCGCCACCATCGCCAACAAGGCCCCGGCCAGGCCCAGATAGGTGCCCAGACCGTAGAAATTGCCACTACGTTTGCCGGCGGAAGATGCAGTTTTCATGGGAGATCCCTAGGCGCCGCTTCATTGAGCAACGCATCACGTTTTTGGTAGCCGGCGAACGCGGCGGCAAGCAAATCATCCTGGGTCCAGCTGTCGCGCTCGAAGGTATCGATCAAACGCCCTGCCGACAGCACACCAATCCGGTCGCAGATCAGCATCAGCTCGCGCAGGTCACTGGACACCACCACCAGCGCCTTGCCCTGACGCGTCAACTCGCCCAGCAAGGCGTAGATATCGAACTTGGCACCGACATCGATGCCGCGGGTCGGCTCGTCGAACAACAGCACCGAGCAATCGCGCTCCAGCCAGCGGCCGATCACCACTTTCTGCTGGTTGCCGCCAGACAATTCCGACACCAACTGAGTTGGGCTGGAACTGCGGATGCGCATGGCGTTGATCTGACGCTGCGCCAGGGAAATTTCGTCGCTGGCATTGACGATTCCTGCCCTGGAAATCTCCGGCATGTTGCCCAGGGCGATGTTGGCGCTGATCGACTGACTGAGCAGCAGGCCTTCACCTTTTCGGTCTTCGGTGATCAAGGCAATGCCATGGTTCACCGCATCAACCGGCGAACGCACACTGACCACCTGCGCCGGCGAACCCAGCGCGATCGTGCCGCTGTCGGCCAGGTCGGCGCCGAAAATCAGCCGCAGCAATTCGGTGCGCCCTGCCCCGATCAGCCCCGAGATCCCGAAGATCTCGCCGGCACGCACTTCGAAGGAAACATCACGCACTTTGTCGGAGCGGGTCAGGCCCTTGACCGTCAGGGCCGGGGCGCCGATCTTGCGCGGGCCCATGTCGATGTGTTCGCCCAGTTCGCGACCGACCATCAAGGTGACCAGTTGCTCACTGTTGTAGTTGGCCATCGGCTCGACGCAAACCAGGTTGCCGTCGCGCAGTACGGCAATGCGTTGCGCGACGCGCGCCAGTTCTTCGAGACGATGGGAGATATAGATGATGGAGACGCCACGCGCCTGCAAACGAGTAATCTGCTCGAAGAGCATTTCCACCTCGCGGGCGGTGAGCATCGCAGTCGGTTCATCAAGGATCAGGACATGGCAATCGCCGATCAGGTTGCGTGCGATTTCGACCATCTGTTGATGGCCAATGCCCAGTTCGCCGACCAGGGTGTCCGGGTCAATGGCATCGAGGCCAACCTGCGCCATGGCCTCGATCGCGGCTTTGCGCAATTGCTTGCGACTGATCCAGCCGCCGTTGCTGGGCAGATTGTCGAGAAACAGGTTTTCCGCCACCGACAGCGTCGGCAGCAGATTGAGTTCTTGCATGACCATGCGCACGCCAAGCTCTTCAGCCTGGGTGCGACTGCCCGGACGGTAGTCCTTGCCCTGGAATTGCATCTGACCGGTGGTGGGCGTAACCAGCCCCCCAATGATCTTCGACAGCGTGCTTTTACCGGCGCCATTCTCACCGGTCAGCGCCAGCACTTCACCGCGCATCAGCGTCAAGTCGATGCCCGTGAGCACCGGTTGCGCATAGGTCTTACCGATACCGCTGACCGAGAGGACAGCGTTCGGGGCGGAAACTGACATAAAAAACTCTCCATGCGCTCGTCCGGACGGACGAGCGCCGTTGTGTCGCCGGAAGACTTACTTAGTGACCAACTCGACTGGCGTTTCGATCACGCCATTGACGCCGCTCTCGACTTTTTCGCCCTTGAGGATTTTCAGCGCAGTCTCGATACCGAACACGGCCTGCTTGGCAGCGAACTGATCGGCCGTCGCCAGTACGCGACCATCCTTGAGCATCGGCTTGATCGCATTGATGTTGTCGTAACCGACCACTTGGACCTTGCCCGCCTTGCCGGCAGCACGCACAGCGGAAACAGCGCCAACGGCCATGCTGTCGTTACCCGCCAGCAGCGCTTTCACATCCGGGTATTCGCTGAGAATCGAAGCAGCAACCTTGTTGCCCTTGTCGATCTCCCAGTCACCGGATTGCAAGGAGACAACCTTGATCTGCGCCGCCTCCATCGCATCCTTGAAGCCTGCGGTGCGTTGCTGGGCGTTGGTGGTGGTGGACACGCCTTCGATGATGCCGACCTCGTCACCGGCCTTCAGTTGCTTGGCCAGGTATTCGCCGACCAGACGCGCACCTTTGCGGTTGTCCGGGCCTACGAATGGCACGCTGATGTTTTTGCTTTTGACGATCTGCGGATCGAGCTGGTTGTCGATGTTGATCACAGTGATGCCGGCATCGACGGCTTTCTTGATCACCGGCACCATGGCTTTGGAATCGGACGGTGCGATGACCAGCGCGTTGACCTTGGCCAGAATCATCTGCTCGACGATGCGGGTCTGGCCGGCGGTATCGGTCTCGTCCTTGATGCCGTTGGAGATCAGGTCGAAGTCGGCGGAGTGTTCTTTCTGGTAGGCCTTGGCGCCATCTTCCATGGTCAGGAAGAATTCGTTGGCCAGGGATTTCATGACCAGTGCGACTTTAGGTTTTTCCGGGGACTCGGCGAAAGCCGAAGAGACAGGTAGTGCGGCGGCTGCGGCAGCCAGCATAGCGACAGCAAGAAGACGTCCAGCGAATGGCAGCTTCATGGGTTCACTCCGATCTTATGATTATTGTGAGCAACGCTCGCGCTGGCGTAAGCTTCAGCGCTCTCTTCCGGATAATAGTGCACCGGGGAAGCCGCGCAAACGTTTGCGTAGACCGAACTATGCGAATCCCGCCGACATTTGTCAACAATCAGAAATCGTTGTTGTATTGCGGGGCGCAATCGTCTGATTCACCCCTTACCGCTTAAGCCGTGGTGCTGACCAGGTTGCCGCTGGTGGAATCCTTGGACATTTCCTTGACCAGTGCCGCTGCGACTTCCATCAGCGCGCCGCTGGTTTGCGCGATCTGCCCCTGAACGGACATCACCGCCTGTGATTTGGCCTCGGGCGTCGGATAGCTCGCCGCCTGAGCCGCCGCCAGTTGCTGTTGCTGCTCCTGCAGTTGCTTCTGCAATTCCTGCATGCGCTTGAGCAACATTTTTACGGTGACGCTCAGACTGTCGCCGCTGTCAGCGCTATCCGCCTTGCTGGCTTCTTGCGCGGGACCACCGGTGCGAACTTGATTGCTCGGTTCTTTTTCAACGCCAAGCGCCTCGTCGGCCGCATCTGCTTCCGCCTGGTTCATTGCATTGATTGTCGCTGCGGTTTTACCGCCAATGGTGACTGAGCCGGGATTTAAAAAACCGATCGTCAGTGACATGTGAACTCCCTAAATAAACGTTTCCTTCCACAGCCATCGGCCTGCTGACGGGTTTCTTTAGCAGAAAACCTGAACCGGCAAGCCGTTGCGGTCGCCAGGAGGTGTAGTCCCTTTCGGTGAACCGAACACGAAAGCTTACTTTGTTCGGAAACCCGGATAAGCCATTCATTCAAGAATCCGCAAATTTACAAAATATTGATATAAATCATCAGGTTAAACATTTCTCTAAAGCAAAGTAGCACTGGTACAGATCCTGCTCCCTAGCCTGCACCCCGGGCATTCAGATCGGCTCGGGGCGCATCTAGATGAACCTGCATCAGCACCGTCTCACTACTAGAGAGAAAAATAATGAAATCTGCTTTCAACACCTTGGTTCCGGGCGCTTTGGCCCTCCTCCTGCTCCTGCCCACCGCCCTTCAGGCAAAAGAAGTCGAAACCCAGACCAAACTCGCCAACGTCGTGGTGCTTGCCACGGGCGGCACCATTGCCGGTGCCGGCGCCAGCGCAGCCAACAGCGCCACCTATCAAGCGGCCAAAGTCGGAATTGAACAACTGATCGCCGGCATCCCCGAACTGAGCAAACTGGCGAACGTGCGTGGCGAACAAGTCATGCAGATCGCTTCGGAAAGCATCACCAACGACAACCTGCTGCAACTGGGTCGCCGCGTATCCGAGCTAGCCGCCAGCAAAGACGTCGATGGCATCGTCATCACCCACGGCACCGACACCCTGGAAGAAACCGCTTACTTCCTGAACCTGGTGGAAAAAACCGACAAGCCGATCATCGTGGTCGGCTCGATGCGTCCGGGCACCGCCATGTCGGCGGACGGCATGCTCAACCTGTACAACGCTGTCGCCGTCGCCAGCAGCAAAGAAGCGCACGGCAAAGGCGTGCTGGTAACCATGAACGACGAGATCCAGTCCGGTCGCGACGTCAGCAAAATGATCAACATCAAGACCGAGGCGTTCAAAAGCCCTTGGGGTCCGCTGGGCATGGTGGTTGAAGGCAAATCCTACTGGTTCCGCTTGCCGGCCAAGCGTCACACCATGGATTCGGAATTCGACATCAAAAACATCAAGAGCCTGCCTGACGTAGAAATCGCCTACTCCTACGGCAACGTCGACGACACCGCTTACAAGGCTCTGGCCCAGGCCGGCGCCAAAGCGATCATCCATGCCGGTACCGGTAACGGTTCGGTGTCTTCGCGCGTAGTGCCATCCCTGCAAGCCCTGCGTAAAGACGGCGTGCAGATCATCCGCTCGTCCCACGTCAACGCCGGCGGCTTCGTCCTGCGTAACGCCGAACAACCTGACGACAAGTACGACTGGGTGGTCGCTCACGACCTGAACCCGCAAAAGGCCCGCATCCTGGCCATGGTCGCACTGACCAAAACCAACGACAGCAAAGAACTGCAGCGGATGTTCTGGGAATATTGATTGGCCCTCGCCTGACCCTTTCGGGTCGGGCAACCTGCTCACCACTCGCCCGTCCGGCGGGTGGTGATGCCACTTACGCTGAGCGCGACTTTTTCGTACAAAATAATCGACCCGACTTACACCAAAAGCGGAAAAGCGCTGTCAGAGGATTTTCTTGAATTTTAAGCAGTTGCGAAAATGCTTACAGTTAAATACTGTATGCACGTACAGCTTAATAAGGATAACCTCGTGGCCACCTCTCCTGATGCTCCTGACGCTTACGAACGCATGGGCATGCGCGTTCAGAAAATCATCAATTCCCCTACCGCACAAAAAGCCAAAGCCGCGCTGATCTTTCGTCTGCCGGACGAGCCTGTGGATGCATGGGAGCAACTGCTCGAGGAAATCGACGAGAACGACAACGTCACACTCGCCTATCGCGACGATGGCGGCGTGCAGATTTTTTGGGTTGTGCCGAAGGAAGATTGATTCAATGAGTGTCCGCTGTTTTGCTTTGCTGCTGCTGTTCATCGCTTTTGGCGCCCAGGCTGGCGCGCCCCGCACTTTTACCGAGGCCAAAAAGGCCGCCTGGAAACTGTATGCACCGCAGTCCACCGAGTTTTACTGCGGGTGCAAGTACACCGGCAACAAGGTGGACTTGAAGGCTTGCGGCTACGTACCACGTAAAAATGCCAAGCGTGCTTCACGCATCGAATGGGAACACATCGTCCCGGCGTGGGAGTTCGGTCACCAGCGTCAATGCTGGCAGTCGGGCGGGCGCAAGAACTGCACCCGCTATGACCCAAGCTACCAGAAAGCCGAAGCCGACCTGCACAACCTGGTGCCGAGCATTGGTGAGGTCAACGGTGACCGCAGCAACTTCAGTTATGGCTGGCTGCCGGTGCAATCCGGGCAGTACGGCTCGTGCCTGACCCAGGTCGACTTCAAGGCCAAGAAGGTCATGCCGCGCCCGTCGATTCGCGGCATGATCGCGCGCACCTATTTCTACATGAGCAAGCAATACGGCCTGCGCCTGTCAAAACAGGATCGGCAACTGTACGAGGCGTGGGATAAAACTTATCCAGTGCAGGACTGGGAACGTCAACGCAATCAGAGCGTGGCGTGCGTGATGGGACGCGGCAATGAATTCGTCGGCCCGGTAAACCTGAAAGCCTGCGGCTGATCCTTCAGTCCAAAAGAAAAGGCCTCGAACGTGGTGTTCGAGGCCTTTTTGGCTTTTAGCTGCCAGCTTTGTTGTAGCGCCAGTAGCCCATCAGATTGAGTGACTCGCGCGGGATACCGCATTCCTTGATCAAGTATTTGCGCAGACGCATGACCGCCGCGCTTTCTCCGGCAATCCAGCCATAAAATCCTTCAGGGGCCGTGTTGGAGATCTCCCAGAGTATGTCTTTGTCGATATCGACTTCGGCGAGTTCGGCAGCTTGCCCGACCGAGGAATCCTCTGCCGGCAGGAACGCCTGCTGCACCGCCTCTACCATCAGCGCCCCAGCCACTACTTCTGGCGTCTGATCGCGGACCAGCCACTGCACCGACAGCCCAGGCCAATCCGGCACCGGGAGCATGTCTGGTGCGCTGTCCACTTCAAAGTAAGCCTGAGTCTGAGGCGGTTCAGCCATGGCAGCCAACTCGTCAAGAATGCCCATGGCGGCCGGCAATGCCGTGGCATCCGCCACCAGCAAAACCTCCTTGAGCAGCTGCGGCGGTTTCCATTCAAACCCTCCGGCATCCTGCGCGGAAAAACCGCTGTCAGGAGCGAGAATCTGCATAGACGCTCCTGGCTGCGCACGCAGCGCCCAGCGCGACGCGGGCCCGGTTTCGCCATGCAGAACAAAATCGATATCGACCTCGCCTTGCTCGGCGCGCAAATGACGAATGGTGTAGGTGCGCATTGCTGGCCGCCGGCTCGCCAGCATCGAACGAAAACGCGCGTACCAGCCCTCCTCCTGCGCAAGATTTGCGGGAGTTCCATCCTCAGCAGGAAAGAACAGCTTGACGCGCTGATCCGGCGCCCAAGTGGCCATGCCACCTATCGAAGGGTCGGCGAGCGTGATCCGCATCATGTGCGGACTCACCAGCGTCTTGCGGTGCAAAACCGCATTGAAGAGTTTGTAGGGAGCGGCGGAGGCCATGCGGAGCTCCTTCGGGAAATCGTGATTGACTCGTATAAGACGAATCGCCCGCGATGTCCTTTAGGCCGCTCCGCTGAAAGTGCTGCTTACGGCGCGAGCGGATGCTCGACGATCACCGACTCGACGTTCTGCTTCTTGGCCTTCACCAATGCCGCATCCACCTCTACCTTGCGCGCTTGCGCGTCGTCCTGGGAGTTGAACGGACCAATCAGGATCCGCGTTTTGCCGCTGCTGTCCTTGATCACGGTCGGCACGAACGCATGCTCGATCAACCAGCCACTCAGGTCACTGACAGCCTGAGGCGTTTCGCCGCGTACTTCGAGGTCCCATTGCGGGGCGGACGCCGCCGCAGGTGCGGCCGCGACTGCCGTTTTCGGCTTCTGCACGTCTACACTCTTGCCTTCACCACATCCCGCCAATGCCAGTGCCGCGACCATCCAGACCAGTTTGCGCACAACGCTTTCCTCGAAAATCACAAAGCGGCGATCTTAACATTCATAAATACTTCGCGAGGCCCGCAAAATGGGCACAAAACAACGAGATTGATGATTGCAGCCTCTGTATAGTTACGCCCTGGGAATTAATGCCGCATCTGCGCGTCAGAAAGAGGCACCCAAACCGTGAGACTTCGCACTAATCTATACGTACCACCGACCTCTGCACTGTCTGAATCAGGTGCCCTACAAAGCAATCAAGGAGAAGACCATGCTGATACTCACCCGCAAAGTCGGTGAAAGCATAAATATTGGTGATGACATTACGATCACCATCCTCGGCGTAAGCGGTCAGCAAGTCCGTATCGGCATCAACGCCCCGAAAAACGTTGCCGTGCACCGTGAAGAGATCTATCAGCGCATTCAGGCTGGCCTGACCGCCCCGGACAAGCCACAAACGCCCTGAGCCACCCCGCAGTCAGTAGCCAGTCCGTTTGCCTTCGCGTAAGACTGGCTAAAGATTCACGCGCCGTATTGCCATCCGCTCCCCAGTCCACTGGGCACGGCGCCTGACACATCCCTTCTCCGCTTCATTCGCTCCCCTCCCTTTCTCCAGCAGCGCGATACTACCTGCGACTGCCAAGCTTGGCTGTCAGACATTTCCGAGAGGACACAGGGAATTGCTCCCTGCTAGCCGAACGTCACGCCGCGCGCCATGCCGGTAGCTGCAATCATCATCAGTACCAACAGCAGCGCCTCGACATGGCTGATCCGCGCGAACAGCTTTGCACGTCCGGTATCGAGCGCCTTGCCCCGCGCCAATGCGATCCGCCATTTGACCAGCGTGATCATCGGCGCCAGCTCTGTCAGCAGAATCAGCACGAACAACGTCATCTTCAAATGAAACAGCGGCTGGTGCAGATAGTAGTCAGTGCCCTTTTCAAAGCCACCGAAGGCGCGCATGCCACCGGTCACCAGTAGCACCAGCGCAGCAATCCCCCACAGATTATCAGCGAGCAAAACCCGCTTGGCCTCACCGACGCCAGCGGCCAGACGACTGAACGCCGTGCCACGGGTCAACACGGCCCAGAAGCCCAGTGCAAAAGCCAAGAGATGAATCGCGGCGAGAAACCAGTGAACCAGCATCGACGAACTCCTTTGAGAAAGCCCTGGAAAACGCCAGTCAGTAGTAGTCGAAAAAAGCCGGTTGCGCCCGCACACAGCAATGGGGCTGGAAAGCTTCGCGCAGGAAACAGAGAGACAGAAACGGAATTCGCCAAATCGCAGGCAAAAAAAATCCCAAGCAGCTGATGGAAGCTTGGGATTTAAAAATGCATAAACCGTGGTGGTGAACGCGGGGCAGATGTTACTGAACTTCACGACCAGCAACAACATTTTTTTGATAACCGGTCGGTTAAAAATACCGGTAACCCCTTCAATATCCACACTTTTTAGACGGATCCAAAAAAAGAACAGAACGCCATATCAGCAGGTCGTGTTATTTCGAAACACGCTAAGCGCTTGGGTAACGGAAGAGATGCAGTGTCGAGAGGTGCGCTGAGGTGGGGGTTTTGAAAAAGCTTTGCAAAAGTTTTGCAAATCGCAGACAACAAAAAAGGGCCCACCTTTCGGTGGGCCCTTTTAGACCGCCCAGCAGAGCGGATTTTGTTTGGTAGGCGCGATTGGACTCGAACCAACGACCCCCACCATGTCAAGGTGGTGCTCTAACCAACTGAGCTACGTGCCTGCTGTGAGGCGGCATTCTACGGAATTCCGGAGGGGTGTCAACACCTTTTTTTCACCTAACCCTATGAATATGCAAAATATTTAATTTCGGGCCGGCAGATAAGATTTTTCCGGTGGCTGGCGGAGGTTTTTCAACTCGGGTAGGATCGACGCACTCGTAAAATATATTAAACAGAGGCTGCAGGATGGCGAACACCCCTTACCCAGAGTCTTATTACGCTGCGTCGGCCAATGCCGTACCGCCACGTCCGGCCTTGCAGGATGATGTGGAGACGGATGTCTGTGTGATCGGCGCCGGGTATACCGGGCTGTCGTCGGCGTTGTTTCTGTTGGAGAACGGTTTTCGCGTGACGGTGCTGGAAGCGGCCAAGGTTGGCTTCGGTGCGTCGGGGCGTAATGGCGGGCAGATCGTCAACAGCTATAGCCGTGACATCGACGTCATCGAGCGCACGGTTGGCCCAAAGCAGGCGCAACTGCTCGGGCAGATGGCCTTCGAAGGCGGACGGATCATCCGTGAGCGCGTGGCCAAGTACAACATCCAGTGCGACCTGAAGGACGGCGGCGTGTTCGCCGCCCTCTCCGCCAAGCAGATGGGACACCTGGAATCGCAGAAGCGCCTGTGGGAGCGCTTTGGCCACACGCAACTGGAACTGCTCGATCAGCGCCGCATTCGCGAAGTGGTGGCGTGCGATCAATACGTCGGCGGCATGCTCGACATGAGCGGCGGCCACATTCATCCGCTGAACCTGGCGCTCGGTGAAGCTGCTGCGGTCGAGTCCCTCGGCGGCACCATCTATGAGCAATCGCCAGCCGTGCGCATCGAGCGTGGCGCCAACCCGGTGGTGCACACGCCGCAAGGCAAGGTCAGGGCCAAGTTCATCATCGTTGCCGGCAACGCCTATCTCGGCAATCTGGTACCGGAACTGGCGGCCAAATCGATGCCGTGCGGCACCCAGGTAATCACCACCGAACCGCTGGGCGATGAGCTGGCGAAATCTCTTCTGCCACAGGATTACTGCGTCGAAGACTGCAACTATCTGCTCGACTACTACCGACTGACCGGCGACAAGCGTCTGATCTTCGGCGGCGGCGTGGTTTACGGTGCGCGGGATCCGGCGAACATCGAAGCGATCATCCGCCCGAAAATGCTCAAGGCGTTCCCGCAACTGAAGGACGTGAAGATCGACTACGCGTGGACGGGCAACTTCCTGCTGACCCTGTCGCGCCTGCCGCAGGTTGGGCGCCTGGGCGATAACATCTACTATTCGCAAGGCTGCAGCGGCCACGGCGTGACTTACACGCATCTGGCCGGCAAGGTACTGGCCGAGGCGTTGCGCGGTCAGGCCGAGCGTTTTGATGCGTTTGCCGATCTGCCGCATTACCCGTTCCCCGGCGGGCAGTTGCTTCGCACGCCGTTTGCGGCGTTGGGTGCGTGGTATTACGGGTTGCGTGACAAGCTGGGTTTCTGACTGAAGAAACACTTGTGGTGAGGGGATTTATCCCCGACGGGTCGCACAGCCCCCCCTAAAAATAAGGGGACTGCTGCGCAGTCCATCGGGGCGGTGCGACGTTTCGCTAAATCCCCTCACCACATTAAGATTTACAAGCCCTTATCAGAGCTGGTCTCGGGCAATTCCGCTACGAATCCGCAAGATATCCGCCAGCACCGCCAAAGCAATCTCCGCCGGTGTTTTGCTGCCCAGGTTAAGCCCGATTGGCGCATGAATCCGCGCCAGCTCGACCTCCCCCAGCCCACCAATCCTGCGCAGGCGCTCGAAGCGTTTCTGCGAAGTCTGCTGCGAGCCCATGACACCGATGTAAAACGCCTCGGTGCACACCGCCTCCATCATCGCCAGATCGTCGATGCGCGGATCATGGGTCAGCGCCACCACCGCGGTATCGCGATGACAGCCGCCATCGGCGATGAACACTGACGGCAACTGTCGACGAATCTCCACGCCGTTGAGCACCACGCCTTCGAGCACTTCATCGCGCGGATCGCAGAGAATCACTTCGAAACCCAGACCCACCGCGAACTCGGCACAGGCCTGCGCCACGCTGGAGTATCCCGCCAGCAACAGACGCTGAGCAGCACCGACGCGAATCCGCACCCGATCAATCTCGCGCTCGATGCGCGCACCCTGCTCGCGATCAGTGAACAGACTGCGCGCACCGCTGGCCAGATCGACCTCGCGAATCAAACGGCGCTGGCCGAGCAATGCCGATTCGAGTTCACGCAGATGCGCCTGCACCTCGCAGTCGGCGTCAAATTTCTCTACCAGTACGTCGAGAATGCCGCCACAGGGCAGGCTGACCCGCGAGCGCGGATCATCACCTTCGCCGTAACGCACCACGTTGACCGCATCGAGAAACGCACCTTCAGCGACGCGCTCGAGAAAGTCTTCCTCAACACAGCCACCGGACAGCGAGCCGATCCACTGGCCTCTATCGTTCACCGCCAGCAGCGAACCCGGCGCACGCGGCGCCGAGCCGTAAGTGGTCAGCACGGTGCAGAGCCAAATGCGCTGCCCCGCTACCGACCACTCCAGTGCCCGCCGCACAACCTGTAGATCGAGATGCTGCATGTCAGTGCGCCTTGTGCTCGACGGCCGGAGCGTCAGCCTGCAGTTTCTGCACGTCGCTCACCGCCAGTTCAGCCGATTGACCGCCCCAGCCTTGACGCAGGTAGTTCAGCAGATCAGTCAGTTGCTCAGGTTTGAGCTTGTCGGCGAAACCCGGCATTGGCTGCATGTGTTCGAACCCGGCGAATTTCTGCTCGCCGATGCCGTCCTCGATCACCCGCACCAGGTTGCGCGGATCTTCCAGGCGCAGCGTGGTATTGCCGCGCATGGCCACGGCGATGTGCGGTTTGCCTTCACCACCGGCGGCATGACAACCGGCGCATACGTTCAAATATTCCTGACGGCCGCGTTGCGCACTCGGGCTGAGTTTGTCCAGCGACACTTCAGTCAGCTCTTTCGCCGCTGGCGGTTTGTCGCCAAGCAGGAACGTCGCCATCGCCGCCAGATCCTGATCGTTCAGACCCTGAGTGCTGTTGTGGAACACCGGGAACATCTCGTTGAACATCGTGCCCTGGGCGCTCATGCCGTGCTTGAGGAACGTGCTCAGATCCTGCTGATTCCAGCCGCGCGCCGCCAGATCGGTGGCGAGCAGGCTCGGTGCCAGATAACCGTTGAGGATGCCGCCGGTCAGGCGCTTGTCCAATTGCATCGCGCCCGGCAGGCCGCGTGGCGTGTGGCATTCGCCGCAGTGACCGAGCACTTCGACCATGTACTGGCCGCGCTTCCAGGCTTCGCTTTTGCCTTCGCCAGACTCCAGCTTCAAGGCCTTGCCGTACAGCATGTTCCAGCCGATCAGGCCCGGACGCACGTTGAACGGAAAGCTCAGACTCGTGACCGGCGCGGCGCGCTCGATCGGCTCGATGGTTTTCAGATACGCGTGAATCGCATCCGAGTCTTCCCGCGGAACCAGGTGATACGAGGTGTACGGCATCGCCGGATACAGATTCGCCCCGTCGCGACGCTTGCCTTCGGTCAGCGCAGCGAAGAACTCGTCATCGCTGTACAGACCGATGCCGTGCGCTTTGCTCGGGGTGATGTTGGTGCCGTAGATCGTGCCGAACGGCGAAACGATCGGCAGCCCGCCGGCAAATGGCGCGCCGCCCGGCGCGGTGTGGCACGCCATGCAGTCGGCGGCGCGGGCGAGGTATTCGCCGCGCTTGACCTGATCATCAGCGTGAGCAAACAACACCGGCGCAGCCAGCCCGACCGCCAGGGTCAGGCGGGTCAATAGATGCTTCATGCTCAACCCTCCTTGACCAGGCCGAGATCGGTCAGCACGTTGCGCGTGGCGTTGTAGTAACGCACATACCCGGTGCAACGGCAGATGTGGTGGCCGAGGCTGTCCTCGATGACTTTTTCCAGTTGGCTTTTGACGATCGGCTGGCGCTGCAGCTTCTCCACCAGCACCGTCGCGGCATTGACGAAGCCCGGCGCGCAGTAGCTGCACTGGAAGGCGAATTCGTCGACGAAACGCTGCTGGATCGGGTTCAGCTCAGTGACCTGGCCACTCTCATCACGCTTGGCGTGACTTTCGATGGTGCGGACTTTCTTGCCTTCGAAGTAATGCGCGCCGGTGATGCAGGTGCGCACTTCTTCACTGGTGCCGTCCGGGTTGTCGACGATCACCACGCAGGCGTGGCAGATGCCCTGGCCGCAGCCCAGGCGTGAACCGGTGAGGTTCTTGTATTCGTGCAGATAGTCGATCATCGGCAGGTCATCAGGGATGTCCACCGGGCCGACGGATTGACCATTGAGGGTCAGTTGAAGCGGACGGTTAGCCATTGAGGGCCTCCTTGATGCGCGCAGCAGTGATTGGCAGATCGCGAACACGTTTACCTATGGCGTGCGCCACGGCGTTACCGATGGCACCGACCACCGGGATCATCACCACTTCGGCGATGCCCTTGGACGGATCGCTTGGCGACAGCGGCGGCAGAATCTCCGCGGTCTGCTTCCACACCGCCACGTGACGAGCCATCGGCAGGCGATAACGGTTGAAGTTCCAGTCACCCTCCCCCGGTCCGCCTTCGTACAGCGGCATCTCTTCCATCAATGCATGACCGATGCCCATGGCGATCCCGCCTTCGAGCTGGCCCTTGACCAGTTCTTCGACCAGCACCCGACCGCACTCGACCCACGAATGGTGGTTGAGCACCTCGACTTCCGCCGAGCCTTTGTTGACCTTCAGCTCCACCAGAGTTGCGACCGGGCTGTAGTAAGTCACCGCAGCGTTGTTCAACTGGACCACCGGGTAGTTGATGTTCTGGCGATCCAACAGGTGGAAACCCGCTGTGCTCATCAGCGCTTTCTTCGCCTTCGGCGCGCCATCACCGTACTTCACTGCCAGACCGTCGAGCGGCAGACGCTCGCGCACGCCGTCGATGCTGTATTCGGCCTCGGCCCAGCTCCAGCGGTTGAATGCGTGAACGGTGGCACCGGTCACCAGACCACGCTCGTGAGCATGCTTGGCCAGCTCTTCGAAGCTCAATGGCTGCATACCGTTGGCAGTGAGTTTGCCGTCGACCCAATGCGCATCTTCACGACGCACCACGTAAGGGTTGGCTTGACCGCCGTAAGGGCCCTGACGCCAGATTTCCATGGCCGCCGGCCACAAACCGTTGTTGAACAGCACGCGCGCCGCTTCACGGGTGGCGTGACTGAAGTAGTAGGCCGAGTTGGTCGCGGACGACGCCGAGGCCAGCTTGCCGACCCAACGCGGGTTGCGCAGCAGGTTGTCCTGTTCGGCCTGGCTCATGATGTAAGGGTTGCCGCTGGTGATCAGCTGCATTTCCTTCCATTCGGTTTCGCCGGTCTTCACGTCGTGCGCCGGGCTGCCAAGGAAATCGGCCACCACCAGCGCCTGCGAAGTGGACATGCCAGTGCCGATTTCAATACCGATGTGACGCAGAGTGATGCGACCTTCAGCAGTGAATTCGATGCTGGCCATCGGCGCTTCGGAGCCAGTGCCGAAGTCTTTCTGGCAAATGGCAAAACCCACGCCGTACCAGTTGTCCGGGTCGGCAGCTTCGCGCTGTTTCTTGATCGCGTCGCGGTTTTTCCAGACTTCGTGCACCGAGGCCTTGTCGAGAATCTCGTGCAGGCGCAGAGCACCCGCCGGGATCGCGCCCTGGGTGTTTTTCATGCCCGAACGCAAGGCGTTCTTGCGACGCAGATCAATCGCGTCAACGCCGAGGCGGTTGGCGATTTCGTCGACCATCATTTCGGTCGAGGCCATGCTTTGCAGGGTGCCGTAACCGCGCATCGAACCCGCTTCAACACCACGCGAGTGATAAGCGGTGACCTGCAGATCGTTCTGCGGCATGTAATAGATCGACTGCGCTGCCGTGGCACCGACTGCCGCTACCGACGGGCTGTAGTTGATACGGCCACCACCGTCGACGCTCATCTCGGCACGGAAAATCTTGAAGCTGTAGTCGTTCTTGTCCACTGCGAGCTGATAGCGGATGTCGAACGGGTGACGCTTGATGCCGCTCTGGAACTGCTCATAGCGGTCGTTGGCCAGACGGATCGGTACACCGGCGCCGTACAGCGCAGCGAGGGCCGCGTAGTAGACGAAGATGTTGTGGTCTTTGGAACCGTAGCCCACGGTGTAACCCGGGTGCATGTTCAGGTTTGCCAGGCCGAAGCGCGATGGCGCGATCATTTTCGCGGTCTCGGTCGCCGCTTCCAGCGGGCACTGAGTGGCGACCACGAAGTGCAGGGTCTTGGTTTTCGGGTCGTACCAGCCGTTGCCGTTGTCCGGCTCCATGGCGGCCGGTTCGATCGACGGGGTTTTGTAGCGCTCGTCGAACACCAGCCAGTTGTCCGGCGGCGTATCGATCTCTTTTTTCATGCGGTCGGCGTAGAACAGGCCGCGCTCGGTCAGGTTGCCGTGCAGGTTCGGCTGGGAATTCCACACCGGACGCCGGTTTTTCAACATCGGGAACAGAATCGAGTCTTTCAGGCTGGCGAATTCGTCTTCGTCGGCCGAGGTCGCGCCGCCCACGCGCACGTAGCGGAAGCTGCCATAAGGGTCGCCTTCGTAGTACGGCACTTGTGCACCGTAACGAATCGCCTTGTCATTGAATTTGAGTTTGTTCTTGGCCTGACGGAAACGCTCGAAATCGTTCCAGATCAGGATCGCCACCGGGTGGCCGATGAACATCGGCACTTTGCCTTCCGGCAGCAAAGGGTCTGGCGCGTGTTCTTCGGGGAAGACGATGCCGTCCTTGTCCAGATCGGCTGCGGTGACGATGCGGTCAGGCTGCAAGTCGGCGCCCAGCCACGACAGGTCGTAGCCTTCGTAGATTCGGTCGGCCTTGATGGTTTTCAGCAGCATGGCGTGGCCTTGCTGTTCAGGCCAGCCCGGCATGTCCTTGGAGCGAATGTCGCGGGCAAATACTTTGTTGCCGCAGACCTTGGACAGGGCGTCGTTACGTTGGCGTGCCTTGCCGTTGTTGCCGAGCCACTTCTCGGACGGCACGGTGACGCTGTTTTCCATCAAGGCAGCCAGCGCCTGACTGCTGAGCGGCGTGAGCGTGACGCTCACACCCGCCACCAGCCCGCCCTGGAGGAACGAGCGCCGGGATATATCACGGTTGGACATGGATCATCCTCTGGGCGGTTATGTGTCCGCCCTTCTGGTTATCTACTGGGAATCTCGAGTCTTGCAGAAGCCCTTCTTGGCTAAACAAAGGGCGTGTTGACAGTGCAAAGCTGACCGAAAGGTTAACTTTAAAGGTTTCTGAGCGTCCGGCAAACAACCAGTTACAAAAATTTGACTAAAGAATCAAAAAATCAATGCGACGTGGCACCGCAGCAGATCGCCGGGCACACCGACACCCCCCCTGTGGGAGCGGGCTTGCTCGCGAAGGCGTGACGTCAGGCAGACCATTTTCAACTGACACACCGCTTTCGCGAGCAAGCCCGCTCCCACAGGGGGGTTGCTTTGGATTCGGGGATAGGGGGAGGAAAAAGAAAAGTTGCCAAATTTCAGACACAAAAAACCCCGGTCTTTCGACCAGGGTCTTTGCTATCGATTCCGAAACAACCAACGGCTGCTTTCGGTGTTTCAAGGCGTTCAGTGGTCCTTGAAACAGATATGGCGCAGCGGACGGGACTCGAACCCGCGACCCCCGGCGTGACAGGCCGGTATTCTAACCGACTGAACTACCGCTGCGTATCGCTTTGAGCTTGCGCTCAAGTAACTCGTTTTGACTGAAAGCTTCGGTGCTTTGCAGTCGCGAACCAGACAATCTCTGACTCGTAAGATATGGCGCAGCGGACGGGACTCGAACCCGCGACCCCCGGCGTGACAGGCCGGTATTCTAACCGACTGAACTACCGCTGCGCGTCGGTGGAGGCACTTTCAGCCTACCTCTTGCTTGCGCAAGTTTCTCGGGGAGTGGTGGGTGATGACGGGATCGAACCGCCGACATTCTGCTTGTAAGGCAGACGCTCTCCCAGCTGAGCTAATCACCCGTTTGCATCTCCGAGGCCGCGAAATTTACGCAGGTAGCGAACCTAAGTCAATAGCAGGATTGAAGTTTTTCTGAAAAAGACGAAATTGTTTCCATCCTGCAAGACTGCCTTCGCGAGCAAGCTCGCTCCCACAGGGGGATTGCATTCCAAATGTGGGAGCGAGCTTGCTCGCGAAGGCGGCAGCCCATTTGACGCAAATTCAGGAGAAGAACGCGATCTACTCGGTGTAAATCATCTTCTTGGTCATGCCACCATCCACGACGAATTCCTGCCCGGTGACAAACCCGGCATTGCGCGACAACAGCCACGCGACCATCGCCGCCACATCCTCGACCGTCCCTACCCTGCCCGCCGGATGCTGAGCATGATCGGCATCGGCCAAAGGCTCTGCTCGCCGCGCAGAAGGATCCCGAGCATCAATCCAGCCAGGGCTGACCGCATTGACGCGAATTTCCGGCCCGAGGCTGATCGCCAGCGCGTGGGTCAGCGCCAACAACCCGCCCTTGCTCGCCGCATACGCCTCGGAATCAGCCTCCGACTGCCGCGCACGGGTCGAGGCCAGATTGACGATCGAGCCGTTGTGCGCGCGCAGATACGGCGCGCAGTGCTTGGCCAGCAGCATCGGTCCACTGAGGTTTACCGCCAGCACTCGATTCCAGTACGCCAGATCAAGACTTTCCAGGGTGATGTTGTGCGGGTCAGCGACTGCCGCGTTGCACACCAGTGCATCGAGACGACCAAATTGGCCGAGCACCTCGGCAACACCGAGCGCGACCTGACTTTCATCCGCCACGTCCATGGCGATGAACCAGGCATTCTCGCCCAGCACCTTCGCCACTTTCGAACCGCGCACACGATCGAGATCAGTCAACACCACTTGCCAGCCTTCGCTGATCAACCAGGCCGCGATACCCAAACCGATGCCGCGCGCAGCACCGGTAACCAGCGCCACGCGGCCATGGGTGCCCGCCTTCGGAGTAGACAACTCGATCACAACGCCGCCAGACCGCGCGACAGATCAGCCTGCAGGTCCGCCACGTCTTCCAGACCGACCGCGATGCGGATCAGGCTGTCACGGATCCCTGCTGCTTCACGCTCCTGTGGCGCCAGACGGCCATGGGAGGTGGTGCTCGGATGGGTGATGGTGGTTTTGCTGTCACCAAGGTTGGCGGTGATCGAGATCAACCGGGTGGCATCGATAAAGCGCCACGCGCCCTCTTTACCGCCCTTGACCTCGAAACTCACCACTGCACCGAAGCCCTTCTGTTGACGCTGGGCCAGTTCGTGCTGCGGATGACTCTTGAGACCGGCGTAATGGACTTTCTCGATACCGTCCTGCTGCTCCAGCCATTCGGCCAGTTGCTGGGCGTTGGCGCAGTGCGCCTTCATCCGCAGATTCAGGGTTTCCAGGCCCTTGAGGAAGATCCACGCGTTGAACGGGCTCAGGGTCGGCCCGGCGGTGCGCAGGAAACCGACAACTTCTTTCATCTGCTCGCTGCGACCAGCCACCACACCGCCCATGCAGCGGCCCTGGCCGTCGATGAACTTGGTCGCCGAGTGCACGACAATGTCCGCGCCGAGTTTCAGCGGCTGCTGCAAGGCAGGCGTGCAGAAGCAGTTGTCGACCACCAGCATCGCGCCTTTGGCGTGAGCGATTTCCGCCAGCGCGGTAATATCCACCAGCTCAGCCAGCGGGTTGGACGGCGACTCGACGAACAGCAGCTTGGTGTTCGGCTTGATCGCCGCATCCCAACCCGACAGATCGGCCAGCGGCACGTAGTCGACTTGCACACCGAAACGCTTGAAGTACTTCTCGAACAGGCTGATGGTCGAACCGAACACGCTGCGCGACACCAGCACGTGATCGCCGGCACTGCACAGGCTCATCACCACCGCCATGATCGCGGCCATGCCCGTGGCGGTGGCGACCGCTTGCTCGGCGCCTTCCAGCGCGGCAATGCGCTCTTCGAACGCGCGCACGGTCGGGTTGGTGTAGCGCGAGTAAACGTTGCCCGGCACTTCCCCGGCAAACCGCGCAGCCGCGTCGGCAGCGGTACGGAACACGTAGCTGGAAGTGAAGAACATCGGATCACCGTGTTCGCCTTCCGGCGTACGGTGCTGACCGGCACGTACGGCCAGGGTATCGAACGCTACGCCTTCGAGGTCGCTGTCCAGCCGACCGGCATCCCATTCCTGACTCATGCTGTCACTCCTTGCCCTGTACTGAATAAATGAAAGTCTTTTGCCAGATACAAAACCGGCCCCTCAGGGCCGGTAGAAACTCAGTTGTTGTACAGATCGATGATCGCACTGACCGCCTGGGTCTTGACCTTGGAGGCATCGTTGCGTGCCTGCTCGATCTTGTCCAGGTAAGCCTCGTCGACGTCGCCGGTGACGTACTTGCCGTCGAACACCGCGCAATCGAAGTTTTCGATCTTGATCTTGCCGCCACCGACTGCTTCGATCAAGTCAGGCAGATCCTGATAGATCAGCCAGTCTGCACCGATCAGATCCGCCACATCCTGAGTCGAACGATTGTGTGCGATCAGTTCGTGAGCGCTCGGCATGTCGATGCCGTAAACGTTCGGGAAGCGTACGGCCGGGGCCGCCGAGCAGAAGTAGACGTTTTTCGCGCCGGCTTCGCGGGCCATCTGGATGATCTGCTTGCAGGTGGTGCCGCGTACGATCGAGTCGTCGACCAGCATCACGTTCTTGCCGCGGAATTCCAGCTCGATCGCGTTGAGCTTCTGGCGAACCGACTTCTTGCGCGCCGCCTGGCCCGGCATGATGAAGGTCCGGCCGATGTAACGGTTCTTGACGAAGCCTTCGCGGAATTTCACACCCAGGTGGTTCGCCAGCTCCAGCGCGGCGGTGCGGCTGGTGTCCGGGATCGGGATGACCACGTCGATGTCGTGCTCTGGACGCTCGCGCAGGATCTTCTCGGCGAGTTTCTCGCCCATGCGCAGACGCGCCTTGTACACCGACACACCGTCGATGATCGAATCCGGACGCGCCAGGTAGACGTGTTCGAAGATGCACGGGGTCAGGGACGGGTTGGTCGCGCACTGACGAGTGTGCAGCTTGCCGTCTTCAGTGATGTAGACCGCTTCGCCCGGGGCCAGGTCGCGGATCAGGGTGAAACCGAGCACGTCCAGGGAAACGCTTTCGGAAGCGATCATGTACTCGACGCCTTCGTCGGTGTGACGCTGGCCGAACACGATCGGACGAATGCCGTGCGGGTCACGGAAACCGACGATGCCGTAACCGGTGATCATCGCCACCACCGCGTAACCGCCGACGCAACGGTTGTGCACGTCGGTCACGGCGGCAAACACGTCTTCTTCGGTCGGTTGCAGCTTGCCGCGCTGGGCCAGCTCGTGGGCGAACACGTTAAGCAGCACTTCCGAGTCGGAACTGGTGTTGACGTGACGCAGGTCGGATTCGTAGATCTCTTTGGCCAACTGTTCAACGTTGGTCAGGTTGCCGTTGTGCGCCAGGGTGATGCCGTAAGGCGAGTTGACGTAAAACGGCTGCGCTTCGGCCGAGGTCGAGCTGCCGGCAGTCGGGTAACGGACGTGACCGATACCCATGTGGCCGACCAGGCGCTGCATGTGACGCTGCTGAAACACGTCACGCACCAGACCATTGTCCTTGCGCAAGAACAACCGGCCATCATGGCTGGTCACGATACCGGCAGCGTCCTGGCCGCGGTGCTGGAGCACGGTTAGCGCGTCATACAGCGCCTGATTGACGTTCGACTTACCGACGATACCGACGATGCCACACATGCGACGCAACCCCTACTTAATGGATCTGAACTGAACAACACTCACTGAGGCGTTTTGGCCGACGGCAAGAGTTGCTCCTTGAACGGAATATCAGCGGGTACGCTGATTCCGCTGGCAAGCCACTGACTGCTCCACCCGAGAATCAGGTTTTTGGACCAGTCGGCGACCAATAGAAACTTTGGCACGAGCTGTGATTCTTTCCACCACCCGTCCTGCTGTACCGGCCCCAGGCTCAACAGCCCGACTGCCACGACCACCAGCAACACGCCACGCGCCGCGCCGAAGGCCATGCCCAGGAATCGGTCGGTGCCGGACAATCCGGTCACGCGCACCAACTCGCCGATAAGATAATTGATCATTGCGCCCACGATCAGCGTGGCGACAAACATGATGGCACAGCCCGCGATCACGCGAGCCGATGGGGTTTCGATGTATCCGGCGAGGTACTCGGACAGTGAGCCACCGAACATCCAGGCAACCGCTCCTGCGATGATCCAGGTCACCAGCGATAATGCTTCCTTGACGAAGCCGCGGCTCAAACTGATCAAAGCGGAGATGGCGATGATTGCAACGATCGCCCAGTCAACCAGGGTAAATGGCACAGTGCAGCCTACAGACGGATAAGGCGGCGCATTTTAGCAGAGCGCACCGCTGTCGGTAAGCTGCGATTTTCAGTGCATTTCAATCGAATCGATAGATCCTAGCCGCGCTCGGGCTGGAAGCGCACGACAAACCCTTTGAGGTTCTGCTGGCGACTCAACAGATCACGCAGACGATCGGCCTCGGCACGCTCGATCAGCGGCCCCACGAACACCCGATTCTTGCCGTCGGCGGAACGGATATAGGCGTTATAGCCTTGGCTGCGCAGGGTTTTCTGCAGGCTTTCGGCGCTGGCGCGACTCGACAGGCTGGCCAGTTGCACCGACCAGCTGACCGACAGACCGTTGGCATCGACGCGACTTTGCGTGGTGTCAGGTTTCGACGCAGCAGCAATAGGCTGAGCAGGTGCCGGAATCGGTTTGGCCACCGCAGGCGGCGCAGTCGGCTTGGCGATTGCTATGGGCGCCGTCGGCGCCGGGGCTGCCGCGATTGGTACAGCAGGCGCAGTGTCTTCTGCGACTTCTTCATCCGCTGGCACCGGTTCTTGCGGCAAAGCCTGCGGCTCAGGCACGGCCACCGATTCCATTTGCACCTGCGGCATCGAAGGGGCTTGCGGCGCGGCAGGCGCCTCGACCGTCACTTGACGTTGCTCGTCCTGGCGGGAAAACAGCATCGGCAGGAAAATCACCGCCAGTGCCACCAGCACCAGGGCGCCAACCATGCGCTGCTTGTACGCTTTATCCAGCAAAGCCATTTGCCGCTTCCTCCGTGGAGCGCCGGGCCAACCATTCAAGGGCCTCGGCAACACAATAAAATGATCCGAACAACAGAATCTCGTCGTCGCTGGTTGCGATCTCGCACTGCCCTTCCAGCGCCGCTGCGACACTGTCATAGGACGTGACGGACGCGCCAAGGTTCTGCAACCCGGCGTGCAATTCACTGACCGGACGCGAACGCGGCGAATCCAGCGGCGCGACCGCCCAATGCTGGACACTAGCATTCAATTCGCCGACAACACCATCCAGATCCTTGTCGGCCAGCAAGCCGAATACCGCCAGACGCTTGCCCACCGGCGGCCGACTGGCCAGCCGCCGCGCCAGATACTCCGCCGCGTGCGGGTTATGCCCCACGTCCAGCAGCAGGTTCAGGCGCTTGCCATGGAATTCGAACGAGCGACGATCCAGCCGGCCGACCACGCGAGTGGCCTGCAAGGCAGCAACAATTTGCGACGGATTCCACGGCAAACCAAGCAGCAGATATGCCTGCAAGGCCAGCGCGGCGTTTTCCATTGGCAGATCGAGCAGCGGCAAGTCGCGCAGTTCGACCGGCTGGCCTTGCGCATCGGTACCGCGCCACTGCCAGTGCTGGTCTGTGATGCCGAGGTCGAAATCACGCCCACGCAGGAAAAACGGACATGCCAGCTCCCGCGCCTTGTCGAGCAACGGGCGCGGAGGATTCAGGTCGCCGCACAAGGCTGGTTTGCCCTGACGGAAAATCCCGGCCTTCTCGAAGGCCACGGATTCGCGGGTATTGCCCAGGTATTCGGCATGATCGACGCCAATGCTGGTGACCAGCGCGATATCGGCGTCCACCACATTGACCGTGTCCAGACGCCCACCCAGACCGACTTCCAGCACCACAGCGTCAAGTTTTGCCTGTTGAAACAGCCAGAACGCCGCCAGGGTGCCCATTTCGAAGTAAGTCAGGGAAGTGTCGCCACGCCCGGCCTCGACTGCAGCGAAGGCCTCGCACAGCTGAGTGTCAGTGGCTTCGACGCCATTGAGCTGCACCCGCTCGTTGTAACGCAGCAGGTGCGGAGAATTGTAGACACCCACGCTCAGGCCCTGCGCCCGTAGCAAGGAAGCCACGAAAGCGCAGGTCGAACCCTTGCCGTTGGTGCCGGTGACCGTAATCACCCGAGGCGCCGGCTGGCCCAGTCCCATGCGGGACGCTACCTGTTGCGAACGCTCCAGCCCCATGTCGATGGCCGATGGATGCAACTGCTCAAGGTAGGCGAGCCACTCGCCAAGGGTACGCTCGGTCATACGTTGGCAGGCACCGGTGGAACGACGATTGGCTCGACAGGAGCGGCGACGTAGGTCGGAGTCGGCTGGCCGATCAGTTGCGCCAGCAGATTGCCCAGACGTGGACGCAATTCACGACGATCAATGATCAGATCGATCGCGCCATGCTCCAGCAGGAACTCGCTGCGCTGGAAGCCTTCCGGCAGCTTTTCACGCACGGTCTGCTCGATCACACGCGGACCGGCGAAGCCGATCAGGGCTTTCGGCTCACCGACGATCACGTCGCCGAGCATTGCCAGACTGGCGGAAACGCCGCCGTAGACCGGGTCGGTCAGCACCGAGATGAACGGAATGCCTTCTTCACGCAAACGCGCGAGCACGGCCGAAGTCTTGGCCATCTGCATCAGCGAGATCAGCGCTTCCTGCATGCGCGCACCACCGGAGGCGGCGAAGCAGATCATCGGGCAACGGTTTTCCAGGGCGTAGTTGGCGGCGCGCACGAAGCGCTCACCGACGATGGCGCCCATGGAACCGCCCATGAAGCTGAATTCGAACGCCGACACCACCACCGGCATACCCAACAGGGTGCCACTGACGGAGATCAGCGCGTCTTTTTCGCCGGTCTGCTTCTGTGCAGCGACCAGACGGTCCTTGTACTTCTTGCCGTCGCGGAATTTCAGACGGTCAACCGGCTCCAGGTCTGCACCCAGCTCGTTGCGGCCTTCGGCATCCAGGAAGATGTCGATGCGCGCCCGTGCGCCGATGCGCATGTGGTGGTTGCACTTGGGGCAAACGTCCAGGGTCTTTTCCAGCTCAGGGCGATACAGCACAGCCTCGCAGGACGGGCATTTGTGCCACAGACCTTCAGGCACCGAGCTCTTCTTGACCTCCGAACGCATGATCGAAGGGATCAGTTTGTCTACCAACCAGTTGCTCATGCTTTCTTTCTCCAGTACCGGCGGCCCGAACGCTCTGGTTCGCAGCCCCGCGTATGCCCTTCAGCTAAATTCATGTGTGTGGCGATGGTTGGTGGAACGCCGCGGTCAGCGCGAAACATGACCTGCGTGCAACTCCAGAAACCCTCAGCCTCGCCTGCTTTGTGCAAGTGCATTGATGGACGGCGGCAGTTCGCCAGCCGTCACATCGAAGTAGACGCTCCCTGCGAGCTTCTACGTACGGCATTGATGAACGCGCGGATCTTCGCATGATCCTTGATGCCCTTGCTCGCTTCTACCCCGCCGCTGACATCGACCGCGTACGGTTTGACCCGGGCCACAGCGTCGGCGACGTTTTCCGGGGTGAGGCCACCGGCCAGGATCAGCGGCTTGCTCAAAGCTTGCGGAATCAAAGACCAGTCGAACGCCTCGCCGGTTCCGCCCGGCACGCCTTCGACATAAGTGTCGAGCAGCACGCCACTGGCACTCGGATAGGCATCGACGGCAGCCGCGATGTCATCGCCAGCCTTGACCCGCAATGCCTTGATGTACGGACGATGCCAACCTTCGCACTGTTCAGCGGTCTCGTCGCCATGGAACTGCAACAAATCCAGCGGCACGGCATCGAGGATTTCCCCCAACTCGCAGCGGCTGGCATTGACGAACAGGCCCACCGTCGTCACGAACGGCGGCAAGGCCTGGATGATCGCCCTTGCCTGCTGCACGCTCACTGCACGCGGGCTCTTGGCGTAGAACACGAACCCGATCGCATCCGCCCCGGCCTCGACCGCTGCCAACGCATCTTCTATGCGGGTAATCCCGCAGATCTTGCTGCGAACGGCTGACATATCGAGAAAAACTCCGCGTCAAATTCGGGAAAGTCCCGGATGGTAACAAATGCGTTCGAGGGCGTCAGCCGTCAAGTTCCGAGAAACCCGTAAGGAAATGTGGCCCGATAAAACGCTCGGGCAACGGAAATTCGTCGTGATACTCGACCTGCACCAGGTACAGCCCGTACGGATGCGCTGTCACACCACCGGAACGGCGCTCGCGGCTTTCCAGCACTTCCTTCATCCACTCGACAGGCCGCTCGCCGGCACCGATGGTCATCAGCACACCGGCAATGTTGCGCACCATGTGGTGCAAAAAGGCGTTGGCGCGAATATCGAGAACGATCATCTTGCCGTGGCGAGTCACGCGCAGATGATGCATCTTCTTGATCGGCGACTTGGCCTGGCACTGACCAGCACGGAACGCACTGAAATCGTGAGTGCCGATCAGGTATTGCGCCGCTTCAGCCATGCGCTCAACGTCGAGTGGGCGGTGGTTCCAGGTGATTTCTTCGTTGAGATGCGCCGGACGAATCTGATCGTTGTAGATGACATAGCGATAACGCCGGGCGATGGCTTTGAACCGCGCATGGAAATGCGCCGGCATCACCCGCGCCCAGCTGACACTGATGTCGTGGGGCAGGTTGATATTGGCGCCCATCACCCAGGCTTTCAGCGAACGATCGACTGGCGTGTCGAAATGCACCACTTGTCCGCAAGCATGCACCCCGGCATCGGTACGCCCGGCGCACTGCAGCGAAATCGGCGAATTGGCGACTTTCGACAAGGCTTTTTCGAGTTCTTCCTGCACCGTGGCCACGCCGGTCAACTGACGCTGCCAGCCGCTGTAGCGCGAGCCTTTGTACTCGACACCCAGTGCCACACGGTAAAAGCCTTCGGGTGCCATTTCGGCGACCGGGTTATCTATGTTTGCCAAGGTGGGACAGCCTGCTGATGTGCAAAGGCGGGCATTATAAGGCTGTGGACCGGGGATGCCAGTCAGTTCTGTGTTGACGGATCCGACCTCTTCGCGAGCAAGCCCGCTCCCACAGGTAGAGCACATTTCAAATGTGGGAGCGGGCTTGCTCGCGAAAGCGCCATTCCAGGCGCTGCAGAATCCAGCCCAAAAAAAACGGCAGCCTCGATGGGCTGCCGTTTTTATTTACCGCTGGCTCATGCCAGGTGCGAAAGCATTTCCTTGGCTTCGCCACGCTGCTTTTCGTCACCCTCGGTCAACACTTCGTTGAGGATGTCGCGTGCGCCGTCGCTGTCGCCCATATCGATGTAAGCCTGGGCCAGATCGAGTTTGGTCGCGGCTTCATCGGTGCCGGCGAGGAAGTCGAAATCGTCCTCGCCCAGATCATCGCCCATGGCCGCATCGGCTTCGGTGAAGGTCGGCTCGGCGATGCTCTGCGACAGGCGATCCAGCTCGGCGTTGACGTCATTCAGTTCCGCTGCGAATGCGTCAGGCTCGGCCGCCGGGTTGCTGTCCATTTCATCAGCCAGCGACAGATCGAAATCCGCCGGCAGCTCCAGATCGTCCTGTGGCACTTCGTTGGCGACCACAGGCTCGGCCGGCGACAGATCTTTCACGCCTTCGTCCAGATCCAGCAAGAAGTCATCATCCGCCAGATCCGCCGCCGGGGCTGGCGCAGGCTCGGCACCCAGATCCAGATCGAGGTCGAAGTCCGACAGGTCGTCGAGATTCTCTTTGATCTCGGTCTGCTGTTGCAGCACCGATTCAAAGCTCAGATCGTCGTCGGCCGGGAACTCGTCCAGCTCCACCGGAGCTTCAGGCTCAACAACAGGTGCAGGCTCAACCGGAGTAATGTTGTCGAGATCGTCCAGGCTCAGGTCGAACGCGCTGTCCAGGTCGTCTGCCGCAGGAGCAGGCTCAGGTGCAGGCACCTCTGGCTCGTCGAGCAGCAGCTCCTTGACGTATTGCGCATCGAGTTCGGCGGCGGCTGCCGCTGCAGCCAGACCCGCGACAGCGACGACCGCCATGGCCGGGAAGCGTTTTTTCAGCTCTTCGACCTTGGCGAAGTTATCACCGTTGGCCACCAACTGACGCTCCTGACCCACGAACGCATCGCGATCACCCTGCTGACCGTAGACTTCCATCAGTTTCAGACGCAGATCACTGCGTTGCGGCTCGAGGCTGACGCCCTCTTCCAGCAACGCTGCGGCCTGATTCAGGCGACCGGCATTGATGTGCGACTGAGCCTTGTCCAGCACGTCATCGGAACGCTCGGCGGACGGTGCGACCAATGGCGCGGCAATCGGCTCAGCCATCACCACCGGAGCCACTACCGCAGCAGGCGCTGGCGCAGGTGCCGGGGTGTTGAGCTTGACGCTGGCAGCAGGTGTTTCCAGGCCTTCGAAGCTGCTTTCCGGCAGATCCTGCTCGGTGGAGAACTCTTGCTCTTCCGCCAGAGCGCGAGCCATGCGCAGGTGTTTCTCGGCTTCCTGCTGGGCTTTGCGGCGACGGGCCAGCAGCAACAGCAGAAGCAGCAACACCACCGCACCGCCACCGATCAGACCCAGCAGGATCGGATTGGTCAGCAGTTCATTGAAGGTTTTATCCTCGTCAACAACCGGTTTCGGCGCGACCACCGGCGTTTCAGCAGGCGTGTCGACCGGTGGCGCAATCGCCGATTCAGGTGTTGGCGCCGCTTCTGCCGGGGTGGCTGGAGGGGTTGCAGCCAGTTCGGCGGTGATCGCCGGTACGGCAGCAGTGGCGGCTGGCGCAGCGCCCGGGCCTTCGGCCTGCATCTTCGCCAGTTGATTGTTCTTCAGCTCGATCAGGCGTTGCAGCTTGTCCAGCTGACTTTGCAGATCGGCCATGCGGCTTTTCAGTTCCTCGTTGTCACGACGGGTCGTGTCGAGGCTTTCCTGAGTCACCGCCAGCTTGTTGCTCAACGCCTTGGCATCGCCGGCCGGGCCTTTGCCACGCCCTTTGGCGTTTTCGGCAGAGACCAGACTCAGGTTGTCCTTGGCATTCTGGCCGGCGCCGACATTGCTGCGACCACGCTTGGTGGCATCGAGCTGCTGCTGGCCGGTACCCGGCTTGGCCACATAGCGACGACCCTGACGCCAGGCTTCGTTCTGCGCGGCGACTTCGGCAATCGCTTTCGATTGCGGCAGCGCGGTGCTTTCCACCGAGTCCGGCAGGCGCAGCACCTGACCGGTTTTCAGCCGGTTGATGTTGCCGTCGATGAACGCATCCGGGTTGAGCGCCTGAATCGCCAGCATGGTCTGCTGCACCGAACCGCCGGTGCGCGCCTTCGCGGCGATTTCCCACAGGGTATCGCGCGGCGTGGTGGTGTATTGATTCGGGTGAGTCGCGCCGGTGGTCGGTGCGGTGATGGTCTGCGACGGCGCCGGTTGCGCGGCGGCATCAGCGGTCTGCGGCGAGAACTTCGACGGATCCAGCAGCACGCTGTAATCGCGCAGCAGACGGCCGTTGGGCCACATCACCTGCACGAGGAATTTCACCATCGGTTCCGACAGCGGCTTGCTCGAAGTCACGCGCAGCACGCTTTTGCCGCTGGCGTTGAGCACCGGGGTGAACGTCAGGTCGTTGAGGAAGGCCTGGCGATCGACGCCGGCCTTGGCGAAATCTTCGGGTGAAGCCAGGCTCGGCACCACTTCGGCAGCAGTGAGATCCTTGACGTCGAGCAGCTCGATCTCGGCCACCAGCGGCTGGTTCAGGGTCGACTTCAGGGTCAGCTCCCCGAGCCCGAGGGCATGCGCCATACCGGAGGACAGCGCCGAGGCGGCCGCTATTGCTAACACCAGTTTGCGAACTTGAACCATAGCCTCATCCTTTGTTTGAACGTTCCTCGGCCAGCGAGAAGATGTTGATTGCCGCTGCCGTAAGGCATTGCGCGCGACGACGACAGACTGCCGCGCGCGATCATTTCTTTGATGCCCCGGAAAGTCCCGGAGGGTGACACGTTATCAAGTGCTCCGGGCAAGCATAGCGCTCACCTAGAATCAGTCGACAAATTGTTGCCAAGTATCTTTTACAGCAGGTCTTTTATCAACAATTCAGCGACCTGCACAGCATTCAGGGCCGCGCCTTTGCGTACGTTATCTGACGTCAGCCACAGATTAAGTTCCGCCGGGTCGTCGACACCGCTGCGCACCCGACCGACATAGACAACGTCCTGCCCCACCGCGTCACCCACCGCAGTCGGATAATCGCCGGCCTCAACCAGCTCGATGCCGGGCGCATCCTCAAGCGCAGCGTTGACCTTTGCCAGGTCGACCGCGCTCGCTGACTGCAAGGTCACGCTATAGCTATCGCCAAAAAACACCGGGGCTTGAACGCAAGTGGCGGAAATCTTTAATAAAGGCTGCTTCAGCACCTGACGCAACTCGCGCACCAGCCGTTTTTCCAGCAGCGTGTGGCCTTGAGCGTCGGGCGTGCCGACCTGGGCCAACAGGTTGAAGGCCATCTGCCGATCAAAGAAAGTCGGCTCCAGCGGACGCATGTTCAGCAACTCAGCGGTCTGCCGCGCCAGCTCGGTCACAGCTTCGCGACCTTGGGCGGATACGGCCAGATTGGCGGTGACGTTGACGTATTGCAGTTCGAGCAAATCGAGCAGCGGCGCCAGCACCACGGCCAGCGTCGTCGCCGAAGGGCTTGGGCTGCTGACCTGGAACGGTGCTTTCAGACCGGCAATGACCTCGGCGTTGGCCTCCGGCACCACTTGCGGCGCCTGCTCGGCCGGCAATGCGCCGGACAGATCGATCAGCGAGCAACCGGCCGCGTGGGCACGCGCCGCGTAACTCAGGGAAACGGCAGCGCCAGCGGCGAAGAACACCAGTTTGACCTTGCTGAAATCGAACTCGTCGACTTCACGCACGCGCACGTTCTTGTTGCGAAACAGCACCGAACTGCCGGCGGATTCGCTGCTGGCCAGGAGGTGCAGGTTGCCGACCGGGAAGTCGCGTTCTTCGAGAATCTGTACGAGGGTTTCGCCGACAGTACCGGTGGCGCCGACGACGGCAATATCAAGGGTCTGGGTCATGGTTCTACCTCTGGCGAAACGGGGGGAGCGGCACTTTACCGGGTGACTGCCATGCAGGCAATTTCTGCGGGACTTGCAGTGTTTGTTCTGACCTCTTCGCGAGCAAGCCCGCTCCCACAGGGGGAACGCATTTCAAGGGTGGGAGCGGGCTTGCTCGCGAAGGCGCCAGACCTGACACCGGGAACCCTCAGGCATAAAAAAACCCGCACCTCTCACAAGGCGCGGGTTCTTTCATTGCATCAAGCGATCAACGCTCCAGCAGGATCCGCAGCATGCGACGCAGCGGTTCGGCCGCGCCCCACAGCAGTTGGTCGCCGACGGTGAAGGCACCGACGAATTGCGAGCCCATGTTCAGCTTGCGCAGACGACCCACCGGTACGTTCAGGGTGCCGGTGACCTTGGTCGGGCTCAGCTCCTGCATGCTGATGTCGCGGTTGTTCGGCACCAGTTTGACCCAAGGGTTGTGCTGGCTGATCAGCCCTTCGATATCAGCGATCGGCACGTCTTTGTTCAGCTTGATGGTCAGCGCCTGGCTGTGGCAACGCATGGCGCCGATGCGCACGCAGATGCCGTCGACCGGGATCGGGCTCTTGAAGCGGCCGAGGATCTTGTTGGTCTCGGCCTGGGCCTTCCACTCTTCGCGGCTCTGGCCGTTCGGCAGTTCCTTGTCGATCCACGGAATCAGGCTGCCGGCCAGCGGTACGCCGAAGTTTTCGGTCGGGTACGCGTCGCTGCGCATGGCCTCGGCCACGCGACGGTCGATGTCGAGGATCGCGCTGGCCGGGTCGGCCAGTTGATCGGCGACAGCGGCGTGAGTCGCCCCCATCTGCTTGATCAGTTCACGCATGTTCTGCGCGCCGGCACCGGAGGCCGCCTGATAAGTCATGGCGCTCATCCACTCGACCAGACCGGCCTCGAACAGACCACCCAGGCCCATCAGCATCAGGCTGACGGTGCAGTTGCCGCCGATGTAGTTCTTGGTGCCCGCGTCCAGTTGCTGGTCGATGACCTTGCGGTTGACCGGGTCGAGAATGATGACGGCGTCATCGTTCATGCGCAGGCTGGAAGCCGCGTCGATCCAGTAACCCTGCCAGCCGGCTTCGCGCAGCTTCGGGAACACTTCGCTGGTGTAGTCGCCGCCCTGGCAGGTCAGAATCACGTCGAGGGTTTTCAGCTCTTCAATGCTGTAAGCGTCCTTGAGCGGAGCAATGTCCTTGCCCACGGACGGGCCTTGGCCACCGACATTGGAAGTGGTGAAAAACACCGGCTCGATAAGATCGAAATCCTGCTCTTCCAGCATCCGCTGCATGAGCACGGAACCGACCATGCCGCGCCAACCGATCAGACCTACACGTTTCATCGCAACTACACCTTCTTGAAAAGTGGGCCGCTGCTTTGTATTGAATTTCGCAGCGGGCCCGAGAGATTACAGATTCCGCAGCGCGGCGACTACTGCGTCACCCATTTCCTGCGTTCCGACTTTGGTGCAACCGGCCGAATAGATGTCACCGGTACGCAAGCCTTGATCCAGCACCACGCTGACGGCCTTCTCGATGGCATCGGCCGCATCGTGCAGATTGAAGCTGTAACGCAGCATCATCGACACCGACAGAATGGTCGCCAACGGGTTGGCAATGCCTTTACCGGCGATGTCCGGCGCCGAACCGTGGCACGGCTCGTACATGCCCTTGTTGTTCGAATCCAGCGAAGCCGACGGCAGCATGCCGATGGAGCCGGTGAGCATCGAGGCTTCGTCGGACAGGATGTCGCCGAACATGTTGTCGGTGACGATCACGTCGAACTGCTTCGGTGCGCGCACCAGTTGCATGGCGGCGTTGTCGACGTACATGTGGCTCAGTTCGACTTCAGGGTAATCCTTGGCGACCTGCTCGACCACTTCACGCCACAGTTGGCTGGACGCCAGCACGTTGGCCTTGTCCACCGAGCACAGCTTCTTGCCGCGAACCATGGCCATGTCGAAACCGACGCGGGCGATACGGCGGATTTCGCTTTCGCTGTACGGCAGGGTGTCGTAAGACTGACGCTCGCCGTTGTCCAGGGTGCGGGTGCCGCGTGGCGCGCCGAAGTAGATGCCGCCGGTCAGTTCACGGACGATCAGAATGTCCAGACCGGCAACGATTTCCGGCTTCAGGCTCGAAGCGTCGGCCAGTTGCGGGTAGAGGATCGCCGGACGCAGGTTGCCGAACAGGCCCAGCTGCGCACGGATTTTCAGCAGACCGCGCTCAGGGCGGATGTCACGCTCGATGGTGTCCCATTTCGGGCCGCCCACGGCGCCCAACAGGACTGCATCGGCAGCACGGGCACGCTCGAGGGTTTCGTCGGCCAACGGCACGCCATGCTTGTCGATGGCGGCGCCACCGATCACGTCATGGCTCAGCTCGAAGCCCAGGTTGTACTTGTCGTTGGCCAGCTCCAGCACCTTGACCGCTTCGGCCATGATTTCCGGACCAATACCGTCACCTGGGAGAATCAGAATCTGCTTGCTCATGCTTTCCTCGTGTCTTCAATCGGTGCGCCACTCAGGGCGCGCCCGGAAAAATTCTTAGCGCTCAGCCATCAATACGATTACATCTGTACTGAACGAGCCGTCGGCATCAATCTCAAAATATTCTCGTACTTCGTTGCCCATCGACTGCTGCAACTGGCGGATCGCGGCGCGCATCACCTCGGGCGTGCGCATGCGCTCGACCCAACTGCGGTACTCCAGACGCAGGCGCTGACGACTGGTGCTGCGGGTATGCAGCCCGGCCTCGCTGACATGACGCAACCACTCAGCGGCGGAATAATCGCGCACATGGCTGGTGTCGCGCAGCACTTCGACGCTTTGCAGGTAAGTGTCAAACAACGGACTGCCCGGTGACAACACGTCGATGAACGCTGCCACACCACCCGGTTTCAGCACCCGGCGCACCTCTCGCAGGGCCACCCCGAGGTCGCTCCAATGGTGCGCCGAATAACGGCTGAACACGTAATCGAATTCGCCATCGGCAAACGGCAGGCGCTCGGCAGCGCCGTTGACCGTGGAGATATTGGCAAAACCGCGATCAACGGCCGCAGCGGCCACCACGTCGAGCATTTGCTGCGACAGGTCGTAGGCCACCACTTCCTTGACCAGTGGCGCCACATGAAAACTCACATGACCGGCGCCGCAACCCAGGTCCAGCACCCGGGCGTCGCCCTGCCCGACCAGTTCAGCCTGTAGCAGCGCGAATTCGGTGCCTTGAGCGTGAACAGCGCTGCTCAGGTAGGCGGCGGCCTGTTCACCGAATTGCTTTTGTACAACCTGACTGTGCTGGGCGGTGCTGGTCATAGTCATTTCCTGGCATTTGTGTTGTTTGAGCTGCCGCCTTCGCGAGCAAGCCCGCTCCCACATTTGAAATGCATTCCCCTGTGGGAGCGGGCTTGCTCGCGAAGAGGCCAGCCCTGACTACATCAATCTCGAATCAATCATGCGTCGCGAAACAACCACGGCTGGCTCACACGATGCTTGGCTTCAAACGCCGCAATCGCATCGCCGTCCTGCAAGGTCAAACCGATATCGTCCAGACCATTGAGCAGACAATGCTTGCGGAACGCGTCGATCTCGAAGCGGTACACCTTGCCGTTCGGGCTGGTCACGGTCTGTTCGTGCAGATCGATCTGCAATTGATAGCCCGGCTCGGCCTCAACCTGCTTGAACAATTCATCGACTTCAGCGTCGCTCAAGATGATCGGCAGCAAGCCATTCTTGAAGCTGTTGTTGAAGAAGATGTCGGCGTAGCTCGGCGCGATGATGCTGCGGAAACCGTATTCTTCCAGCGCCCACGGCGCGTGTTCACGGCTGGAGCCGCAACCGAAGTTCTCGCGGGCCAGCAACACGCTGGCACCTTGATAACGCTCGGCGTTGAGCACGAAGTCCTTGTTCAACGGACGCTTGGAGTTGTCCTGATACGGCTGGCCGACATCCAGGTAACGCCACTCATCGAACAGGTTCGGGCCGAAACCGGTGCGCTTGATCGACTTCAAGAACTGCTTGGGAATGATCTGGTCGGTGTCGACGTTGGCACGATCCAGAGGCGCGACAAGACCAGTGTGCTGGGTAAAAGCTTTCATGCTGCGCTTCCTTTTAGATCAATTCACGAACGTCGATGAAACGACCGTTTACCGCCGCCGCAGCGGCCATGGCCGGGCTCACGAGGTGGGTACGACCACCGGCGCCCTGACGGCCTTCGAAGTTACGGTTGGAGGTCGAAGCGCAATGCTCGCCGGACTCCAAACGGTCCGGGTTCATCGCCAGACACATCGAGCAACCCGGCTCACGCCATTCGAAACCGGCTTCGAGGAAGATCTTGTCGAGACCTTCGGCTTCCGCCTGCGCCTTCACCAGACCCGAGCCCGGTACGACGATTGCCTGCTTGATCGTCGAAGCGACTTTGCGACCCTTGGCGATCACGGCCGCAGCGCGCAAGTCTTCGATGCGCGAGTTGGTGCAGGAGCCGATGAACACGCGATCCAGCTGAATGTCGGTGATCGCCTGATTGGCGGTCAAACCCATGTATTTTAAGGCGCGGACGATCGAATCGCGCTTGACCAGATCCGTCTCTTTGGCCGGATCCGGCACGTTCTGATCAACGGCCAACACCATTTCAGGCGAAGTGCCCCAGCTGACTTGCGGCTTGATCTGCGCAGCGTCGAGTTCAACTACGGTGTCGAACTTGGCGTCGGCGTCGGAGACCAGGTCTTTCCAGGCTTCAACCGCCTGATCCCACTGCGCGCCTTTCGGCGCGAACGGACGGCCCTTGACGTATTCGACAGTCTTTTCGTCCGCAGCCACCAGGCCCACACGGGCGCCGGCTTCGATGGACATGTTGCAGATGGTCATGCGGCCTTCGACGGACAGGTCGCGGATCGCGCTGCCGGCGAATTCGATGGCATGGCCGTTACCGCCGGCGGTGCCGATCTTGCCGATCACCGCGAGGACGATGTCCTTGGCCGTCACGCCGAACGGCAACTGGCCTTCGACGCGCACCAGCATGTTCTTCATTTTCTTCGCGACCAGGCACTGGGTGGCGAGCACGTGCTCGACCTCGGAAGTGCCGATCCCGTGTGCCAAGGCACCGAACGCGCCGTGGGTCGAGGTGTGCGAGTCGCCGCAGACTACGGTCATGCCCGGCAAGGTTGCGCCCTGCTCCGGGCTGATCACGTGGACGATGCCTTGGCGGATGTCGTTCATCTTGAACTCGACAATGCCGTACTCATCACAGTTGTCATCAAGGGTCTGCACCTGCAAACGCGAGACCTGGTCGGCAATCGCGGCGATGCCGCCCTTGCGCTCCGGTGTGGTCGGTACGTTGTGGTCCGGGGTCGCGATGTTGGCATCGATGCGCCAAGGCTTGCGCCCGGCCAGACGCAGGCCTTCGAAGGCTTGCGGCGAGGTCACTTCGTGGATGATGTGACGATCGATATAGATCAGCGCCGAGCCATCGTCGCGCTGTTTGACCAAATGCGAATCCCAGAGCTTGTCGTAGAGCGTTTTGCCGGCCATCAGACGGTTCCTCATCAGCTTGTTTCTATGCCCTGGGCTTATCAATAACCCTTTGGCTTGTGAGGCCGATCCTATGGGGTTACATTAAATAACTCAAATTCATATTTTTTATGCTTTGGATAACTAACTGGAATACGAACCATGGATCTGGCCAACCTCAATGCTTTTATCGCCATCGCCGAGACCGGCAGCTTCTCCGGCGCCGGGGAACGCCTGCATCTGACGCAACCGGCGATCAGCAAACGCATCGCCGGACTGGAGCAACAATTGAAGGTGCGGCTGTTCGACCGACTCGGTCGTGAAGTCGGCCTGACCGAGGCCGGCCGCGCCCTGTTGCCCCGGGCTTATCAGATTCTCAACGTGCTGGACGACACCCGCCGCGCCCTGACCAACCTGACCGGCGAAGTCAGCGGTCGGCTGACCCTGGCCACCAGTCACCACATCGGCCTGCACCGTTTGCCGCCGCTATTGAGGGAATTCACCCGCCGCTACCCACAAGTGGCGCTGGATATTCAGTTTCTCGATTCGGAAGTGGCCTACGAGGAAATTCTCCATGGCCGCGCTGAACTGGCAGTCATCACCCTGGCGCCAGAGCCACACACGCTGGTCAAAGCCACGCCGGTGTGGGACGACCCGCTGGATTTCGTGGTGGCGCCGGAGCATTCGCTGATCAGCAACGGCGCGGTGAGTCTGGCGGACATTGCCGGTCATCCGGCCGTTTTTCCCGGAGGCAACACCTTTACTCATCACATTGTCCAACGCTTGTTCGAAGCCCAAGGGCTGACGCCGAACATCGCCATGAGCACCAACTACCTGGAAACCATCAAGATGATGGTCTCCATTGGTCTGGCCTGGAGTGTTCTGCCCCGCACCATGCTTGATGAACAGGTGGCGCGCATACCTTTGCCGGGCATACAGCTCAGTCGCCAGCTAGGCTATATCGTGCACACCGAACGGACGCTGTCGAATGCGGCAAGGGCTTTCATGGCCTTGCTGGATGCGCAAATCGATCTGCCAGGGACTCCCGGCTAACTTGTGCTACTCCTATAGAGCCGCTGTCCCTGTGCCTAACGCCACCATCAGCTCAAGGCCCGTTAACAATGCCGAAATCTGTTGACCGAATTCCGCCGATGCCGCGTATTCAGGCCATTGATCCGCGACGTTCCGAGCAGAGCTGGGAGAGTGCGCCGCAATTGCTCGCCGCGCTCAACGGCGCCCGGCTCGGTGCCTGGTATTGGGACATCGAGCGCGGGCAGATCAGCTGGTCACGGGGTACCCAGGCGCTGTTCGGCTTCGATCCACGTCAACCGTTGCCCCAGGACCTGGAATATCTCGACCTGCTGCCGCCCGAAGACCGGGCGAAAACCGTGCGCGCCTTCCACGCGGTGATCGCCGGCGCCCCGCTGGAACAGGCGATGCACCACCGCATCCGCTGGCCCGACGGCAGCCTGCATTGGCTGGAAATCAGCGGCAGCCTGCTGCCGGACAAACACGGCCGGCCCCGAATGATCGGGGTGATTCGCGAAATCACCCACCAGCGCCAGCGCGAACAGGCTCTGAGCAGCTCGGAGAAACGTTTCGCCACACTTTTTCACCTGTGCCCGAACATGGTGCTGCTGACGCGCCAGGAAGACGGCCTGATCACTGAAGCCAACCAGTATTTCGAAAGCCTGTTCGGCTGGCCGGTCCAGGACGCCATCGGTCGCACCACACTGGAACTGGGCCTGTGGGTGCACCCCGAACAACGCGCAGAGCTGGTGAAAAAGACCAAGGCCAAAGGTGAATTGATCAGCATGGAGGTGCAGTTCCGCGCGAGCAACGGGCAGATCCATGACGGTATCCTCAGTGCGCAAAAGGTCGAACTCGAAGGCCAGCCGTATCTGCTCAGCACGTTTCTCGACACCACCGAACGCAAAGCCGCCGAACACGCCTTGAAAGACAGTCAAGAACGCCTTGATCTGGCGCTGGACTCGGCGCAACTCGGCACCTGGGACTGGCACATTCCCAGCGGCATGCTCTACGGCTCGGCGCGGGCCGCGCAATTGCACGGGCTGGAGCCGATCCCGTTTCACGAATCATTCGAGGAGTTCTTCGAAGGCGTGCCCGGTGAGGAGCGCGACAGCATGCGCGACGCCTACCGCAGCCTGCGCGAAGGCCCGGCCGGCAACTATCAACTGACCTATCGCGTGCAACTGGCGGATGGCAGCTCACGTTATCTGGAAAGCCGCGCCCGCCTCTACCGCGACGAAAATGGCGCGCCACTGCGTATGGCCGGGACCTTGCTGGACATCACCGATCAGGTCGAGCGCGAGCAACGTCTGGTCGCCTCCGAAGAGAAATTTGCCACGCTGTTCCAGGTCAGCCCCGACCCGATCTGCGTCACCCGCCAGGACAGCGGCGAGTTCATCGAGATCAACAATAGCTTCACCCAGACCTTCGGCTGGAGCGCCGCCGACGTGATCGGGCGCACCGCCGAGGACATCGGCCTGTGGGACGCCTCGGCGAAAAGCCTGCAACGTATCGAGCGGGTAATCCGCGAACAGGGCCTGAGCAATGTCGCAATCATCGTCCAGCACAAGGACGGCCAGTCGCTGACGTGCGTGATTTCCAGCCGGCAGATCAGCGTCGGCAATCAGCCGTGCATCGTCACCACCCTGCGCGACATCACCCAACAACAGCGCTCCGAGGCCGCACTCAAGGCCAGCGAAGAGAAATTCGCCAAGGCGTTTCACTCCAGCCCCGACGCGATCACCATCACCGAACGTGACACCGGGCGCTATCTGGAGGTCAACGACGGTTTCTGCCGCCTCACCGGTTATCGTGCCGAAGAAGTGGTGGGCAAAACCGTGTACCAGATCGGCATCTGGGCCGAAGAGAAACAACGCTCGGCTCTGCTCGCCGAACTGCAGATCAAGGGCCGCGTTCATCATCAGGAGATGCTCGGGCGCAACAAGCGCGGTGAGTTGCTGACCGTTGAAGTGTCGATCGAACCGATCACCCTCAACGAAACGGCGTGCCTGCTGCTGACGGCGCGAGATGTCAGCCTGCTGAAAAACGCCGAAGCGCAGATCCGCCATCTGGCCTATCACGATCCGCTGACCAATCTGCCCAACCGCGCCTTGCTGATGGATCGCCTGAGCCAGCAGATCGCCCTGCTCAAGCGCCACAACCTGCGCGGTGCGCTGCTGTTCCTCGACCTCGATCACTTCAAGCACATCAACGACTCGCTGGGTCATCCGGTCGGCGATACGGTGCTGAAAATCATCACCGCGCGGCTTGAAGCCAGCGTGCGCATGGAGGACACGGTGGCGCGTCTCGGCGGCGATGAATTCGTGGTGCTGCTCAGTGGCCTCGAAGGCACGCGCAACGAGGTCAGTGCACAAGTGCGGGAACTGGCCGACACCATTCGCGAACTGCTCTCGGAGCCGATGTTCCTCGACGGCCAGCGCCTGCAAGTGACACCGAGCATCGGCGTGGCACTGATTCCCGATCACGGCTCGACCCCGACCGACCTGCTCAAACGCGCCGACATTGCGCTGTACCGGGCCAAGGATTCCGGGCGCAACACCACGCAGATGTACCACAACACCATGCAGAAGGCGGCCAGCGAGCGGCTGCGCATGGAGACTGACTTACGTCTGGCGTTGTCGCGCGGTGAATTCAACGTGCACTACCAGCCGCAGGTCGATGCGCGGGACAACCGCATCATTGGCGCCGAGGCGCTGGTGCGCTGGAATCACCCGGAACTCGGCGCGCAATCGCCCACTGAATTCATCAAGGTGCTGGAAGACAGCGGGCTGATTCTGGAGGTCGGTACCTGGATCCTCGATGAGGCCTGTGAGGCGTTCAAACAATTGATCGCGCTGAAACTGGTCGACCCGCTCAACTTCAGCCTGTGCGTAAACATCAGCCCACGGCAGTTCCGCCAGAACGACTTCGTCGAACGCATCGAACACAGCATGAGCAGCCACGGCCTGCCCTGCTCGCTGCTGAAACTGGAGATCACCGAAGGCATCGTCATCCAGAACCTGGAGGACACCATCAGCAAGATGCGCCGCCTGAAAAAACTCGGTGTGAGCTTCGCCATGGACGATTTCGGCACCGGCTATTCATCGCTGACCTACCTCAAGCGCCTGCCGGTGGACACCCTGAAAATCGACCAGTCGTTCATCCGCGACGCAACCACCGACCCCAACGACGCCGAGATCATCCGCGCCATCGTCGCCATGGCCCGCAGCCTGGAACTGGAGGTGATTGCCGAAGGCGTGGAGACGCCGGAGCAACTGGCGTTCCTTCAGGGGCTGGGCTGCCATTTGTATCAGGGCTATCTGCACAGTCGGCCGGTGGCGTTGGAGGCGTTGAAAAAGATGCTGTCGTGAGGCGGGCAGTTTGCAACAGATCAATAATTGTCAGGATTTGCGACAACCTGTAGGGTCGCGTTTTTTGCGCTGTTTCGAGATCGATCATGCAGGATGCAACCCTTCCCCGCCCAGCCCTGCTGGGCATTGACCTTGGCACCACCAACAGCCTGATCGCCGTCTGGCAGGACGGTCAGGCCCGATTGATCCCCAACGCCCTCGGCGAGGTACTCACCCCGTCAGTGGTCAGCCTCGATGAAGATGACACGATTCTGGTCGGCAAAGCCGCTCGCGCCCGCCTGACCACGCATCCCGACCGCACAGCCGCTGCCTTCAAGCGTTTCATGGGTAGCGACAAGCGGATCGAACTCGGAAGTCGCCACTTCAGCCCGGAAGAATTGTCGGCGTTGGTGCTCGGCTCGCTCAAACAGGACGCCGAAGTCTTTCTCGGCTACCCGGTATCGGAAGCGGTAATTTCGGTGCCGGCGTATTTCAGTGACGAGCAACGCAAGCGCACCCTGTTCGCCGCCGAACTGGCCGGCCTCACCGTCACCCGCCTGATCAATGAACCGACCGCTGCCGCGATGGCCTATGGGCTGCACGAGCAAAAGTTCGAGCGCACATTGATCTTCGATCTGGGTGGCGGCACGTTCGACGTCACGGTGCTGGAGTACGCACTGCCGCTGATCGAAGTGCATGCCTCCACCGGCGACAACTTTCTTGGTGGCGAGGACTTCACCGCTGCGCTGTTGCAAGCCTGCCTGAAAAACTGGCAACTGACCCCGTCAACGATCGATGCTCAAGGCATGGCCAGCCTTGGCGACGCGTTGGAGCAGCTCAAGTGCAAACTCGGCGAAGGCACTCAGTCATTGCGCTGGCACCATGCCGACCGGTCATTTGAATGGTCGCTGGACGAAGCCGCCGCCGTGAAGATCTGGGAGCCATTGCTCGCACGATTGCGCGCACCGATCGAACAGGCTCTGCGCGATGCACGCCTGAAGCCTAGGGATCTCGACAGCCTGGTGCTGGTCGGAGGCGCCACGCGGATGCCGGCGGTGCAGCAGATGGTCGCCACGCTATTTGGACGCTTGCCGTATCGGCATCTCGATCCGGACACCATCGTTGCACTCGGCGCGGCCACCCAAGCTGCGTGCAAGGCGCGTGATGGTGCGGTGGAAGAGTTGATCCTGACCGATGTCTGCCCTTACACGCTGGGTATTGCGACCATGCGCGGCAACGGTATCGACGGTGCCTTTTCGCCGATCATCGAACGTAACACCATCATCCCGACGTCACGGGTGGAGCGCTATCACACCACCCATCCCGGTCAGGCACAGATCCGCATTGCGGTCTATCAGGGCGAACGGCCGTGGGTACGCGACAACATCCTGATTGACGCTTTCGATGTCGACTTGACGCCCTGCGATCACATTCAGGAACTGGATGTGCGCTTCAGTTACGACATCAACGGGCTGCTCGAAGTCGACGTCACGCTGCTCGAAACCGGTGATCGCCACAGCCACAGTATTGACCGCAGCCCCACGGGGCTGGATGAACAGGCGCGAAGGGAAAGCCACAACCGCCTATCCACACTGAAGGTCCATCCACGTGATGCATTACCCAACCGCACATTGCTGGCCCGCCTGGAACGCGCGTGGATGCAGAGCCTCGGCACACAACGCGAACGCATTGCCGAATGGCTGCACAGTTTCACTACGGTACTCGGCGGCCAGCAACCGTCAGAGATTGCCAGCCACCGCTCGGAGCTCAACAAGGCGCTGGATCAACTGCGCCTTTAGCCGTTGAGCCGACGCAAAGCAGCCTGCAGGCCGCCGGAAAGCATGTCGCTACCACCGCTGTCCGGCGGTACGCCGTAGCGGTTGGGTAATTTATCTCCCGGAAAACCGAACAGCACCAATGGCAAAAATGGCAGGACCGGTGACAGCGCCATGAATATCAGCAACGTGGGTATGCCCCGGCCCATGTCGTGCAACCGGCGCAGAATGGCGCCGAGCAGCAGCAGGACACCGAGTAACAGGATGAGAATGCCAGAGGCCGTGGTGCCACTGATCAGACCTGCCACCGGTGTAATCACCACAACCCCCAGAACCTGAGCGATAAAAGCCTTGCGCCCCAGCCGAGACCCCAGGCGCCAGATCGCACCCGCCGGTACCGGCTGAATATCACTGTTGGCCAGCAGTAACCGTTCCGACCAGGACAGCAAGGCACACAATGCCAGCCGTAACCCGATACTGTTCTGCACGTCATCCTTGCCCTGCTGCAATTGGCGCAGTACGCGCGTTTTCGGCACACCGGCAGCGCCATAACGAATCAGGGACTTGAGTGCGTCCAGTGCCTCATACGCCAGCAGTTTGTCGACACCAAAATCCGTCAACACCTTGCGCGGCGGCCACACCGGCTCGCCCTTGATCAAGCCGTCGCGAAAACCTTCGAACCAGTCGTCCTCACAACTGACCGCCGCGATCGACTGCAACAAGGCACGATGCTGTTCGGCGCTCAGGCTCGGGTCGTGATAGAGCACGCCCCAGAACATCAACAAACCCAGCAGATCGTCACCGCAGGCTTCCCGGTCGCTTTCGACGCAGGTGTAAAGCAAGGTATTGGCAGGCAGTCTGGCGCTGTCGAGAGCCTGTTGCACGCTGAACAATTGCTGCACCAACAAACCATGAACCGGATCATCGCCTTGCAGCCATCCCAGTAAACCGTCGCAACTGCCTTGCTCACGCCGCAAGCGTTGCAACAGTGGCTGCAACCGAGCCAAAGGATGAGCAGGATTGAATGCCAGGCGCTCCAGGCACTGTGCATCAATCAACTGCAGCCAACGCCCGGGCTGCTCCAGCAACGCCAGTAAAAACAGGGTCTGGGCATTCCATTCCCATGTAGCCTGCCCCAAGCCAACCGGCGGCAATTCAATACCGCGAAGGCTCAACTGCAGCAGCAGATCGAGTTCGGACAAGTCGCAGTCGTCTTTGACGGCGCTCAGGCTGAACGCTTCGGCCATTCGCTCCAGCGCCGCGGCGCTGTAGGGCCGCAAGCGTCGCAGCCACAAACGACAGACCTTGTGCGTTTCGCCTTTTGTCAGCACCTCGGGCAAGTTCCGCGAAATCGCGTCCGCCTCGCAGAAAGCGTCCATCGCCTGCGCAATCGGGGCACTGCTCAACCAGCGCAGATGCTGCCCGGCCTGATATTTGAAACCACTCAGCACCAGGCTTTCGAGCGCATCGACCGGCAGCGGCGCATCCAGAATCTGCTGCAGCAACGCCGAATCCCCTCGATGCAGCGCCCAGGCATGGCGGTACAGATGCAGCAATCGGCTATCGGCATTTTCGCCCAAGAGCTGTGCTAACAATGGGAGCTCATCGCCCGTCATGCGCCAGTCGACAAAGCTCTGCGCCAGACTATCAAGCTGCAACCGCCCGACATCCAGCCAACGATTCAGCGTCTCGGGCCGTTGTGACGGACTGCCATATACCTGGCATTCATCCCCGAGATCCTCTGACCAGTCAGCGCAATCCTGCAGACGATCGAATGCCTGAATCAGTAGCGGTAGAAAGGTCGGCTGCCGCGTGGCGCACAATTCCAGCAGACGGCTTTCAGCCATCGGATGACGATGTTCGTTCCATAACCGGATCCAGCAAGGCAATGCCTGATCGTCCCGGCCCAACAAGCTGTTCTGACACGCCAGCAGGTACAGCCAGTCCACATCATCCGGAGCTGCAAGTTGCTGCTCGACACAGCACTGCAAAAATGTCGACGCACCGATTCCCGCTTGAGTGAACTGCACCAGCAAGCGCTTGATGAACACAGCATCATCCGGCAACGGCAGGCACGTGTGCTGACTGGCGAAGTCGGCGAACTCATGGAGGGGGCGCTGAGAGAAGATGAAGTCGAGACTACGGGCGTACCACAGCGATTCAGTCTGCGCAGACTCTGACCAGGCGCTCATCAGATCCGTGTTGAATGGGTCGGGCGTTTCGATTCGCTGCAGAAAGGCTTCCACCCGGTGTGCATCATCGAACTCCAGATCGAGCAACTGTTGATCCCAGGCCATTCGCCTGGCCAACAGGTTCGCGCAACGGTAGGACAACGGACCGGCACCCGCCATCCGGTGGTAGAGCCCCCAACTGAGCTCATCGAGCTCATCCAGTGACAACTCATCCAGTGCCTGGACAAATGCCTGCCATGCCGCGAAATTGAACCGCCGCGCGGGATCATCAAGCAGCTCGCAGAAATTCACGAACGCCTGAGGGATCGCGACGATCTCCTGCTCTGCCTCCTCGGACTGTACTTCGGACTCGTCCTCCTCTTCCTCACGCGCCAGACGCATCGCGTTTTCGTAAGCCATGCGCAACGCCTGAAAGCCCTCCGGATCGGTCTCTGGATGATGCGCCGGCAGGCGTGCGCGGTAGGCATTGCGAATCAGGTTTTCGTCAGTAGTAGGCTCGATGCCCAGTCGGATCCAGCAACTCATGACCAGTCGAACTCCTTGAGCGATGCCGGCCGTGGCGGCAGCTCAATTTCCATGTGCCAAGGCAAATCAGCCAGAAAGTGCGGAATGTTCTGCGCAAGGCCACGAGTAATCCGCAGGTTGTGGGCGCTGTTGCCCTGTCGGTCCAGCTCGCAAGCCAGCTCGTCATCGCTGGTGCTCAGGCAGCTCCAAAAGGTCCGACCCACCACAAAACCATTGAAATAAGCCATCCAGCTGCCGTAGTGAAATTGCGCCCTGATGGCCAAGCGACTGTGCAGCCAGTTGCTCTCGACCAAATCGATCCACTGATTGCGTACCGCACACCGCAGGAGAAACCCCATCCGCCCGTAATCCCAGGACAAAATCCCCCCGGGGCCGCAACTGCCGAACGTACGGCTGGCGAATTCATGCAGGACACGCTCGCGGGGGCTCAACTCTTCGAGCAACGCCTGCCATTGACTCGGCAGACAACGCTGCCAAGCCAGATAGGCACCGCTGAGATGCTTGGCATGGCCGTCATCGGTCATCCATTCGAGCATGTCGAACAATTGCCGCCGATCATCGATTCCCCAGCTGTCTTTCAGATCGATGTAATGGTCATCGCAGAACGCGGGGTCGTCGTATCCGGCGCCGGTATTGAGCGCAGCCATTGGTGCAGAAAGGGCGCACAGCCAGCGCTGTTGAATCTCGTCCATGAAAAAAGGCTCCAGGCCGACCGCCAAGGAGTGGGGCCGGCAAAACTGCGGCGGATTGTAGAGAAACCGCTGTCAGGGGCAAAGTCGAACAGCGCTTTTCTTGCGCCCACAAAAAGGCCCCGACGGATCGGGGCCTTCATTCAGCGGCTCAGCGCCTGTTCAGGCATTTTGTATCTGCACGTGAATCAGTGCTGCAGAACCGGCTTTTGCGCTCCGTTGATCGGAATGCGCTTGGCTTTCGCTTCTTCCGGGATCACGCGCAACAGGTCGATGCTCAGCAGACCGTTGCTCAGATCGGCGGCCTTGATCTCGATGTGATCGGCCAGGCGGAAGGACAGCTTGAAAGCCCGCTGGGCAATGCCTTGATGCAGGAAGGTCACGCCTTCGTTGGCATCACGCTTGCCACCACTGATGGTCAGCACACCCTTCTCGACTTGCAGCTCCAGGTCTTCTTCCTGGAAACCGGCTGCCGCTACGACGATACGGTATTGATCATCACCGTGCTTTTCCACGTTGTAGGGTGGGTAGGTGCTGCCTGGCTCGTTGCGCAGCGCGGTTTCGAACAGGTCGTTGAAACGGTCGAAACCCACCGAAGAACGGAACAGTGGTGCCAGGGAAAATGCAGTACTCATGGTTCAAATCTCCTGAAAACAATCAGCAAGGTTTTTTGACTCCGCGACCCGAATTCGGCATCGCGTACCCCTTAGATAGGGACCGCCAAAATGATTTCAAGAGAGTATTTGCAGATTTTTTTCAGGCTGCTGCGGCGACCGGCAAACCGAGCAAACGCGAGACCTGGTCCGGCTCTGTCTCGCGGCGCAGCACGGTAAACAGCTCGGTCGCCTCGGGATAATTGCGCGTCAGCATCGCCAGCCATTGCTTCAAGCGACCCGGCGATTGCCGTGCGGTCATCTGCGCCTTGGCTTGCAGCCAGAAGTCCTGAATCAGCGGCAGCAGCTCGGCCCAGCTCATCTCGACCACTTCTTCACCGGCGCGCGCGGCCGCGATCTGCCGGGCCAGATCCGGGCGCGATACCAGACCGCGTCCGAGCATGATGTCTTCGACGCCGCTGATCTCGCGGCAGCGGCGCCAGTCCTCGACGCTCCAGATATCACCGTTGGCGAACACCGGCACCTTGACCACGTCCTGCACCCGCGGGATCCACTCCCAATGCGCCGGCGGCTTGTAGCCATCGACCTTGGTCCGGGCATGCACCACGATGTGCTCGGCGCCGCCCTCGGCCAGCGCCGTGGCGCAGACCAGCGAGCCGTCCGGGCTGTCGAAACCGAGGCGCATTTTCGCGGTGACCGGGATGTGCGACGGCACGGCGCGACGCACGTGTTCGACGATGCTGTTGAGCAGTTCCGGCTCCTTGAGCAGCACTGCCCCGCCCCGGGACTTGTTGACGGTCTTGGCCGGGCAACCGAAGTTCAGGTCGATCACTTCCGAGCCGAGCTCGCAGGCCAGCGCCGCGTTTTCCGCCAGGCACACCGGATCGGAGCCCAACAATTGCACGCGCAACGGCACACCGGAACGGGTGCGGGCGCCGTTGAGCAGCTCCGGGCCGAACTTGTGGAAGTAGGCCGGGGTGAGCAACTGATCGTTGATCCGAATGAACTCGGTCACGCACCAGTCGATGCCGCCAACGCGGGTCAGCACGTCGCGCAGGATGTCGTCGACCAACCCCTCCATGGGCGCCAAGGCAATTTGCATGGGGAAAACACTACTCAGGAAGAAAAAACGTGCGGCAGTTTACTGGATATCGCAAGAAACCGCAGATCCCTTGTAGGAGTGAGCCTGCTCCCACAGGTTAGATTTTCGCTACCCCTGAAGTCTGGATCGCCGGGCCATAACCCTCGATGAACTCCGCCGGCATGCGCTTGGGTTTGCCGCTGGACAGTTCGATGCAGACGAATGTGGTCTGGGCACGCAGCAGGGTGGCGTTGTCGCTGGGGCGGATCAGCTGGAAGTGCCGGGTCATTTTCAGGCGCTGGTCCCAATCGACGATCCAGGTCGCCAGTTGCAGTTCGTCGCCTTCGTAGGCCGCCGCCAGATAATCGATTTCGTGACGCACCACGGCCATCGCCCGATCCAGGCGCCGGTATTCGACCAGATCCAGCCCCAGACGCTGCGAGTGGCGCCAGGCGCAGCGCTCGAGCCAGGTCACGTACACCGCGTTGTTTGCGTGGCCCAGCCCGTCGATGTCCTCGGCGCCTACTTGCAGATCAATGGTGAACGGCGTTGCCCGATCCCAGCCCATGCCCCACTCCCGGTCAGATTATTCAACCGGGGCAGTGTAACGGATGTCAGGCCGATTGCCGCGCCTGAAGGCTGCGCCCCGCCAACAGTGATAACACGCCATCAACCACCCGAGGGTCGGCCAGCACCCGCTGGTGGCCGCCGCTTTCCAGGCGCAGCAGGCGACTGTCGAACCAGGATTCGTGGATCAATTGCGATTCCTTGACCGAGACAAAGGTGTCGTCCTCGGCATGCACGATCAGGCCCGGCATATCCAGTTGATAGTGCGCGACATCAAGGGTCGCGGCGCGCATGCCGACGTCCTGCTCGACCTGGCGGATGAACGCCGAGCGCGCCCGCGGTGGCATGCCGACGTAGCGGGCAAAACCGCGCAGCACGCCGAGAATTCGTGCAGGGGCTGCAATGCTCACAAGGGTTTCGGTGCGCAGGCCCAGTTGCACCGCGAGCATGGCACTGGCGCCGCCCATGGAGTGGCCGATGACGGCTTGAAGAGGAGGCAATTCGGCGGCCGCTTCCAACATGGCGCGGGCGAACAGTACGACGTTGGCTTCACGCCCCGGCGAACGACCATGAGCCGGGCCATCGAGGGCAACGACGGTGTAACCGGCCTCAACCAGCGCCGTGATCAACGCCGCAAACTGGGTGGGCCGCCCTTCCCAACCGTGCATCAACAGCACCGCCGGCCCCTGCCCCCAACGCAGCGCCGACAGGCCGAAACGCAGCGTGATGCGTTCGGCACTCGCCAGCAGCGGCAGCTCCCAATCACGCAGCGGCAACGTGCGCGGCGTCATAAACGCCTGACGCATTTTGCTTGCTACTCGTTGCGGTGCAATCCAGCCCAAGGTGCCATTAACGCCACGAACCCACTTCAACGTGTTCATCGCTTTCTCCTCAGGCGTGCTGCCTTCAGGTCAACGCACCGCCGACTTGGCAGCGCGCAGCAATCGATCGGATAAATCGCCCGGACCCAGCGCGCGTGCCAGCGCCAGACCACCCACCATCAACGCCACATCGGCCAACGCCTTGTCGGTGTCCTCGGGGCTGGACGCCAACTGCGCAATCATCAGTTCCAGGTGTTCGTTCAGCGCAATGCGGAAGGATTCCGGCAGACGCCCAAGTTCGCCAATAGAGGCCGGAATCGGACACGCAGCATCGCTGGAATCACGGTGCTTGCGTGACAGATAGAACGCAGCGACCAAGGCGCGACGCTCTTCGCCGGTCAGCTCGGAATCCATGTCGGCAATCAGGTCGCGTCGACGGCTGAGCAGTTGCTTGAACGCCTCGAGCATCATCGCGTCCTTGCTTTCGAAGTGCGCGTAGAAACCACCGACGGTCAGGCCGGCGGCGCCCATCACTTCGCCCACGCTTGGATCCGCCGGGCCACGCTGCATCAGTGCGGCGCTGGCCGCCTTGAGGATGCGTTCTCGGGTTTGAGCTTTTTTATCGTTCATCGTTGCCTCCGAATATTACGACTAGAATATTATTCGCATAATAATATTCCGCAAGTCGAGGATATGACCGCTGGTCTGAAGCACAGTGTAAGGAAAAAGGAGAGTTGGCCAAACGCCAGACAAACAAAAGGGCCATTCAATAATTGAATGACCCTTATAAATCCCGCAGAGCGGGTAATCGTGGCGTCCCCTAGGGGACTCGAACCCCTGTTACCGCCGTGAAAGGGCGGTGTCCTAGGCCACTAGACGAAGGGGACACAAACCCTTCTATACAGCTGATCAGTGCTGAGATCTGATCTGATTCAAGGCCGGTGTGGCCAGACCTTGAACTGTAAAATTGGTGGAGCTAAGCGGGATCGAACCGCTGACCTCCTGCATGCCATGCAGGCGCTCTCCCAGCTGAGCTATAGCCCCGGATTTTTCGCCTCGCGGCGGAGCGACATCTTGCAACATCGCTTCTGTAAAACTGGCGTCCCCTAGGGGACTCGAACCCCTGTTACCGCCGTGAAAGGGCGGTGTCCTAGGCCACTAGACGAAGGGGACGCAAACCCTTCTATACAACTGATCAACGCTGAGTGTTGATCGCTTCGGAGCCGGTGTGGCCAGGCTTCGAAGTGTAAATTGGTGGAGCTAGACGGGATCGAACCGTCGACCTCTTGCATGCCATGCAAGCGCTCTCCCAGCTGAGCTATAGCCCCTCATCGTTGATGTCATCGCTGAGGACGGGGCGAATCTTAAGGGCGTATCGAAAGCCTGTCAAACTTATTTTTGAAAAATTTCAAAGTTTTTTGTCGGCATAACAATCACTTACCGCCCTCCCCCCGAAAATCCGGGGGAAAAACGCCGAAGGCCGGAATCAAACGATCCCGGCCTTCGGCGGTAACCGCAGAGTCAGACGTGCTTAAGCAATCGCGCCCAGCAGCTTTTCCCACTCTTTGTTTTCTTTCTTCGACACGCCACCCAGCAGGTCAATCGCTTGGCGCAGACGGAAACGGGTCAGATCCGGGCCGAGGATTTCCATCGCATCGAGCACCGATACCGAACTCGCCTGCCCGGTAATCGCGGCAAACATCAACGGCATCGCGTCACGCAGCTTCAGCTCAAGGGATTCGACCACCGCCTGAATCGTCGCGGTGATGCTGTCCTTCTCCCACTGACGCAGGCTTTCCAGCTTCCACAGGATCAATTGCATCAACTGACGCACCTGATCACCGGAAAGCTTTTTCGATTCGAACAGCTTGGCATCGGGATTGACGCCACCGGCAAAGAAGAAGCCGCCCAGCGGTGCAACCTGGCTGAAAGTTTCCACACGCCCCTGCACCAGCGGTGCGATCTTCATCATGTACTCGGAATTGAACGCCCACTTCTGCACGCGTGCGGCGAACTCTTCCACCGGCAGGTCACGCAGCCACTGGCCGTTGAGCCACGACAGTTTCTCGATGTCGAAGATCGGCCCGCCGAGGGACACACGCTTGAGGTCGAAGTTGTCGACCATTTCCTGCAGCGAGAACTTCTCGCGCTCGTCGGGCATCGACCAGCCCATGCGACCGAGGTAGTTGAGCATCGCCTCCGGCATGAAGCCCATGCGCTCGTAGAACGTCACCGAGGTCGGGTTCTTGCGCTTGGACAGCTTGCTCTTGTCCGGGTTACGCAGCAGCGGCATGTAGCACAGCTCCGGCTGCTCCCAGCCGAAGTACTCGTACAGCAGAATCAGTTTCGGCGCCGATGGCAGCCATTCTTCGCCGCGCAGCACGTGGGTGATGCCCATCAGGTGGTCGTCGACCACGTTGGCGAGGAAGTACGTCGGCAAGCCGTCGGTCTTCATCAGCACTTGCATGTCCATGCGATCCCACGGGATCTCGACATCGCCACGCAGCATGTCCGGCACCACGCAGACGCCTTCGGTCGGCACTTTCATGCGGATCACGTGCGGTTCGCCGGCGGCCAGACGGGCGGCGACTTCTTCCTTCGACAGCAGCAGCGCGCGGCCGTCGTAGCGCGGGGTCTCGCCGCGCGCCATTTGTTCGGCGCGCATCTGGTCCAGTTCTTCTGCGGTGCAGAAGCATGGGAACGCATGGCCCATGTCGACCAGTTGCTGGCAATACTTCTGATAGATATCGCCACGCTCACTTTGCCGGTACGGACCGTGCGGGCCGCCGACGTCCGGGCCTTCGCTCCAGTCGATCCCCAGCCAGCGCAGGGCGTCGAAGATCTGCTGTTCGGACTCGCGGGTCGAGCGCAACTGGTCAGTGTCTTCGATGCGCAGGATGAACTCACCGCCATGCTGCTTGGCAAAGCAGTAGTTGAACAATGCGATGTAAGCGGTACCTACGTGGGGGTCCCCGGTAGGCGATGGCGCGATGCGAGTGCGGACGGTGGTCATGGCATGTCTCGAAAAGAATGAAAAGCAAAACAATCAAGCGGCGAATGGTAACAGGCGACACCCGCCCCGCTCCAGCGGGCAGGGCATTTAAGCCAAGTTTGCGGCTGGAACGCCCATAGACCGTGGAGACGGGCCGAATATCAGCCATTGGCATTTACCGTTTATCGGCGGTATGCCAGATTCAGCCGCAGATAACTTTCCTTACAATTCCTCGACTACAGTTTGCCTCATGCCTGCCCAACTCAAGCGTCGTCTGTTTATTTTCCTGCTCCTGGTGCTGTTGATTGCCGGGGGCTTCTTCGCCCATTGGTTTTTCAAGGGGCGCTTTTATGAAAGCACCGATAACGCCTATGTCCAGGGCGAGATCACCCGCGTCTCCAGCCAGTTGAGTGCGCGCATCGACGAAGTGCTGGTGCAGGACAACCAGCACGTGGAAAAAGGCCAGTTGCTGGTGCGCCTTGAACCCAATGATTTCCGCCTGGCCGTCGATCGCGCCAACGCCGCCCTCGCCACCCGCGAAGCCGAGCGTTTGCAGGCGCAGAGCAAATTGACTCAGCAATCGAGCCTGATCGCCGCCAGTGACGCACAAGTGGCGACCACCCAGGCCACGCTTGGCCGCTCGCAGATGGATTTATCGCGTGCTGAAACCCTGCGCAAACCCGGCTACGTTTCCGAAGAACGAGTGACCACCCTCTCCGCTGACGCCCATATCGCCCGCTCACAGGTAGCCAAGGCCCAAGCAGATGCGCAGAGCCAGCGCCAGCAGGTCAATGCACTGACGGCCGAGATCAAACGCCTCGACGCACAGATTGCCAACGCCCGCGCCGATCTGGCGCAAGCCGAGCTCAACCTGACCCGCAGCGAAATCCACGCGCCGATCAGCGGCATGGTCGGCCAGCGCGCCGCACGCAATGGCCAGGTGGTGCAGGCCGGCGCGTATTTGCTGTCGATTGTCCCGGACGAAGACATCTGGGTGCAGGCCAACTTCAAGGAAACCCAAATCGGCCACATGCAGCCCGGACAGAAAGCCGAGCTGACCTTCGATGCCTACAGCGACACGCCGATCGAAGCGCGGGTCGACAGCCTGTTCGCCGCCTCGGGTGCGCAGTTCAGCCTGCTGCCGCCGGACAACGCCACCGGCAACTTCACCAAAGTCGTGCAAAGGATTCCGGTAAAACTCACCTTCAAGGCCGACAACCCGCTGCACGGCAAGATCCGCCCGGGCATGTCGGTCACCGCCACCGTGAACATCAAAGACGCCCCAGACAATGGCCGGTGATTCGCTGATCCGCCCGGTCGGCGAACCGACCCGGCGGGACTGGATTGCGGTAATGAGCGTGATGCTCGGCGCATTCATGGCGGTGCTCGACATCCAGATCACCAACTCCTCGCTCAAGGACATTCAGGGCGCGCTGTCGGCGACACTGGAAGAAGGCTCGTGGATTTCCACCTCGTATCTGGTCGCGGAAATCATCATGATCCCGCTGACCGCGTGGCTGGTGCAGTTGCTCTCGGCGCGACGGCTGGCGGTGTGGGTGTCGCTGGGGTTTCTGGTGTCCTCGTTGCTGTGCTCGATGGCCTGGAGCCTGGAGAGCATGATTGTCTTTCGCGCCATGCAGGGCTTCACCGGCGGCGCGCTGATTCCGCTGGCGTTCACCCTGACCCTGATCAAACTCCCCGAACACCACCGCGCCAAAGGCATGGCGATGTTCGCCATGACCGCGACCTTCGCCCCGTCCATCGGCCCGACCCTCGGTGGCTGGCTCACGGAAAACTGGGGCTGGGAATACATCTTCTACATCAACATCCCGCCGGGGCTGATCATGATCGCCGGGCTGATGTACGGGCTGGAAAAGAAGGAAGCGCACTGGGAACTGCTGAAAAGCACCGACTACACCGGGATTCTCACGCTGGGTGTCGGCCTCGGTTGCCTGCAGGTGTTTCTTGAAGAGGGCCATCGCAAGGACTGGCTCGAATCGAACCTGATCGTGACCTTGGGCAGCATTGCCCTGCTCAGCCTGATTACCTTCGTCATCGTGCAGATTTCCAAACCCAACCCGCTGATCAACCTCGGCATCCTGCGCAATCGCAACTTCGGCCTGTCGAGCATTTCCAGCCTGGGCATGGGCGTCGGTTTATACGGCTCGATCTATCTGCTGCCGCTGTACCTGGCGCAGATCCAGAATTACAACGCCCTGCAGATCGGCGAAGTGATCATGTGGATGGGCGTGCCGCAGCTGTTCCTGATTCCGCTGGTGCCGAAGCTGATGAAGTTCGTTTCGCCGAAATGGCTGTGCACCCTGGGCTTCGGGTTGTTCGGGCTGGCGAGTTTTTCATCGGGGGTGCTCAACCCGGACTTCGCCGGGCCGCAGTTCAATCAGATCCAGATCATCCGGGCGCTGGGTCAGCCGCTGATCATGGTGACCATTTCGCTGATCGCCACGGCGTACATCCTGCCGCAGGACGCGGGGTCGGCATCGAGCCTGTTCAACATCCTGCGCAACCTGGGTGGCGCGATCGGCATCGCCCTGCTCGCGACGCTGCTGGATGCGCGGACCAAGACCTACTTCGATTATTTGCGTGAAGCGGTGGTGCCGACCAATCCGCAAGTGGCCGAGCGGCTGGCGTCGATGACAGACCGATTTGGCAGTGACACTGCGGCGCTCGGCAAGTTGAGTGAGATCGTGCATCAGCAGGCGCTGATCATGGCCTACAACGACGCGTTTCACTTTGTCGGGATTGCGCTGGGGGTCAGCATGTTGGCGATCTTGTTGACCAGGAAATTGCCGGCGGGGTTGAAGGCTGGGGAAGCTCACTGATTTTTGTGGTGTCTGGACCGGCCTCTTCGCGAGCAAGCCCGCTCCCACAAGTTTCTTTGGTGATCACACATTTTGTGTACACCATCAATCCTTGTGGGAGCTGGCTTGCCAGCGATGGGGCCAAGTCAGCTATCACAGGCTTCTTTGGTGATCACACATTTTGTGTACACCATCAATCCCTGTGGGAGCGGGCTTGCTCGCGAAGAGGCCCGCTCAGGCGATGAAGATCAAACCGCCAATAGCCGCTCGCGCAACTTGGCAATCTCATCGCGCATCTGCGCCGCCGCTTCGAACTCCAGATCCCGCGCCAGCTGATACATCTTCTCTTCCAGCGCGCGAATGCGCTTGGTGATTTCGCTCGGCGAGCGCAGTTCGGCTTCGTACTTGGCGTTTTCTTCGGCAGCCTTGGCCATGCCCTTGCGCTTCTTGCTGCGCGAACCGGGCACGGTGGCGCCTTCCATGATGTCGGCGACGTCCTTGAACACACCCTTCGGGGTGATGCCGTTTTCCAGGTTGAAGGCGATCTGCTTGTCGCGACGACGCTCGGTCTCGCCAATCGCCCGCTCCATCGAGCCAGTGATGCGATCGGCGTAGAGAATCGCCCGGCCATTGAGGTTCCGCGCCGCCCGGCCGATGGTCTGGATCAGCGAGCGCTCGGAACGCAGGAAGCCTTCCTTGTCCGCGTCGAGAATCGCCACCAGCGACACTTCCGGCATGTCCAGACCTTCGCGCAGCAGGTTGATCCCCACCAACACATCGAAGGTGCCCAGACGCAGGTCGCGGATAATCTCGACCCGCTCGACGGTGTCGATGTCCGAGTGCAGATAACGCACGCGCACGCCGTGGTCGGCGAGGTAATCGGTGAGGTCTTCGGCCATGCGCTTGGTCAGCGTGGTGACCAGCACCCGCTCCTCGACCGCCACGCGTTTGGTGATTTCCGAGAGCAAATCGTCGACCTGAGTCAGCGCCGGACGCACCTCGACTTGCGGGTCGACCAGACCGGTCGGACGCACCACCTGTTCGACCACGCGCCCGGCATGCTCGGCCTCGTAGTTGCCCGGCGTCGCCGAGACGAAAATGGTCTGCGGGCTGACCCCTTCCCACTCGTCAAAGCGCATGGGCCGGTTGTCCAGCGCCGATGGCAAGCGGAAGCCGTATTCGACCAGGGTTTCTTTACGCGAACGGTCACCCTTATACATCGCGCCGACTTGCGGCACGCTGACGTGAGACTCGTCGATCACCAGCAAGGCGTCGGCCGGCAGATAGTCATACAGCGTCGGCGGCGCGGCACCGGCCGGACGTCCGGACAGGTAGCGCGAGTAGTTTTCGATGCCGTTGCAGTAACCCAGTTCGAGGATCATTTCCAGGTCGAAACGGGTGCGCTGTTCGAGGCGCTGGGCCTCGACCAGTTTGTTGTTGCTGCGCAGGTATTCGAGGCGTTCCTGCAACTCGACTTTGATGTGTTCAATGGCGTCGAGCAGGGTCTCGCGCGGCGTCACGTAGTGACTCTTCGGGTAGAAGGTGAAGCGCGGCATCTTGCGGATGACTTCGCCGGTCAGCGGGTCGAACGCGGAGATGCTCTCGACCTCGTCATCGAACAGTTCGATGCGGATCGCTTCCAGATCGGATTCCGCCGGATAGATGTCGATCACGTCGCCGCGCACGCGGAAGGTCGCGCGGGCAAAATCCATGTCGTTGCGGGTGTACTGCAGATCGGCCAGACGCCGCAGCAAGGCGCGCTGATCGAGTTTGTCGCCGCGATCGACGTGCAGCACCATCTTCAAATAGGTTTCCGGGCTACCGAGACCGTAAATGCACGACACCGTGGTGACGATGATCGCGTCCTTGCGCTCGAGCAACGCTTTGGTCGCGGACAGGCGCATCTGCTCGATGTGGTCGTTGATCGACGCGTCCTTCTCGATGAAGGTGTCGGACGACGGCACATAGGCTTCGGGCTGGTAGTAGTCGTAGTAGGAAACGAAATACTCGACCGCGTTGTTCGGGAAGAACGCCTTGAACTCGCCATACAGTTGCGCGGCGAGGGTCTTGTTCGGCGCCAGCACCAGCGTCGGGCGCTGTACCTGCGAGATGACATTGGCGATGCTGAAGGTCTTGCCCGAGCCGGTCACACCGAGCAGCGTCTGGTGCGCCAGCCCGGCTTCGATGCCCTCGACCAATTGGCGGATCGCTTCAGGTTGATCGCCGGCGGGCTCGAAGCGGGTGACTAGCTGGAATTCGGACATACACACCTCTGGGATCGCGGCTCGCGCAGAAAACAGCCGAGCCGCGGGGATGACCGCAAACGACCGTTGTCGCCCAAGGAAAAACGAAGATTGTGCTCAATGTGGAGCCGATTGCCTCGCCTTTCAAGGCAAACGTCCTACATCCGGTAAAGTCTCTGACAGAGTCAATCGACTAACGGTCAAGAAATAATCGGAAAAACTTGCCGGAAAAGCTGAATCGCCTGTCGCCATTGCTCAGTGATGGCCTCTATACTAGCTCCCCGTTTGTGCACCGCTCTAGTGCATTCGGCTGGAGCGCGACACGTCCCTCCACTCTCCATTCAGAGCCGCCGTAATAATGAGCCTGTTCTCCGCTGTCGAAATGGCACCCCGCGATCCAATCCTGGGCCTCAACGAAGCATTCAACGCCGATACCCGGACCACCAAGGTCAACCTGGGTGTAGGTGTTTACTGCAACGAAGAGGGGCGAATTCCCCTGCTGCGCGCGGTGATCGAAGCCGAAACCATTCGCGCTGCCCAGCACGCCTCCCGTGGCTACCTGCCGATCGACGGCATCGCGGCCTACGACCAGGCGGTGCAAAAGCTGCTGTTCGGTAACGACTCGCCGCTGATCGCTGCCGGTCGGATCGTCACCACTCAGGCTGTCGGCGGTACCGGCGCACTGAAAATCGGTGCCGACTTCCTCAAGCAACTGCTGCCGAACGCCGTCGTGGCGATCAGCGACCCGAGCTGGGAAAACCACCGCGCACTGTTCGAAACCGCTGGTTTCCCGGTGCAGAACTACCGTTACTACGACGCCGCCACCCACGACGTGAACCGCGCCGGCATGCTCGACGACCTCAACGCCCTGCCGAACGGCTCGATCGTTGTGCTGCACGCCTGCTGCCATAACCCGACCGGCGTCGACCTGACCCCGGCCGACTGGAAAAACGTGCTGGACGTGGTCAAGGCCAAAGGTCACGTGCCGTTCCTCGACATGGCTTACCAGGGTTTCGGCGACGGCATCGACGAAGACGCCGCGGCTGTGCGTCTGTTCGCTGAATCGGGCCTGACCTTCTTCGTTTCGAGCTCGTTCTCCAAGTCGTTCTCGCTGTACGGCGAGCGCGTTGGTGCCCTGTCGATCGTCAGCGAATCGAAAGAAGAAAGCGCGCGCGTGCTGTCGCAGGTCAAGCGTGTGATCCGCACCAACTACTCCAACCCGCCGACCCACGGTGCAAGCATCGTCGCCGCTGTGTTGAACAGCCCGGAACTGCGCGCCCAGTGGGAAGCGGAACTGGCAGAAATGCGCCTGCGCATTCGCGGCATGCGCGAGCAGATGGTTGCTCTGCTGGCGGAAAAAGCCCCGCAGCGTGACTTCAGCTTCGTCGGCCGTCAGCGCGGCATGTTCTCCTACTCCGGCCTGACCACCGAACAGGTGCATCGCCTGCGCAACGAGTTCGGCATTTATGCGCTGGACACCGGCCGCATCTGCGTCGCGGCACTGAACCAGAGCAACATCAAAGCGGTAACGGATGCGATCGTTCAGGTCATCTGATTTCGCCTGGCAATGAAAAACGGGAAGCCTTGGGGCTTCCCGTTTTTTATTTGTCCCGGAAAACTATCCGAACCCTCTAGACTGCACACAGATTCCATTGTGGGAGCGGGCTTGCTCGCGAAAGCGGTGCATCAGGCGACAAAAATACTGGCTGGGCCGACGCCTTCGCGAGCAAGCCCGCTCCCACAGGTTTTGTGTACACCTCAGAGTTCTGCGAGAACACCTATGAAAAACGACAATCTGCGCGCCGACCGAGACGACCTGGATGACTTCATCCCCCGCACCACGGCCAAACGCGACAAAAGCCTGGTGCTGCAAGTCGCAGCGGGCGTCTTCCTCGGCGGCCTGGCCCTGTGGCTGGTGCAACTGGCCGCCACCGCCGCTTACGCCAAACTGATGCTCGGCACGATCACCTTCGGCGGTTAGGCCAGTTCCGTCGCCCGTTGACTGGCCGCATCGTCATACGCGACGTAGAGCGATTCGGCGATCTGGCTTTTGATCGCCTTGGTGCTTTCCAGGCCGAGCACGAACCCTTCGGCCTTGCCGCCAGCACGGTTCAGCTCTTCAGCGGTGCTGGCCTGGGTGATCGCGTCGAAGAGTTTTTCGGCGTGCGGGCCGACGCCTTTGGGCAGGCTGATCTGCGTGACGCTCATACGAACACCTCGCGTGAAAGAGAAATCAGAACGGTTTGAATCATGGCGCGTACCTTTTGGCGAATGGCCGGCAGCGCGTGTGACCACTTCCGGGCAGCCATGGTAGACCTGTGAGGCGGTTCTGGTAATCGCTAATCGCTGACAAAGCACCGTCCGTCCTGCTCAAACCAGAAATTTTATATCCCGTGCTTGACTTCTCTTTTTGAATCAGTAACATACGCACCAATTCCGCAATAGCTCAGTTGGTAGAGCAAATGACTGTTAATCATTGGGTCCCTGGTTCGAGTCCAGGTTGTGGAGCCAAATAGCAAAGCCCCTGAATCGCAAGATTCAGGGGCTTTTTTGTGGACGCTCGAAAAGTCAAAAGATCGCAACCTGCTGCAGCTCTTTGTATCTCGACTTTCGAGGGAGGGACTCGAGTCGTGAGCTCATTAGGCTTTTTGCCCGTGATGTAGATCGTGCTCCAGCCCTCCACACTCACTTATATAGTTAATTCGAACGGTATCTTGGGTCCGTCTCTGGCGAGAGCATATATATCCGTCCCTCACTCCCTAGGGGATTTGCGGTGAATCAGGCGCTGGATAATTTGTATCAAAGGAATAACTGTCAGGGGAGTGGATTAATGAATCCCTCCCCTGCCACTCTCTTTTCTGTGCGTTTAAGGCAACAGAGTTTTTAGGCGTTGAAACCGATCATCCTTATTCTGAGAAGCGATATTCCGTTTATTGTTTTCTTCTGCGTCATCACGAATCTTAATGCATCAAACGCTTGACCGCTGGCTGGGACAACTTCTCTCGCATATTTATCTTGGCCGTCACCTTGCAGGAATAGCATCGAGGACACCACTTCATTGTTTCGCAGGAACTGAAGTTCGATGTGGACTGATGGTCGGAAGTCAAAGTCACCGTAGACTGTCGCACTCTTGGCACTGCCCTGCTTCAGTGCGACGGAGTACTCGATTTTATCCTCGAGACTAGTGCTCCATAACATGCATTCCAGGCCGCCAAGGTTATAGACTGCTATTTTCGAGCGAGTGGTGGTGTTTGTAATAACCGTTACTTTGGTGTGCGCCCCCTCTAGGAAGTCCTTTGGGTCTTTGATTTCAACCCCTTTTAAATATGACTGAAAATCTTCGACAAGGAAAAAGGAAGACGGTATCACGAACACTGTCCACACCCTCGACTCCGCCCCGTTGCCATACAACGCTTTGGCCTTGTAATCATGGCGCACGATCGACAGCCCAGTCAGCTCAACCTTCCATGAACCTTTGTCATCGGCCCTGGCCTTTTTACCAGTGGAGGTGGCGCCGTCGAAAATCTCCACCTCAAGATACTTAGTCGCCATCCCCGTCAGCCGAACAGTGCGGTCAACAGTGGCGCCTTCATCGTGGATTGGCTGCCCTTTGGAATCCTGCGCGGCGGTGATGGCCGGCACGACCCTATTCAACACGGTCAGGCGCCAGGTATTCGATGGCGGGTTATTTGCGTATTGACCAATGGCCTTGAAGGTATGCAACACGTCCAGCGATAACCCGCTCACGGTATGGGTCCAGATGGAGTTGCTGTTTGCCTTGGCCTTGCCTTTGGAGACCGCACCGAGGAAAACTTCAACCTCCTGGCCGGCCGGCGCGGAGCCAGTGAGCGTGATGCTGGTATGCACGGTGTAATCGTTTTCGGGGATGTTCCAGTTGCTCTCGTCTTTTACTGATGTGATGGCCGGTGTGTCGGCAGCCACCACGACCACGATCCGCGGCGGATCCGACACCTCGCCGCTGCCATACATCGCAGTAGCGGTGAAGCTGTGGGTGTCGGCGCTCAGCCCCGTCACCGGAAATTCCCAGTCACCACTCTGTGGATCGATGTCGGCCGTGCCTATTTCGATATTGCCGTCCTTGATCAGGACTTTCTGACCTTTAGCCCCTTTCCCTTCAAGCTTGATCGAGGTGTCAACGGTCGTGGCACCCGGGAGAATCTCATTCCCTTTGGAGTCTTCCACTCGGGTAATGTCGGGGCGCACATCCTCAAGCGCTTTGATCATGTAAGTGCGCACAGGAAAAACCACTGCCTCGCTTTCATTCGTGCTCTTGCCGAACGCCGCCTTGAATTCCATCCTTAGCGTGCTGCCATCCTTGAGGTTTCTCAAGCCTGCAAAGGCGATGCTCCGCTCGTAATAACCTTGATTGATCCACTGGGCGCTGACCATTGAGCCTGGTGCCGTATGGATCTGCAGGTTGTAGTCGCTGCCATCAGCGTTCGTCCCTTTCAGGCGCAGCCAGACATATTGGCCTGTGGCAATCAACGGCCAGACGCCCATGCGATAGGTGGCATTGG
>NZ_JALMEY010000019.1:0-137773 GCF_023100615.1 Pseudomonas sp. MWU12-3103b
GAAACCCCAATTGCGAAAGCAGTTGGGGTTTTGTTTTGCCCGCAGGAAATTATTTTCCTGCCAATACAGGCCCTAACTGCTTGTTTTTGCCCTGATCTGACGCGAAATCCAAGCCCGACTGTAGGCCAAAACACGACTAGCCATGGTGGTCGGAAAATGGATAAAGCCATGGGCGGACGAGGGCAGTAGATGGATTTCAACCGGTGCTGACCGTTGCCAGCGCTCAGCCAGTTCCAGCGTGTCATCGCGCAGCGGATCCAGTTCACCGGTGAACATCAACGCCGGTGGCAATCCGCTCAAGTCGCCGTACAGCGGAGACAGTGGCGCCTGCCGGCGTTCATCATCGCTCAATCCTGGAGTCAACAAGCGTAGCGCCTCGACCATTCCCGGGCCGTCGAGTACCAGCGTTTCAGCAGGTGCTGCGTGCACGCTTGGGGTGCCGGCGAGATCGTAAACGCCGTAATAGAGCAGGGCGCCGCTGACCCGCTGCAGCAGATCGGATGATGCTTTGAGCGCTAACAGGGTGGCAGCTGCCAGATGCGCGCCTGCCGATTCGCCGACAACGATTACCGGCAGGCCGACGAACTCCGTGCAATCATCGCTCAGCAGCCAGCGTGCGGCGCACAGACAATCCTGCATGAGATCCTCAACTGGCGTATTGACTGCCAACCGATAGTCGACCGATACCACCGCCACGTTGCATGCCTTGACCATGCCGATATTAAGGTCGTCGTTCATCCGTGCATTGCCGATCACCCAGCCGCCACCGTGGTAATCCAGCACCACACCTTGAGCCTTTCCTTGCGGGCGGATGATTCGGACGGGTACTGACACACCTTGCGAATACACCACAGTGTTTTGCGCATGAAGATCATGCTTGAGCGTTTTATCCGCGCTGACAATCTGACTGGCACGCAGCAATGCCTGGATCAAACGCGGCGTCAGCCGATTGCGGATGCGAAAACGCGGCAGCCAGGCGAGCTTGCGATTGAAGCGTTGCATCTGTGCCAGATCACTATCGCTGAACTCAAGCACATTCTTAGCCAAATCTTTCCTCCTCAGGTTGCAGCACCGGCTCAATATTCCCCACCCGCGGCAATGTCTCAGGTACCGCCAGCCACAACAGCACAAACGCCACTCCGGCAATCACCGCCAGGGTCAGAAATGCCGCGTTGTAACCGGCCTCCTGCAGCACAATGCCCGCCACGCTGGCACTCAATGCTGCGCCCAGACCAAACACCGTCGAGAGAGCGCCGAGGCTGATGTTGAAGTGTCCAGTGCCCAGCGTCAGGTCTTTCACTACCACCGGGAACAGCGCACCGAAGATCCCCGCGCCGACGCCGTCGAGCATCTGCACCGCTACCAACCAGTAAGGGTCGGCGGATAACGTATAAAGCACGCCACGCAGCGGCAGAATCAGGAAGCCTGCGAGTAGCAGCGGCTTGCGTCCCCACACATCGGCTTTGGCCCCGACCAGCAAGGCGACCGGCACCATGACCAGTTGTGCGGTAACGATACAGGCCGAGGTCAGTGGCGTCGCCATCTGCAAGTTGACCTGCGCCAGTTTCTGGCTCACCAGTGGCAGCATCGCTGCGTTGGCCAGGTGAAAGAGGGCGCAGCAGATGGCGAACATCAGCAGCGCCCTGTTGGTCAGCAACACCGCCAATCCCGAGGGCGCTTTATTGTGTGTAGTGTCGCTGGGGTCAAGGCCCCGGGCCAGATCATGGTTGATCGCGTTGGCATCGACGAAGCTCACGGCGATAACACTGCACAGCGCCATGACCGCCATCAGATAAAACACCGCCACCGGCCCGAACAGGTACGCGAATCCACCGGCCAGCAGCGCCGCGCAGGCGTTGCCGGCATGGTTGAAGGTCTCGTTGCGTCCGGTGCGTCGGGTGAACGCGCGCGGCCCGGTGATGCCCAGGGTGATCGCCGAAATGGCCGGAGCAAACACCGATGCCGCGGCGGCGCTCAGCGCTTGGGTGATCGCTACCAGACTGAAGGACGTCACGAAGGGCAACACCACGCAACTGCCGGTCACCAGTAACGCGGCAATCGCGATCACTGCTCGTTTACTGCGTGTGTTGTCGACCAGGGCACCGGCGGGCGTCTGGGTGACAAGGGCGGCAATGCCAGCGAGGGTCATCACCAGCCCGATGCTGGCCGGCTCCCAGTGATGAACGGCCAGCAGGTAAATGGCCAGATACGGCCCGAGACCATCGCGCACATCGGCGAGGAAGAAATTCAGGCTGTCCAGCGAGAGGTTGTTGCGACGATTGGTATGAGTGACCACGCTGGCATCTTCAATAAACGAGGTTCGGCGAAATGCCTCAACCTCCGCTAAGTCAGTGACTTGTCGCCAGCGGATTTAGTTTCCTGGCGAATGCCGACGGCACACACTTTTTCGCTCGGCGCTCGCCCCAGCAATGGCAACCCGACCAGGGTCAGACCGATACCGAGTAGCGCGCTGGCACTCAGCGGATCGTCGAACTGCATCCACGCCCACAACAATGTCACCGGTGGCGTCAGAAACAGCGCGCCACTGATGCGCTGTATGCTGAATTGCTGCAAGCACAGCCAATAAAATCCGTAGCCACCAAACGTCGAGAAGATCACCAGCCACAGCACGCCACTGACGAAATCCGCAGTGATGGGCGGGCGCAATTCACCCTCAAGGCCAGCCAGCAGCGCAAATACAGGAATCACCGCGCATACCTGAATGAACAGCGCCGTGGTGGCCGGTATTGCAATGCCCGGCCGGGCTTTCTCAAACAAGGTGGCCGCCGCCAGCGACAATACCGCCAGTAACGGTAAGCTGTAGGCCCACAACCCCGCACCGGCCCATTCGACACTCGCGGCGCTGGCCAGCAGCATGCCGATCACGCACAGCGCCACACCCAGCCATTGCCAGCCACGTGTGCGCTGGCCTGGGACGCTGCCGGCCAGCAGCACGATCGTCAGCGGCAACAGATTGGCAAACAGTGACGCAGTGCCAGGCGTGACGCCAAGTTGAATCGAGGCGGCAATCGGTCCGATGTAGCCACCCATCGCGAATAGCCCAAGCAGTGCCTGATGCCACATGTCCTTGCCGCGTAAACCACGCAAGCCGGCCCAGGCGAACGGCAGCAACAGCAATGCCGCCAATACAAAACGCCACAACGAGGCCAGGTATACGCTGCCCTGATCGGCGACGTAGCGATAGCCAATGAACCCCGAACTCCAGCTGACCACCATTGCCATCAGCAGTAAAAAACGAACAGGCATGACGTTCATCGCATGGCACCTGACAGAGGAATGAGTTCGATGATATGAATCAAGCACTGATGCATTCAAACGATACGATCCGCACCACTGATGCAGGAATTCTCAAGCATGGCCGAAGCCCTTGATATCGAACTGTTGCGCACCTTTCAGGCAATCGTGCGCTTCGGGCAATTTCTCGCCGCCGCGAGTTTCCTCAACAAGAGCCCGTCAGCGGTCAGCCTGCATGTGCGGCGTCTGGAAGCGCTGGCGGGCGGGCGCTTGCTGGAGCGCGATAACCAGACGGTCAACCTCACGCCACTGGGTCGACGCTTCGCCCTGCAGAGCGCCGATTTGCTACGCCATCACGATCAATTGCTGGCGAGTTTCAGCACGCCGCTGGCCAGCGGGCGGGTTCGCCTGGGGATTTCCGAGGAATACGCCGGCGCGGTCCTGGGCTGTACGTTGCCGCACCTGTCGGCAGATTTTCCGCACATCGAGCTGGAAGTCGAAACGGGTGCCAGCGGTCGGTTGAGTGCGCGTCTGGAACGCGGGCAACTGGATCTGGCGTTGCTGGTGGTCGTCGCAGACGCGCCGCCATCGACGCGTTGCGTAAGGATGCTGGGCCTGACCCAGCCCGTGTGGGTCGCCGCGCACAATTACACGCAGGATCTCACCCGGCCGGTACCGCTGGCCTTGCACGGCAAGGGTTGTCCCTATCGCAGCGTTGCCGTGGATGCATTGAGCGAGCAGGGACGCCGGTGGCGCGCAGTGATTGTCAGCGCCGGTGCCAGCGCGCTGGAAACAGCCATCGAGGCCGGACTGGCGGTGGGCATTGTTGATCGTGCGCAAGTGCGACCCGGCATGCGCGTGTTGAGCAGTGAGGAGGGGTTACCCGAGTTGCCGCTGCACGAGTTGCGCCTGATGCAGGCACCGGGTGAATTGAGTGAGGCGGGGGAGGTTCTGGTGCGCTTGATCGGTGACGGCTTCGTGTTGTGACGCGTTGAGCGACGGCGGCCTCCGGGCAGGGCCGCCGTCAGTCATTACATCAGTTGATGCGCGGATGCTGCTGCACCAACTCCTTGCGCTTGGCTTCCAGCTCGGCGATTTCGGCGTCGATGTCTTCGATTTTCTGCTCGATGTTGTCGTGGTGTTCCTTGAGCAGTTCCTTGGCTTCCTCAAGGTCCGACGCCGCCGGTGCAGCACCGCGCAGCGGTTTGTTGGCGGTCTCTTTCATGGTCACGCCGGTGATCAGGCCGACCACGGCAATCACCATCAGGTAGTAGGCCGGCATGTACAGGTTGTTGGTGCTTTCCACCAGCCAGGCCACGGCCGTCGGGGTCAGACCGGCGATCAACACCGAGACGTTGAACGCGGCGGCCAGCGCGCTGTAGCGGATGTGTGTGGGGAACATCGCCGGCAGGGTCGAAGCCATGACGCCGATGAAGAAGTTCAGCAATACCGCGAGGATCAGCAGGCCGGAGAAAATCAGGCCGATCTTGCCGCTGTTGATCAGCATGAACGCGGGGATCGCCAGCAGGAACAGACCGATGCTACCAACCACAATGAAGGGCTTGCGGCCGATCTTATCGCTGATAAAACCAATCGCCGGTTGCACGAACAGCATGCCGACCATGATCGCGATGATGATCAGCACACCACGGTTTTCGCTGTAGTGCAGGTTGTGCGACAGGTAGCTCGGCATGTAGGTCAGCAGCATGTAATAGGTGACGTTGGTCACCGCTACCACGCCAATGCAGGTCATCAGACTGCGCCAGTGTTTGGTCGCGACTTCCTTGAACGAGACCTTCGGCCCGCCCGCCAGACCTTCGCGGTCGCCTTCTTCGAGTTTCTCGACGTGCTGTTGAAACGCCGGCGTTTCTTCCAGCGCATGCCGCAGATAAAGGCCGATCATGCCCAGCGGCAGGGCGAGGAAGAACGGCAGACGCCAGCCCCATTCAAGGAATTTCTCTTCGCCGATGATCGTTGAAATCAGCACCACCACACCGGCGCCGAGGACGAAACCGGCAATCGAGCCGAAGTCCAGCCAACTGCCAAGGAAACCGCGCTTGCGGTCGGGCGCATATTCGGCGACGAAAATCGAGGCGCCGGTGTACTCACCGCCGACCGAGAAGCCCTGAGCCATTTTCGCCAGCAACAGCAGGATCGGCGCCCAGATGCCGATCGACTCATACGACGGTATCAGGCCGATGGCGAAGGTACTCAGCGACATGATCACGATGGTCGCGGCCAGCACTTTCTGCCGCCCGTATTTGTCGCCCAGCGCACCGAAGAACAGCCCGCCCAACGGACGGATCAGGAACGGCACCGAGAAGGTCGCCAGCGCTGCGATCATCTGCACGCCAGGATCGGCGCCGGGGAAGAATATCTTGCCCAGTGCATAGGCGACGAAGCCGTACACCCCGAAGTCGAACCATTCCATGGCGTTGCCCAGTGCGGCAGCGGTGATCGCCTTGCGCATCTTGGCGTCGTCGACAATCGTGATGTCTTTCAATCCGATGGGATTGACCTTGTTTTTCCTTGATTTCATGCGGGTCACTCATAGCTGAACGGATTCGATGCCATTGTTTTGCTGGCATGGGTTCTTTCCGTCAGATACAAGAAGACACGAAAAAATTCACTGCTCAGGGCATTTTTGTCGTTCGCACCCGCCAAGACGCAGCAGAGCCCACCCGGCGGCGATTACGCAAAAGCACAAGACGTCAGGCTGAAAACCCGGATAATGGCCGCCAATTCGTTTCTGCTCTCTGGTAAACCCGCATGGAAATCAAGGTCAACTTTCTCGACAACCTTCGACTTGAAGCCAAGTTCGACGACTTCACGGTGATCGCCGATCAGCCCATTCGCTACAAGGGCGATGGCTCGGCACCGGGGCCGTTCGACTACTTCCTGGCGTCGTCGGCCTTGTGCGCGGCTTACTTCGTGAAGCTGTACTGCGAAACGCGCAATATCCCGACCGAGAATATTCGCCTGTCGCAGAACAACATCGTCGACCCGGAAAACCGTTACAACCAGATCTTCAAGATCCAGGTCGAACTGCCGGCGGACATTTCCGAGAAAGATCGTCTGGGCATCCTGCGTTCGATTGATCGCTGCACGGTGAAGAAGGTTGTGCAGACCGGTCCCGAGTTTGTGATCGAGGAAGTCGAGAACCTCGACGCCGATGCGCAGGCCTTGTTGATTCCGCATTCGACTTCCGAAGCCGGCACCTACATTGCCGGTAAAGATCTGCCGCTGGAGCAGACCATCGCCAACATGTCGGGGATTCTCGCCGATCTGGGGATGAAGATCGAAATCGCCTCGTGGCGCAACATTGTGCCTAACGTATGGTCGCTGCACATCCGTGATGCGCATTCGCCCATGTGTTTCACCAACGGCAAAGGCGCGACCAAAGAGGGCGCGCTGGCCTCGGCACTGGGCGAGTTCATCGAGCGCCTGAACTGCAACTTCTTCTACAACGACCAGTTCTGGGGCGAGGACATCGCCACCGCCGAGTTCGTGCATTATCCGAACGAGCGCTGGTTCAAGCCGGGCCCGAAAGACGAGCTGCCGGCAGAGATTCTCGACCCATACTGCCTGGACATTTACAACCGCGACGGCGAGCTCAAAGGCTCGCACCTGTTCGACACCAACTCCGGCAACACCCAGCGCGGCATCTGCTCGCTGCCGTTCGTGCGCCAGTCGGATGGCGAGGTGGTGTACTTCCCGTCGAACCTGATCGAAAACCTGTTCCTGAGCAACGGCATGAGCGCCGGCAATACCTTGGCTGAAGCCCAGGTGCAATGTCTGTCGGAGATCTTCGAGCGCGCGGTCAAACGCGAAATTCTCGAAGGCGAGATGGCTTTGCCCGACGTGCCGCAGGAAGTGCTGGAGAAGTACCCAAGCATTCTCGCCGGGATCAACGGCCTGGAAGAGCAGGGCTTCCCGGTGCTGGTCAAGGACGCGTCGCTGGGCGGTGAATTCCCGGTGATGTGCGTGACCCTGATGAACCCGCGCACTGGCGGCGTGTTCGCCTCGTTCGGCGCGCACCCAAGCCTGGAAGTGGCGCTGGAACGCAGCCTGACCGAACTGCTGCAAGGCCGCAGTTTCGAAGGCTTGAACGATCTGCCGCAGCCGACATTCTCCGGCCAGGCAGTGACCGAACCGAACAACTTCGTCGAACACTTTATCGACTCCAGCGGTGTGGTGTCGTGGCGCTTCTTCAGTGCCAAGTCTGACTTCGAATTCGTCGAGTGGGACTTCTCAGGTCAAGGCGAAAACTCCAACGCCGAAGAAGCCGCAACCCTGTTCGGCATCCTTGAAGACATGGGCAAAGAAGCCTACATGGCGGTCTACGACGACCTCGGCGCCAATGCCTGCCGGATCCTGGTGCCGGACTACTCGGAAATCTATCCGGTGGACGACCTGATCTGGGACAATACCAACAAGGCCCTGCAATTCCGTGCCGACATCCTCAACCTGCACAGCCTGAGCAAGGTCGGTCTGCGCAACCTTGCTCAAGGCCTGGAAAACAGCGAGCTGGATGATTACACCGACATCACCACGCTGATCGGTATCGAGTTCGACGACAACACGCCGTGGGGCAAACTAACGATTCTGGAACTGCGCCTGCTGATCTACCTCGCCCTGCAGAAATTCGAACAGGCCAAGGATCTGGTCGAAGCCTTCCTGCAATACAACGACAACACCGTCGAACGCGGCTTGTTCTACCAAGCGGTGAACGTGTGCCTGGAAATGGAACTGGACGAGGATCTGGAACTGTCCGATTACGAGGCCAACTTCCGCCGCATGTTCGGCGACGAGCGCATGGACGCGGCGATCGGTTCGGTCAATGGCAGCGTGCGTTTCTACGGTCTGACGCCGACCAGCATGAAGCTCGAAGGGCTGGATCGTCACCTGCGTCTGATCGACAGCTACAAGAAGCTACACGCGGCGCGCGCCAATGCGGCGGGTTTGAATCGCTGATAGCAGACGGTCACTTCTGCTGAGTAAACCTGTCGTGAGGGGATTTATCCCCGATGGCGCGCAAAGTGGGCCGGGCTTCTTCAACCAATAGAGAAGCGGGCCTGCTACGCAGTCCATCGGGGATGAATCCCCTCACCACAAGTGATTATTGTGGGGACATGGAGATTCAAGGATGGAAGAGAAGGTCGTGAAGTCGAAGCGGCTCAACTTTCTGGTGGCTGACGTCGAGGTGGATTATGAAGGTGTCGGCGATTTCTACGATGTTGCCGGCAGTGGCAACGTCGGTGCATTGGCCGGCGTGCTGGAAGGTTTCAAGGAGGTTTACGGCGGGTTGTAGGTGGGCGGCAAAATGACTCTCACGAATACTGCTGTGTACTTGAACGCCAACGCCATGAACCGCATGGTTCAGGGCGGCACACTGGACGCCAATCCCGTCTCCGCCGCAAAACCTGCGGGAACCCGCCGCTAATTCTGAGTCCACTGCACAACCCCATGTGGGAGCGAGCCTGCTCGCGAAGAGGGCGTGTCAGTCGCCATCGCTTTGGCTGACAGATCGCATTCGCGAGCAAGCTCGCTCCCACATTGGATTTCTGGCAGCCGCCAATCCTGAGTCCACCCAATAACCCTGTGGGAGCTGGCTTGCCAGCGATAGGGCCGTTTCAGCCAACATCATTATCGGTGCCGTCAGCGCTTGCACTGCGCCTGCACCACCTGGCAAGTGTTCGGCGTCCCTCCGGAGCGGCTCGCATAACGCATGCAGTTATTCATCGATTTCTTGCGCGCCATGCTCAAGGTGTCGCCCCAGGCCAGACCGCCTTCGCCGGAAGTGGGCACGGCTTTGGCGTAGCAGTTCGAGCCGTTGGTGGCGTAGCGCTTGCTCGAACAGCCGGCCGTCAGCGCCATGGCAGTGGCGAGCAGGGTAAGTAGCACCCAGGACGAGCATTGGCGTGCGGTGATTGTGGTCATCTGGGTTCCTCGTTGGGTCATGCGCATCAATTGCCTCGCCGACAGGCGTTGGGCATTATCCAGCAATCGACATAAGGAAGCGTCCCCAATGCGTGCACCCACACTACACCTGATGTGCGGCAAGATCGCCTCGGGCAAATCGACACTGGCCCAATTACTGGCTGAGGAGCAGCGCGCGCTGGTGCTCAGTGAGGATCAGTGGCTGGTGCGGCTGTATCCGGAGCAGATCAAATCCGTTGCGGATTACCTTCGATGTGCGCGGCAGATTCGCGGCGTGCTGGGGCCGTTGGTGATCGATGTGCTTACCGCGGGAGTGAGTGTGGTGCTGGATTTTCCAGCCAATACCGTGGCGGATCGGCAGTGGCTGCGAGGGCTGGCGGATACTGCAAAAGTGCCGCATTGCCTGCACTATCTCGCGGTGGATGACGATACTTGCCGCGCCCGGCTACATGCACGCAATGCGCTGGCCGAACATGAGTTTGCGGCGTCGGATGCAGAGTTTGATTTGATCTCCAGCTACTTTCAGGTGCCGGAGTCGGGCGAGGAGCTGGAGATCGTCATGCACCGCAATCGCTAGCAGGCTAGCTCCCACGTTGGATCTCTGGCAGCCGCCAACCCTGAGCTCACCGCAAAAAACTGTGGGAGCTGGCTTGCCAGCGATAGGGCCGTGTCAGTCGCCATCACTTTGGCAGGCTCGCCCCAATCGCCAGCAGGCCAGTTCCCACAATGATTTCCACCGCCTGATCCACGGAGAGACTCGTGGTGTCGAGCCGAAGGATCGGCTGCGTCCAGGCCTCATATTCGTGATTCACAACAGAAAACCAACTCGGTGATGTCAGCCCCGTGACGTCTGATTGCCGCTGCTCAACCCGACGACGATGCTCACGTCGATCCGAGCAAATCACTTCGATGTTGAGCAACGGCGCACCCGAGCGAGCCGCGATGTCGGCCCACGTCGCGTGCAGAAGTGGATGAAGAACTTGACCTACAAAGCCCACATCCGAACCAGGGCAAATTGCAGATCCACAGTGACGCATGTCCGGCCATCCACCCATTCATCTTCGCGAAGGCGACGTCCGGTATTGGTTTCGCGCTCGCCTTTAGCGATGACCAGGACGAACAGGCGGGTAGGGCACTCGAAAGAGCGCAACCGATCAACATCGGCCCGCACCGACCAATCGCCTTCCAGGCACTTCGCCTGCGAGACATCGCCCAGGCATTTGATTTCGGCGACCATCCTCGGCGCGCCGTTGTCGTCCAATGAGTACAGGTCCGCTTTGCGTCGGTCGCCTATCGGCAGATCCGTCCAGATCTCGATCTCATCTTCGAACCAGGCTTGCAGACTGATCTGGGCTTGAATCCAATGCTCGCGGCAACTGTTGAGTTGCAGCACTTGCTCAAGATTCTTCTCCATGCCTTGAAAGGCGCGCTCGAACAAACCGAGCCATTGAGTGGTGTCCATTTCACATTTCCTGTGTCAGTCCATTTGGGGGAGGGATTATGGACGGAATCGCCTTCAACCGAAAACTCCACATTCATCACCGAACCCTGTAGGAGTGAGCCTGCTCGCGATAGCGGTATATCGCTGACATTTGCGTTGTCTGACACACCGCTATCGCGAGCAGGCTCACTCCTACAGTGGCTCTCCGGCAGATACGGACAAAAAACGCAGCCCACGGCCCAATCGCGCAGGCATTTGCGTGCGCAGTCGTTCTGTCATATTCAGTATCAGTTGATTGCAGATAGTAGCCAGCCCAACGCTAATTCCAATGAGGCTGCACTGTGTTTCAACGTCTTGTGTGTTCGCTGTCCGTTCTGAGCCTGTCCATCGCCGCCGCCCACGCCGCCGAGCCTGTGGTGCTCGACACGCCGCGCCTGCAAAGCATCGACAATTTTCGTGATGTCGCCGGCCTGACTACTGCGTATTCCACCGCCCACGACGGCACCATGCGTAGCGGCGTGTTTTACCGCTCCAACGCGATCACGCCGTCGGCAGCGGATCTGGCGACCCTCAACAGCCTCGGCATCAAAGCCGTCTACGACCTGCGCACGCCGAGCGAAATCGCCGGCACGCCGGACACGATGCTGACCGGCGCGACCTACCAGAACATCGACATCATCGGCAGCACCACCTCGGGTGCGAACATCACCACCGTGTCGTTCAAAAGCGCCGCCGACGCCATCGCCATGATGGAGCAGACCAACCGCGCCTTCGTCAGCGACGCCGGGATGCGCGGTCAATTCGGCAAGCTGTTCAACGAACTGGCTACCACCGACGGCGCACAATTGTTCCATTGCACCGCCGGCAAGGACCGCACCGGCTGGACCGCCGCCGTGCTGCAGAGCATCGCCGGGGTCGACAATGCGACCATCATGGCCAACTACCTGGCGACCAACGACTACACCGCCGCCCGCGTCGCCGCGACTCTTAAAGCAATGCCGCCAAGCATGGCTTCGGTGTACGCGCCGCTGCTCGGCGTGCAGGCCAGTTACCTCCAGGCCGGTCTGGATGAGGTCACCGCCGAATACGGCAGCATGGACAACTACCTCAAACAAGGCCTCGGCCTGTCCCAGGAAACCATCTACGTGTTGCGCGGCAAACTGGTCGAGTACAACAGCCTGCCGGGTCAGGCGGGGTTGATCGGCAACGCCGCTGCCGGTGCCCAATTGCTCCGCGAGTTGCAGAACACCAGCCTGTCCGGCACCTACAGCGCCTACAACTACTACCTGCAATCGGCGATCGACGCCGGCACCCTCGGCGGTGTCGAGTCCCAGGTCGGCGGCCAGGTTCACGCCGACGCCGCCAGCTACCTGCTGCGGCAGAACGCGTTGATCGAACAAGCCGCCGCACCGTACGCCAGTGGCACCGATCTGAAAGTCGGCCAATACCGCTTGTGGACCACCGCACTCGCCGGATACCTCGGCACCGACGGCTCGTCCCACGCCGAGAGCAGCAACGAACACAGTCAGGGCCTGATGGTTGGTATCACCCAGCGCTTCTCCGAACAACTCAGCGCACATGGCGGCTTCGGCTACAGCAAAGGCACTGTTGGCGGCGCGGGCGGCGAGGCCGATACCGATTTCACCTTCTTCAACCTCGGCGCGCGCTACGGCTTCACCAGCCTGGAACGCGGGCTGTTCGTCGACGCCAACGCCAGCGCCGGCTACGTCGATTACGACAGCAAACGCGAACTCGGTGGCGGCCTCGGCACCGCGAAGGGCGACACCCACGGCAACCTCACCGGCACCACGCTGGCGCTGGGTTACCGCGCGCCGGTCAACGGCATGATCCTCGAACCAAGCCTCGGCTTGCGCGTCAGCCACCTCGACCTCAAAGGCTTCAAAGAGAACGGCAGCGAACTGGCACTCGACGTCGACGACAACACCGCCACCCGCCGCAGTGCCGTCGCCAACCTCAACGTGGCGTTCGCCCCGGTAGCGATGGGCGCGTGGCAACTGGTGCCGGGCGTACGAGTCGGCTACGAACGCACCCTGGGCAACAACGACGTCAACAGCCAGGGCCACCTTCTGGGCCTCGACATCGAACAACGCGCCACCTTCGACAACCGCGACCAGTTCAGCGGCGGCGTCAACCTGATGGCAAGCCTCGGCGCGGTCAGCGTCGGCGCAGAAGTCGGTGCCAGCGGCGGCGGTGACAGCCACGGTTTCAGCGGCAGCCTCAAGGCCAGTTACGCGTTCTAAAGCAGGGACAACCGCGCAAGGTCAAGGACGACCACCATTGACAAAGCACCAGCAAAATATGGTGGAGCAGGGAACGGCCAACCCTGAGTCACCGCAAAAACTTGTGGGAGCGGGCTTGCTCGCGAAGAGGCCGTGTCAGTCACCATCACCTCGCCTGACCCACTGCATTCGCGAGCAAGCCCGCTCCCACATTCAGATCCCGGCCAGCCGCCAAACCTGAGCCCATCACATCAGTCGTGTCACCGACCAGCGCCAGTCTTGAGTCCACCAACTAACCCTGTGGGAGCGAGCTTGCTCGCGAAGGCGCCATGTCAGCCAACATCACCTTGGCTGACCCATCGCATTCGCGAGCAAGCCCGCTCCCACATTCAGATCCCCGCCAGCCGCCAAACCTGAGTCCAGCACATCAGCCGTGTCACCGACCAGCGCCAGTCTTGAGTCCACTGCATAACCCTGTGGGAGCGGGCTTGCTCGCGAAGGCGCCATGACAGCCAACATCACCATCAACTGATCCACCAGCATCCCCGCCGATAAACCAATCAACCCCGCCCTCTCAGATGCGCCGGACTCACCCCATACGCCTGCTGAAAATACTGACAAAACCGCCCGACATTACTGAAGCCAAAGCGCAACGCCACCTCCGTCACCGACGCCGAATGCCGCTGCCCCAGCGCCTCGAAAGCGCGCTCCAGCCGCACCTGCCGCTGATACGCCACAATCGACATCCCGACAAACTGCCGAAACCCATCCTGCAATGCGCGCTGACTGGCATTGCTCAACCGCGCCAACTCAACCCCACTCACCAACTGCTCGGGATGCGCCTGAATAAACTCCATCGCCAACTTCACATGCCGCGGCGCCACCCTCGGCGCCGGCTGGCGCAACGCCTCGGTAAAATTGTGCGGCCACGCCTCCAGCACCGCATCAATCAACATCTCGCGCAACCGCGACGGCATCAGCGTCCCGCTGTTGAGCAACAGATCAAACTCCGTCCCCGTCGCCAGATCAATCAACGCCTTGATCCCGCCAAACGCTGCCGAGTGCAGATCCACCACCGGCTCAAACACAATCTTCTGCACAACCGGCCGCCCCAACAACGCCGCCAACCGCTCAGTCAACTGCCCCCGATTCACCGAAATCCCGTGCTGCGCGTGATTGTCGAGAAACCGCATCGAGCGGATATCCGCCTTATCAATCGCCAACCCCACTTGCGCCACACCGACGGACTCGGTGCGGTGGTTGAACACAATCTTGCCCGCCGTGGGAATCACAAAAGTGATCTCGTCCTGCGGGTCGGGGAAGGTGACGGTGAAATCACCGTGGTAATGCATACGCCGGAAACTGACCCCGTCGTGCCGCCCGTAGACGCCGCCGATGATGATGTTGGAGGGGATCGGCGGGGTGTCGGCGTAGCGATTGCCGAAGAGCCGGGAGAAGAGGGCGCCGAAGTCTTCGGAGTGGAGGTTTTCGGAGCGGAGGATGATTTTTTGGCGGGGTGGGGCGACGGAGTACACCTTGGGGCACCTTTTGTTGGGGCTCTTAAGTAAGTGGGGAGGAGGCGCAGGGGAGGTTAGCAGGTTGGGGGTGACAGGTTTGTGACGGGAGATTGAGCCACTGGAGGCAGGTTTCCTTTCGACCAATAACCCCCAGGTATATCCAGCAGCAGTCAGATACTTCAGGTTGTTCTTGCTTAGGTTTTATCTAAGGCTTCTTAAATATCTGTTCTGTCATTTTCGTGGTTGGAATGATCAATGACTTTGTGTAATAGGTTTTATATCCATACGCAGTAATGCTTACCTTGCAGGGTATGAAAGCCTTATTGGCTAGTAGCGGTCGGACGGCTTCGTAATCATTCAGATCGAGTTGCGTCCCGTAGGGTCTAGCGTTGTAGAAAACAAGCTCTGAGGTGAAAGTGTAATTTGGTCTGGTTTGGCTGCTCGCATTCACCAGGCCTTCAGCCTTTATATTGATTGAATGCTTGGACGAAAAATCCATATCGCCGTCTAGTGAGCAGATCAGCGTTGGCGTGAGCTGATTAGAGTTCTCGAAATCATTGAATGCGCTAGCCAAATCTACTGTTGAAGTGAATTTCACAGTAAAAAGATTATTCGGTCCTAATTCGAAAGACGATAAAGTAAGGTCGGCGGGCGGGATGTTGGCTGTTTTTACACAGCCAGCGCAGAGAAGTAATGTCAGGTAAACGAAGCCGCGATATAGATTCATTGGCCGAAAATACCATTGATGGAATCAAAAATCAGATCGAGCGCTGATTTTGCTTCCTGAACAGGTTGAATGAACATCCAGTTATTCGGCTTGTCTTGTTTTATCTCTTTGCGCACATTTCAATTTCAGCTTGTGTTGACACTTTTGTGTCAATACCTAATCTGTATTTGCAATAGTCAATGATGTCCTGCCTTTGCTCGTTCGTGAGTTTTTCTACTCGACGGTAATTCCCATCGTTTGCATGGATGTTTGTAAATTTCACACGCATGCTTGGATCCTTCTTAATGAAGAAAACTCGATTGAACTCACCATCAGATACTTCGTTATAGAAGCCCACGTTCAGGATGATTAAAAGCGAGACCAATCCTGCAAATATAAAATATTTCATTCCGCGCCTGGCTTCGGTGGTGGTAGAAGTCCGGTCTTGGTGCGGATGTTTCTGACAAGCTCCATGCCAATGTTGCCGGGACAGATTTTTCCTTCACTGACTTGGCCGGGGTACTCCCGGTGGCCGCCAAAATTCTTGATCAGAAAAACGCCTTTAAGCACTTTGATCAAGCGCAGTAAAGAGTCAATCTGTGCCGCAGGTATGACGTTTGTTGTGCTGACCCCGAAGTACTCCAGGGTTTCCCTGCCTTTCGCAACGATGTCTCCGCCTTCCTCTGCAGTAGTCAGGTTTTCCAGAAGCACTATCCCGATCACGCCTGTGTTGAATAGGTGAACGTTCGACCCTAGAAATCTGATGTCACGTCCTTCGAGAACCGTTCCGTCGCATGCGATTCCATAGTGGTAGCCGATATCATCAAAGCCGTTGCCCATGTGGTGGGATTGAACGCCTTTCATTTGCTTGCTTCCGCCAGGAGTACATTCGTATGAGCGCCCGGCATGGTGCAGAGCAATCATTGAATAATCCCAATCCTTTTCCATGTCAGGTTTGGCCTTGGCCGCTCCCCAACTGGAGCGTTCGGTAAAGATGCCGCCTTCCTTTCGGATATTTTGAATGATCGCCTCGCGTGTCGCCGCACGATCATCGACTTTTACCGGGATAGGGCACATGAACTCGCCGGGCTTGATTTTTTGAGCGGTCGCTTTCGTTGAGAAGTTGTCAGCCATTACTGCCCCTCCGACAGTTCGTCGAGTGTTCTTGCCGGAGCATTAAATATGACGTGCAGAGAGATTTTTGAGTCTTTCGATGGCGCCTTCACGTGAGCAACTCCATTTGCGTCCGTGACGCCCGTGACTTTTACCCCGTCGATGGTTGCAACAAAATCCCTGAGTGCCAATGGCTCACCGGTCTCGCTATTGAGCACGCTGAATGATTGACCAAAGGTATTAGGCAGGACTAACGGAAGTGGAGGCGTAAACGGCGCGGGAGTATGTGAGTTGCCAATGATTACGGTACCGGAGCCACTGATGACATTGTTGCCATGGGCTCCCGTGCTACCCAAGGTTGCTGCGGGCAAGCCATTGATGAGAACCGTGGAGGCGACGTTTCCGACAATTGCGCTCCCACATGCGCTCTTGTCAGTTTGTCGGGCGGCAGCCAAGCCATCGAAGAAAACGTCAGGAGACCCGGAGGCTATTGGATTGACTCCATGCCCTGGTAGTGGGCAGGACGTGGGATCGGTAATACGAGCGGCAGGTTTGCCCGACATCTTGAACATCCTTGTAGAAGTAACGGCAGTCGAAGTCTGGCATAGAGGCAGGCTGCAAACCATAGCAGGGCGATCTTGAGCTTTCGGAGCGAGATGTTGGGAATCTGAGAATTCGCCTATCGGTTCGTCCTGAAGGCAGATGCCTAACGCGTTCCTGTTTCTGGTTAGTCCCTCCGTGGCGGCCTATTTAACGCCGCCATGGAGAGAGCGTTCGTTATGCCATCGGCACAACATTATCCAACGCCTGATTCACCGCCAGTTCCCCCAGCATCACCACCTGCGCAATGCCCAGCAGCGGCTTGCGAATCGGCCCCTCCACCAGCGCGGCCACATCCCCCAACATCACCGTCGCCGAACCCAGCGATTCACTGGCGTTCGCCAGCAGTTCCTCGGTGGCGATTTTGGGGTTGGCGAGGAACATGGCGTTGGGTGTGTAGGGCATGGCCATGATTTGGCTGGCGGGGTTCAGGTAATGGTCGAGGGCGCGTTCGGCGGCTTCGCTGAGTTTTCGGGAATCGGGAGATTCGTAGGGGGAGACCGTTTCGGTTTCGGGCGGGTTTGGTGTGACTTTGAACATGGTGACGCTCCATATGTGGCTAAGGGAACCATCACATTCGCTACCAAACGAGGGTGGTGGCCATTACGAAGGTTGGTAGACCGGCACACATGGAAAAACCGGCGCGCTCGAAAGCGCCCTGCGCATGGCCACCATTAAGACAGGCGCCGGAAGGCATCTGCGTAAGGTGACGTTTTGCGCCATGTGTGAAACCGGGCTACCAAACCCGATCGCTGCTTTTCAGCGACCGACCCACGATAGAACCCGCACTCTGGGCGCACAAGCCGGCGGATTCTGGCGTAGTCGTAGGCAATGGCGCAAGGCGTTGTAGCCTCGGGGACGTAACACCGGGTGTCGTATAAACAACGCTGTTTAAACACGTCATCACGCGCCATTGGTAGGGTCGCCCTCGGCCAACATGTGTTTCATGTATTCGCGCTCGGGTGCGCCGGGCAGGACGCCGGTGGTGGTGGCTTCGAGCACGGTGATGTGTTGTTCGTTGACGACGCTGACTTCAGCTGTTGCGTGGCCTCGCTCGTCGATGCCGGTGATGAGCCAGTGGCAGGTGATGGTTTCGCCGGGATAGACGGGGCGTTTGAACTGGAGATTCATGCCGGTGGCGAGCCAGCCGATCTGGCCGCCGATTTCGGTCATCAGGCTGGCCGTTAGCAGGCCGTGGGCGATTGGCGCTTTGAATGCTCGCAGTTGCGCATAGTGCGCGTCGCAGTGGACGGGGTTGTAGTCGCGGGACAGTTGCGCGAAGTGATGGACGTCGTCGGGTGTGAAACGGCGGACGACGTTGAAGCGGTCGCCCACCTTGAGGCCGTCGGCGGCGCGTTGTCTCGGGGTTTGCATGGGGGCCTCCTGCTGCTGGCGGTTGGTTAAAAGGTGTGTTCGGGGCCGGGGAAGGTGCCGGCCTGTACGTCGTCGGCGAAGTCTCTGGCCGCCGTTTGCAGGACGCTGCGCAGGTCGGCGTACTGTTTGACGAAGCGCGGCAGACGTCCCTGGCGCAGGCCGGCCATGTCTTGCCAGACCAGCACTTGCGCGTCGCACTGATTGCCGGCGCCGATGCCCACAGTGGGGATCGCCACCGCTTGAGTGATCGCTGCGCCAACGTCGCCGGGCACCATTTCGATCAGCAGGGCGAACGCGCCGGCGGCTTCCAGCGCTTTGGCGCTGTCGATCAGGCGCTGCCCGTCTTCGCCCCGACCTTGTACACGATAGCCGCCCAATTGATGTTCCATCTGCGGGGTGAAACCGATGTGGGCCATGACCGGGATGCCCGAGACGCTGAGCTTGGCGATGTGTGGCAGCAATTCGACACCGCCCTCGATCTTCACCGCATGGGCGCCAGCCTCCTTCATGAAACGCACGGCGGTTTGCAGGCATTGTTCGGGTGAAACCTGGTACGAGCCGAAGGGCAGGTCGGCGATGACCAAGGCCCGCCGGGTTGATCGGGTGACGGCGCGCACCAGCGGGAGCAGTTCGTCGACGGTCACGGCCAAGGTCGAGTCGTTGCCAAACACGTTGTTGGACGCTGAGTCGCCGACCAGCAGGACGGGAATGCCGGCGTCCTCGAAAATTACTGCGCTGTACATGTCGTACGCGGTCAGCATCGCCCATTTGCGCCCTTCGACTTTCATCTGTTTGAGCTGCGGGATGCGCAGGCGTGTTGCCGGCTTGGTTAGGGCAGTGGTGTCGTAGGGTGAGGTGTGTTCGGTCATTGGCAGATCTCGTCAGGAGGAAGAATCAGGCGTGCAGCTGTTCGATCAGCAGCCCCAGCGCAATCGCAATCATGATCAGCCCTGAAACTCGACTGACCCTGCGTGCCGCTGCAGGCCGGGCGCGCAGTACCACCTGTGAGCCAAACCCGACCAGCAGATAGATCACCGCGCAACTGGCGGTATGCACCAGGCCGAGCGCGACCATTTGCAGCGGCACGGGCCACGGCGCGCCGGCGTCGGTGAATTGCGGCAACAGGGCGAGAAACAGCAAGAACACTTTCGGGTTGAGCCCGCTCACGCAAAGACCCTTCAAGGCCCAGCGCGCCCATGAGTCGCTGGTCTGGCTCGCTGCGGCGTGCGGAGTGGAAGGGCGGGCGAACAGATTGGCGCCCAGCCACAGCAGGTAACCGGCGCCGGCTACGGTCAGTGCTGTCAGGGCCAGCGGATGTCCGGCGATCAGCGTGCCTACCCCGGCCGCCACAATCAGCGTCGCGAGTAAGTGCCCGGACAGCAGACCGCCCACGGCGGGGAGTACGACGCGGTGCTTCAAGCCTGCGGAAATCGCGTAGGCCCAGTCGGCGCCGGGGGTGATCACAAACAGAATCGATACCGCCCAGAAAGCGGCGAATACGCTGAAGGTCATGGCGTCACCCATGGCCGTTGACGTGGCGTTGCTTTGCTCATGTTGGTTTTCCATCAATCAAGTGCCGCGCCGGTTGCAGCGGTGCGGCAGTTTTTGGTTGAGGGAGAATAAGCAAACTCGGCTAGAATATTTTTCCAAAGATGGTCGTCATGGCGCATCAGATTAGAAGGTTTTATTGCGTGGACAGAACTGATCGGAAGATTCTTGCTGAGCTGCAAAAGGATGGTCGGCTGTCGGTCACCGAACTGGCCGATCGCGTGGGCCTGAGCCTTTCACCCTGCCACCGCCGCGTGCGGGCGCTGGAAGAGTCCGGGGTGCTGCTCGGCTACCGGGCAAAACTCGACCCCGCCGCGCTGGGCCTGAACTTTTCCGCGATGGTCTTCGCCACGTTGCGCGAAGGCGACCGGCAAGCGGTGGAGGCGTTCGAGGCGGCGCTGGTGGAGATTCCGCAGGTGGTGGATGCGCAACGGTTGTTCGGCGAACCGGATTATTTGCTGCACGTCATCGCTCAGGATTTGCCAGCGTTTCAGCGCCTGTATGACGAGTGCCTTTCGACTTTGCCGAATGTGCAGCGGCTGACCTCGACGCTGGTGATGAAGCGCGTGGTGCAGGATCGACCGTTGCCGTTGTAAACAGAGTGATACGATCGGGGCGTGCCTCCCACGCCACAGAGCAGAATCGTCCACCATGAAACCCAGTTTCGAAAAAATCCCCACCGAAGCCACTGCCTCCTGGACGCTGCTGAACCGGCGCCTGCCAGGGGCAATTCCGTTTGAGTGGCACCACCACCCCGAGTACGAACTGACGCTGACCTTGAACAGTCGTGGCCATCGCTATATCGGCAATGACGTCGCGGCTTACGATGACGGCGATCTGATTCTGGTCGGGCCGAATGTGCCGCATAGCTGGTCGTCGGCGGAGCGGGTCGACGCCGGGCAACCGCATGTGGCGTTGGTGATCTGGTTTTCGGCGGCGTGGGCGGAGTCGCTGGTGACGTTGTTTCCGGAGATGGGGTCGCTGCGGCAATTACTTGTGGCGGCGCGGCAGGCGTTGAGTTTCAGTGCGGCAGCGTCGCGGGAGATTCGGCCGCTGATCGAGGCGATGGTTGAGCAGGAGCCGGCCGAGCGTTTGATCGCGCTGTTGACCGTGTTGAGCAAACTGACGCGGGATGTCGATGCCAGGCGAATCCTCTCTGCGTCGGACTCGCAGGCTGGCAGCCAGATTGTTGAAGACCCGCGCATCCACCGGGTTCTGGATTATTTGCATGGTCACTACGCCCAGGCCATCAGCATTCCAGCGTTGGCCGAGATGGCGTGCGTCAGTGTGTCGGCGTTCCATCGGATGTTCCGCCGTCATACGCGCTGCACGGCGTTGGACTACATCGTACGGCTAAGAGTCGGACACGCCTGTGCGTTGTTGATGCAGGGGAATACGACGGTTTCGCTGATTGCCGACGAAGTAGGGTACTCGTCGCTGGCGCTGTTCAATCGGCAGTTCAAGGCGTTGAAGGGGCTGACGCCTTCGGAGTTTCGTCGTCAGCACGGTCATCACTTTCAGTAAGCAGCGCGCCGCTACAACGCCACAATCGTATTACTTGACGCGGCAAATCAGGCTGCCGCCGACACCATCGGAAGTGGTCCCATACCTGCACCAACAACAAGGTCTGCAGGTCCCCCGATGAGCAAATACCAGGCATTCGAGAGCGCAACGCTTCCGGAGAATTACCGCGAAAGTATCGTCAAAATGAAACGCACCTTGCGCGCGCAGATCGGCGATGTGCAGGGGCTGTTTGCCGAGGTCAGTGAGTTTATTGCCGGCGAGATTGCGTCGATCAAAGCCCAGGAGGCGCAGACCGGGTCGGGCTGGCCGGTGCTGGAGTTCGCTGACATCGCCGCTGGCACAGTGACTGCCGAGCAACTGGCGTTGATCAAGCGTCGCGGTTGCGTGGTGATCCGCAATCACTTCCCCCGCGAGCAGGTGTTGCAGTGGGACCAGGGGTTACTGGATTACCTCGACAAGAACCGGTTCGATGCGTTTTACCGTGGGCCGGCCGACCAGTTTTTCGGCAATCTTGAGGCGTCGCGGCCGGAGATTTTTCCGATCTATTGGTCGGCGGCGCAAATGCAGTTGCGCCAGCATGAGCGGATGGGCACGGCGCAGGCGTTTCTCAATCGGTTGTGGAAGACTCATTCGCACGGTCAGGACTGGTTCAATCCGGACATCAACGCGCTGTATCCGGATCGGGTACGTCGGCGTCCGCCGGGCACGCACTCGAAAGGCCTTGGCCCGCACACCGATTCCGGGGCGCTGGAGCGCTGGCTGCATCCGGCGTATTTGAAGGTCTTCGACAAAATCTACAGCAACGACTTCGCGGCCTACGACCCGTGGGATGCGGCGTTTCGTACCGAGGTGGATGAATACGCCTACAAGGACACGGTGAAGTGTTCGGCGTTTCGCACGTTTCAGGGCTGGACTGCGCTGTCGGACATGCAGGCCGATCAAGGCGTGCTGCACACCCTGCCGATCCCCACGGCGATGGCGTACCTGCTGCTGCGGCCGCTGCTCGATGACGTGCCCGAAGACGAGTTGTGTGGGGTGGCGCCGGGCAAGGTGCTGCCGGTATCGCGGCAATGGCATCCGCTGCTGATCGAGGGGCTAAGTCCGATTCCGGATGTGCAGGCCGGCGATTCGGTTTGGTGGCATTGCGATGTGATCCATAGCGTCGCGCCGGTGGAGAATCAGCAGGGCTGGGGCAACGTGATGTACGTGCCGGCGGCGCCGATGTGTGCGAAGAATCTGCGCTATGCGCGGGATGTGTTCAGGGCGTTTGAGCGGGGTGCTTCGCCGGATGATTTTCCGCGGGAGGATTATGAGCGCTCGTGGGTGGAGCGTTTTGCTGTGGAGAGTCTGAATTCGATGGGGCGTGCGGGGCTTGGGCTGGAGTAGGTATTTGGAAATTGCGGCCGATTCGCGGCCCCTTCGGACGGTGTGATGTTTCGTTAAACCTTTCGCCATGGGTGTTGTGTTGTCTGATCGCTGGCGGTGGTCTCGGGTAGTTTGTTGGTTGAGCTGGCGCCTTCGCGAGCAAGCCCGCTCCCACAATGGTCTTGCGGTGTTCGCGAATGTGGTGGCGGGCACAAAACCTGTGGGAGTGAGCCTGCTCGCGAAAAGGGCACCCACGGTGTCTGGACTTATTCATCACCATTCTGGACACAGTGTTTGTCCAGCCGACCGATTTTTGCCGTGCGCTTGAACCCCTAACATCGTCTCCACTCCGTGAACAAACACGGTTCCCCACGAGACGGTGAACATCATGAAACTTGCAAAAATCGCTCTTCTTCTGGCCCTAGGCGGTATCGGCGCGCAAGCCTTTGCGGCGGATGAAACCGCACAAGTCGAGGCGTACAACTCCGCCAGCCAACTCGACATCGCTCACGTGGTGTCGATCTCCGACACTGCCAATCAGTGCGGCGCGGTGCCGGTGCAGATGACTTATGACGACTCAACCGGCGCGCAACACGTCGTGCAATACCAAGTGATGGGCAGCGGTTGCTCTAACGGTTAATGGTCGATGCCGGTGCTGGAGGGTCGACACTCCAGGTCTGCGGCACTAAGCATCAGCGAGTTGCTTGGCCCCAGCCATGTCTTCATCCGATGCCAACAGTTGCGGGATGGCGGTTTTCAGGAACTCCACCCAGGTCTTGATTTTGGCGTCGACGAATTTGCGCGACGGGTAGATCGCGAACAGGTTGTATTCCTCCAGGCGGTACTGCGGCAGTACCCGCACCAGTGTTCCTCCGACCAATCCTTCGACGGCTGATGCCAGCGGCTGAATGCCGATGCCCATGCCATTTCTGATCGCCGTGGCCATGCCGTCGGCGGTGTTGATGTGGAACGGCGAGTCGGGGATATTCTGGGTTTCCATGCCTTGTGGCCCTTCGAACACCCAGTTTTCTGCGGGCATCACCGTGTTGACGATGCGCAGGCAGTCGTGCGCGGCGAGGTCGGCGGGTGTGGCGGGGTGGCCGCGTTTGGCCAGGTACGACGGCGAGGCGCAAAGGATGCTGTAAGTGGTGCCCAGGCGTTGCGCGATGAAGCCGGAATCGGGCAGGTCGCGGGCTAGCACGATGGACATGTCGTAGCTTTCTTCCAGCAGGTCGGGCAGGCGATTGCTCAGGGTCAGGTCGAACATCACCGTCGGATGAATCTCGCGGTAGCGGGCGATCGCATTGATCACATAGTGGTTGCCGATGGCGGCCATGGCGTGGATCTTCAGACGCCCGACCGGCAAGGTCTGGGCGGTGCCGGCTTCGTCATCGGCCTCGCGCAGGTCATCGAGAATTTTCTCGGCGCGCTGCAAATAACGCACGCCGGCTTCGGTTAGGGCGAGGCGGCGGGTGGTGCGGTTGATCAGGCGCGTGTGCAGCCGGGCTTCGAGGCTGGAGACGGCTTTGGAGACGTTGGTCGTGGTGGTGTCGAGCACATCGGCCGCGGCGGTGAAGCTGCCGCTCTGGGCCACGGCGACGAAGCAGCGCAGGGTCTGAATGACGTCCATCGTTGTTGTTGGCTCTGTGGCTGGGATGGCCATTCTAGGGTTTGCCGTGGGGAGTGGTGCAAATGTTTGCGAACGAGGGGCGGGCGCATGGCGGGTGAAGGGCTTGAGGACATTCTGGCGCCGGGGCTGTCGGTGGTGTTCTGCGGGATCAATCCGGGATTGCTCGCGGCGGCGCAGGGGCATCATTTTGCCGGGCGCGGCAATCGCTTCTGGCGCACCTTGCATCTGGCCGGGTTCACCCCGCATGAAGTGCGGGCGGAGGACGATCGAAGTCTCCTGCAATTTGGCTGCGGTTTGACGGCGGTGGTCGAGCGGCCGACGGCGCGGGCGGATCAATTGGCGGCGCAAGAGTTCGCCGCTGCCGCCCTGAGCTTTGAGCAGAAGATCACCCGCCATGCGCCGCGCTTTGTGGCGTTTCTTGGCAAGGCTGCGTATGCGGCGTTGACGGGGCAGAAGGTGGTGGCGTGGGGGCCGCAGGCGAAGACCTTCGGTGGCGCGCACGTGTGGGTGTTGCCGAACCCGAGCGGGAGGAACCTCGCGTTCAATCTTCAGCAGTTGGTCGACGCTTATCGTCAACTGCAGGTGGCGTCGTCAGCGTCGAAAATATAAACACCACCACTGCGCAAAAAGTTGCGCAGTTGCTTCGCCAAATTCACCCGAGAATTCCCTTCAAGCCTCTCTAAATCAAGCCCTCCAGCCAAGTGCGCAAGAAGTTGCACAGTACTGCGCAACTTCTTGCGCACTTTTTTCTGTTTATCGAAATTTTAAACGCCTAAACGCAAAGGCATTGCCGCCAACCCCTTGATCCATAATGGCTAGGTGATGGCTGGCACGGAGTTTGATCTCTGAGCAGGCACCCGGACAGGCAATGGTGCCTGTCGGTTGTGTATTTTCAGGGTAGAAGAGCATCCCCATGGCCTAAAACAGGGTGGGCATACATCATCGTATTCAAAATGTATGAAAACCAAGCTGGGGATCTGATCAATGCAAAAGCCTGAAGCTGTTTATCCGGACGAAGCGCAGAAAGAAATCTGTAGTAAATATGGAATGCCTGTGCAACCGCCTGAAGAGCTGGTTGCGGTTGCTATCGAATCGCTTGGCCAGTCGCCTATCTACGGCACAAGAGTGCAATTGCCTACGGACGGCAATATCAGTTGGTTCATTCACTGCGGTGAGTACTCGGCGGCGGATGATTTTTACAAGCCTGTCCATGTTCACCACCTGAGTGAAATGCTGCCCCAGACTGTGAATTATCTTTGTTTGCCCACCGGCGCAAATTTCATCATCGATACAGCTGGCTATGGAGATGTCTGGATGGCCGATTAAGAAATATTGAAGCCGTTTGCCCACCGGTTCCACGTTTTAATTGATCTCGTGAATCAAGATTGGAAGATCAGAGGCTGGGTCAAAGGGCTGACAACATGAAGTCGCAATTGATCGCGTTCTCGTGGTTTGAAAATGACCTGATATCACTCTTCAATACTATTTAAAGGACTAAACATGAAAAACACCGCTGTGATCCTCGCACTGGCTGCCACTTTAGGCGCCTCTTCCCTGGCCCGCGCAGAAGCACCAGATCCAGCTACCCTGAAAAGCATGTATGACAGCGGTCGCAACATGTCGGGCCTGATCAAGCATTGCGTCGACAAGGGCTACCTGAAAGCGGACAGCACGGAAAACGCCAACAAGATGGTGGCGTTCGTTGCGAATATGCCGGGCGAGTTCGACAAGGCCGATGGCGACAAGAACGAAGGTCGCGGTCGCAAGGGCGAAGTGTTGGCCGACGGTCAATACAAGAGCCTGGAAGGCAACCTGCCGCCGGATCTGAGCCTCAAGCAATGGTGCGAGCAAGCGGATCAAGGGATGCGTGAGGGGCTCAAGCAAATCGGCTTGTAAACCACATCGAAGAGACCACTTGCCATGAAATCCGAAATACCACCCATCGACGCTTCGGCACTCATCGACGCTCGAATCGCCGAACTGGACGATTGGCGCGGAGCGATCCTCGGCGAGATTCGCAAGGTCATACACCAGGCCGATCCCGAGGTCATGGAGGAGTGGAAGTGGCGCGGCGTTCCGGTGTGGTCGCGGGGCGGGATCATTTGCACCGGGGAGACTTACAAGGCGGCGGTGAAGATGACCTTCGCCAAGGGCGCGGCGCTGGCTGATCCTGCGGGGTTGTTCAACGCCAGCCTTGAGGGCAACACCCGCCGGGCGATTGATTTTCATGAGGGCGACAAGGTCGATGAACAGGCCTTGCAAGCGCTGATTCGCGAGGCGATTGCGCTGAATTTGTCGAAGTGAATCGTTGCGCTTGCCTTGGGTCAGAAATAACTGGCTGTTTTAAAACAATTTTTTTTGCACTCAGGGCTTCCCAGATCAAAAAAAGGTTGGTAAATTGCGGCCCATTCTCGCAGAGCTTGTTACAGAGCTTGAGATACAGGGGCGTCGCCAAGCGGTAAGGCAGCAGGTTTTGATCCTGCCATGCGTTGGTTCGAATCCAGCCGCCCCTGCCATATTCAGAAAAAACGCCAGTCCGAAAGGGCTGGCGTTTTTTTATGCGCGCGATTTGTGGCTGGGGGCTGACAGTTGCCTGAGTCGGAGCGGGGGACTGATGTAAACTGCCCGCGCGAAAGTCCCGGTGCGTTGCTGGCCGGCGACCCTCAATCTCTCAAGACAAGAGACTTTCATGGCTAATCAAGACCTCAGCTTCACCCCTGATCCGGATGCAGATTCGATTTCCTCCGACGTCGTCGGTTTCAACGGCATTCTGGTTTCGACCCAGATCCCGACCCGCGCCGACGGCAGCCTGGAGCTGGGCGACATCACCCTGCAAAGCGAATGCACCCTGCAGGCGTTGAAAGTGGCGCTGGAACGGGCGGGCAGTTCGATGGATCGGGTCATGCACCTGACCATCTACCTCACCGACATGGCTGACCGTGCGGCATTCAACGAAGTCTACCAGCGCTTCTTCGCCAAGCCGTGGCCGGTGCGCGCCGCTGTGGGCGTGGCGTCGCTGGCGGTGGAAGGCATGCGCGTGGAAGTCACCGCAATGGCCGCCAAGGCCTGATCCTGCGGTAAAAAACTGTGGGAGCTGGCTTGCCAGCGATGGCGTCAGCACCGCCAACAGCTATGTTGACTGAACCATCGTCATCGCTGGCAAGCCAGCTCCCACAGGGTTTGCGGTTGCCACTTGGCAGCACAGGCGTGCCGCTCGGGCGTTTCGCGGCTACAATGCGCGCCTTAACCGTGACAGCCTGACTAAAAAAACTATGTCCTTGCCCAAGCATCATCTGGAATTGCTCAGCCCCGCCCGTGACGTGGCGATTGCCCGCGAGGCGATCCTGCACGGCGCCGATGCCGTGTACATCGGTGGCCCGAGCTTCGGCGCGCGCCACAACGCCTGCAACGAGGTGAGCGAAATCGCCGAGCTGGTGGAATTTGCCCGCCGTTATCACGCGCGCATTTTCACCACCATCAACACCATCCTGCACGACAACGAACTGGAGCCGGCGCGCAAGCTGATCCACCAGTTGTACGACGCCGGTGTCGACGCGCTGATCGTCCAGGATCTGGGCGTGATGGAACTGGACATTCCGCCGATCGAACTGCATGCCAGTACCCAGACTGACATCCGCACGCTGGAGCGGGCGAAGTTCCTCGATCAGGCCGGTTTCTCGCAACTGGTACTGGCCCGCGAGCTGAACCTGAAAGAAATTCGTGCCATCGCCGACGAAACCGATGCCGCCATCGAGTTCTTCATTCACGGCGCACTGTGCGTGGCGTTCTCCGGGCAGTGCAACATCTCCCACGCGCAGACCGGGCGCAGCGCCAACCGTGGCGACTGCTCGCAGGCCTGCCGTTTGCCTTACACCCTGAAAGACGAAAAGGGTGGGGTGATCGCCTACGAAAAACACCTGCTGTCGATGAAGGACAACAACCAGAGCGCCAACATCCGCGCGCTGGTCGAGGCCGGTGTGCGCTCGTTCAAGATCGAAGGTCGCTACAAGGACATGGGCTATGTGAAGAACATCACCGCCTATTATCGCCAGCGCCTCGACGACGTGCTCGAAGACCGCCCGGACCTGGCCCGCGCTTCCAGCGGCCGCACTGCGCACTTCTTCCTGCCTGACCCGGAAAAGACCTTCCACCGTGGCAGCACCGACTACTTCGTCACCGATCGCAAGATCGACATCGGCGCGTTCGACTCGCCGACCTTCACCGGCCTGCCAGTGGGCACCGTCGAGAAAGTCGGCAAGCGTGACATGCAGGTGGTGACGCAGGAGCCGCTGTCCAACGGCGACGGCCTCAACGTGCTGGTCAAGCGTGAAGTCGTCGGTTTCCGCGCCAACATCGCCGAGCCCAAAGGCGAGTTCGAAGAAGACGGCGAGAAGCGCTATCGCTACCGCGTCGAGCCGAACGAAATGCCCGAAGGCCTGTACAAGCTGCGGCCGAATCATCCGCTGAACCGCAACCTCGACCACAACTGGCAACAGGCGCTGCAGAAGACCTCTGCCGAGCGTCGTATCGCATTGAGCTGGGTCGCACGTCTGCGTGAAGAACAGCTGGAAGTGACCGCGACCAGTGAAGAGGGGATCAGCGCCAGTGTGACCCTCAACGGCCCGTTCGGTGTGGCCAACAAGCCGGAGCAGGCGCTGGAGCAATTGCAGGATCTGCTCGGCCAGCTCGGTACCACCCAGTACCACGCCACCGACATCAAGCTCGATGCGCCGCAGGCGTTCTTCATTCCGAACTCGCAGCTCAAGGCGTTGCGCCGTGAAGTGATCGAAGCGCTGACCGCCGCCCGTGTCGCGGCGCATCCGCGTGGCAGCCGCAAGGCCGAAACCACGCCGCCGCCGGTGTACCCGGAGTCGCACCTGTCGTTCCTCGCCAACGTCTACAACCAGAAGGCGCGCGACTTCTATCACCGTCACGGCGTGAAGCTGATCGATGCGGCATACGAGGCTCACGAAGAGGCCGGTGAAGTGCCGGTGATGATCACCAAGCACTGCCTGCGGTTCTCGTTCAACCTGTGCCCGAAACAGGCCAAGGGCGTGACCGGCGTGCGCACCAAGGTTGCACCGATGCAGCTGATTCACGGTGACGAAGTGCTGACCCTGAAGTTCGACTGCAAGCCGTGCGAGATGCACATCATCGGCAAGATGAAGGGCCACATCCTCAACATGCCGCAACCGGGCAGCGTGGTCGGCCACATCAGCCCCGAAGACCTGCTGAAAACCATCCCGCGCGCGCCACACTGAGTGACGGGCGGGCGTGGCGCTACGGTGTCACGCCTGCGCGGGCTCTCGCTCGGCGAGGTCTTCGAGCAAATCGGCTGACGGCACAAAGAACAGACCCCCGGTGACCGCGGTGCTGAAGTCCAGCAAACGGTCGTAGTTGCCGACGGGTTTGCCGACAAACATGTTCTCCAGCATCTGCTCGATCGGTTCCGGCGAGCGCGCGTAACCGATGAAATAGGTGCCGAACTCGCCAACCCCCGGACGACCGAACGGCATGTTGTCGCGCAGAATCTTCTGCTCCTGACCGTCCTTGGTGATGGTGGTCAGGGCGCTGTGGGAGTTGCTCGGTTTCACCTCTTCACCGAGTTCGATGTCGGCCAGTTTGGTGCGGCCGATCACCTTCTCCTGAGCCTCGACGCTCAGTGCATTCCACGCCTCCATCTTGTGCAGGTACTTCTGCACCAGCACATAACTGCCGGATTCGAACGCCGGGTCTTCGTTGCCGATCAGGGTGAAGTGGTCTGCCTTGCGGCCCACCGGGTTCTCGGTGCCATCGACGAAACCGATGATGCTGCGCATGTCGAAGTAGCGGAAACCCTGCACCTCATCCACCACGGTGATCGCGCCATTGAGTGCGCTGCACAACTGGGTCGCCAGTTCGAAACACAGGTCCATCTGATCGGCACGGATGTGCAGCAGGATGTCGCCCGGCGTTGCGACGGCACGACGGCCCTCGACACCGAACTCACGGAACGGATGCAGCGAGGCTGGGCGTGGGCTGCCGAACAGGGCGTCCCAGGCGCTGGCGCTGAACCCGCAGACACACGACAAGTTACCGCTGGGCACGCGTTTGCCAACCGAACGGGTGAGGGCGGCGATGTCGCCGCACCAGCCGCGCACCTGACTGGCGGCGCCGCTGCCGGGCAGCAGCGTGGCGACGATGAAGATCGCGCTGCTGGTGATCGGGTTGCAGATCGCTTGTGGCTCGGGTGTCTGGGTATCCATTGATGAGGTCATAGTCGGTTCCATATGCGCGGGGCGAAGGTCGGCGCTCAGTATGAAACCAAAAACGTTTCATCGGTATCTCAGAAGCGACCCAGTCGATAGGCATCCATCGTCGGCACGGCGGAATTGGCCGAGGGTGACGCCAACTGAGCAATCATCTCAGCAGTCACCGCCGCCTGCGTCAGCCCCAAATGCTGATGCCCGAACGCGAGCAGCACCTTGCCTTCACAAACCTGGTCGATGACCGGCAGCGAGTCCGGCAGCGACGGACGAAAGCCCATCCACGGCGTTGCGTCTTCAGCGTTCAAATCATGGCGGAACAAACCTTTGCTCAAGCGATGCAATTGCCAGGCGCGCTCCATGAACGGAGGGCGCTGCAGGCCGGCGAACTCCACCGTACCGGCCAGGCGCAGGCCGCCGGTCATTGGCGTCATGATGAACTTGCGCTCCAGCGACGTGACGGCGAACGGCAGGCGCCCTTGCTCATGCGGCAACATCAGGTGATAGCCGCGCTCGGTGTCCAGCGGCACGCGTTTACCGGTCAGCGCAGTGGTGAGCTTCGCCGAATGCGCGCCACAGGCGATCAGCACCTGCCGCGCGGTGAAACGCCCCTGATCGGTGATCAGCGACACGCCATGCGCCTGCAACTGGCCGCCCTGAACTTCCTGCTGGAAGAACTGCACGCCGGCCGTTTTGGCCGCGCTCGCCAATTCACAAACCACCTGATACGGGTCGAGAAAATGCCCGGTGCGCGGGTAGAACAACCCGCCCTGAATCTGTTCGCTGAGCTGCGGCGCGCGCTCCCTTACGGCGTTGGCCGACCAGAAATCCACCGGCACCTGCTGTTGACGCATGCGCGCCTGCAAGGCTTCGATGGCTGGCTGCGACTCGGCGCGCTCGAACACCAGCAGCGAGCCGTCCTCCTTGAGCAGGTCGGGGCGGGCGATGCTGTGCAGCAGGCGCTGCCAGGCGTCGAGGCTGCTTTCGTTGAGCGCGCGCAAACCGGCCACGGTGCGCTGAAACGGCGCCGGGCGCAGGTTCAGCAGCAATCGGCTGAACCACGGCACGGCGCGTGGCAGGTACTTCCAGTCCAGGCGCAGCGGTCCCATCGGGTCCATCAGCATTGCCGGCAGGCGCTTGAGGATTGACGCATCGGCAATCGGAAACACCTGCTCGGTGGCCAGATGCCCGGCGTTGCCGAACGAGGCGCCATGACCGGGCGGCTGCTTGTCGATGACCACCACCCGTTTACCCTGACGCGCCAGTTGCAGGGCGCAGGCGACACCGATGATGCCGGCGCCGATCACCGCGATATCGGCGTTGTCCGTTGTGAGGTTGTCGGGCATGTTCAGGCTTCCCTCTGGCCGTCGAGCAAGCGTCGTAACTGCAGCGGATTTGCCTGTTTCAGCGGCTGCGGTAGCAGGCTGTCGGGGAAATCCTGATAACACACCGGACGCAGGAAGCGCAGGATCGCCGCCGTGCCGACCGAGGTGCTGCGTGAATCCGACGTGGCCGGGAACGGCCCGCCATGCACCATCGCATCGCACACTTCGACCCCGGTCGGCCAGCCGTTGACCAGCAGACGTCCAGCCTTGCGCTCCAGTGTCGGCAACAAGGCCCGGGCGTGATCCAGATCGGCGTCATCCAGGTGCAGGGTGGCGGTCAACTGGCCTTCGAGGTGTTCGCAGACCTGACGGATTTCATCGTCGTTGGCGCACTGTACGAACAGTGATGCGGCACCAAAGATTTCACCTTGCAGGCGTGCGTCGGCGAGGAAGTCCTGCGCCTGAGTCATGAACAATTGCGTCTGGCACTGGTTCGGGCCTTCAGCCGCTAGACCGCTCGCCACGTGTTGCGCCTGCGGATGTTCGGCCAACGCGGCGACGGCGCTTGCATAGGCGCGGAAAATCCCCGGCGTGAGCATGGTCTGCGCCGGGCTGCGCTGGACCCCTTCGGCGGCGGTGGCGATGAAACTGTCCAGCGCCGGCCCTTGGTGAGCGATGACCAGCCCGGGATTGGTACAGAACTGCCCGGCACCCTGAGTCAGCGAGGCGACAAAACCCTGCGCCAACGCCTCACCGCGAGCAGCAAGCGCTGCGGGAAACAGCAGCACCGGATTGATCGAGCTCATTTCCGCGTACACCGGAATCGGCTCCGGCCGAGCCTGCGCCGCTTGGCTCAGGGCGAGACCGCCACTGCGCGAGCCGGTGAAGCCCACAGCCTTGATGCGCCAATCGCTGACCAGGGCGATGCCGACCTCATTGCCCGAACCGAACAGCAGCGAAAACACGCCGTCGGGCAAACCCGATTTTTTCACCGCGCGAGCCAGCGCCTGGCCGACCAGTTCACTGGTGCCGGGATGCGCGCTGTGCGCCTTGACGATCACCGGGCAACCGGCGGCCAGCGCCGAAGCGGTGTCGCCGCCGGCCACCGAGAACGCCAGCGGAAAGTTGCTGGCGCCAAACACCGCCACTGGCCCCAGCGCAATCTGCCGCTGGCGCAAATCAGAACGTGGCAGCGGCTGGCGCTGTGGTTGTGATTGATCGACGCGAACGTCCAGCCACTCGCCAGCACGCACTGTGCGGGCAAAGGTGCGCAGTTGCCCGCAGGTGCGTCCGCGTTCGCCCTGGATACGGGCGCGTGGCAGGCCGGTTTCGGCCACGGCACGGTCGATCAGCGCATCGCCAAGGGCTTCGATCTCATTGGCGATGGTTTCGAGAAATTCGGCGCGCGCCTCTAGGGAGGTCTCGCGATAACAATCAAACGCTTGCCACGCCAGTGCGCAGGCCTGTTCGACATGCTCGCTGCTGCCTCCGGCATAGGCCGGTTCCAGCACCGCGTCAGTGGCGGGATTGATCGCGCGGATCGCTTCACGGCTGCCGGCAATGGCTTGGCCGCCGATCAACATGTGGCCTGTCAGAGTCATGACGCTTCCTTGAAAAAACAGGTGAAGCCCCGGTATCACACCGGGGCAGGGGCTGCGGTCAGGCGAGGTTCTGTTCCGCGGACCAGTTTTTGTACCACTGACGGAACAGCGCGTACTGGGTCTCGGCGTAACGGCGCTGGGCATCGCTCAAGGCGTCGGTTTCGTTGAAGTGCAGGGCGTATTCGCGGTCGCCGTTGAGCACCATCAGATGCTTGTAATACAGCACCAGGTCGCAGCCTTCGTCGAACGACGACAGCACCGCCAGCGCCGCTTCCAGTTCGCGCGCCAGACGCCGGGCCTTGGCGTCGCCCTTGGCCGCTTGCTTGCTCAGCGCCACCAGTTGCAGCACTTCGCGGGGCAGGGCGTTGCCGATACCGGTGATCGCGCCGGTGGCGTTGCAGTTGACGAAACCGTGCACCACTTGGGTATCGACACCGACCATCAGGGTCACGGCATCGTCCTGCGAGGTGATGTTTTCGGCGGCGTAGCGCAAGTCGGCGCCACCGCCGAACTCCTTGAAGCCGATCAGGTTCGGGTGTTCACGGCGCAGTTCGAAGAACAGGTCGGCGCGGGTGGCGAAGCCGTAGTAGGGACTGTTGTAGATCACCGCCGGCAGGTTCGGCGCGGCGTTGAGGATCGCGGCGAAGTGGGCTTTTTGCGCGGTGGCCGAAGCACCACGGGACAAGACACGCGGAATCACCATCAGGCCATGAGCGCCGACTTTCGCCGCATGTGCAGCGTGGGACACCGCTTCACGGCTGTTGACCGCGCCAGTGCCGACGATGGTCGGAACCCCGGCGGCCACCAGACGCGCTACGCCTTCCTGACGCTCAGCCTCGGTCAGCAGCGGCCAGTCGCCCATCGAGCCGCAGTAAACCACCGCGCTCATGCCGATATCGATCAGCTCGCGACCCTTGGCCACCAGGGCGTCGAAGTCGGGTTTACGCGCGGCGGTGCACGGAGTCATCAGCGCGGGAATGCAGCCAGTGAAGATGTTATCGCTCATTGTTGTAGCTCCTCGGGACATTCATTCGGATCGTTAGAAAAGCGGGGCACTCAGATGCCCCAGGCGAAAGGATCCTGCTCGTCGATCAGCAGGGTGGCGTCGGCGCTCATGTAGGCGCGGCCGGTAATGAATGGGCGTACGCGTTCGCCTTGCCATTCGAAGCGCCCTTCGAACTGGCTGCCGGTGATGCTCGCTTGCGTCCAGACCTGGCCTTCGGCGAGTTTGCCGTCGGCGGCCAGGCAGGCCAGTTTGGCGCTGGTGCCGGTGCCGCAGGGCGAGCGGTCGTAGGCCTTCCCCGGGCACATGACGAAGTTGCGGCTGTCGGCGTGGGCGTCGTCGGCAAACAGTTCGACGTGGTCGATCAGCGCGCCGTCCTCACCGTGGATGCCTTGGGCCTCCAGGGCCTTGAGCATCGCCCAGGTGTACTCGGTGAGGGCTTCGACGTTGCTCATCTGCAGGTCCTGGCCGTGTTCGGAAACCAGGAAAAACCAGTTGCCGCCCCAAGCGATATCGCCGGACACGCGACCGTAACCGGGCACATCGACCGGCACCTGTTTGCGGTAGCGCCAGGCGGGGACGTTGCCAAGGGTCACCGCGCCGTCCTCGTGCAGGGTGGCGCTGACCGGGCCGACCGGGGTGTCGATCTTGTGCACGCCCGGTTCGATCTGCCCCAGGTAATGCAGCGAGTTGACCAGGCCGATGGTGCCGTGGCCGCACATGCCGAGGTATCCGGCGTTGTTGAAGAAAATCACCCCGCAAGTGGCGTCCGGCGACACCGGCGCGCAATACAGCGCGCCGACCAGTACGTCGTTGCCACGCGGTTCCAGCAGGCAGGCGCGGCGCCATTGATCGTGGCCTTCGCGCAAGGCATCGCGCTTCTCGGCGATGCTGTTGCCGGGCAGCTCGGGGAAGCCTTTCATCACCAGGCGCGTGGGTTCGCCGCCGGTATGGGAATCGATGATGTGCAGTCGTTTCATGGGTTCGTCCCTTGAGTGAAAGTCAGGCGTGAGCCGGGCGTTGGCCCGTTGCCGAATGGGTGGAGGATTCAGCGGCTTCGCTTTCGTCGTCCTCGGTTTCCAGACGAATCAGGTGTGCCGGTACGCCGGTGGCCGCGCCCCAGTAGTAGATGGCCAGCGCGCAGACCGCGACGATCACCGTGTCGAACGGATGGCTGAGCACGCCGATACCACCGAAACTGCCGAGCTTGGAGAGGACGATGGTCACGGCGTAGAAGCCGATCAGCCACGCCGACGAGCGCACTTGCTGGCCGAGGTTGAGGTGCGCGGTCGGCACCATACGCCCGCACAACAGGTAGATGACAAACATCAGGATTTGCAGGCCGAGCAACCACGACACGGTGCCCCAGCCCGACCAGTAGACAATCAGCGCGGCGATGATGAACGACAGCGGCCCAAGCACGCTCATGCCCTTGACCCGAAACGGACGCGGCATGTCCGGCGCGTTGCGGCGCAGTGCGGCCACCGTCACCGGAGCCACCGCATAGCTCAATACCAGCGCGGCGGAGACCACGTTGATCAGCGCTTCCCACGACGGGAACGGCAGGGTCCAGAACACCGACAGGCCAAAGGTCAGCCACAGCGCCGGGCGCGGGATGCCGGATTTTTCGTCGATGCGGGTGAAGATCTTGAAGAAGGTCCCGGTCTGCGCCCAGCCGTAGATCACCCGTGGCGTGGCGTTCATGTAGATGTTGCCGCAGCCGCTAGGCGAGATCACCGCATCGGCCACCACCAGATACGCCAGCCAGCCGACACCCAGTGCCAGAGCGATGTCGCGGTACGGCAGGGCCAGTTCCTTGGCGACGCCGGCCCAGCCATTGGCGAGCATTTCGGTCGGGATGCCGCCGAGGAAAGCGGTTTGCAGCAACACGTAAATCGCGGTGGACAGCAGCACTGACAGGATCAGCGCAATCGGGATTGTGCGTTGCGGATTCTTCACTTCACTGGCCACGGAAATGATCGGCGTCAGGCCCAGATAAGCGAAGATCACCCCGCCGGCCGACACGGCCATTTCGATGCCGGACAGACCGAACGGCGCAAAGCCATGCACTTCGAAATTGGCCGGTTTGAAGAAGGTGAACAGCACGCCGATCACCAGCAGCGGCACGATGAACTTGAACACGCTGACCAGATTGTTGGCCATGGCGAAGGTCTTCACGCTGCGGTAGTTGAGCAGGAAAAACAGGCACAACAGCCCGAACTGCACGAACCAGCCGAGCACGGTCGGGTCGCTGGAGCCGACCTTGGTCAACTCGGGAAACCACGCTGCCGCATATTGCCGCGAGGCGACCACTTCGATCGCCACCAGACTGGAAAACGCGATCAGCGTGATGAAACCCATCAGGTACCCGAGCAGCGGGCCGTGGGAGTAAACCGGGTAACGCACCACGCCACCGGCACGCGGCAACGCGGCGCCCAATTCGCAGTAGACAATGCCCAGCAGCAACACGGCGAAACCACCGAGCAGCCAGGAAAAGATCCCTGCCGGGCCGGCGATGGCCGACACGTGACTGGCGGCGAACAACCAGCCCGAACCGAAGATCGCCCCCAGTCCGATGAACGTGAGGTCTATCAATGAAAGTTGTTTCTTGAACTTGCCTTGGCCTGTCATAGCGTCGCCTTCTTGTTGGTTGTTGGAGGGGCGTGCAGTGGCGCTACAGTGAACTCATCGGGCGATGGGCGATTGATGTTTTTTGCCGGTGACGATGACGAAATCAGCACAGTGGCCAACGGCAAAGGCCCGGCTCGACAGGCTGTCGGCCATGGGGCAATCTGCGCGCAAGCCAATGCGCACCGTGGGGAGTGACAGTCATGACGCAGAACGCGTTTGCGATCCTGAGCCAGCAGAACGAGGCGAGCCGACCGCAATGCCTCGACGATCTGCTCGCCAGCATGGCGCTGCTGTTGCCGATGCTCGACGTGATTCCCAACGCGGCGATCTTCATCAAGGATCTGCAGGCGCGCTATGTCATGGCCAACCAGACGCTGGTGCAGCGCTGCGGTTTGAAAGACCTGCGACCGTTACTGGGCAAGACCAGCGCCGAGGTGTTTCCGGCGCAATTGGGCCCGGGCTACACCGAGCAGGATCGGCGCGTATTGGAAGAGGGATTTGTGCTGGAGGATCAGCTGGAGCTGCATCTGTACGGCAGCCGCGAACCGGGCTGGTGCCTGACCCACAAGCGTCCGTTGTACGACCGCAACAATCGGATCATCGGCCTGGCGGGAATTTCCGTCGACTTGCAGACCGCCAGCGAAACCCATCCGGCGTATCAGCGGCTGGCGGCGGTGGACGAGTACATCCGGGCAAACTTCAATCAGCGCGTCAGCCTGAGCGAACTGACGCGCATCGCCGGGATTTCCGTGGCGCAACTGGAGCGTTACTGCAAGCGCGTGTTCCACCTGACGCCGCGCCAGATGATCCAGAAAGTCCGTCTTGAGCACGCGCATCGGCTGTTGCACGGCGACTTGCCGATCACCGAAGTGGCGCTGCAGTGCGGCTATACCGACCACAGCGCGTTCACCCGGCAGTTCAAGGCGTCGACCGGATTTACCCCGCGGCAGTATCGGTTGGCGACGGCGCAGTGAGGGCGCCCGTCAAGCCTTGACCCAACGCTGCCGGCTCCAGGCACTCAGCGAATCCACGCCCAGCACCAGAATCAGCATCGCCAGAATCACCGTGCTCGCCTGCGCTTCCTGAAACAGGCTGAGGCTGACATACAGCATCTGCCCCAAACCACCGGCACCGACGAAGCCCAGCACGCTGGCCATGCGAATGTTGTTTTCCCAGCGATACAGGCAATACGCGAGCAATTGCGGGGCGAGGTTGGGCAGGGTGCCGTAGCAGAACGCGAGCACCGGGTTGCCGCCCTGCAAACGGATCGCTTCGGCCGGTTCCGGCGGGGTGTTTTCCAGCGCTTCGGCGAACAACCGGCCGAGCACGCCGGTGGTGTGCAGGGCCAGCGCCAGGGTGCCGGCGTTCGGGCCTAGGCCGGCGGCGAGCACCATCAGCGCCGCCCACACCAGTTCCGGAATCGCCCGCAGGCCGTTGAGCAACAGGCGCGAAGCGCTTTGCAGCGGCCAGCCGAAGCGTCCGGCGGCGGGCAGCGCGAGGAGGATGCCGAACACCGCCGCGAGCAGGGTGCCGAGGGCCGACATGGCGAGGGTTTCCAGCGAGCCTTTGAGGATCGCCTGCAAATGCGTGGCGCTCAGGTCCGGGCTGAGAAAGCGCTGCGCGTAGGCACCCATCTGCTTGAGGCTGGTGGCGCTGCCGAGTTCACCGAGATCGAGTTCGAGGTAACCGAACGAGGCGATAACCGCGACGCCAATGCCGACGATCAGCAACAGATTGATCAGGCGATTCATGTCAGCCTCCAGCGCAGCAGGCGGCTGAGTTGGTCGGCACCGAGCACCAGAATCAGGAACGTCAGCAACATGCTCGCCACTTCACCGCTGGCGAACATGCGCAATGACAGGTCGATCTGTTGGCCGAGGCCTCCGGCGCCGACAAATCCCATCACCACCGATGCACGAATCGCGCACTCCCAGCGATACACCGTGTACGACAGCAGCTCGGCCGCGACATTCGGCAGAATCCCGTAGGCAAACGCCGCGAGTCGTCCGCTGCCGGCCTGCATCAAGGCGTGCGCCGGGCGTTGGTCGGTGGATTCGAAAATTTCCGCGTAGACCTTGCCGAGCATGCCGCTGTAGGTGATGGCGATCGCCAGCACACCGGCCGCCGGGCCTAGGCCCACGGCACGCACAAACAGCAGTGCCCAGACGATCTCCGGCACGCTGCGCAAGAAGATCAGCAGCCCCCGCACCGGCCAGCGCAGCAAGCTTCCGACCCGACTGGGAATGCCGCTGCGGGACGCCGCCGACAACGACAGCGCGCGGCTGGCAATCAGGCTCGCCGGCACCGCCAGCAGCAGCGCCAGAGCCATACCGGCGGTGGCGATGGCCAGGGTTTGCAGGGTCGCCTTGAGCAGCAACTGGAGAAAATCGTGGTCATGCGCCGGTGGCCAGAATCCGGAGATGAAGCGGCCCATTTCAGTCTGGCTGTCGCTGTGCAGCAGCACGCCAAGGTCCAGTTCGCTGAGCTGGATGCCCGGCCACAGCAGGGCAAGTGCCAGCAGGGTCAGCAGTAATCGCGGCGCGGCAGCAGGGTCGCGTGAATCAGCCCTCAGCATCGCGGGATCTGCACAATCAGCGGCGCACTGGGCGTCGTCGGGCTTTGCAATTGCTCATTGGCGTACAGCGTGTCGAGCATCTCGCGGCTGACCTGTTCGGCCGGGCTGTCAAACAGGATCTGGCCGTCGCGCAAACCGATGATGCGCGGAAAGTGCGCCAGCGCCAGTTCCACTGCATGCAGGCTCGCCACCAGCGTGACGTTGTGTGTCCGGGCGTGCAGCGAGAGGATCGACAGGGTGTGCCCGGCCAGCACCGGGTCCATCGCCGACACCGGTTCGTCCGCCAGCAGAATCTCCGGCGCCTGATACAGCACCCGGGCAATGCCTACACGCTGCAATTGGCCGCCGGACAATTGCTGGCAGTAAGCGAAGAGTTTGTCGCCCAGATCCAGGCGGGCGAGGGCCGCACGGGCGCCGGGAATATCCGTGGGATGCAGCAGATTCAGCAGGCTCTTGCCCAAACTCCATTGGCCGAGTTTACCGGCCAGCACCGCCGTTACCACGCGCTGGCGCGGCGGCAGCGGTGGGGCTTGATGCACCAGGCCGATGCGCGCACGCAGGCGTTGCCGTTGACGGGCCGAGAGATGCCAGGGACGTTCGCCCAGCACCTCGATTTCACCGCTGCTGGGGCGCAACGCGGTGGCCAGCAAGTTCAGCAGACTGGATTTTCCGGCGCCGGACGGGCCGATGATCGCCACCTGTTCGCCCGCGCCAATCTGCAGGTCGACGCCGCGTAGCGCATCGACCCCGTTGACGTGGTGCAGTTTGGCTTGTTTGAGGCTCAGGGTCATTTCAACAGATCGGCAGCGCGAGCAGCTTCCTCGATGCCCTTGTAGTTTTCGGGCTTGGTGTCGATGAAGCGGCTGGCAGCCTGCAGATCAAGAATCTTCTTTTGCTCGGGGTTGGCCGGGTCGAGGTCAAGGAAAGCTTTCTTGATCTTCGCCGCCAGCGCCGGGTCGAGGGTGCCGCGCACGGTCCAGTTGTAATCGAAGTAGGCCGGGGTGGTGGCGAACACGTGGACCTTGCTGGTATCGACCTTGCCGGCGTCTACCAGTTTCTGCCAGACGCTGGCGTTCAGCACTCCGGCATCGACCTTGCCGGCCTGGACCCAGGCGACGGTGGCGTCGTGCGCGCCGGAGTAGGCAACGCGGCTGAAATAGGCTTCAGGCTTGATGTTGTCGTTCTTCAGCATGAAGTAACGCGGCATCAGGCTGCCGGAGGTGGACGACACCGAGCCGAAGGCAAAGGTCTTGCCCTTGAGGTCGGCCAGGCTCTTGACGTTCGGGTCGGCGGTGATGAATTTGCTGGTGAACTGCGCATCCTGCTCGCGCTGCACCAGCGGGATCACCGGGGTGGTGGCGTCGGTCTTCAGGCGTGCCTGAACAAAGGTGAAACCACCCAGCCAGGCCATGTCGAGGCGGTCGGTCGCCAGCGCTTCGACCACGGCCGGATAGTCGGCCACGGGAACGAACTGCACTTTCATGCCCAACTGCTGCTCCAGGTACGCACCGAGCGGCTCGAACTTGCGCAGCAATTCGGTCGGGGCTTCATCGGGAATCGCGCTGACCCGCAACACATCGGCGGCATGCGCCACCAGAGCAGAAAAAGACAGGGCCAGAGCAGCAGTCAGTGCCAGGGTTCGTTTGAGCATGGAAATCTCCGTTTCATGAGCGTCGCATTCTAAGCGCCGCCGGGCGCGGTGTCGCGCGCGGGCGCTCAATCAGGTTAGACGAAACGGCGAGGTTATACGCAGCCGCGCTGTCAAAGGCCAGCAGCGGTGTCCGACGATGTTTTACCCCGGATTACGATCATGGGGTTTTCGGGAGTCTGGCAATCACCTTGATCTCGAACTGAAACCCTGCCAGCCAGGTCACGCCCACCGCAGTGATCGTCGGATACGGTGCGCTGCCCCAGAACTCCGGTACCACTTCCCAGATGGTTTCGAAGGTCGATTGTGGATCGATCATGAACACCGTGACGTCCACCGCATCGGCGAAGCTGCAACCGGCGGCGTCGAGAATCGCATTGAGGTTATTGAACGCCAGGCGCACCTGATTCTGCAGATCCGGCTCGGGCGAACCATCTTCACGGCTGCCGACTTGCCCCGAGACGAACAGAAAACCGTTGGAACGAATCGCCGGCGAATAACGATGGCGCTCGTAAAGCGCATGGCGGGCTGGCGGGAAAACGACGTCGCGCTGGGTCATGGGTGTCTCCATCATTGTTTGCTGGTTGTTGATGGAGTAACTGTAGGGGCTTGCGCCGTGGCGATAAACGCGCAAGCTTGGCGTTCACTGTTTGCAGATTCCAAACAATCCGAGGGCGCAAAGTGGACCGTTTCGATGCAATGCAGGCGTTCGCCCGGGTGGTCGAGGCGGGCAGTTTCACCAAGGCTGCCGAGACCTTGCACATGAGCAAGACCACCGTGACCCAACTCGTGCAGCAACTGGAGGCACGGCTGCGGGTCAAGTTGCTCAACCGCACCACGCGCAAGGTCAACGTCACTGCCGATGGCGCAATCTATTACGAGCGGGTCATCAGGTTGTTGGCCGATATGGACGACGCCGAAACCAGTCTGTCCGGCGCCTCGGCATTGCCCAGAGGACGCTTGCGCGTAGATGTGCCGAGCCCGCTGGCGAGGCTGATTCTGGTGCCGGCATTGCCTGAGTTTCATGCGCGTTATCCGGACATTCAGATCGACATGGGTGTCAGCGACCGCATCGTCGACATCATCGATGAGAACGTTGACTGCGTGGTGCGCGGCGGCGAATTGCTTGATCAGTCACTGATGGCGCGGCGGGTGGCCGATCTTCAGCTCGGGGTTTTCGCCGCGCCGGATTATCTGGCCCGCGCCGGCACGCCGCAGCATCCACGTGAGCTGGAGGACTCGCATCATCGGGTGGTCGGTTTTCTCTGGGCCCGCACCGGCAAACCCGTGCCTTACGCCTTGCACAATGGCAGCGAACACCTGCAGATCAAGGGCCGCCACGTGCTCGCCGTCGATGACGGCAACGCTTACCTTGCGGCAGGTCTGGCCGGCATGGGCGTGCTGTGGTTACCCAGGTACATGTCGCACGCGCATCAGGCTCGGGGCGAGTTGGTGCCGCTGTTCGAGGACTGGCAACTCGAGCCGATGCCGCTCTACGTGGCGTACCCGCCGAACCGGCATATCAGCCAAAAGCTAAGGGTATTTATCGATTGGATCGTGGAATTGATGGCGCACCATGGCAATGGCCCGGAACTTGCTGAGCCGCGCTCCGGGACTGTCAAATAACTAACGAATAACGCCAACCATGACAGTCGCTTGCTCTGGATGCACCGCTATTCACTCAAGGAGCGTCACCCGTCATGAACATGTATATCGATATTGTCGGTGCGTGCAATTTAAGCTGCCCTTCGTGCCCGATGGGCAACTCGGAAAACGTCAACTTCAAGAAAGCCATGCAAGTCGACATGTTCCGCAAGATCGTCGAGAAGGCCCGCAACGAAGGGGTCGAGACGATCTTTCTGTACAACTGGACCGAGCCGTTGATCCATCCGCGAATCGGTGAGTTTGTCGAGATCATCAATGCCGCCGGTTTGCAGAGCGGTATCAGTTCCAACTTGAACCTGGCCAAGAACATGGAAACCGCCATGCTGGCCAACCCGTGGTTCTTCCGTATTTCGTTGTCCGGGTTTTACCAGGAGACTTACCGGCAGGGGCACGTGGGCGGCGACATTGAAGTGGTCAAAGCCAACATGATCAAACTGCATGAACTCAAGCAACAACATGGCTTGAGTACGCGCATCGAGGTTTACTACCACCGTTATCTGGACAACATGGAAGAAGAAGGGCTGATGCGCGAATTCAGCCAGAGTCTGGGTTTCGAGTTCTCCACCGGGTATTCAGTGATGATGCCGCTGGAGAAAACGCTGGCGCTGATCGAGCGCGACCCTTCGGTGACGGATACCGATCATGAAACCCTGAAAAGGCTGGCGCTGCCGCCCTTCGACGATCTGGTCAATCTGGTCCGTCAATATCCCAAGCAAGCGTGCTCGCTCAAGGATGACTGGCTGGTGCTCGACTGCAACGGCAATACCGTTTTGTGCTGTTCCGTTTTCAATCAGAGCGAATACCAGGTCGGCAAGTATCTGGACATGCCTCTGGCGCAATTGACCGGCCTGAAGTCCACGCAGAAAAATTGCGTCGACATGTGCAATCGCTGCGCAAAAAACGGCTTGCACATCTACTCGACCCAATCCAATCGGGGGCCGCTGGAAAGTCACGCCGTCAACCGCATTATCGACTTCCAGCGGCGCACGATCATGGGGCTGCCGGTCGAAAGCGAAAAGCTTGGGCGAACCGGCGAAGTCAGTGCGGAGAACTTCGACGAAGCGCAATACCTGCATATGAATCAGGACGTCAAAAACGCGATTTCCACGGGTGCGTTCACCAGCGGTTATCAGCATTACGTGCTGTTCGGTCGTCTGGAAGGCCGGCTCGGTGCGGGTTATCTCACGGTCGTCTGATCGTGCGGATCAGGTCCCGCCAGTTGGCTTGAAAGCCATTCACTGAAGCATCGCGCCATCGGGTCATTCTCGCTGTCGCGATGGGTCAGCAGCGCCCAGTTCGGGCCACGAATGGTTTGCTCCACCACGGGCTGTAACAGCCCGTTTTCCTGCGCCTGACGGCTGAGCAACTGGCTGACCAGCGCAATCCCCAGCCCCGCCGCAGCGGCATCGAGCAACAAGCCCGGATCGGAAAAATTCAACCCATGATCCTGCTGCCCGACATCGACGCCGGCCTCCACCGCCCAGTGGCTCCAGTCCATTTCCCGCTCACCGTGCAGGGTGGTGCGCTGCGCGGCGGGCTGCGCCAAAACGCTGGGATGACACGCCGGAAACAGGCGGTCGGCATGCAGCACCTTGAAGCTGCATTCAGCCTGGGAGCTGATGTCGTCGCGCACCGCCAGATCGATGGTTTGCGTGGCCATGTCCGGTACTTCATCGGTGCTGAAAATCCACAAATCGACTTGCGGATGCTGGCGCCGAAAATCCGCCAGACGCGGCAGCAACCAGTGCCGGGCAAACGCCGGCGTGGTGTTGAGCACCAGTTGATTGGGCTTCTGATATTGCCCCAGACGGCGGATGCCGACCGCCAGTTGCTGCAGCATCGCCTGGGTGGTGCTGAGCAGATCGTGGCCGGCATCGGTCAGCGCGACACTGCGACCGTTGCGAAAGAACAGCGGCTGTTCGAGGTACGCTTCGAGGCTGCGAATCTGCTGGCTGATCGCCGATTGAGTAAGGCTCAACTCATCGGCCGCCTTGTGAAAACTGCCGAGGCGCGCAGCCGCTTCGAAGCCGCGCAGGGAGCTGAGCGGCGGCCAGTGTTTGAGCATATTGATAAGTTCCTCTAATCAGTTGTGCGCTAAATCCATCGTTTGTTGCTGCGATTTCAGCGCCGTAGCATTCACCTCACGCCAAATCCCGGCAATTTCCATTGAACACAATGGCTTAATCGAGAGGTGCTTGTCATGCCGCGCAACGAGAATAACAACAACGCTTGGATGATGCCTGCCGAATGGGTGACGCATGCCGCGACCTGGATGGTCTGGCCGCACAACAAGGCGCTGTGGGAGTCAGGCTGGCGCGTGACATTGCCGCAGGTGCAAGAGGATTTCGCCCGGGTCGCCAACGCCATCGCCCGTTTCGAACCGGTGAAAATGGTCGTTGATCCTTCGGCGCTAGCGAGCGCCAAAGCGCTGTGCGGGCCGAACATCGAGCTGATCCCGCTGGTGGTCAACGACAGCTGGTGCCGCGACTCTGGCCCGAGCTTTGTCTGCCACCCGCAACAAGGGCTGGCCGGTGTCAGCTGGCGCTTCAATGCCTGGGGCGGCAAGTCGGCGCATGAGCTGGACGAAAGCCTGGCGCGGCGCGCACTCAATCATCTGGGGCTGGAATGCTTCGGCACGCCGTTGAGCAACGAGGGCGGGGCGATTCATGTCGACGGCGAGGGCACGCTGATCACCACCGAGTCGGTGCTGCTCAACCCCAATCGCAACCCGGGCATTGGCAAGGCCGAAATGGAGGAGATTTTCAGCCGTTTGCTCGGCGTGAAGAAAACCATCTGGCTGCCGGGCGACCCGGATTACGTCACCGGCGACATGACTGACGGTCACGTTGATGGCGTCTGCGCCTTCGCCCGTCCCGGCGTGTTGCTGGTGGATGCGACCCACGACCAAAGCTCGGTGTACGCCGAAGTGGTCCGCGAAAACCGTCGTGCGCTGGAGTTGGCGACCGACGCCCAAGGGCGCCGGTTCGAGTTGATCGAACTGTTCGAAGCCAGCGAAGCGGTGGACAGCGACGCCGAAGTGTTCTGCGCCTCGTACACCAATTTCTACATCGCCAACGGCGCGATCATCATGCCGGCCTACGGCATCGAGGCCGACGAGGTGGCCGCCAAAGTGCTGGCGCAGGCGTTCCCCGGACGCGAAGTGGTGCCGGTGCGCATCAATCATCTGGCTCATGGCGGCGGCGGGGTGCATTGCATCACTCAGCAGCAACCGGCCTGGCCGGTGGAGGGTTGAGTGATGAGCCATCTGACCATCGCCACCACCCAGATGTCGTGCACCTGGGATCTGCCGCGCAACCTCGATCAGGCCGAGCAACTGGTCCGCGACGCGGCCGCGAAGGGCGCGCAGGTGATCCTGTTGCAGGAGCTGTTCGCCACGCCATATTTCTGCATCGAACAGAGCCACAAACATCTGGCGCTGGCCGAGGAGTATCGCGACAGCCGCGTGCTGCAGCGTTTCGCTGCGCTGGCCAAAGAGCTGGGCGTGGTGTTACCGCTGAGCTGGTTCGAGAGGGCCGGCAACGCCTTCTTCAATTCGTTGAGCGTGGCCGATGCCGACGGGCGCCTGTCGGGGGTGTACCGCAAAACCCACATCCCCAACGCCATCGGCTATCAGGAGAAGGAATATTTCAGCCCCGGCGATAGCGGTTTCCGTGTTTGGGACACCGCGTTCGGCCGCCTCGGCGTGGGCATCTGCTGGGATCAGTGGTTTCCCGAGACCGCGCGTTGCCTGGCGTTGATGGGCGCTGAAGTGTTGCTGTTTCCCACGGCCATCGGCTCTGAGCCGGGTTGCGCGGCGCTGGATTCGCGCGATCACTGGCAGATGACCATGCGCGGCCATGCCGCCGCCAATCTGCTGCCGGTGGTGGCGGCCAATCGGGTCGGGCGCGAAGTGGCGAGCACCGATCCGTCGCTGCAGATGAGCTTCTACGGTTCGTCGTTCATCAGCGATCACAAAGGCCAGTTGCTGGCCGAAGCCGACCGCGACAGCACTGGCGTGCTGGTGCACCGCCTCGATCTCGACGCGATGCGCGAAGAGCGCCTGAGCTGGGGCATTTACCGCGACCGCCGGCCGGACATGTACGGCGCGCTGCTCAGTCAGGATGGTCGCCACCTTCATGCACGCTGGAACGCTCAAGGGGTTTGATATGGCTACGCATCACAAACGACTGTTCGGCGTTCTGGGCCTGGCGCTGACCTGCGTGATTCCGGCGCTGCATGCCGAGGACAAAACCCTGCGGCTGTACAACTGGGCCGATTATTTTGCCGAAGACACCCTGAGCCGCTTTACCGCGGAAACCGGGATCAAGGTGATTTACGACGTCATGGACGGCAGTGAAACCCTCGAAGCGAAGATGCTCTCTGGCGGCAGCGGCTATGACCTGATCTTCCCCGGCGACACTGTGGCCGAGCGCCTGATGCGCGCCGGCAGCCTGATGCCGCTGGCCCCATCGAAGCTGACGGCGCTGGCCGACATCGAGCCCGGTTTGCAGAAACTGCGCAGCCACTACGAGCATTCCAGCCAGGCCACCGTGCCTTACACCTGGGGCACCATCGGCCTGACCTACAACGCGGCGCAGATCCAGCAGCGCGTGGCCGACGCACCGGTCAACAGCCTGGACATGCTGTTCAAACCGGAGTTGGCGGCGAAGTTCGCCGACTGTGGAATTTCGCTGATCGACTCGCCGGATGAGGTGCTGGCGGTGGTGCTCAATTATCTGGGCCGCGATCCGCGCAGCGCGAAACCGGCGGATCTGGCAGCGGCCAGTGAGGTGCTGATGAAGCTGCGGCCTTACGTGCGCAAGTTCCAGTCGCAACCGGTGACCGATCTGGTCAACGGCAACCTGTGCCTGTCGCTGGGCTACAGCGGCGACATGACCCAGGCCCAACGCACCTCGGACAGTGCCGGCAAGACCACCCGGTTCGAGTACCGCATCCCTCGCGAAGGCACCACGGTGTGGATGGACACCATGGCGATTCCCGTCGATGCGAAACACCCGGAGTACGCCTACGCGTTCATCAATTTCGTGATGCGCCCGCAGAACATGGCGGCGATCAGTAACTTCACCGGTTACCCGACTTCCAACGCCAAGGCGCGGGACAGCGTCGACGCCGCGATGCGCAATAACCCGGACATCTACCTCGACGAGGCGACCTATGCTCGATTGATCCCGGGCAAGGACATCCCCCAGGCCGACATGCGCGCACGGATGCGCACCTGGACCAAATTCAAAACCGCCACTCAGCCATGATTCAACCGCCGGCGCCCGGTCGCCGGCCCTTTTCAGGAAAACCAGATATGTCGACGCGTCGTGAATTCATCAAACAGGTATCGGTCGCCGCAGGTATCAGCGCTGCGGTCATGGGCCTTGGCCTGACGCCGGGCAAATTGCTGGCGGCCAGCGCGGGGGATTGGTTTATGCCCGACGAGGGCGACAAGCACGAGCGCGCCTTCATCGCTTTCGGCGCACAGGATGCGATCTGGGAAGATATCACCGCCGATGTGCAGGCTGCGCTGGGCCGCATCGCCCGCACCATTGCCCGTTATGAGCCGGTCACGGTGTTGTGTCGCAGTGGCGAACGCAGCCTCGCCGAAGAGTATTGCGGCACCCGCAACGTCACCTACGTGACCGCCGCGCTCGACGACATCTGGATGCGCGATATCGGCGCCAATTTTGTCATCGATGACAAAGGCGGGCTTGGCGCGGTGGACTTCAATTTCAACGGTTGGGGCGACAAACAGCGGCACAGCAAGGATGCGAAAATCGCTGCGCGAGTGGCCGCCGATGCACAGGCGACCTACCTGCGCAGTGAACTGGTGGGCGAGGGCGGCGGCATCGAAGTCGACGGCCACGGTACCGGGATCATGACCGAAAGCAGCTGGATCAACAGCAACCGCAATCCTGGCTGGAGCAAGGCCGATGTCGAGGCTGAACTGAAGGAGCGTCTGGGCCTGCGCAAAATCATCTGGCTGCCGGGGATCAAGGGCAAGGACATCACCGACGCCCACGTCGATTTCTATGCACGGTTCATCAAGCCCGGTGTGGTGATCGCCAACCTCGACAGCGACCCTGAATCCTACGATCACCAGGTCACGCTGGCGCACCTGGAGATTCTCAGGAAAGCCACCGACGCTGATGGTCGCAAACTGCAGATCCACACGATTTCGCCGCCACTCAAGCCGCGCAAGAGCAAGTTCAACCAGAACAACCCGGACTTCGCCGCCGGTTACATCAACTACTTCGTGATCAACGGCGCGATCATCGCCCCGGAATTCGGTGACAAGAAGGCTGATAAAAAGGCTTATGACCTGTTATCGAAGCTGTACCCGCAGCGCAAAGTCGAGTTGCTGAACATCGATGCGATCGCTGCCGGTGGCGGCGGGATTCACTGCGTGACCAGTCATCAGCCGCAAGCGTGATTGACTCTTTGGCCCATCAAGCCAACTATCGGCGCATAACAACATGACCGATGGGCCAGACCTTGATCGAACGACGTCAATTCAGCGGAGGCATGAAGGGTAAAAACCTCCGCTATCTGAATGAGCAAGCCGCCGAGACCCGCATCACCCGCACCGGTTTCCTGTTGCTGGAACACTTCTCACTGCCGGCCTTCACCCAGGCGCTGGACACCATTATCACCTCCAACCTGTTACGCGCCGGACTGTTCAGCTCGCGCACGTTCGGGCTGGGCGAGGGTGAAGTGATCAGCGATCTGGGGCTGGTGATTCGCCCGGATGCGCGGATTGACGCCGCCAGCCTTGCGGATCTGGACTTGCTGGTGGTGTGCGGCGGCTACCGCACTGAGCTGAAGGCCAGCGAGGAGTTGAACAGCCTGCTGCGCTCGGCGGCGGAGCGCGGGGTCAGTCTGGCCGGTTTGTGGAACGGTGCGTGGTTTCTCGGCCGCGCCGGACTGCTCGATGGTTATCGTTGCGCGATCCACCCGGAACACCGTCCCGCACTCACGGAAATTGCCAAAGCCACTCAGGTCAGCAGCGAACCTTATGTGATCGATCGCGACCGACTCACCGCGTCGAGTCCGTCCGGGGCTTTCCATATGGCGCTGGACTGGATCAAGAGCCTGCACGGCAAGGCGCTGGTCGAGGGCATCGAGGACATTCTGGCGTTCGAGGAGTCGCGGTATCGGCGGATCAAACCGGATGAAAACCTCTGCGTCAGTGCACCGTTGCGCGAGGTGGTCAAGCTGATGGACGCCAACCTCGAGGAACCGCTGGAGCTGGAACAACTGGCGGTGTACGCCGGTCGCTCGCGGCGACAACTGGAGCGCTTGTTCAAGGAGCAACTCGGTACCACGCCGCAGCGCTATTACCTGGAACTGCGCATCACCGAAGCCCGGCGCCTGTTGCAGCACACCGAGCTGTCGCAGATGGAAGTGCTGGTGGCCTGCGGTTTCGTTTCGCCGAGCCATTTCAGCAAGTGCTACAGCGCGTTTTTCGGTTATCGACCGTCCAGGGAAAAACGCCTGGTCAAGTAGACCGAGGCGTTTTCTGCCTTCGACCTCAGAGGTGATCGGCGTCGATCACTGCCTGAGCAAACGCATGCGGATCCTCCTGCGGCAGGTTGTGGCCGATGCCGCCGTTGATCAGGCGGAACTGGTACTTGCCGGTGAAACGCTTGGCGTAATCCTCGGGCGCCGGGTGCGGCGCGCCGTTGGCATCGCCCTCGAGGGTGATGGTCGGCACGCTGATGGTTGGGGCGCTGGCGAGTTTCTGCTCCAGCGCCGCGTATTGCGGTTCGCCCTGCACCAGGCCCAGACGCCAGCGGTAGTTGAACACGGTGATCTCGACGTGATCGGGGTTTTCCAGCGCTTTGGCGCTGCGGTCGAACGTGGCGTCATCGAAGGCCCATTTCGGGGAGGCGAGCTGCCAGATCAGCCTGGCGAAGTCGTGGGTGTTTTTACGGTAACCGTCCCGGCCACGGTCGGTGGCGAAGTAGAACTGATACCACCACTGCAATTCGGCCTTGGGCGGCAACGGATTTTGCCCGGCAGCCTGATTGCCGATCAGGTAGCCGCTGACCGAGACCAATGCCTTGACTCGATCCGGCCACAGCGCCGAGACGATGTCTGCCGAACGTGCGCCCCAGTCGTAACCACCGAGCACCGCTTGCTTGATGTTCAGTGCATCCATGAAGTCGATCACGTCGCTGGCCAGCGCCGCAGGCTGGCCGTTGCGCAGTGTCTTGTCCGAGAGGAAATGCGTGTCGCCATACCCCCGCGCATACGGCATCAGCACCCGATACCCCTTGGCGGCGAGCACCGGCGCGACCTCGTCATAGCTGTGAATGTCGTACGGCCAGCCGTGCAGCAGAATCACCACCGGCCCCTGCGCCGGGCCGGTTTCGGCGTATGCCACATCCAGCAACCCGGCCTTCACATGCTTGAGCGGGCCGAACGGCGAGGGCGCGGAATAGCTGACGTTGTGGTCGCCGGTTGCCGGCTGCGCGGCGGCGGCCGCTGGCATTTGCGTCGCCGCCAGCGCGCCGAACAGCGCCACGGCGAGGATGTTCATACGGTTGAATGCTGCGTTTTTCATGCTGAAGTCTCCTTGGCAATCCTGTCGGGGGGAGGTGCGGGCTGAGCCCGGCAAACCTTGCAGGCATTTGAACGCCGGGACGTATCTGGTCCATGTCGAAAAAGCGCGATGATTCAAGTTCATGTATCGCCGGGGCATCTGTACACACTGTGATACACAGCCGGTGTGCTTTGTATGGCCGTGTATCCAGCTCCGCACGTGATACACGGCGAGACCAAACGCGGGTTTTTCGACACATGGCCGCTACACCCGGCAGTCACAGTGCAGGCCTTCACACCATGACTGTCGAGAGGGCAATTGCATGCAACGCACACTGATTCTGGCCACTGTGGCCGCACTGGTTTCATTCACCGGCCTGGCGCAGGCGGCAGACGCTCAAGCCATGAGCTGGCAGCAGGGCCTGAGCCGTACCGACCTGATTCGTCAGGACCTGGGCGACGCGGATCGCGAGGTGATACAGGCACGTATCGATTTCGAACCGGGTGTCACCGCGCCGCGGCATGCGCATCCGGGTATCGAGGTGGCGCACGTGCTCAGCGGCACGCTGGAGTATCAACTGGAGGGGCGGCCGGCGGTCACGCTAAAGGCCGGGGACTCGCTGTTCATCCCGGCAGGTGTGGCCCATGTGGCGAAGAATGTCGGCCAGGACCAAGGTGTGGAACTGGCGACCTATGTGGTGAAAAAGGGTCAGCCGCTGCTGCAGCTGAAACCGTGATCGGGCTTATCTGGCGCGCAGCAACTTGCGGTAATCCACCGGCGAAATCCCGCGGGCCTGACGGAAGGAATGGCTGAAAGAACTGGCCTGCGAGTAACCCAGCATCAGGGCGATGTTCATGATGCTGGTCTCGGTGCGGCGCAGGTAATGGTCGGCCAGTTCCATGCGCATAGTTTCCAGCACCTGATTGAAGTTTTCCCCTTCGGCCGCCAGTTTGCGCTGCAAGGTGCGCGGCGAAATCGCCAATTGCCGGGCCAGGCTTTTCAGGCTGAAATCACCGGTCGGCAATTGCTCGGTGAGCAGCGCGCGCAATCGATCTGTGACCGAAAACGCCGGATACGACAGGCACAACTGCCAGTCCGCCTCCAGCAGCATGCTGCGATGCATGCGCGGGTCGGCGCCCTGGATCCGCGTCGAGAGCGTCGACTCGGCGAACACCAGCGCATTGCATCCGGCCTCGAACTGCACCGGACAGCCAAAGAAGTGTTCATACAGCGCCGGTTCGCCCACCGCCGAATGCATCATCCGGACTTCCAGCATCGGCTGATTACTCGCGATCAACCAGCGACCGAACGCTGCCCAGCCGACCATCAGCGCTTCCTGATGCAGGGCGCAATAGGGCTCCAGTTCACTGATGCGTTGATCTTCGAGAGTCACGCGGCCGTCGCCGATGACGATTCGGGTCTGGCTGGACGGACTGTCGTAAACGATCTTGCCGAAACGCAGAATCATGTTCAGCGATTCGCCCAGTGTCGCGCTGGTCATCAGCACATAACCCAGCGCGCCATAAGTGCCCGGGCGCACGGCGGCGCCGACCAACAGGCCGAAATGCGGCAGGTTGCTGCTGAGCGCCGCCAGTTCCAGCAAGGCACGCAGTTGGCGCATGGGAATGCGCACGATCGAGTCGGACAACTGCTCGCGTGAGAGTCCGGTCTGCTGCAACAGCCAGTCGCCATCGCAGCCGTATTGTTCGGCGACATCAAGGACGTGGTTAACGAAGGCAGCGCTGGAAGTGGCGGGTCGCATGGGGGGAGGGGAAGTCCGGTAATCCGGTGATCTTGCTTTTCCGAAAGGTGAAGAAAGCGACGTCGCCAAGGCGCGCGGCGTCGATAGACCCTACATGCGCCCGATCACCGGAATACCGGTGCCAGTGACGGCCGACGCTTGTTCCGAGATCAGAAACAGAATGACCGCCGCCAGTTGAGCGGGCGTCACCCAGCGCTGATGCTCGGCGTCGGGCATGGCTTCACGGTTTTGCGGGGTGTCGAGCACGCTCGGTAACACGGCATTGACCGTGATGCTCATGTCCTTGAGTTCTTCGGCGAGGCTTTCGGTCAGGCGCAAAACGCTGGATTTCGACGCGGCGTAAGCGCCCATGCCCAGCCCGGCCTTCGCCGCCATGCTCGATCCGATATTGACGATGCGTCCCGCCGAGGATTGCAGCAGCAATGGCAGCAAGGCTTTGCTGGCGTTCAATGCGGTTCGAAGGTTCAGCGAGTAGAGCCGATCCCAGGCCTCTATCGCACTGCCCAGCAACGGCTCCCACGCATAGCCTCCGGCGCCGTTGACCAGGGCGTCGAGGCGTCCGAAATAGCGATTGATCTGGTGGGCGACTGCCTGGCAATCGGCAAGGGAGGTCAGATCGATGCCGGACAGGACCAGTCGATTGTGGGAACTGGGCATCGCCATCGTCGCCTGATCGATCAGCACCAGATCCGCGCCCTGGGCTGCGGCCATGTCCGCCAGGGTCTCGCCGAGATTCCCCAGGGCGCCGGTAATCGCCACAACGCGCCGTGAGAGTGACTGAGTCATCAAGAGTCCTTTCCTTTTTAAGGGCGCATACTCTAATGATATCGGTGGCCCGTGGCATGCTTTTGGATGTCAACTTGTTGTGCAAAAGTGCCAAAATTTTATGCTTGGCAACACATCACGAAAGGGTCGTGAAACAGGCGTCAGAAAGTTGGCTTCTGACGGTGGGCGCCAAGCGGATTCTGAAAGCCTGGCGATGGTTTGGTCTGGCATTCTTGTCGCTGTTTCGCCAAGCGCAAAGCCTGTCCTGAAGTCTTTAGCACGCTTTTTCCGGACGACGCAGCGCAAATCGGAAGTATGTCTTTTTTGCGCGACATAATCTGTTGCTGCAGCAAGCCAGTGCTGCTTGTATCCTTGCGCGCGACAAGGACACGCGGCTGCAGTCATCGAGTCGGTCGACCCGCCGCAGGAACGGAAACCGGACTTTCCCAAAGGTAGTAATGTGAAGCGTGATACCCGCCTGGTTGTGCTTTTGTTGTTGGTGATCGGTTGTTCCCTCGGGTCACTGACGGTGTGGAAAGTATTGGCCTCTCGAGAGCGCGCACTGGAGGAAGTCAACGTTCATGGCTTGAACCTGACCCAGGCGCTGGCGACTTATTCCGAAGGGATCGTCCGCCAGAGTTCGTTGCTGTTGCTCGGGATCGTCGAACGTCTGGAAACCGAAGGCAGTGGCCCCGCGCAGATCCAGCGTCTGAGCGCACTGGTCAATCGCCAGGAACCGCTGATGCCGCAGCTCAGCGGCATCACCATCTACGACAATCAGGGCCGTTGGCTGATGTCGTCCAACCGACCGATCCCGGCCGGGGCCAACAGCAGTGATCGCGTCTACTTCACCCATCATCGTGACGACCCGAGCCGCGAGACCTTTATCGGTCCGCCGATCCAGAGCCGCTCCAATCAGGAGTGGGTGATCACCGTCAGTCGCCGTTTCAATGACGCGCACGGCGAGTTTGCCGGTGTGGTGGCGGTGACCCTGGGAATCGAAAACTTCCTGCGCCTGTTCGGCAAGATCGACGTCGGGCAGGAGGGGGCCATCGGCTTGTCCTACACCGACGGCACGTTGCTGGTGCGCTATCCCTTCCGTGAGCAGGACATGGGCCGCAATTTTTCCAAGTCGCCCATCTATGCGAAGTATCTGGTCGATCGATCCGTCGGTACCGCGTCGTTTACCTCCAGCCTCGATGGCGTCGAGCGGCTCTACGCTTTCCGCAAGAGTGATCGGCTGCCGCTGATCACCACCGTCGCCCTCGGCAAACGCGAAGCCCTTGCTGCGTGGCGCATGGAAGCCTGGCTGTCGGCAGTGGTGGTCACGGGGCTGCTGGGGCTTACCGGGCTCATCGGCTGGTTTCTGATTCTCGATATTCGCAGGCGTACCAGGGCTGAAGATCAATTGCGCGGGACGCAGCAGCAGTTGCTTTCCTCCAATCGTCAGCTTGAGTTACTGGCGATGAAGGACGCCTTGACCGGTCTGGCCAACCGGCGCTGCTTCGATGAGAGCCTCGCCATGGAAGCCCGGCGCGCACAACGTGACGGCACGACGCTGGCGTTGCTGATGATCGATATCGATTACTTCAAGCTGTTCAACGACTCGTTCGGGCATGTCGCCGGCGATGCCTGCCTGCAGAAGGTCGGCACAATCCTCGAAGGTTGTGTGCGGCGCCCGTCGGATCTGGTAGCGCGTTACGGCGGCGAGGAGCTGAGCGTGATCATGCCGGCCACCGACAGTGACGGTGCTGCAGTGGTCGCGCAGTTGATCCTCGAACGCTTGGAGCAAGCGAACATCGCACACCCATCCAGCCCATTCGGCCGGCTGAGTGTGAGTATCGGCATCGCTACGGCCTCGGGGGCGCAACTGCAATCCTTGCAAGGGTTGATCGAGGTCGCCGATCAGGCGCTGTATAACGCCAAGACGCTGGGGCGTAACCGGTTTGTGAAGTGATCGGTGGGCGTTAATCCGATAGATCGCCGTCAGGCTGACTTTCATGCCGGGCGGGAACCCGCTGGGTGTCTTTTGATGGCGGACACCCAAACTGGCGACTGAATTGCGACGGGCTTTCGTAGCCCACTCGATAGCAGGCACTCGCCCCATCCAGCCCTTCGCCGAGCTCGCAGCCCGCGCTATCTCGGATGATTTGCGCCAGAAAACGGACAAGATCCGCGTCACGGTGGCGTGCCCGGGCGTCGTCGAGCCCGACTGGCCGCTTCATTTATCGAGGCCGCAACGAAAACCATCCGTCGCGCCATCAGTAGCCGCCGCTGAACACTCCAGAACCGCAGCCCTCTACCGACTTACAAGTCACCCGGGGTAATGACCATGAGCGACGATGGGAAAGAGCAGGCGTTGGCCGCCTGGCGAAAATTACTGGAAGAGCCAGCGATCCGTATGGACGCCGAGGATCAATACGACGAGTTGCTGAAAATGGCCGATAGCATGGAACAGCAAAGGCTGATTACAGCAACTGAATGGCGCCAGTTGGTGCGCAAGGCCGGGGCGAGGTTCGTCCAGGCGACCGAGGGGCTTTCGGGCGGAACATAAACATTCGCGGGGCAGGGTGCAGAGCGACGGTGTCTCCCTTACCAGGGATAACGCCGTTAATGGGAATATGTATTAATTGCGAATAATTTTGTATAGCATGCGCGGGAGTTTTTTGGCGGATTCACCCCCTGCATTGGCCTATTCGTAAAGGTTTCCCCCTCCATGCGTCGAACCCTGCTTTCCATTTGTGTGCTGCAAGCATTGTCGCCTGCCTCATGGGCTGATCAAACGGGGGCATCACCCTCAACGCTGGAGCTGGACGCAACCGATGTCATCGGTACGGCGAATTACGAAAGGGCGGACGGCCCGGTGCAGGGTTATCGCGCGACGCGCTCGGCCAGCGCCACGCGTACCGACACCTCGATCCATGAAACTGCGCAATCGATCAGTGTCGTCTCGAAGGATGCGGTCGAAGATCTGGGCGCCACCCGATTGCAGGACGCGCTGGACTACGCCGGCGGCGTGGGGCGGGCGAACAACTTTGGTGGTCAGGGCCTGACCACGTTTACCGTGCGTGGCTTCACCACCGGCGAGTTCTATCGCAACGGTTTCCCGATCAACCGCGGCTATCCGAACATGCCGGATGCCAACACAATCGAACGCCTCGAAGTGCTGCGCGGCCCGGCCACCATGCTCTACGGTCGGGGTGATCCTGGCGGCACCTTCAACGTGGTGTCCAAGCAGCCGTTGCCTGAAAGCAGCGTCACCCTGAGCAGCCAACTCAACGATCAGGGCATGAAACGCGGCACGCTGGACGCTTCCGGCCCGCTCGACGAAGAAGGGCGTCTGGCCTATCGCTTGAACGTTGTGGGCGAGGGCGGCGACACTTTCCGCGATCATGTCGAAACCGAGCGCTACGGCATCGCACCGGTGCTCACCTGGCAGGCAACCGACGCGACCAAGCTGATTTTCGAAGGCGATTTCATGCGCAACAACGCGCCTCTGGATCGCGGCCTTACCCGTTACGCGAAGCAGACCGGAACCGCCTCGCGCGACAGTTTTTTCGGCGAAAAAGACGCTGGCAAACTGCATAACGACAACAACATGGCGCAAATGCGTTTCGAGCACATGCTCAATGACGACTGGACCCTGGGCGGCGGTTTCCAGTGGCTCGACGGTTCGCTCAAGGGCAACGCAATCGAGGCCAATGGCATTGCCGATGACGGCCGCACCCTCGGGCGCAATTTCAACTACCGCAAGCTGGAGTGGACCGACAAGGATACCCAGCTCAATCTGACCGGGCATTTCGCTACCGCGGGTTTGCAGCACACGTTGCTCACCGGCATCGAGTACGAGGATTACGACTACAAGTCGATCATCCAGCGCTCCAGCGGCGCTGTCGGTGCGTACCCGATCGACATCTTCGACCCGGTCTACGGCCAGCCGCGCCCGGCGCTCACCCGCACGCCGACGCACGACAAGGAAAACCTCAAGACGTATGCCGCGTTCGTGCAGGATCAGGTGGCGTTGACCGATAAACTCAAGGTGTTGACCGGGGCGCGTTTCGAGCGCTTCGAACATGACTACGAAACTTACGTGCCCGGTGGCAAGAGCTGGCAGGCCAGTGACAACGCGGTGACTCCGCGCATCGGCGTGACCTATGACCTGACCGAGACATTGGCGATCTATGCCGACACGGCGCGCTCTTTCAAGCCGAACACCGGCGCCAGTCGCCAGGGCGGAGGGTTCGAGCCAGAGAAGGGCAAGTCCTATGAAATGGGGATCAAGTGGGAAGCGCTGGATCAGCAGTTGAGCGTCGACGCGGCGATCTATCAGATCGAAAAACGTAACGTGCTGACCACCGACCCGGTTGACTCGACCTTCAGCGTTGCGGCCGGCGAGGTGCGCAGCCGTGGATTCGACGTCAACGTGGCCGGCAACCTGACGCCCGAATGGCGGGTGATGGGTGGCTACGCCTATGTCGATGCCGAAGTGACCAAGGACAATGTGCTGCGCTCTGGCACGCGGCTGATGAACATCCCGAAGAACAGCTTCAGCCTGCTGAACATGTATGAGTTCCAGGACGGCACCTTCAAGGGACTGGGCCTGGGCACTGGCCTCAAGTACGTCGACGAGCGCGCCGGCCAAACCGCCAACACCGCGTTTTCGATGGGCAGCTATACCGTTGTCGACTTGCTCAGCTTCTACAAGATCAATGACAAGGTGCGGCTTAATCTCGACGTGCAAAACCTGTTCGACCGTGATTATGAAGAGGGCGCATTCGGCAACGTCTATGCCTACCCGGGGGCGCCGCGAACCGTGCAGGTCGGCGTTTCCTACACTTTGTAGCAGGGTGGAGCAAAATTCTCACAGGCCACAAATGAAACAGCCCTGAATATTCAGGGCTGTTTCTTGTTTATCCGATAACGCTTGAAACGTTCTTGCTGTAGCCGCTGCCGGCCTCCGTCAGATTCGCGTAAAAGATACAGCCGATCAGTCTCGCGAACAGGCCTAACGTATCCGCCAGATCCGGGTCGTCGAAAATCACCGCCCTGGAGTCCAACGCACACAGCGCGCCCCAAAGTTGTCCGTCAGGAAGGAAAATGGGCGCGCCTGCGTAGCTTTCAATCAAATATTGCTTCACCACGGGGCGTGTGGAAAACCTGCCGTCGCGACTTATCTGCGGCACGAAAAGCACCTGAGGGTCTCTGCGAAACTCACTGCACAGCGTGGTTTCCAATTCCAGCGTGTCGCCGGAGTTGATCCCAAGCTCGATCGGATCGTAGGCGGAACAGACGATCCAGTCAGTCTCGGTGAATTTCGCGATCGCCGCGAACCGCGTCCCGGTCATGCGTGTAACAAGCTGCAGAATATTGGTTGTAGCTTCAATTTCAGCGATAGAGGAACGTTCCTCTGCGCTTAGCAACGCTCTGTCAATGGTGTCACTGAGGGGCATGCATTGTTCTCCGGTCATGATTTTTTAAGTTGGCGACTGCTAAACGCTTTTGAAACTGCCCGTTTTGATACTAAACAAAATGGATTCGTTCACATCAAAGGTTCCTGATGGCTGCAATAGCGAAGCGTCATTGGCGTGCGGCTTGAGGCGCCGTTATCGGCGGCGTAGCCTTGATCTCATAAATGTTGGATGTCGCATTGAATGAAAGGTGAGGAAAGTGGAAGGCGTAGTGTTGAGCGAAAAGATGCAACGTGAAGCTGATCGGCTCCTGGCGCAGATTGTCCGGGCAGACTCGATGATCATCGCCGTGAAGGCGGGGGCTCGTGCGGATGGCTTCGTGCTTGGGCTGGAAACCAGCGAGGTTCTGCGTGCCGGCGATGCTGAAAAGCTGTACGTGATTTTTGAAGCGGCTTTGGTCGAGCGGCTGAAAACGCTTTCTCGCAGTTGAGCTGCAGAACATTTATCCGCTTGAACTAACGATTGACCGGTAAGTCAGGGTAGTTATCTGCCACTCTGATTTTGAGGTTATTAATGCGCAATTACACCATCGAGTACCTGTTCAACGGCGAGTCCCGTACGCATCAACTCGCGTTGCAGCAGTCGAAGCTCTCCATTCACGACGCTGCCATGCATCTGCTGGAACTGCATTTTGGGGATGCTGAGAACAGTCTGATCATGCCAACAGCTGACTCGACTGCTGAAGAGATACTGGAGCAGGCCAGTCTGGTGGGTATTACGCAAATCGACGTGAAGGATGCAGGCGCTGACTGATTTCTTCTTCGCTCGCCCCCGGCCCCTGCGCGATGCCCAATCCTGCGTTGACGATACTCACGTATACACTCAGGCGAGTTGACACGCAGTCGTTCGGAAATCGGGACATCAGCATCCTTGAACCCCCAGTTGGTTCCAGTGGACAGGAGGGTATAACTGAGGCAGGCGGCGAAGGCGTCCCAGGCCATGGCCGCGCTGTTGAAGGAGATCGCTATTGGTTTGATTGCTACAAAAAAGCGAGTTTGCTTGTGAGTGGCGGCTAATGGCCGATCTGTGGCGTTCGTGGAGGGCAGAAAACGGCCAAGAGCTGCCCATCAGTTGCGTCGACTGCTACTCTCTGCGGTCTCTGGACTCAGTGCTGCTTATAACGTGAGACTTTATGAATAACCAACTCGCCATTTTGATCAGCGACTACCAAGCAAGTGTTGGCTCCGCTGTGGACATGATGCATCGGTCTGGTATTCCGCGGCCCTTGACCAATATGGATTGGGTGGGCACTGACATTCCTCAGCGCGGAGAGTTAGAAGGCGGAGTTCGTTACTTCAAGCACGGCTATGGCTGCGCGGTTAGTCTCCCCACAGGTACAGTAGACTTTGACTTTGGGGCTCATGGTGAGGTCGGTGGCTTCGACGCGTGGCGACTTGCTAGTTTCGCAGGTGACAAGTTGTCGGGATACGGTTTTGCTGATGAGGATGCACTCACAGAGTGCTTCAAAGCGGAAGTTGCTGCCGGTTCTCTAGTGTATTCCGGGTACATTCTCTACTACGTAGCGGACGACACCTCACAATTTCTGTCGAAATAGTCCGTTCTATCCGTGCATTAAGTTCTCACTACAGGGCGCCTGCCTGGATCTGCCATTTTCGGCCACCTACCACCGCCAGGTTTGGCCGATTAATCCCGTTCCGACAGGCAAAAATCGACCCAAAGCGGACAATACGGAGAACCTATGTACACAGTGACCGTCGTTAGCGAACGGCCCGACTTCAGATGTTTTCTGGATTTGCTCTATGGCCCTGGGCGAAACGTAGACACGGATGGTGATTCATACCCTGTGAACAGCCGCTCTTGGACATACCTGTATGTGAAGGACAGAGAGAGCGATGACCCTTACATCGAAATCCATGCGAGCGAGGTAGATGTCTCAAGGTTTACCGTGCAGTCCAACTCGTCGAGGCTGGAGGCCCTGGCTGCGTTGTACTTGTACCTGACCTGTGGTGGGTCAATCTCCTCTTCAGATCAGGCACTTGATAAAGCCGCCATCGAAATGTTGTGCGACAGATATTCCGTTGAGCTCTGCCGAGCCCATGGATCTATTTGGCATCAGTCGGCAGATAACGCGCCTTACTCACAGTAGTGAACGACGACTTTCGACCCAAAGCTGACGGTGGCGACAGACAAAAATCGGCCAGAAGTGGTCATCGAGTATCAACAAAAGCTGAGGCAATTCAGGTAGGCTTCTAAGCACTGATTCGAGGAGCCAGCATGCGTATCACCCAAGATTTACGCGCAAACGAAATCCTCAGGCTTGAGCATCTCTTGGAGGGTTTCAACTATTCAGTCTGGGTTAACACCTACGGGCCCTTCGACCTAAATAGAACGCTCCAAGAGCAACTCGCTCATTGTACTGGTAACGAAGTGATCATTGGCGGGCAGTCCTGCGTGACTGCAAGCGAGGCACGCGGCGAGGTTGCCGAGCAACTGCTGCACGTCGGGGATGGCGGTTACGGCCCACTTGACCTAAATGCTAAGCGCTCCGAAATCCTTAGTCTTCTTGAAGACCTATTCGTGCATGTGCGCCTCGACCATGCAAGCACCATAACCTCATTTTGGCTAACCAAAGGCCATCCGTCATCCCCGGTGTTCTGGGACTTCGCTTTCGATATTCAGAATGGTGGGAAAAGATGGATTTTGATGGGCAGTAGCAGTGACTAGGCCGGGAAAGCCAAGCTTTCTAATGATCTCGCCGCGCGTGCTGTTATGACTGCTTTGGTTCGGCTGCGGCCCTTCGCGACAGGCAGAAATCGGCCAGAAGCAGCCGCTCATTGATAACCGTTTCCAACATGGTGGTTGTCTACATGCGTGCGGACTGACATTAACCAAGCGCCATGAAATGACTAGAGCTTCGATGCCTGAATGGCTGCTTCAAGCAATGGTCCTGTGATTTTTCTTTCGTTGTAATCACCGACGAAGTAATTGATTCGATTAGCCAGGCACTGAATGGATAACCAGCCCAGGCCGTGGTAGTCACGCAACTCCTCGGCGTTCAGCTTGATCAGACATTCGTAACTTACGAAAGACGCTTCACATTCGACGAGAATATAAACAGCGCCGTCCTCCGCTTTGAGAAGATGCCAGTAGTCGTCCGTTATGTGGTATGCCGCAGGTGCGATCTGAACCAAATCCATGTTTTTTCCGCAGGTTATTTTCGATTTCTGACCATGACATGGCTGCGAATGAATGATTCTACATGGTTGTTTCTTGCCGGAAACTGCCGCTCACGGCCGGCCGCTTCCGGCCAAAAGCGGTCAGTGACAATATTCGCAAAGGCTACCGCTCAGCTTCCCGAAGACCGATCTCGACTATTCGTTAGGTACAGCACCATCGCTGCACGAGCCGCATCTTTGATTACCTTCAGCCTCAACCAAGGTGATATTCGCGCCTTTATCAGCCAGGTGATACGCCAGCGAAGCGCCCACGATGCCGGCACTGATGACAACGACTCGTTTGCCCAGAGCATTTCTCATATCAACCTTTATTCTGTCGACCTGAAGGCGGTTCATTGTCTGCCACTGGTCGATTTCTGCTTGTCGTAACGGGCAGCAGTTGTCGTCCAGAAAGCAGATGTAGATTTGTCTGAAGTTGCGAAATAGCTGACAAAATCATCGTGTTAAAACGCCGCCTGAAATGGCAGCAAGATAAGCGCGTGAGTGTTGTTGGCACTGGAGGGTTCCGAAAATTCGTTCAGCTACTACGGCAAGCGTCATCAACGACTATAGTCATTGGTGAGCCAGAGCGAATCTGACCATTCCCCTGCCAACCTGGCCTAATCCAATTCCGCGATTACACGGCGGATCTTCTTGTGTTCCTTAATGCGGAACGTCAACGTTTCGCTGCCGAAATCACTCAGGCTCAGGCTGAGTTCGAGGCAGCGTTGTCTTTTTTGAACCCCTTGATGGTGGATGGAGTTATCCCGCCGGGCACGTCGCATCCCACTGAGCACGTCCCAACCACCCATCTATCAAGGTTCAAGCAATGAATATTTTAGAGTTCGATGATGCACAAAAAACCAATGGCGACCTGGTTCAGGGTCCGCTGCCGGCCGGTACTGTCGCGCCCGACTTCACTCTTCACGCAACCCCTGATCAACAGTTGTCGCTGCGTGAGCTAAAGGGAAATCCTGTGATATTGGCGTTTTATCCCGCTGACTGGACTTCGGTGTGTGGTGACCAACTGACCTTGTACAACCAGTTGTTACCCACCTTCAGAGAATACGGTGCGGTGCTATTGGGTATCTCGGTTGACAGCGCCTGGTGTCATCAGGCCTTTGCCAAAGATCGAAATTTCCACTTCAGCCTGCTGGCCGATTTCGAGCCCAAAGGGGCGGTGGCACGACAGTATGGAGCGTACGAGTCCCAGCTCGGAGTTTGTAAGAGGGCACTGTTCGTGATTGACAAGGAGGGGGTGGTCGCCTGGAGCTACATCTCACCAATGGCAATCAACCCTGGGGCGGACGGCATTCTGGATGCGCTGGATGCTCTGGCGAATTCACCACAAAGCACGCCAACCAAAAATTAACAGGTGATTACATGGCCACTCTCAAAGTCCCGGTAAGTGCCAACGACCATCGCCAGGGAAGTGCGCATGCCAAGGTCACCTTGGTGGAATTTGGTGACTATGAATGTCCTTATTGCGGTGAAGCGTATTGGATGGTCAAGAATCTGCAACAGCATTTTCGCGATGACTTGCTGTTTGTGTTCCGTAACTTCCCTCTGACCACCGCTCACCCCCATGCATTGGGTGCAGCGGTCACCGCTGAGTATGCCGGGAGTCGAGGATTCTTCTGGGAGGCCCACGACGAATTGTACGAAAATCAGGATCGATTGGGCCTGCCGCTGTATCGCGCCATCGTTCTCAAACACGGCCTTTCCAGGGAGGAATTCGATCTTGCAATGCAAGAGGATACTTACATTCCCAAAATACAAGCCGATTTCAATGGCGGTGTACGCAGCGGCGTGAATGGCACCCCAGCGTTTTACATTGACGGGCTTCGCTATGACGGGGTCCCAGAGTTCAACGAGATGAGTCAGATGATTGAGCTTCTGTTAGTGCGCGGACGAAATCGCTAAATTGCGACATCGGCCCGGCATCACCCACACCAGAGCCGAGGGCAAACCAGCGTTAGCTTCCTTCTACATTAAAGAGGTGTACACGGAGCCGGCAGCTAATGAAATCTTTGAAATATTATGAAAAAAATCGACATGCAACATGGTTGGAGTTGTTTTTTGACCTGACTTTCGTTGTTACGATTGGCCAGGTTACGCACACTCTCGGACATGTTCATGAAGGCCACTTTGAACATAAGCAACTATGGACATTCTTACTGCTTTTTGTACCGTTGTGGTGGATCTGGTCCAGTCACACGATTTACTCCAACAGGTTTGATACAGACAGCAATCTTCACCGTTTGGCAACATTATTCATAATGCTCCTGCTCATTGTGCTATCGGCACGGATCGGGGAAAACCTGGAAGTGAACTACCCGCTTATTATTGCCTGCTATTTTGGTATACGTGCGATCATCAGTGTTATGTATATTTCGTCCATTAGTAAACTCGATTCTCGCGGCGAACTTTCCTCAAGGCTCGGCTTCGCCCTATTAGTTAGCGCAGTTATTAGCCTTTCATCCGTTATTTTTGACCCGCCCTTGCGTTACCTTATTGCTTATATTGGGATTGTTCTTGATATTCTGTTTCCTGTATTTTTCTGGACTAAATTAAAGCCGTTGCCAGCACACACAGAGCACTTGGTTGAGCGCATAGGCCTACTCACCCTAATCTTATTGGGGGAGTCAATTATTAGCCTTTCCGGAGGCTTATCTAACATTCAATGGGGTTATTACAATGTGATGGCGGCCATCACCGGATTCATCATGATCTGCAGTATCTGGTGGATCTATTTTGATAGTTTTTACCTGCTGAGCAAAAATCACAGCAGTATGAGTGGGCACGCCTTGATCTACTCGCACCTTTTTCTTTTTATGGGGTTGGCGCTTCTGGCAAATTTGATCAGGCATGCGATCCTGAATGACATTGCGATGCGCGATTTCCAGATTATGTCGATCACCGGCATGGTCTTGTTTTTCCTGGGGAAGCAATATGGCTATATTCATAGCTGTGAGTCGAATAAGGAAATACATACTGCAAAACACCTTGATCGTGTTTTCTTTAGGTGGGTTAGTTATATTTCTACCGCGTGTCGAGTACATATTGGTCGGCTTGACAGTCACCATGATCTGTTATGTTCTCCTGAATTTCAGATATCGTTGAGTCTTGATTATCAGGCCACAGCTCGGGAAAAGTGATCAAGCGGCTGGTCTGCGGTTTGCGCGCTGCCTACTACGTCATTCTCAGTGTCCGAGCGACATGCGACGCTACCCTTGGTCTCTTTGGGTTTGTAATCGTGGTGTCGTCGACCATAGTTAACAGCCGGATGCCCCTTTTAGCTATTGCGACCAGATAGCACCAGCCGCATCGTAACAACAGGAGCCACGTCATGGTCAAAGTAGCGTTGTTCGTTCGTCTGGAAGCAAAACCTGGGAAAGAGAAAGAGGTGGAGCGCTTTCTCTTGAGCGGCCTTCCTTTAGTGGAGGAGGAGCCAGCCACTACAGCCTGGTTTGGAATCCGCTGGGGGCCGTCTACCTTTGGCATCTTTGACGCATTCCCGGATGAAGCGGGCCGGCAGGCTCATCTTTCGGGCAAGGTCGCGGCGGCGCTTATGGCAAATGCTGCCGAGCTGTTTGCCGAACCTCCATCAATCGAGAAGGTTGACGTCCTTGCGGCCAAGCTGCCCGGTTAAGCAAATCCAACAGGAAGTTCCATTCAGTTCGGGGAGGCCCAGGATGTATTTTGTGAAAATCAGGATAGCCTGGGCCTGCTGCTGTTCCGGGCGGTGATCAATCAAAACACCTGTATTGAAGATAAAAGTCATGGCTAAAGTGCCGTGTCAAGGATTCATACCATGCTCGCGCGCTCGGTTAAGTGAAAGGATACGCGCGCAAATCGTGTCCATGGACGGCGTGGAAGCCGCACAGAATCTGCAAGGCAACGTGCTCATCACGGGTTTAGGCTGGGTAGGGTAGATTGTTTGCCGGGCACCGGTCGCTCATGGCGCGAAGATCTCCATCAGTGATATAGAACCGGAGGTCATCCGCGCCGTGACACCTTATGGTTTCGTCAAGTGAGCATTCGTCGGCGTAGCAGTGACCGATGTTCAATGAGCTGCCTGACGCGGCTGCACTCCGAACTGCGCAACGATGTGCGTACCCAATTCCTCGATAACCTCCGCCGCAGGGCGCTTGCCATATTTGAGATTGAGAATGACGTGGTCCACGCCGATTTCCTCAAGCGACTCCAGCAAAAACCGTAGATGGTAACGTCCCAGTCTGAAACCCAAATGGATACGTGTGGGTGGCGTGGACGGATTCTCATCGAGATCGATGTACAGCGACTGAGTAAAGGGCTTGTACACAGAGCCACATTGCCTGGTGACCTCCAATCGCCAATCTTCCACGACCAGCCGCTGCATATTCGGAATGCGTGGATAGTTGATCCATCCGTTGCTCTCACGCGCGATCCAATCCAGTGACTGGCGACTGTTGCCGGTCACGAGCATTGGAATGAATTGGGTGGTAGGTTTCGGAATCAGGTCTGCGCCTTGCATTTCACCAGTGCTCCAGTGGATGGGCTCAAAACTGGTGCTGTGGGCGCGGCGAATCACTTCGTAGTGTTCTCGAAAGATCTCTCCACGCCTTTCGGGATCGACGCCAAACGCCGAAAACTCCACTGGCCGATCTCCCGAAGCAACCCCCAGAATCAAGCGACCAGTGCTCAACTGATCGACGCTGGCTGACGCCTTGGCCGTGTGCAGGGGATGGTGCAGCGGGATGGCGATGGAGGCGGTGCCAAGTGCAATCTCCGAGGTATGGGCGGCCATATAACCCAGGTAAACCCAGGGGTCGAAGACTTGGCCGACATCGCCGAAGCCAGGGTCGCGAAGCGGCACGTCGCGAAACCAGAGCGCGCAGAAGCCCAGCGCCTCGGCTTGTTTAGCCAGTGTGACCTGGTTGAGCATGCTCGGAGTGTCCCCGTCGAACGCCTCCATGGGAAAGAATAATCCAAGGCTCAAATGCCCCTGAGTGAAGGTTCGGCTGAACCCTCGATGCTGCTGGTAAGGAATCGTGCTCGGCCGATACATACGGATTGACCTCATGGCAGAACGTGAACAGCGCCCCCGTTTCCAGAGGTGCTGCGGCATCGGTCGCTTTTGAACGGCAGGTGGGGGGACTGGATCTGGCTTTTACCCGTTGCGCCGTACTGCTGGTCATGTGGACCGGATTCAAGGGCCAGTTACTGGCGATAGGCGCGGGTCGGTCCGGGTGGGTGTTAAGTGGACGGTCAAAGGAAGTCAGATCTCTCGGCTCTATACCACCAGATGGGCAAGGCGTTCGAGGAATCATTCTATAAGCGTAGGCGGTTTTGCAGCTCTCCGCCATATTCTTACAATCGAGCCGCTGCCGGGCGAAAGTTGCGTATCGAAGACAGTTATCGGTCGTTTCCTGCCATTCCAGAACGGCCGCTATTGGCCGAATGCGGTCGCTCCTGAGCGGCAGCCAGCGGCCCAGAGTGTGTAAAACATTCATGGACTTCATCGTCGTCGAGCAGTGACATTTGCTGACCGAGAGATCGCACGGTCATGTCACGCGCCATATCGTTCGTAGCCTGGAACACGCCAACGCTGTTTTTACAGCCTCTGGAATGGGCCGAAATTAGCCTTTTTCAGGCCATTAGCGCTTCCATCAAGCCGTAGGCACCGATGATTTTCATGACCCGTTTCAAGTTGTAGGCGAGAACATTCAAGTTCATCAGCGCACTCACTCCGGCCAGCTTTCGCGTCAGGAACTGCGTCCGCCCCCATTCATTGTTAGAGCGTCCCGAAGGAAAAGCGAGCATGAGAGGGCGGTCGCGTAAGTTGCCCGGCTTCTGTGCGGTACGCCCGTCGCGGTGTTCGCCACTGCGACGTGGGCGAATCATGTTTCGTCGCGGACCTGCATCAGCGCGAACCCCAGCAGATTCAGACCTTGCCACAGGTTGGGGTTATTCGCGTTTACGTGATCCTGGGCGAGTCCGATGCCCCAGATGCTGTCAACCGGGCTGGCCTCAACGATGATGCGAGAACCGGTATTCTTGAGGAATGCGTTCAACTCCGGGTTTTGCGAGAACTTGGCCTGGTTGGCCCGGACGACAATTGCATACCGTTGTTGCAACCAATCGTGTTCGTTGAATCCACGCACGTTGCGGCCAAGCGCCTTGGCCGCGTTGGGCGTAGGCGCCGTTAGCACTTGAGCGCGAATGTCCTGATCGCCGAACAAGGCTGCTTTCTCTGCCATCATGAAATGTTCGGCAGTCGCGTAGCGTTGCCCGTCGACAACAAATTCGGCTTCGAACCACTGGCTGAAGCACGAAGCGCTGACTCCGTGCCTGCTTCGCTGGTGTCCCCAGAAAAAGACATAGTTCAGCTCCTCTCCAGCGTTGAAGCGGGAGCGGAGGTCTTCCAGATATTTGGAGTCGTGCAATTGGACTTCCTTCATACTTTGTCAAAACCAAACAATGAACGCAGCCAGCCTGCCGACTTCCGTTCATAGAAGGGCGTGGTTTGCTTGAGCAAGTAATCGCTAAGGCCTGAATCTGCGTCATGAACGCGGTACAGGTCAACGGGTTCGCCATCCGGAGCCAAGTCCGCGGCAACGCTGCCCGCTTCGCGCATGACCTGTTCAAAATCGCCGTCCGCTTCGATCCCGATGATCAGATGAGGCTTTTGGTCAGACGAAGCGTCATGCATCAATGCCAGAAACGCGCGCTTCACATTGCGATGTCTGGCGAGTAGTTGCTTGAGCGAATGGACCATCTTCGAGGGATATTGCGACGGCTGCCCGAGCAGTACCTGAGTGTCCCTTTCGACCGTGCGCTGCACCGGTCCCTGGCCGATCTCATCGGAGAGCAGGTAGCGCACTTCCTCGGGGAAAAACTCTTTCCCGTAGGGAGACTTCGGATTGAGGAAAAGAGGAGTGCCCAGCGTGATTTCAAACAGCGATCTGGCCGGGATCTCTATATAGGACTCCTCGCTGTTTATGGATCTTCGTAGTGTATGCAACGAAGTGAAAAACGGGATGACAGCGGAGCCGTCGGGCTTTTGCCAGTGCGCAATGCTGATGTTGCTGCCTGCCTCAAGGTTGACTTGCCCTTCGCCAGTGCCGGCGGTGCCTAGGACGTAGATTTCCGAATTCAGCAGCGTCTTGAAAAAATCAGGTCGGTGGGCGGGTTCATCCGCCGCCAGTCTGAGTGACTTTTCGAGGGTGTTTTCTTGCTGGCTATCCATGATGTCCATCGGCCGTTCCATCAATGCAGGCAAAAAGTGGGTGACAAAGAACGCGCAGTTTTTCACGCTGCTGTGAAAACAGGAAGAACTGAAGCCTGATAAATCTGCCGCATCAGGAAGGCAACACCGCGTGATGACGCCGAGCCGCGTGGAAAGAATGCTCTACCTCGCCTTCAGTTCATTTGCGCACCGTAGAAGTGGTTGAGCAGTATCAACTCAATCACAGCTACAAAAACGCACAGCACGAGAAAGCCAGGACTGAAGACGCGCTTGCGGCCGGATGAGCTTATATCCATCCAGTTAGCGCCGGAATCGCCGGAAGTCAGCAGCAGAAACATTACCCAGGCACAAGCCCAAACTTTGCCCCAGAAACCAGCATTTCTGAAAGAAGTCATCCGGGTTTTTCCGTATGCCGTTTAATTCGGCAGATCTTTATTTGCTGGTTAAGCTTGGCGGGAGGGCATTTACGCCTCCCAGAGAATGCTTCCGTGCCAAACGAGACGGCCGATTGATTTCCTCAACCCCCAGAAACGACAAAGCCCTGAATAATCAGGGCTTTGTCGTACATAAGATGGCGGAGGCGATGGGATTCGAACTCATGGACCTGTTACAGTCGACGGTTTTCAAGACCGTTGCCTTAAACCACTCGGCCACACCTCCGTTTGCGTTGCGGGCGCCATAATACCTGAATGAAACACACTGTCAAACTCTGTGCATGGCTTGTTACAGAGCGTCTGTTATGATCTTTGCCACTGAACGTTTCAAACCAACAGGAGTGTCGCCATGCGCGAACAGGATTACGCAGTTCACAACAGCGTGCAGGCTGAGCAGCTAGAGGTTAGCCGCGTCCTGCGCAACACTTACGGTCTACTGGCGCTCACCCTCGCATTCAGCGGTGTGATGGCTTTCGTGGCCCAGCAGATGCGCGTCGGCTATCCGAACATTTTCGTGGTGCTGATCGGTTTCTACGGGCTGTTCTTCCTCACCAACAAACTCCGTGATTCTGCGTGGGGCCTGGTGTCCGCCTTTGCGCTGACCGGTTTCATGGGTTTCCTGCTCGGCCCGATCCTCAACCGTTACCTGGGCATGCAGGGCGGCGCAGAAGTGGTCAGTTCGGCATTCGCCATGACCGCACTGGTGTTCGGTGGTCTGTCGGCCTATGTGCTGATCACCCGCAAGGACATGAGCTTCCTCGGTGGTTTCATCACCGCCGGTTTCTTCGTGTTGCTGGGTGCAACGCTGGCGAGCATGTTCTTCCAGATCAGCGGCCTGCAACTGGCGATCAGCGCCGGTTTCGTGCTGTTCTCGTCGGTGTGCATTCTGTTCCAGACCAGTGCGATCATCCACGGTGGCGAGCGCAACTACATCATGGCAACCATTAGCCTGTATGTATCGATCTACAACCTGTTCATCAGCTTGTTGCAGATCTTCGGCATCATGAGCCGCGACGACTGATCGCTGTTTGTGAATCAACAAAAAACCCGCTTCGGCGGGTTTTTTGTTGCCCGTGCGAAAGCGTAGTGGCCTTTCGCCGACATTTTTTCAAGAAATCATGGCGCCTTTATGGAATTGGCCTACACCTAAGACAAGGAAGAACGGCAGGCGGTCGACAGGAGTCGGCATGCAGTAACACCTTCTACAGCCCCCGCATCCCATGTTTCTTCTTCTGTTCAAGCCCGCAGCTTCGCCCGGGTTGTCGTATTCGTTCATCCGGAAAACAGGAGGTCCTCCAAACCAGCCTACCCAGATTCAACCGTGAGTTGCTCTCGGCCCGCAAGCCGAGTCCCTGATTATCAAAAAAATAATGGAGGCCCTGGTGGTCGGACTCGATTCATGGGTCGCTGCAGGCGTTGTCCCAATCAAGGAGATCATCGATGAACCAGTCCCAAGGAAAGTGTGCCGTATTGGCTATCACGACAGCACTGTTCAGTGCCTCGACTCTTGCCGGTGTCTACCCCGATTTTGGCTATCAGCCACCCGCCAGCCAATATTCAGGCCCGTTGTTCGAACTCAGCCAGAGTTACCCGACCCAAGCTTCCCAAGGAGCGCTGCCGGACTTTTTCAAAAAACTTCCGGCCAAACCCGACAACAACTTTGAAACCTGGCGTGCCTACATGGAGGAGGTGAAGCACTATTGCCTGGAAGGCAATGTCGAGGTCGATTGGAATGTACAGAAGAACAAGCTGCGTCAGTGGTACCACATGCCTTGGCAGCACTATGGCCCGCTGGGGCGTGAAGGTATTCATGGTCTGACCAAGGAAGCGCAGATTCCGGTCAAACAACTGGCACAGACGCAGATCGCCAGTGGCCAGACCTACGCCGTGGGCATTTACAACGACATTGGCGCCTACACCATTGGCGAGGTCTGGAAAGATCCGAACAACCCGGATCCTGGCTTCACTTCGCAACCCAAAAGCTTTGCCAATGGCACCGTAGTCTGCAAGGCATTGTTTGCCGATATTGATCGCACCACCGTACCGTTCCTCGTCAACCCGGTGTTGTGGCAAGGCTATATCACTGAAACTTTCACGTCCGCAAATCGCAAGATCAAAGATGTTGCGCTCATTCAGATGGACATCGCCGTGCGTGATACCCGTATGAGCGACACAGGCTGGATTTTCGGCACCTTCCAGTACAACGGGGCTAAAACCGGCAAACCCGGTTGGGACAATCTCGTTCCGGTCGGGATCATGTGGGGTAACGATCCGAAAGAAACCGGCAATGACTTCACCAATCCGACGCCGACTGAAACCAGAATCAACCCGGCATTGCAGCAGACGGCAATCAACGCCAACACCAAAGAACTGCCGCCCACCCACCTGGGCTGGAACGGTCGCCTCAACGGGCCTGTAGACAACCCCAACAGTTCCTGCCTGAGCTGCCACGCCACGGGTGAGTCGCCACAGGTGGCGATCATGAATCCCACCTTCCAGCCCAAGGACAAAATACCGAGCCCGGGTTCTGCGGAATGGATGAAGTGGTTCCAGAATATTCCGGCGGGTCATCCGTTCACGCCAGGGACCAAGAGCACGGACTACAGTCTGCAACTGTCAGGCGGTCTGGTTAATTATTTCGAATGGAAATGTGACATGAGCGGGATCTACGCCGATGGCAAGAACGCCTGCGCCAAGGTTCAGAACCTCAAGTTGAAAATGCTCAAGACAGGCGACGACAATTCGCAGCCTCAGCAAAAAGTCATGCGTGACCCAAGCTTGCAGCAATTGCTCGAGTAAAGTGCAGCAGCCTCCAGACGTCTCGGCGTCTGGAGGTTTTCAATCAGTTGATCACGATGCTGCCATCGGCCTGTTGCTTGTAAATCGTGTAGGGCAGCAAGAATGTGTCCAGCACACCTGAGACTGCTGCATCGACCACCAGGCCAAGGGAGGCGTTGTTGTAATTGAACGCGTCGACGTCATCCGGCTTTTCGGCGTGCAGCATGCAGAAGTCGTAGGTTGCACCGCTGTAAATGCGCGGAACAGCGCCGCAGTAGCTCTTCTTGGTCTTCAGCTGGTCCACAGAAGCTTTGTCGCTGAGCACAACGGTCTGCACCGTCCCGCACCCGCCGAGCATCAACACTGTCAGCATCACTGCCTGAATTCTCATTACCGCCCAATCCTTTCGCCGGGAAAACCTCAATCTACGCCGAACAGGCGCAGAAAGCATTCACGCCATCGGCGGCAAACGGCGTTTGACCGGGGTTTTCTTGACGATCGCGGTGTTGGTTTCGGCCAGCGTGTTGAGGCGGTCGAGCAGGGTGTCCAGCTGTTCCATCGAGCGCACATGCAGGCGGGCGATGAAGCAGTCCTCGCCGGTGACTTTGTCGCACTCGGTGAACTCCGGGATCGACATGATTTGACGTTCCACCTCCTGCAATTGCCCCGGCAGTGGTCGCACCCGGACGATGGCCTGGAGTTGATAACCAAAGCATTTGGGGTCGATCTCGACGGTATAGCCCTTGAGCACGCCGCGCTCCTCCAGGCGGCGCAGGCGTTCGGCCACGCTGGGTGAGGACAGGCCGCTGATTTGCGCCAATGCCTTGAGCGAGCGACGCGAGTCGTCCATCAAGGCGCTGATGAGGATCTGGTCGATATCGTCGGTCATGGGGCAACTCCGGTATTAGGCATTTAAGGGAAACTACCCACGATAAAAAAGGCAGAAATCGAGTTTAGCCTGCTTTTTGCGCTGGAGGCGCTCATGGTCGGCTTGGCATACTTTTGCCACGCTTTCGTCAAACGCTTAGGGAGATCGATGATGGACAACACAATACGCCGTGGTTCATTGGAAATGACCGCCGCCATGCTGATTTCCGGGACCATCGGCTGGTTCGTGCTGGTGTCCGGGCAACCGGTGCTGGATGTGGTGTTCTGGCGCTGCGTGTTCGGCGCCGGCACCTTGCTGCTGATATGCGCGGCGTTCGGCTTCTTGCGTCCGGGCATCCTGACCCGCACCACGTTCCTGCTCGCGGTGCTCAGTGGGGTGGCGATTGTCGGCAACTGGGTGTTGTTGTTCGGCTCGTATTCCCGCGCCTCGATTGCCATCGGCACAGCGGTCTACAACGTGCAGCCGTTCATGCTGGTCGGTTTGGCGGCGCTGTTTCTCGGCGAGAAAATCACCTTGCAAAAGCTGTTCTGGCTGGCGATTTCCTTTCTCGGCATGCTGGCGATCGTCAGTGCCCATGGCGGGCAGGGCGAGGGCGGTAGCGAATATCTGCTGGGGATTGCGCTGGCGTTGGGGGCGGCGTTGCTCTACGCGATGGCGGCGCTGATCATCAAGCGTCTGACCGGTACGCCGCCGCATCTGATCGCGCTGATAAAGGTCTGCACCGGAGTGCTGTTGCTCGCGCCGTTCGCGCACTTCAACGGCCTGCCGCAAACCAACGGAGCCTGGGCCAGTCTGGTGACGCTGGGCATCGTCCACACTGGCCTGATGTACGTGCTGCTGTACGGCGCGATCCAGAAACTGCCGACTGCCCTGACCGGTGCGCTGTCCTTCATCTACCCGATTGCGGCGATTTTCGTCGACTGGTTCGCCTTCGGCCATCGCCTGCAGATCCTGCAATGGATCGGGGTGGCAGCAATTCTGCTGGCCGCCGCCGGGATGCAACAGGGCTGGGGCCTGAAAGCCCGGCGCCAGCTCAAATCGGTTTGATCAGATCCTTGAACAGGCCTTTGAGCTGTTGATTGCCGGCATCCACCAGATGATTGTCGTCAAAGTACAGCGGCACGCCGTCCATGGAACCCATGCAGTTGCCGTCGGGGCACAGGTACGGCGTCGGGTCGATCACCGTCGCGTTGCAGCGGCTGGCGGCGGCTTCGATGGTTGCGATGGCGATGCGGTTGCGCTTCTCATAGACCTGCAACGGCAAGGAAATGTCTGTGTTTTGCCGGAACAATCGCTGATTCAGGTTCAAGCCCTTGTAGACGCTGAAAGGCATCTCCGGGATCGGTTTGACGATATACACCGGATGGTTTTCAGCGATCGAGCAGACTGTGCTGACGTATTCTTCGGTATACGCTTCGGCAAACGTGGCCTGGCGCTCGGGAAAGGAAATCCGGTAGCTGTTTTCCCGGCCCGAATCCGCATACAGCGCTGCACGGCTGAACAGCACCACCGGCACGCCGGCGTACGCGGTTTTCAGTTGTTGCAGCTTTTCCTGATTGAAGCCCCGGCACTGGCTTTCGACGGTCTTGTCGTGCATGGCGAAGTGCGCCAGGGTCGGGCAACCGCCCCGTGACCACGACAGCGCCGCTTGCGGGTTGTGCATTTGCACCGCTGCTGCGGTGGATTGCGCATGACTGTCGCCATACAGAATTACCGACACATCACCCGTGCCCAGTTTGCAATCCGCCGCCGCATAGGCATTCGGGTAGCACTCCTGCGGATACAGCTTGCTGGTGTATTCCGGCTGGCCGAGTTCGACCAGTGCCGGGCGCCAGTCGGGGTGTTGCTTGACCAGCGACGACGTCGTTGCCGACACGGCTACCACCGCTACCGTCAGTGACGCGAACTTGATCACTGTTCGAGTAGCGCTCGTACCTTTCTTCACCTTCGATTCCACCAGGTAGAACGACAGGGTGCCGAGGGCGAACGAGGCGATGATTGCGCCGATCACGTGCGGCCAGCTGCTCAACAGCCCGCACAGGTAAAGCAGTACCACCAGCGGCCAATGCCACAGGTACACCGAGTAGGAAATGCTCCCGACAAATTGCAGCGCAGGATTGCCGCTGAACATCGACCGGGTGTTGGCGTGAATCACCAGCATCGTCCCCAGCACCGGCACCAGTGCCAGGTAGCCCGGCCACAGATCCGCCTCAGAAAAAACCAGCACGCTGACGGCAATCGCCAGCAAGCCGAATCCTTCGCAAATCGCGCCGCCGCGCTGGCTCAATCGTAGGGGAAACAGAAAAACCAGCCCGCCAGCGATCATTTCCCAGGCGCGGGTGGGCAGCATGTAGAAAGCGAACGTCGGGTTGACGCGGGTCACGACGATGGACGCCAGCAGCGAAATCAGCGCCACGGCCAGCAAGGCAAAGCGGGTTTTATCGGTGCCGAAGAACCGGTGCAGCCCAATGATCAGCACGGGGTAAAGCAGGTAGAACTGCCATTCGACCGACAGCGACCAGGTATGCAGCAACCAGTTTTCATGCAGCGGCGCCGCGAAGTAATTGCCGCTTTGGGCAAAGCTGAAGTTCGAGCTGAACAGCAGACTGCTCTTGATCGTACGGATGGTTTCGCGCAAGTCATCCAGCGGCAGATAAAAGTAGCCGAAGATCAGCAGCGCAACGCACAGGACCAGCAGGGCGGGAATGATGCGGCGGGCGCGGGAGGCGTAGAAACCGAGGAGGGAAAAGTTCTGCTGCTGCACGCCATTGACGATGATGCCGGTCATCAGGAAGCCGGAGATGACGAAGAACACGTCTACGCCGACGAATCCGCCTTCAAACCCTGGCACCTTGAAATGAAACAGCACGACCGAAAGCACGGCCAGTGCCCGCAGGGCGTTGATACTCTTCCTGAATTGCATTTATGCGTCCATGTCACATCCATTGTGCGGCGCATTGTAGTGATGATGTCGGCTTTGTTACATGGTTTTTTCCGCTGATTCAGATGTTCCAGCGCGGCGCCGTCATCGCCAGGCGTTGGCGCAGTTCGCCAATGTTCGCGGCCAGTTGTCGGGTCAGCAACCGGTAACCGTCCAGCGTGCTGTAGACCGGTGTGTCGAGGCTCGCGTCAGGCAATTCCAGCGGGCGCTGCAGGCGTTGCGTGGCGCCAGACTTCAAGGCCCGGGCCATGCCGATCAGTTGCACGCGGATCACCCGGTGCTCGGCCTGCAGCGCCGATTGCAGATGCGCCATGGCTTCGGGGTCGTTGGCATCCGGGCGGGTGTTGCCGAGGATTTCCAGGGTACTGACGCACATGCGCAGGTTGCGCTGAATCGCGTCCAGCTCGGTCATGGAAATCTTCACTTCCTTGGACACTGAAGGCATCAGCGAGCGCAGTTGCACCATCACCGCGGTCACCCGGCCCATCAGCTTCAGATGTTCATCGGCGCTGACCGGTTGGCCGCTGATGATCCGCCCGTACAACGTGGCGCAGTCGCGCAAGGCATCGGCCAGGTTGTAGCGCCACGAATACACGGCGTACAGCGGCAGGGCGAAGGAAAATGCCAGGGCCAGGGCGATGCCGATCAGAATGTCGACCCCGCGCCATAAGCCATCGGTGATCGGGTTGTCGCCATGCCCGGCGACAATGAATACGGTGATTGCCGAGAGCAGGGCGGTGTACCCGCCCTTGCCGATCGCGTGATAGGAGAAGAACCCGCAGACCACCGCCATGGCAAAGTAGGTCAGCCACGGCAGGCCCAGCCATGCCTGTTGCGCCACCAGCAGCAGACCGACGCCGGCACCGATCAGGGTGCCGGTGGCGCGTTCGGCGGCTTTCTTGCCGATGTTGCCGTGGTGTTGCAGGCCGCCGATCACCACCAGCATGGTCACCGAAGCCCACTCGCCGTGGGGCAGGTTGATGCCGGTGGTCAGCAGGATGGTCGCCAGCAGCCCCAGCGCTACCCGCACCGCGTGAATCAATCGGGCGTGCTGGTAGCGGCGGTACGGGTCCAGCAACGGACGCAGGATTCGCCGCAGCAGCGGTGGCAGTCGTTGGGTGCTGAAGGTGCTCAGTGCAAAGTCCTCGTCAGAAGATGTAATCGGTGGTCAGGAAGCTCGAATCGCGGCCGCGAATGATTTCGCTGATCAGGTCCTTGTTGCTGTCCTGGAACTTGGTTGCCACCAGTGTGCGGATCGAAAACACCCGCAGGGCATCGTGTACCGACAGCGTGCCTTCGGCGGAGTTCTTGCGCCCGTTGAACGGGTAGGTGTCCGGGCCGCGCTGGCACTGGGCGTTGAGGTTGATCCGCCCGACCTGATTGGCGAAGGTATCGACCAGTCGGCCAATCGCCACCGGATTGGTGCCGAACAGGCTCAGTTGCTGACCGAAATCCGATTCCAGCACGTAGTCGATCACGGTATCGAGATGACGGTACGGCACGATCGGCACCACCGGGCCGAACTGTTCTTCGTTGTACACGCGCATCTGCGGCGTCACCGGGTACAGCACGGCCGGGTAGAAGAACGACTCGCGACTCTCGCCGCCGTTCGGGTTGACCACTTGCGCACCCTTGCTCTGCGCGTCGGCCACCAGACCGTGCAGGTAATCGACCTTGCCCGACTCCGGCAACGGCGTCAGCGCCACGCCGCTGTCCCACGGCATGCCCGGCTTGAGCGTGGCGAGTTTGGCGTTGAATTTTTCGATGAAGGCGTCGACCACGTCCTCGTGCACAAACAGGATCTTCAGCGCGGTGCAGCGCTGGCCGTTGAACGACAGCGAACCGGTGACCGCTTCGCTGACCGCATTGTCCAGATCGACTTCCGGCAGGACGATGCCGGGGTTCTTCGCATCCAGGCCCAGCGCGGCGCGCAAGCGGTGTGGTTTCGGGTGCAGTTTCTTCAGGTCACTGGCTGCCTTGTTGGTGCCGATGAAGGCGAAGATGTCGATCTTGCCGCTGGCCATCAGCGCGCTGACGGTTTCGCGGCCGCTGCCGTAGATCACGTTGATCACGCCGGTCGGGAAGCTGTCGCGGAACGCTTCGAGCAACGGGCGGATCAGCAACACGCCGAGCTTGGCCGGTTTGAACACCACGGTATTGCCCATGATCAGCGCCGGAATCAGCGTGGTGAAGGTTTCGTTCAGCGGATAGTTGTAAGGCCCCATGCACAGCGCCACGCCGAGCGGCACGCGGCGGATCTGGCCGAGGGTGTCCTGTTCCAGTTCGAAACGGCTGGAGCGGCGGTCGAGTTCTTTCAGTGCATTGATGGTGTCGACGATGTAATCGCAGGTGCGGTCGAACTCTTTTTCCGAGTCCTTGAGGTTCTTGCCGATCTCCCACATCAGCAGCTTGACCACGGCTTCGCGCTGCTGGCGCATCCGGCCGAGGAACGCTTCGACGTGCTGAATGCGCTCGGCCACGCGCATGGTCGGCCACAGGCCCTGACCGCGATCGTAGGCGCGCACGGCGGCGTCGAGGGCGGTGAGGGCGGTGTCGGCGTCGAGCAGCGGGGTGCTGCCGAGAATCACTTGTTCATCGCCGTTTTCGCCGTGCAGATACACCGGGCTGCGCACGGTGGCGAGTGGGCCGTCCCAGCGCCGCAGTTGGCCATCGACGAGGTATTCGCGTTGCTCGACCTGACCGTCGAGGCGGTATTTTTCCGGGATGTCGCTGACAGAAGGGAACAGATTGCCAAGGATGTTTGCTGTGGTCATGTCGCTACCCCGTGTTGATGTCCGTATACAGATCAAAAAGTCTTTACAGGTTATACGCCTGAATGCGCCGACATTTAAACCCGCCAATGTCACGCGAATGTCACGCAGAGAGGCGGAACAGAGCTCTGACTGGTTTATGAAATCCAATGTGGGAGCGGGCTTGCTCGCGAATGCGTCCTTTCAACTGACATCCTCATGGCTGACACACCGCATTCGCGAGCAAGCCCGCTCCCACAGTTGAATCGGGTTGCCTGAACACTCTCTACTGGCCCCGTTTGGCCCCATCGTTGTCCGGCAATGCCCTCAACCCGCTGCCGTGCCTGCCTTAAGGTGTGATCACAACAAAAAGCGATGCCACCCTCGAGGATCGTTATGCGGGCAATCCCACTCACTTTACTGCTGGCGCTGATGATGACGCTGTGCGGCTGCGACGAAAAATCCGCACCGCCGGCGACCACTCACAATGCTACTCCCACCGACCCGGCCCTGGCGCAGATCTACGCCAACAGCTGCCAGCTGTGCCACGCCAACCCGGCCGCCAATGCGCCGCTGACTGGCGATCGTCAAGCCTGGGAACCACGCATCCGCCAGGGCGCCGACACGCTGCTCGACCACGCCATCAACGGCTATAACGGCATGCCGCCAATGGGCCAGTGCGTCGAGTGCACCGAAGAGCAATTCCTGCAACTGATCGGCTTCATGGCCGACCAGCCCCTCCCACAATAAGGGCGCGCGCATGAGTATGGATCTGACACGGCGTCAGTTGTTGCAACGGGCAAGCATCGTCGGCGCGTTCAGTGCACTGGCGGCCAACCCCGCGCTGGGGCAATTGATGCGCGCCCCGCGACTGATTCCCTGGCGCAACTGGTCGGGCGGGCAGAGTTGCCTGCCGGCGGCGCGGCTGGCGCCGAAGAATCTTGATGAACTAAGCGCTGCGATTCGTCAGGCCCAGGGCAAGATCCGCCCGGTCGGTTCGGCGCATTCGTTCAGCGCACTGGTGCCCACCGACGGCACTTTGCTGTCGCTGAGCTACTTCACCGGGCTGCTCGACCACGATCCGAACACCCTGCAGGCCGAATTCGGCGCCGGCACGCCAATGTCGCGCATGGGCGTGCCGCTGAAGGACGTCGGCCAAGCGCTGCAGAACATGGCCGATATCGATTACCAGACTCTCGCCGGGGCAATTTCCACCTCGACCCACGGCACCGGGAAAACCTTTCAGTCGTACTCGGCGCATGTCTGTGGCCTGCAACTGGTGACGGCCAATGGCGAGGTGCTGGAGTGCGACAGCCAGCGTCACCCTGAAGTATTCAACGCGGCTCGCGTTTCGCTCGGCGCTCTTGGCGTGGCCACCAGAATCCGTCTGCAAAATCGCCCGGCCTACCGCCTGTGCGAACGCCAGTGGATCGCCAAGACCGAAGAGCTGCTGGAAGACCTCGACAAGAACACCCGGGAAAACCAGCACTGGGAAATGCTCGTGGTCACCCATTCCGACTACGCGCTGTCCATCGCCCTCAACGAAACCAGCGTCCCGGCCACGCCGCCGATCCCGCCCGAAGAGGAGGGCGGCAATGAGTTCGTGACCCTGATCGAGAAGATCGACAAATACGGCAGCGACTTCCCCGAGCTGCGCCGCACGCTGCTCAACAGCCTGCGGCACCTGGCGAGTTTCGATGATCGGGTCGGCGACTCGTTCGACATCTACGCCAACGTGCGCACCGTGCGCTTCAACGAGATGGAATACTCGGTGCCCGCCGAACACGGCCCGGCCTGTCTGCGTGAAATCCTCAAGCTGATTCAGGACAAGGACCTGCGCACCTGGTTTCCTATCGAGTACCGCTACGTCAAGGCCGACGACATTCCGCTGAGCATGTTCGAAGGCCGCGACAGCTGTTCGATCTCGGTGCACCAGCATTACCAGATGGATCACCACAACTTCTTCGCCGCGGTCGAGCCGATCTTCTGGAAGTACAACGGCCGCCCGCACTGGGGCAAATTGCACACGCTCAACGCGAAGAATCTGCAACCGCTGTACCCGCGCTGGCGCGAGTTTGTCGACGTGCGTCAGGTGCTGGACCCGAGCGGACGCTTTCTCAATGCGCATCTGTCGTCGATTCTGGGGGTGAGCTGATGGCGGTCAATCGACGCAATTTTCTCCTCGGCACGCTGGGTGTCGGCGCTTTGTTAGTGGGCGTGGGCGCCTGGCTGCGACCGAGTGATCGTGGCGGCCCGTACAGCGAGTATTTTCGCGCGCTGAATAAAGAACTGAAGGACAAAGGCCCGATGCGCCCGGTGCTGTTGATCGATCTGGATCGCCTCGATCACAACATCGACGTGGTGATGCAGTCGGTCAAACGCGGCGGCAAGCAATTGCGTCTGGTGGAAAAGTCCCTGCCGTCGCCGGGGCTGTTGAGCTACATCGCGCAACGGGCCGGGACGCAAAAACTCATGTCGTTTCACCAGCCGTTTCTCAATCACGATGCGGTCACGTTTCCGCAGTCCGACATCCTGCTCGGCAAGCCGTTGCCGGTGCGTTCAGCCGAGCTGTTTTATCAAAACCACAAAGGCTCGTTCGATCCTTCCAGGCAACTGCAATGGCTGCTCGACGGGCCTGAGCGCTTGCAGCAATACCTGGCGTTGGCGCAAGGGCTGGGCACGCGGATGCGCATCAACATCGAACTGGATGTCGGCCTGCATCGCGGCGGGGTCAGTGATGTGAATGTGTTGGGGCAGATGCTCACGCTGATCAGCGCCAATCCACAGCATCTGCAGTTCGCCGGGTTCATGGGCTACGACCCGTTTGTGGGCATGGGCGTGCCGGGGATTCTCGGTTCGCCCGAGGAACTGTTCGCCAAGGTGATGGTGATTTATCAGCGCTGCGTGGATTTCACCCGCCTGCAGTATCCGACGTTGTGGAATGACAACCTGTGCCTGAACACCGCCGGCAGCCCGAGTTATCGCATCCATGAAAACGAGCAGTTGAGCACCGAGGTTTCGGTGGGCACGGCGATGCTCAAGCCGACGCATTACGACCTGCCTTCTCTGGTTGACCACGTGCCGGCGACCTACATCGCCACGCCTGTGTTGAAGAGTACGGGGGCGGTGAACATTCCGGCGCTGGATGACAATTCCAAATTGTTTTCGTGGTGGGACCCGAATCAGCGGCAGACTTATTTCATCTATGGCGGCAACTGGATGGCCGAGTTCGAATCGCCGCCGGGGTTACAGAGCAATGGTGTGTACGGACGCAGCTCGAATCAGGAGATGGTCAACGGCTCCAACGCCGTGGGCCTGACCATCGAAGATCAAGTGTTCCTGCGCCCGGCCCAGACTGAAGCCGTCCTCCTGCAATTCGGTGATCTGCTGGCGGTGCGTGGCGGCAAGATTGTCGATACCTGGCCGGTCTACACCTGACCCAAAAACACCTCAGATCCCCCTGTGGGAGCGGGCTTGCTCGCGAAGGCGTCCTTTCAGTCACCTTCTATTTGGCTGATACACCGCCTTCGCGAGCAAGCTCGCTCCCACAGGTTTCTGTGGTGCCCGATCGATCTCACTCCAATTCTGTAATGAAGCTTTTATGACAAAAGTTCGGTAGCACATAGCCAGTCCGGTCATGCCTATGTAACGCGCTTGAGGGGCCCAACGGGGCGCTTTTCACAAGCCGAGGCGGGACGCCGGGAGTGAGGCAATGGGGACTATGGAACGCTACTCGAAAGTGGGCATGCAGGAACTCGATCAGCGCCTGTCGAAGATCGTCGAAGCGGCGCGCAAGAAGCCGGTTTCGGTATATCGCTACGGCGCACCGTGGGTCTGGATCGTCTCGCAGGATGACTGGCAGGGCGCCTTGAAAGAGGTCTCCAGCTACATTCCGCCCGGCCATTCGCTGGTGTTGCTGCGCCCGCAGATCGATGACTTGCTCGACGCCCACCAAGGCCTGCTGCACGAGCTCAATGTCGAGCCGGGCATGCTCATCCCCGCGCAAACCGTCATGCACATCCTGCTCCTGCAACTGCTGTATTCGGTGCCCAGCGAGCAGCAACTGTATGAGCAACTCAATTACAACCTGCTGTTCCGCTGGTTCGTCGGGCTTGGCCTGAACCAGAAAGTCTGGAGCTTCAACGTCCTCAGTCGCGACATCGCCACGCTGCTCAACAACCCGCGTGCGGTGCAGCTCATTCAGAAAATCATCGGCGAAGTGTTCTGCGGTGCCTTGCTGCAAATGCCCGAGTTCTCGTTGAACTTCGCGCTGCTGCACACCTGGCTCGGCAAGCACAGCGGTGTCTCGACAGTCAGCAACTGACGCAACACACAAGGCGCGCGACAGCGCCACCAGGTCATCGCGAATTCAGGGGGTAGTGTGGATCAGATTTTCACGTCACGGCTGGCGCTGTGGGGCTGGCTGCTGGTGACGGCCGGCGCGCAACCGGCATTCGCCGAAGAGGCCGCCCAAGGCGCCGCGCCGCAACGTCTGGTGGACGTCAACGAATACTTCGTGCGCGGCAACACCGTGCTCGACGCACGGGCCATCGAAGAGGCGGTGTATCCGTTTCTCGGCCCGCAAAAAGCCATGACTGACATCGAAGGCGCCCGTGATGCCTTGCAGAAGGCTTATCAGCAGCGCGGCTACCAATCGGTGTTCGTCGAACTGCCGGAGCAAGCGGTGGCGGACGGCATCGTCTATCTGCAAGTCAGCGAAACCAAGGTCGGCCGCGTGCGTGTGGTCGGCGCCAAACACTATTCGCCGCTGGACATCCGCGACAACGTCCCGGCGCTGAAAGAAGGCGAGGTGCCGGACTTCGCCAAGGTTCAGGGCGAACTGGCGCAGCTCAATAAAACCCCGGGCCGCCAGGTCATGCCGCTGGTGCGCGAAGGTCAACGCCCCGGCACCATGGACGTCGATTTGCAGGTCGAAGACCAGAACCCGTGGAGCGCCAGCGTCGGCCTCAACAACGATTACAGCGCCGACACCGAAAAGCTCCGCGCCGTGACCAGCCTCGGCTACAACAACCTCTGGCAACTCGGCCACAGCATCAACCTGACGTACTTCACCGCGCCACAGGACACCGACAACGCCAAGGTCTGGTCGGCTTCCTACACAGCGCCGTTGAGCGAGCGCTGGAGCGTGCAGTTCTCCGGTTATCAGTCCGACAGCAACGTCGCCACCATCGGCGGCAGTAACGTGTTGGGCAAGGGGCACTCCTACGGCGTGTCGGCGATCTACACGTTGCCGTCCAGTGGCAACTGGTCGAACTCGCTGTCGGCAGGTATCGACTTCAAGGACTTCGACGAGCGCCTGACCCTGTCCGGCGAGAGCGACAAGGTGCCGCTGAAATACGCGCCGTTCACCTTCGCCTACAACGGTTTCCGCTACACCGAAAAAAGTCAGCTTGGACTCGGCCTGAGCCTGGTCGCAGCCACCCGCAGCATTTTCGGTTACGGCAGCTCCGACGAAGACTTCGACTACAAACGCTACCGGGCCAACCCGAGTTTCGCCGTGCTTAAGGGCGACAGCAATTTCACCTGGACTTTCGACAACGACTGGCAGAGCGCGAGCAAAGGCGCGTTCCAGCTGGCGTCGGGGCCACTGGTCTCCAACGAACAGTTTTCCGCTGGCGGCGCGACCTCGGTGCGCGGCTATCTGGCGGCCGAGCGCACCGGCGATGACGGCGTGCTGCTCAGTCAGGAACTGCGCACGCCGTCGCTGGCGAAATACGCCGGCAGCTGGATCCAGGAATGGCGCTTCTACGCCTTCGCCGAAGGCGCGCAACTGTACCTGCGCGACGAACTGCCGGACCAGGACGCCAGTTACGCCCTGGCCAGCGTCGGCCTCGGCACCCGTGCCAGCCTCAGCAAATGGCTGTCCGGCAGCCTCGACTGGGGCTACCCGTTACTCGAAGGGCCGAACACCTCGAAGCAGGAGTCGCGCCTGCACTTCAACCTTCAAGCCACTTTCTAAAGGAGCACGTTCATGCAGCGCCTCATTCTTTCGTTGTTGATCTGCCTGGGCTTCGTGCTCCCGGCCACGGCGCAGGCCTGGTGGCAGGACGACTGGCATTACCGCAAACAGATCGCCGTCGACACCACGCCGCAGGGCGCCGGGATTAATCAGGCCCTGGGCCGCACCGCGCTGCTGGTGCGCCTGCACACCGGCAACTTCACCTTCGATGGCGTCAAGGAAGACGGCGCGGATTTGCGCTTCGTCGCCGCCGATGACAAGACCGTGCTCAACCACCAGATCGAAAGCTTCGATGCGCTGATGGGCATGGCGCTGATCTGGGTCGATGTGCCGAATGTCGAGGGCGGCCAGCGTCAGGACATCTGGATGTACTACGGCAACCAGAAGGCCCCGGCCACCGGCAATGGGCAGTTGACCTTCGATCCGAATTACACCGCGCTGTACCACTTCGACGGCGCCACCGGCACGCCGGCCAAGGACACCACCGCTTACGGCAACACCGCACAAAGCGCCACTGGCGCGGCGATTGACGGTGTGATCGGACGCGCCTTGCAGTTCAGCGGTCAGCCGCTGCTGCTGCCGGCCAGTCCATCGTTGCAGCACAGCGCTGGCAGTGCGTTCACCTTCAGCGCCTGGCTGCGTCTGGATCAGGCCAATGGCGAGCAACTGATCCTTGCCCGCCGCGAAGGCGCCAACAGCCTGCTGGTCGGGGTCAATCAGGGCGTGCCGTTTGTGGAGATCGACGGCCAGCGCGCCGTGGCCTCTCAGCCGCTGAATCCGGGGCAATGGCAGCATGTTGCGCTGACTGCCGAAGGTTCGAAAGTCAGCCTGTACATCAACGGTCGTGAGAGTGCGACCCTCGCGCAAGCGATGCCGGCGTTCAATTCGGTGATGGCGATTGGCGGCGATCTGACCGCTGGCCCGTTCCAACCGTTCGTGGGCGCCATTGACGAACTGCGCCTGTCGAAAGTCGCGCGTCCGGCGCCGTTGCTGCTGGCCGACGCCACCGCACAGGGCGCCGAATCGAAACTGGTGGCCTACGGTGTCGACGAAGAACAGTCCGGTTTCGGCTTCGGCAGCCTCGGTTTCCTGCTCAACGCGGTACCGGTGGACGCCTGGGTGATCATCGCCGTGCTGGTGCTGATGATGTTCCAGTCCTGGATCATCATGCTGCGCAAGAACCGCACCCTCAGCCGCGTGAGCAAGGCCAACGAGGATTTCCGCGAGCAATTCGCCAAGGTCGGTACGCGCCTGGAGATGTTTGCCGACGACGCGCAACTCGCCCAGCGTCTGCAGCATTCGCCGCTGTGGCGCCTGTACTCGGTGGCGGTCAAGGAAATCCGTACCCGCCGCGAGCAGGGCGCCGATACCTCTTCGGTGTCGGCGGCAACCATCGAAGCGATCCGCTGCTCGATGGACGGCGTGCGTACCCGTGAGAACCAGGCGCTCAGCTCGAAACTCTCGACCCTGTCCAACGCTATCGCCGGCGGGCCGTACATCGGCCTGCTCGGCACCGTGCTGGGGATCATGGTGGTGTTCCTCGGCACGGCCATGGCCGGCGACGTCAATATCAACGCCATCGCGCCGGGCATGGCCGCCGCATTGCTCGCCACCGCCATGGGCCTGTTCGTCGCGATCCCGGCGCTGTTTGGCTACAACCGCCTGATCACCCGCAACAAGGAAGTCAGCGCCGACATGCGCGTGTTCGTCGACGAGTTCATCACGCGTCTGGCGGAGATGCACGGCGAAGGCCAGTCCAGCGAAGCGGCGCATCAGCGCGGCCATCACGCCAACCACTCCGTACCGGCCTGAGGAGCACTGCCATGGCGTCCGTAAATGCCTCCCACGACGATGACGAAGATGCAGCGGTGGACAGCATCAACATCACCCCGCTGGTCGACGTGCTGATGGTGGTGCTGGTGATGTTCATCCTCACCGCCACCGCGCAGGTCTCCGGGATCCAGATCAACCTGCCCAAGGCCAGCGCCTCGGTGTCGCTGTCGGAGGCCAAGACCAAGGCGATTTCGGTCAACGACGGCGGTCAGGTGTTCCTCGACGCCTACCCGGTGACCCTTGCGGAGCTGGAAGAGCGCCTGCGTATCGAGAAGGCGCAGAGCCCGGACTTCCCGGTGATCGTGCGCGGCGACGCCACGGTGCAGTACCAGAAGGTCATTGAAGTGCTGGATCTGTTGCGCCGGCTCGAACTGTCTCAGGTCGGTCTGGTGACCGGCAAACCGACGCAGGGCTGAGTGATGACCGCACAACTTCCGATCGAGCCGCTGCCGGTGAAAAGGTCGCCGATGCGCTTTGTAAAGTGGGGCGCCGGGCTGCTGCTCGGCGCGCTCGCCGCGTGGTTCCTGTGGCAGTGGGCCAATGACATGAGCGGCGTGCGCCGTGAAGCGCCGAAGGTGCCGACGATCATTCCGTTGCCGCCACCGCCGCCGCCACCTCCGGAAAAACCACCGGAGCCGGAAACCCCTGTGGAAGAAAAAGTCGTCGAGCCCGAACCAACGCCCGAGCCGCAAGAGGTCAAGCCCGAGGAAGAGGCGCCGCCATCGCCGGCGGACGATCTGGCCAACCCGATGCAAATGGACGGTGACGCGCAGAGTGGCAACGACGCTTTCAACATCGGCGCCGGCAAGGGTGGCGGCATGGCCGGTGCGGGTGGCGGACGCCTGGGCACCGGCACTTACAGCCAGTTCCTCGCGTTCACTTTTCAGCGCTTGCTGCGCGAGAACCCCGATCTGCGCAACCTCGCATTCTCGCTGCAGGCCGATGTGTGGCTGAGCAGCGTCGGCGAAATCACCCGGGTCGAGCTGGTCAAGTCCAGCGGCAAGCCCGAGATCGACACTCAGGTGCTGGCCGCATTGCGTAACGCGCCCCATCTGAGCGAACGGCCACCGGCCTCCATCACTTTGCCTGTGCGCCTGTCCCTGCAAGGGCGGCGTCCGGGTTAACCGAATTCATAAAGCTGTATGAAAAGGAGTTGTGTGCAGATGATTTCCAACGTGAATCGATTGTCCCTGGCGGTCGGCATAGTCATCGCGACCCTGGTCGGGCAGGCCGCGGCAGCGCCTGCGCCCTCGGAGAACGCCACGATCAATCTGATCCGCTTGCTGGTCGAGCAGGGCATTCTGAAACAGGACAAGGCTGACGCGCTGATCGCCCAGGCGCAGAACGAAGCCGCCCAGGCCAAGCAGGCAGCGGCTTCGACAGCCGTAGCGGCCGGACCGGTGGCGGCACCGGGCGATGTGCGCGTGCAGTACGTGCCAGCGGCAGTGCGCGACCAGATCCGCGATCAGGTCAAGGCCGAGGTCATGGCCACCGCCAAGCAGGAAAACTGGGCGGCGCCCAACACCTTCCCGGACTGGGCTTCGCGCATCAGCTTCGATGGCGACATCCGCCTGCGCGATGAATCGCGCTACTACTCGGGCAGCAACAGCAACGAAATCGTCGACTTCGCCAAACTCAACAACAACGGTCCGTACGACGTGAACCCCAACAGCAGCACCAGTCTGCCGCCGTTGCTCAATACCCGTGAAGACCGCACCAACCAGTTCCGCCTGCGCGCCCGCCTGGGCATGAAAGCGGTGATTTCGCCGGAATGGACCGCCGGCATCCGCATCGGCACCGGCTCGGACAACAACCCGGTGTCGACCACGCAGAACCTCGGCGGCGGTTTCGCCAAGAAAGACATCTGGCTCGATCAGGGCTACCTGAACTGGAAGCCGACCGATGAGCTGACCCTGACCGGCGGGCGCTTCGCCAACCCGTTCATGTCCACCGACATGCTCTATTCCAACGACCTGAATTTCGATGGCGTGGCGGCGATTTTCGACCACAAGCTCAACCGCGACTGGGGTGTGTTCGGCACCGTCGGCGCGTTCCCGGTGGATTACACCAACGACACCACCACCAGCAACGGTTTCGACAAGGAAGAGAGCGACAACAAATGGCTGTACGGCGCGCAGCTCGGCGCCAAGTGGGCGATCAACAGCAACAACCGCCTCAAGGGCGCGTTGGTCTACTACCGTTTCGACGACATTCAAGGCCAACGCTCCAGCCCTTGCGAACCGTGGGCCGGCGCTCCGGGTTGCGACACCGATGGCACTCGAGCGGCGTTCATGCAGAAGGGCAACAGCGTGTTCCTGCTGCGCGACATCACGCCGAACCCGGCCAACCCGACCACCACACCGCAGCCGCAGTTTGTCGGCCTGGCATCGGAGTTCAACCTGCTCGACCTGAACCTGGTGTGGGACGCCGACCTGCCAGAGGACTTCAAGCTGCGCAGCCAGGGCAACTACATCCACAACCTCGGTTACGACGAAGGCGACATGCGCAAGCGCTCCGAGGGGCAGATCGTCAACAACCTCAACAGCAACGGCGAGATCGAAAGCGGCGCCAATGCGTGGATGGTGCAGTTCACCCTCGGCAACGCGCTGGACCTGAAGAAGCAGGGCGACTGGAATATGTTCGCCGGCTACAAGTACATCCAGCCGGACGCCTTGCCCGACGGCTTCAACGATTCGTCGTTCCACCTCGGCGGCACCAACGCCAAGGGCTATTTCCTCGGCGGCAATTACGGTCTGGCGAAGAACGTCTACGCCACCGGCCGCTGGCTGAGCACCGAGGCGGTGTACGGCGCGCCGTTCGACATCGATGTCTTGCAGCTTGAGATCAACACGCGCTTCTAAGGCGCCGGGAGTACGGTCATGCACGCACGAGTTTTACTGTTGGGGCTGAGTTTTTTCATTGCACATGGCGCGCACGCCGAAGGCATGGAGGAGCGTCTGCGTACCCAGTTGCGCAGCACCACTCAGCAGTTGCAGGCCCTGCAAAGTCAGCAGGCTCAGGCCAGCGCCGCGCAACTGGCGGCGCAGAACGAGGCCAAGGCCGCGCAGGCGCAGATCAAGCAATTGACCGCTGAACTGGCCAAGGCCAAAGGCGTCGCCGAGCAGTTGGCTGGCCAGCAGCAGAACCTGCACAGCCAGGCGCAAGCGCAAGTCGCCGCCAGCAGCGAGCAGGTCGGCAAGTTCAAGAAGGCCTACGACGAGTTGCTGGTCATGGCGCGTGCCAAAGAGGCAGAACGGTCTAAGCTTCAAGCGCAATTGGCTGAACGTGACACACAAGTGCAGCAATGTTCAGTCAAGAATCAGCAGATGTACGGCGTCGCCAAGCAGATCCTCACAGCCTACGAAAACGTCGATGTGGCCGAGGCGATGAAGATCCGCCAGCCCTTTGCCGGCAGCGCCCGGGTCAAGTTCGATGAGCTGGCCCAGGGGTTTGGTGACGAGCTTTACAAGACTCAATTTGACGCGCCGCAAGCTGCGCTCTCGCACTGATAAACAAGGAAGAAGTCATGACTCAATTGATCAGCCATGTGTCCCCACAATCCCTGACCGACGTCCTGCAAGCGGCCGGTTATCGCGTCAACCAGACCGAACAGAACGGCATCGTGCAGTTGCTCAGCGCCAGTCAGGGCATCGGTTATGCCGTGCGTTTCGGCAACCCGGCGGTGGAGCAGGGCAGCTACGTCGATTTCACTTTCAGCTGTGCGCTGCGGGTGCAAGGTGAGTTGCCACAGGGCGTGGCCGAACAGTGGAACGCCACCCGGCGTTTTGCGCGGTTGTCGTTGCAGGGCGAGTTTCTGGTGATGGAAATGGACGTGGTGCTGGCGGCCGGTGTGAGCCACGATCACCTGCGCGGCAATCTGGAATTGTGGGATCGCCTGTTGCAGGAGTTCATCGTCTACCTGCGTGATTTCAGCCAGGCCGCACAAGCTTCGACGGCAAAAGTCGCCACCGCTGAGCAAGAGGAAGTCGCGCTGTGAAAAAGCCTGCCATGGTGATCGGCGCCGGGGCAGTGGCGCTGTTGGTGGTAGCCGTGGCGCTGGTGCTGCGACCGGGTGCTGACCCGGTCGCCGCCCAGCAATCGTCGCCGTTGGCGGCGGTTGCTGCGGGGCCTGCGGTAGCGCGGTTGGGCAATCAGCAGGTGACGCCGCAGGAATTGCAGGCGCTGCTGGCGACCGTCCCGCCGGCGACTCGCGAGCAATTGCGCGGCAACCGTGAAGCGCTGGAGCGCTGGATTCGTACGCGGTTGGCGGAGAAAGCCGTGCTGGAACAGGCCGATGCTCAGGGCTGGGCGCAGCGTCCGGACGTGGTGCGGCAAACCCGCGCGGCCACTGAGCAGATCGTCTTTCGCGATTACTTGCGCTCGGTCAGCACGGTGCCGGCGGACTACCCGAGTGCGGCCGAGTTGCAGCAGGCGTATGACGCTGGCAAGGGCAACTGGCAGACTCCGGCGTTGTACCGGGTGAGCCAGATTTTCCTCGCGGTGCCGGATGCCCAGAGCGCAGATACCGTGCGCAAGCAGGCGACCGAGCTAAGCAAGAAGGCCCAGAGCACGCCGGGGGATTTTGCCGCGCTGGCGACTCAGTATTCGCAGGATCGCCTGACCGCCGAACGCGGCGGCGACACCGGGCTGCAACCGTTGCAGCAACTGGTGCCGGAGGTAAGGGGTGCGGTGGCGAAATTGAAGGTCGGTGCGGTGTCCGATCCAGTGCAGAGCGCGGCGGGTTTCCATGTGATCAAACTCACCGAACAGCAACCGGCACGTACTGCGACCCTCGACGAACTGCGCGACCAATTGACTCAAGCCTTGCGTGCGCAACGTCAGGAGCAGATTGCTCAGGCGTATCTGGACGGGATGCTCAATACCGCGACGTTGAGTATCGATGGGGCCGAGCTGAACAAGTTCCTCGAAGAGAAACGCTGATGGTGATTCACCGCAGATCCCGGGTGGGAGCGGGCTTGCTCGCGAAGGGGCCATGCCAGACAACTTGTTTGTTGAATGACACACCGCCTTCGCGAGCAAGCCCGCTCCCACATTAGAATCGTGGCGTTTTCCAAAATACAAAGATCGACAGGGAGTCATCGATGTCATTCACCGAACCCGCAGGACGACAGGGTAGCGCCGACTACCGCTGGGCACAGGGCGAGCGCGAACCGTGGCTGGCGCAAGCCGCGACCATTGATGCCGAGGTCGCGCAATATTTTCTGGTCAGTGCCCGTTGCGGCTGTTTCATGCAGGCCGCGCGCAGCCTCAACGTGCGCTCGACCTTGCTGCGCAAGCAGTTGGCGCAGCTTGAGCAGGAGCTGCAGCACTCGCTGTTCAGCTTTCAGGGCAGCGCCCTGAGCCTGACCCGTGAAGGTCAGCAGTTGCAGGCGCAACTGGTCGCGCTGGCCCACGAACGCAAACTGCCGGTGGTCGAGCAGCCACTGGTGCGTTTGGCGGTAGCCGAATCGATCCTGCATGACATTCTCGGTCGCGACCTGATCGCGTTGCTGCGGCGCAATGCCAGCGTGCGCCTGGAGATCATCGCGCTGGACAGCGAACTGGCGTTGCGCGCGGTCAGTGCCGACGTGGTGCTGTGGCTGGCCCACGGCGAAACCCCCAGCCCCGGCCCGACCTTCACCACCAGTCAGCCGCAGGCCCTGGCGCGTCTGGATTACCTGCCGCACATCGCCAAACGCTATTCCCGGGTCACCGCGCGCCCGGCGAGTGCCGACGACCTCAGCGATTTCATGCTGGTGCAATGGCAGCACGACCGGCAGATCGACAGCTTTCGACCGTGGAATGAGCTGGTCGAACAACGTCTGGCGGGCGTGGTGCAGATGCAGTCCTATGAACTGATGCTGGAAATGATCCGTTGCAGCGCTTGCATTGGTTTATTGCCGGCGTACATGAGCCGTTTCGATCGCGGGCTGATTGCGCTGCCGGGGCTGTTTGACGAGCCGATGCAGCTGCAGGCATGGCTGGCGGTGAATGCTGAATCCCGGGACGTCGCCGAAGTGCAAGCCCTGGTCGAGCTGATCCAGCACACCTTCAATGAGCGCCAGGAGTGGTTCCAGACCTGAGCCAATCCTTCCAACACCCCCAATCCCCTGTGGGAGCGGGCTTGCTCGCGAAGGCGGTGTGTCAGGCAACAGAAGTGCTGAATTTCAGACCGTATTCGCGAGCAAGCCCGCTCCCACAGTTTGAAACCTCGCCAAATTGATAACCGGCAGTTTAGAGTGATCAGCCACACATCGATCCAGGAAGGATCCGCCATGCCCGACCACAACCCCGCCATCACCCTCGAACGCTTCAACGAATCCCATATCGAGGCCGTTACCGCGCTGTACAACGATCCGGCCGTGACCCGGCAGGTGTTGCAGATGCCGTTTCAGTCCACCGAGATCTGGCGCCAACGGCTGCTGGCGGAGAACGAGCGGATGGTCAAACTGGTGGCGCTGCACCAGGGCGCGGTGGTCGGTCATCTCGGGCTGGAAAACTATTCACGAATTCGCCGCGCCCACGCCGGCAGTGTCGGCATGGCGGTCGCCGTGGCCTGGCAGGGCAAGGGTGTCGGGTCGAAACTGCTGGCGGCGGCGCTGGACGTCGCCGACAACTGGATGAACCTGCACCGGGTCGAACTCTCGGTGTACGCCGACAACCAGGCGGCTATCGGTCTCTACCGCAAGTTCGGCTTCGAGAACGAAGGCCTGTTTCGTGACTACGCCGTGCGCGACGGGCAATGGGTCGACACCCTGAGCATGGCCCGTCTGCGTCGTCGATAAGCCAAAAAATCCTGTGGGAGTCAGTTGCCCAGAGCGAACGCCACCGCCGACTGCGCATGCAGCTCGGTGGTGTCGAGCAGGGGCAGGGCGCTGTGTTCGGGTTTGACCAGCAGGCCGATTTCCGTGCAGCCGAGGATGATCGCCTGGGCGCCGCGCGCAGTCAGCGCTTCGATCACCCGTTGATAGATTTTGCGTGATTCGTCACTGATCACTCCGACGCACAGTTCGTCGTAGATGATCCGGTGCACGTCCTTGCGCTCGGCGTCGTCCGGTACCAGTACCGTCAAACCCTGCGCAATCAGGCGCTGCTTGAGAAAATCCTGCTCCATGGTGAACGCCGTGCCGAGCAGACCGACCGTGCGCGCATCGATGGCCAATGCTGCCTGCGCCGCCGGTTCGGCGATGTGCAGAAATGGAATGCTGATCGCTGCCTGAATCTGCGCCGCGACCTTGTGCATGGTGTTGGTACACAGCACCACGCATTCGGCGCCGCCGGCTTCGAGCCTGCGTGCGGCATCCACCAGGATCGCCGCCGCATCGTCCCAGCGCCCGGCATGCTGGGCCTGTTCGACCGGGCCGAAGTCGACGCTGTACATCAGGATTGGCGCCGAACGCAGCGGGCCGAGTCGGTCACGAACCTGTTGATTGATGAGACGATAATATTCCGCGCTGGATTCCCAGCTCATGCCGCCGATCAGGCCGATGGTGCGCATTGAAATTCCTCGAACAATGGCCCGTATTGGAAAAGTCGGGCTCCGGCCGAGTGTCCATCGGTTCAATGACGGATGCCAGTACAAAGCAACTGTACCGTTGATCCTGTTGCCAAGTGTCCCGGTGCCGGCGATCGAGGTTTAACGTACGCCGGCGCCTCGATCTGTCACTATCGACTATCGCAGGCTCTCCCCGAGGAACGTACCGATGAACGACGTACAACAACTGGGCGAAATGCTTCGTCACTATGCCGAGAGTGAAGCGCACAAGAAGCAATTGTTCGAAACGCAGTCACAGGCGTGGGCCAGCCGCATCACCGAGCTGTTCGGCCAGATCCAGCAATGGCTGGAACCGGTGCAGGCACCGAACCTGCTGGAGGTGAGCCGCGAGGCTTACGTCGCATTCGGGCCGAGCACGCCGGTGGAAACCTCGACCTTCAAGACTGAAAAACTGAGCATCGTGATCGCCGGCAAAGCGGTGGAGTTCGTGCCAGACGTGATGGGCAGCACCGGGCAGATTTCCCTGGCGGTGATGGGCCTGACGGCGGCGCGCTACGGCAGCATTTCGCTGGTCGGGCTGCCGAACGGCGAGTGGCAATGGCGCAAGACCAATGGCTTGAAGGATCCGGACACCTTCGTGTTTGATGCGGATTTTCTCGCACAGCAGTTGCAGAGCCTGATCCCGCGCGATCGCAGCTGATATCCAGGGCTTCAACCATTTCCTCCTGTGGGAGCGGGCTTGCTCGCGAAGGCGGCAGCCCATTCAACATTGATGGTGACTGACATACCGCTTTCGCGAGCAAGCCCGCTCCCACAGTGGATTGAGGGTGGTTCTACATATCGAGGTTGATCCAGCCCGGTTTCGCCTCTTCCGGCGCCACCGCCTTCACGGTTTTGCCGGTCGCCAGTTCCACCCGCCGTGCCACCTCCGGATCATCAGCAAACGGCACCATGCTCGCATCGTCGAGGCTCTCTGAAGTCTGATGGCGCAGGCAGTACTCCACCGCCAGCCACAGAAACACCACCCCCAGCACATTCAAGAAAATATCCATCCTCTGCGGCTCCCTGCCTCAGGCGATCTGCGCCTGGCTGCGTGCCAGCGCCACGTCGGCGACCCGCACCGTGCGCCAGACGTTGTAGGCCATCAGCAGCATGCCGCTGAGGAAGAACACCCCGCCAGCAAAGCGCACGATGAACCCCGGATGACTGGCCTGCAGCGCTTCGACGAAGGAGTAGGTCAGCGTGCCGTCCTCGTTGATCGCTCGCCACATCAGGCCCTGAGTGATGCCGTTGACCCACATCGACGCGATGTACAACACGGTGCCGATGGTCGCCAGCCAGAAGTGCAGGTTAATCAGCGGCGTGCTGTACATCTGCTCGCGGCCAAAGACTTTCGGCACCATGTGATACGTCGCGCCGAAGGTGATCATCGCCACCCAGCCCAAAGCCCCGGCGTGAACGTGGCCGATGGTCCAGTCGGTATAGTGGGAGAGGGCGTTGACCGTTTTGATCGCCATCATCGGCCCTTCGAAGGTCGACATGCCGTAGAACGCCAGCGACAGCACCAGAAAGCGCAGAATCGGGTCGGTGCGCAACTTATGCCAGGCACCGGACAAGGTCATCATGCCGTTGATCATCCCGCCCCAGCTCGGCGCCAGCAGGATCAGTGACATCGCCATGCCCAGCGACTGCGCCCAGTCCGGCAGTGCGGTGTAGTGCAAGTGGTGCGGGCCGGCCCAGATGTACAGGGTGATCAACGCCCAGAAATGCACGATCGACAACCGGTACGAATACACCGGGCGGTTGACCTGTTTCGGCACGAAGTAATACATCATTCCGAGGAAGCCCGTGGTCAGGAAGAAACCCACCGCGTTATGGCCGTACCACCACTGCACCATGGCATCGGTGGCCCCGGAATACACCGGATAGGATTTGAACCAGTCCACCGGGATCGACAGGTGATTGACCACGTGCAGCATGGCGATCACCAGAATGAACGCGCCGAAGAACCAGTTGCCCACGTAGATGTGTTTGGTCTTGCGCTGCACCACGGTGGTGAAAAACACGATGGCGTACGCGACCCAGACCACCGCCATCCACACCGCGCCGGAGAATTCGATCTCGGCGTATTCCTTGGTGGTGGTGTAGCCCATTGGCAGGGTGATCAGCATGATCACGATCACCGATTGCCAGCCCCAGAAGGTGAAGGCCGCGAGCTTGTCCGAATACAGCCGCACCTGGCAGGTACGTTGCACCGCGTAGTAACTGGCGGCGAATTGCGCGCTGCCGGCGAAACCGAAAATCACCAGGCTGGTGTGCAATGGCCGCAAGCGGCCGAAGGTGGTCCAGGGCAGGTCGAGGTTCATGTCCGGCCATACCAGTTGCGAGGCGATCCAGACCCCCATCGCCATGCCGACAACACCCCAGAAAACCGTCGCGATAACGAATTGGCGGACGACCTTGTAGTTATAAGCCTGTCCGATTGTTGCTGTGCTCATGGTCAGTTCATCCACGGTTGCAAAGTCTTGCCAGGCCACCCTGGTCTGGCACGAGCTGCACTGTAGGAACAGCGTCGGAAACAAAACAGGCTCAGGAATCTTTCATTTGTACGGATCAGATTGAAGTGCTGCCTGCGGCGTTCTGCCGCGCCCTGATATGGTTTTTATGACTTCAGGTGAATCTGTTGCGTGCTGCGCTGCTCGTCCATAGTCGGGGAAAATCCTGTGGGAGCGGGCTTGCTCGCGAAAGCGGCGTGTCAGCCAACAAGTCAGTTGCCTGACACGCCGCTTTCGCGAGCAAGCCCGCTCCCACAGTTTTGATCTGGGATCAAACCTGATGGGGTAGCCGCTGCATGTATCAATACGATGATTACGACCGGGCGTTGGTGTTCGAGCGCGTTGCGCAATTTCGCGATCAGGTCGAGCGCTTCATGGCCGGAGAGTTGAGCGAGGAAGAGTTCCTGCCGCTGCGTCTGCAAAACGGCCTCTACCTGCAGAAGCACGCGTACATGCTGCGGGTGGCGATTCCTTACGGCACCCTGAGTGCCGAGCAGATGCGTACGCTGGCGAGCATTGCCGCCGATTATGATCGCGGCTACGGCCACTTCACCACGCGGCAGAACCTGCAATTCAACTGGATCGAACTGGCGCAGGTGCCGGACATCCTTGAACGCTTGGCGCAGGTCAACATGCACGCGATCCAGACCTCCGGCAACTGCGTGCGTAACATCACCACCGAAGCCTTTGCCGGGGTCGCAGCGGACGAGATGATCGACCCGCGCCCACTGGCCGAGATCTTGCGGCAATGGTCGACGATCAACCCGGAGTTCCTCTTCCTGCCACGCAAGTTCAAGATCGCCATCTGCTCGGCGAAGCAGGATCGCGCGGCGATCATGATGCATGACATCGGCCTGTATCTTTATCCGGGGCGAGACGGGCAGATGCTGCTGCGGGTGATCGTCGGCGGCGGGTTGGGGCGCACGCCGATCCTCGGTCTGCAGATCCGCGAAGGCTTGCAGTGGCAGCATCTGCTGTCCTACGTCGAAGCGATCCTGCGGGTCTACAACCGCCATGGCCGGCGCGACAACAAGTACAAGGCGCGGATCAAGATTCTGGTCAAGGCGCTGGGCATCGAGGCATTCGCCAAAGAGGTCGAGGAAGAATGGCAGCACCTCAAGGACGGCCCTGCGCAGTTGACCGAGGCCGAGTATGAGCGAGTCGCCCGGGCATTCGTGCCGCCGATCTATCACACCCTGGCCGATACCGATCTGGATTTCGGCACGCATCTGGCTGAAAGCCCGGCGTTCGCCCGCTGGGTCGCGCGCAACGTGCAGCCGCACAAGAAACCGGGTTATACCAGCGTGGTGCTGTCGACCAAACCGGGGCTGAGCGCGCCGCCAGGGGATGTCACCGGGTTGCAGATGCTGGCGGTGGCCGACTGGTCGGAGCGCTTCGGTTTTGGCGAAATTCGCATTGCCCACGAGCAGAACATCGTCCTGCCCGATGTACGAAAGTCTGACCTGTACGAACTCTGGCGACTGGCCTGCGAGCGCAATCTGGGCAGCGCCAACGTCGGCCTGCTGACCGACATCATCGCCTGCCCGGGCGGCGATTTCTGCGCGCTGGCCAACGCCAAGTCGATCCCGATTGCCCAGGCGATTCAGGCGCGTTTCGACAACCTCGACTACCTGCACGACCTGGGCGACATCAGCCTGAACATCTCCGGCTGCATCAACGCCTGCGGCCACCACCACATCGGCAATATCGGCATCCTCGGCGTCGATAAGAACGGCAGCGAGTGGTATCAGATCACCCTTGGCGGCGCGCAGGGCAAAAACAGCGCCTTGGGCAAAGTCATCGGCCCATCGTTCAGCGCGGCCGAAGTGCCGCAGGTGATCGAGCGGATCATCGGCACTTTTGTGCGATACCGCGAAAGCGAGGAACTGTTTGTCGACACCGTGGCGCGCATTGGCCTGGAGCCGTTCAAGGAGCGGGTCTACCCGAAAGTGCTGGAGGCGTCGGCATGAACAATCTGCTGCGTCTGGAGCAAGGTGTCGCACGCCTGATCGAGGACGACCCATGGACGCTGGTTCGCGAGCCGGAGCAGGGCAGGCCGCAAGGATTGTTGATCCTGCCGCTGGCGCACTGGCTGCAATCGCCCTCGACCCACGCGGTGTGGCTGGGGCCTGACGATGAGGTCGAAAGCGTGGTGCCGTGGCTGGCCTCGCTGCCGCTGATTGCCCTGGATTTTCCGAGCTTTCGCGACGGTCGCGCCTACAGTCAGGCGTATCTGCTGCGTAGCCGGTTTGGCTGGGCTGGCGAGCTGCGCGCGATTGGTGATGTGTTGCGTGATCAGCTCAGTCATATGCGCCAGTGCGGGTTCGACAGTTTTGCGGTGCGCGAGGACAAGTCGGCTGAGGATGCCCTGAAGGGACTGGCCGGCATGAGCGTGCTGTACGGCCGCTCGGTGATCGAGCCACGGCCGCTATTCCGCAGACGCTGAATATCCATTGCTTGATAGATACTTTGTGGTGAGGGGATTTATCCCGATGGGCTGCGAAGCAGACCTAAAATCTGCCGAAGCATTTCTTCAGCTAAAACCTGTTGGCTGGTTCTGCGGCCGCTGCGCAGCCGGTCGGGGATAAATCCCCTCACCACAATTGCCTAGCGGCCCCTTCTCTACAGGGGAAACCCTTACATCCCGCACCATTCCCGGATTTTTCCTTGGGTCGATGCTGGCCTTTTGGTAGAGTCCCCGTCGCCAGCGGGTTTTCGGCTGGACGACGGAACGAAGAAGGGAGTCTGGGTAGTGAGTGCGGGCAAAAAGATTTTGGGCCTCACGGCGTTGCTGTTGATGCTGACGCTGTGGGCCAGTTACTTCTATGTGTTCAAGGAAAACCGTGACGGCCAGTTGGGCGGCGCCGGTGAAAGCACCGCGTGGTGCGGCGCGCCGCCGTCCACCGAAGCGGCGCTGTTGGGCAAGGATCAACTGACCTTGCGCGTCACCAACAACCTGCGCGGCGAGTTCATGCTCAGTGGCTCGCTGGTGGTCTCCGAACGCACCTTCAACCGTTACGATCTGGGCCGCAACGAACTGCGTCTGCGCCTGGAGCCGTTGCAGTGGTCGTACGGCGTGACGCCGATCTTCCTCGAACAGGTCAAGGTTCAGCCGCTGAGCCGCAACCTCGCGTCGCCGACCAAAAGCGCCTACGCCGAGCTTGAGCCACGGCCCATCGGCGTGCAGGGTCAGGTCACCGACTTTCCGTTCGACACCTATCGCTACGGCTATAAACCGGTGCTGTATTACCTCAAGGGCAGCGAGCGCATCGACCTGCGCTTCAAGAACATCACCACGCTGATGGATATGTCCAATACCTTCACGCCGATCCAGAAGTACAACCGCGTCGAGTACATCAACGAGAAAAACTCGATGATCCGCGACGAGGACTACAAGGCCTACGCCCCGCACGAATGCGCGTTCAGCGTCGAGCGCAAAGGCTCGTTCAAGGTCGTGGTGCTGTTGTTCCTGCTGGTGCTGTGCCTGCCGCTGTTGCACGTGTTCTATCGCGACGAGCCGGGGATCGATTTCCTCGCCACGCTGGTGACGATTGCCGTGGTGCGGGTGCTGCTGGTGGGGCCGGTGCAGGACTTCCAGCTGTACAACATCGACTTCCTGTTCGGCGCGGCGATTCTGCTGGTGGGCTCGGTATCGCTGATCAAGGCGATGCGCGCCAACAGCCGGCGCGAGATGGCCTTGAAGAGCGGGGCGACGTCTTCCTGGTAATACTCAGTGTTCGAGACCAACACTGACCCTGTGGGAGCGGGCTTGCTCGCGAATGCGGTACATCAGTCACCCTTGATGTTGGCTGAGGGAATGCATTCGCGAGCAAGCCCGCTCCCACAAGGGATCAGCGATCACTTCAGCGCCGGATCCCCCATGTTCATCTTCTTCCAGCCTTAAGTCGTATCTGCATCTGTGGCTTAAATGAGGTTTGCCAAGCCGCGCGGGGTCTCGTATGAATTTTGTGGTTTTGCAACGCAATCGCCGCACTTTTAGCTATACCTGTAACTCCCCCATACGCACATTCAGGCCTTCTGACAGGAGTTACAGCATGAAGCTAGCAGTAATGATGGGCACCCTTTGCATCGCCACCCTTGGGGTGGTGGGTTGCTCCAGCAAAACCGTCGCTCCCGATGAGTATTCCGGCTTTCTCAAGGACTACAGCCAGCTCAAGGAGGCCAAATCGCCGTCCGGCGCCGAGGTGATGCGCTGGATCGATCCGAAGGTCGACATCAGCAAGTTCACCAGCGTGTACATCGAGCCAACCCAGCTCTATCCAAAGCCGCAACCGACCGCAAAGATTTCGCAGCAGACCCTCAACGGCATCACCTCCTATTACGATCAGGCGCTCAAGCGTGAAATCAGCAAGGATCTGCCGTTGGCCAACGGCCCCGGCCCAGGGGTGATTGTGGTGCGGGCGGCGATCACTGCCGTGAGCAGCAAGACCGAAGGCCTGCACGCGTATGAAGTGATCCCGGTCGCTCTGGTCGCGGCAGCGGTCAGCACCGCCAGCGGTATCCGCGATCAGGAAACCACCCTGGCCACCGAAGCGGTGTTCCTCGACGGTGCGAGCAACAAGGTGGTGGCGCAAGTGGTGCGCAAAGGCACCGGTAAACCGTTGGAAAATGAAACTCAAGCGATGAAGGCCTCCGACGTCAAACCTGTGATCGACGGCTGGGCCAATGACATGCGTCAGATGTATGTGAAGCTCAAGTCCAAATAAGCTGGGGCCTTTGTAGGAGCTGCCGCAGGCTCGGGCCGCGATCGGACGATCTTTTGACTTTGAATTTTTTTAAAAGCCAGATCAAAAGATCGCAGCCTTTGGCAGCTCCTACAGGGGGCAGGGATTACAGGTTTTTCTTCGCTTGCTCGCGAACACGTTCTTCCTGCGCCCGCGCCTCAGGCGTGAATTCGGCACCGAAATCCTCGGCGGAGAAGATCTGGCGGATTTCTATATCAGAGTCGCCCGGCATGGGGTTCGGGCAGCGTTTGACCCATTCGATGGCTTCTTCCTTCGACTTCACTTCCCAGATCCAGTAGCCGGCTACCAGCTCCTTGGTCTCGATGAACGGGCCGTCGATGACCGTGCGTTTGTCGCCGGAGAAATGCACGCGGGCGCCTTTGCTGCTCGGGTGCAGGCCATCGGCGTCGATGAGGATGCCGGCCTTGACCAGTTCTTCGTTGAAGTTGCCCATGGCGGTGATCAGTTCTTCGCTGGGCATGATGCCGGCTTCGGAGTCGACGCTGGCTTTGACAAGGATCATGAATCGCATGGTGATGTCTCCAGGGAATGGGGGGATTCACTGCATAGTCGAGCGGGCAGGGCGTGAATCGACAGGTCTCTGAATAAAAGATGCAGTCCGGCGTTTTAACAAACGCAATCCGACACACTGCAACTGCCAATGTAGGAGCTGCCGCAGGCTCGGGCCGCGATCGGACGATCTTTTGATCTTGTCGTTAAAAACCAACATCAAAAGATCGCAGCCTGCGGCAGCTCCCCGTGCGTATTTCAATTCAGGATGTTTAAACGTTGTTTCGATTTTGCGGAACGTTCCCACAAGGTTTTCAGGTTGTCCGTCGGACGTAGGGTCTCTAGCCTGTGTTCGTCGCTGCCAATTCAGCGACCGGGACTGGAAACCCCGATGGGTATTAGTGGCGCGTACACGCCTTTCATAACGTATCCTTGCGCACTTCGAATGTGTGCACTCCGTTATGGCGGCTGTGCGCGGGGGACCTTCGGGTCGTCCGGGTCGCCGCTGCCCGGGTTTCCAACCTGCGTACAGCTGCCACCTCTTCGTCCGGAAACCGAAGGGGGCAGCTCCGACTATTCAGTGGAGTTACACCATGAAAAAACCAACACCCAACCCCCCAGAATCAGGCGCCGACACCACAACCCCTTACGCCTCAGTCGACAGTAAAAAACTCCACGAAGCCGCCGACCGCGCCCTCGACTACTACCTCAATCCCGCCGCCCGTATCATGTCTAGCGCCAACGAGCCGGAGTCCATGTACCTCGCCAATCCCAGGTTCAACACCGAATCTCTTTTAGCCAACGCCAGCGAAACACTCGGCTCGGCCAGCGAGATGCTCATCAACTTCGCTGCCTCGCTGGAAACCTCCCAGCGCAAAACAGCACTGGGCATTGCTCAGGTCGTCATGCTGGGGGAGTTAGCGGTAAATCAAGCACTGGATCACGTAGAACTTAAAGACTGATTGATCATGACCCTTCCCGCGCGCAGCAAAGCAATGAAGCCCTTGAGGCAATGCGTCAGATTCGTGAGTTGGCGCACAGAGCTCTCTTGTTACATTCCTTTACCGCGCGTTGGAACGGTCAACGACCAACCAAAAAAGACTCTAGCCGGTTGTATTTTCTATCCAGTCCGCAGGTGCCATGGATACCCTGTTTTCCAAAACAAGATCGGGTAACATCCGCAGGTCGTGATATTCAATGGAGAGAAACGATGGCAGGAAAGCCAGTCGCAAGGCTCGGAGATCCAGGTAGTCATGGTGGAAATATCAGCACTGGATCAAGTCCTATTTTTGTTAACTCGACTCCCGTAGCTTTGGTAGGAGATATCTATTCCTGCCCGATTCACGGCAGTAATCCCATAACAACGGGCGCCCCCCATGTTTTTGGATTGGGAAAGGACGTTGCCCATGTCGGTTCCCAAACGGCATGTGGAGCGACGATTACTGCTGGATCACCCGACACCTTCGTCGGTGATTCTGGTAGTGCTCCCGCCAGCTTCTTCTCGCAGTTTCTGAAAGAAAAGACGTTCGTCGAGTTTCAGTTGCTTAATGAAAGAGATGAACCTGTAGCTAACGAGGCGTATGAATTGACGCTTCCCGATGGAACCTTGATGACTGGCGTCCTCGACGAAAATGGCTTTGTGCATGTTGCAAATATTCCCAGGGGGAGTTGCAGCATAAAGTTTCCGAAACTTGAAGATACGGAACATCTTTAATGGTTCAGTCTACTAAAACTACCAGCACAACCCAGGCAGCAAAAAATACAGGCGCATCAGGGAAAACCACGAAAACCAATCAGGTGGTCGTATCCGGTGCGTATATGGAAGTGCTGGTGGGTGGTCCCTACACCCGCGATAAAGAAGAACATCCTTTCGGGCACGCTGCTTTACACGTGGTGGTCGGTAGCAAAGACATTACTTATGACTTTGGTCGCTATGGAAAAACCTGGGGCACGTTCGATAGCGAGGGCGAAGGCGTGTTGAACGTCTGGACGTCCTTCAAAGCGTATATCTCTGGTGAAAACAGTTTGGGGCGTACAACAACAGGTTTTGTTTATTTTTTGGAAAATGCAAAAGCCGAGGCTGTGATCGCTCATTTCGACGGTATTGTCGCCCAGCAAAAAGAACAGCGAAAAAAGACTGCCTCATCAGCTCGGTATGTCTTGCCATCGAACTATCATCCGACCACGAATAACTGCACAACCGTGACAATCGCAGGAGCAAAGGTTTCGGGAAAGTCAATTGTGCAGAACCCGGCGAAATTCAATGAGATGCGAGGTCTTTCTTTTATCGAAAGACAGGCAGCGCGTACGCAAAGTAGTCCGAAGGACGGTATTTTCATGCCTGCGGATTTACAAGCCATGCTCGAAGCGAATACCGAGGCCCCCTATGATAAGAAAAATGTTTACAAATAGACGTCTTGGCCTATGGCTGGTGGCAGTTTTATCCGTCAATGCGATTTTTTTGGCTTTTCTGATTTTTGGCGATATTGCGAAGGGGCACAATATGAAAATGATCAAAACTAAAGAACCGTTGCTGATTGAAGGGCCAAATGGTGACGAGAATTACTATGTCCTGCCTTTGGGTACTACCCTTTATCACGATAAAAGCTTTCCTGAAGGGCATGACCGTTATGTGGTGTATCTCAATCATAAAGGTGCAATTGCACACGAAGAAGTACCCATGAAGCCTGAGTATGGCGGTTCATTTATAGATCCGCTCTGGCTGGCCAATGTTGATGAGGAAACCTTGAAAGAAATTTTCAAACGGTTTCCGCTCTCCAAAACCGATATTGCCGCTGCTATCAAGGCCAATGAAATAACCAAGGATGATCTAGCCGACATCATCCGATCCATGCCCGACTGACCCATTCTTTTAGCTGTCGGTGAAACGAAGCTGCGATCTTTTGATCTTGATGAAAAGATAAAGTCAAAAGATCGCAGCCTGCGGCAGCTCCTACAGGGGGGCTTGGGTTGTATACAATTTTTTGCGCAGGCCCCTGACAATTTTCAGTCAGGGCATAGGTCGTCGGACAATTTCGTGGTTAACTTCGGCCTCTTGCATGCTCAATAACCACGTTAAGAAGGACTAAAGTCATGGCTCAAGTCACCCTCAAAGGCAACCCGGTTCAAGTCAACGGCCAGTTGCCACAAGCCGGTTCCAAGGCGCCAGCCTTTTCCCTGGTTGCCGGCAATCTGTCCGACGTCACTCTGGCGAGCTTCGCCGGCAAGCGCAAAGTGCTGAACATCTTCCCAAGCGTTGATACCCCGACCTGCGCCACTTCGGTACGCAAGTTCAACGCTCAGGCCAACGAACTGGCCAACACCGTGGTGCTGTGCATCTCGGCTGACCTGCCATTCGCTCAGGCACGCTTCTGCGGCGCCGAAGGTCTGGAAAACGTGCAGAACCTGTCGACCCTGCGCGGTGCCGAATTCATCGAAAACTACGGCGTAGCCATCGCTGACGGCCCGCTCAAAGGCCTGACCGCCCGTGCCGTGGTAGTGCTGGACGAGAACGACAACGTCCTGCACAGCGAACTGGTCAAGGAAATCGCTGAAGAGCCGAACTACGACGCAGCACTCGCCGTTCTGAAATAAGCGCTTTTACAATTGTTAACGGCCTGGCCCTGTCCAGGCCGTTTTCATTTGTGTATCAGTGTTTTGCCTCACACCTTGAAACGTAAGTTGAAGGTAAATTGCCGGTAAAGCTGCTTTGCTTAAATCCGATCAGTGCTTATCGTTCAGCCTCCCGTAAAAGAAGCCCACGCGCCCAATGGTTAATCAATCCATGCAATCGTCCCCTCGCAACTCCCGTCGCTGGCTGATCAGCCTGCTCGTCCTGTTGGTCATCGCCGTCCTGTGCTGGAAATTCTGGCCCGCCGGTTCGGCCCACAAGGAGGGCGCCGACAAGGCGGCGAGCGGCCATGCCGGACGTTCGGGGATGATGCGGCCAGGCTTCGGCGGTGCGGCCGGGCCGATTCCGGTGCGTGTGGCGCCGGCGGTCACGGGCGACTTCCCGCTGTATTACAAGGCACTGGGCACGGTGACTGCGCTCAACACCATCAACGTGCGCAGCCGGGTCGGCGGTGAACTGGTGAAGATCAATTTCGAGGAAGGGCAGATGGTCAAGGCCGGCGACCTGCTGGCAGAGATCGATCCGCGTCCGTACCAGAACGCCTTGCTCCAGGCTGAAGGCACCTTGCTGCAGAATCAGGCGCAGTTGAAAAACGCACAGGTCGACGTCGAGCGTTATCGCGGCCTGTACAAGGAAGACAGCATCGCCAAGCAGACCCTGGACACCGCCGAAGCGCTGGTCGGCCAGTACCTGGGCACGGTCAAGACCAATCAGGCGGCGGTCAACGACGCCAAGCTCAATCTCGAATTCACCAAGATCCGCGCACCGATTGCCGGTCGCGTCGGTCTGCGTCAGGTCGACGTCGGCAACCTCGTCGCGGCCAACGACACCACGTTCCTTGCGGTCATCACTCAGACCCAACCGATCAGCGTGGTCTTCACCCTGCCGGAAAACAGTCTCGAAACCGTATTGGCGCGCTACCACAGCGGCGCCAAACTGCCGGCCGAGGCATGGGATCGCGGCGATACCAAGATCCAGGCCAGCGGCGTGCTGCAAAGCCTCGACAACCAGATCGACGTCGCCACCGGCACCCTGAAATTCAAGGCCCGTTACGATAACCGCGACCAGTCGCTGTTCCCCAATCAGTTCGTCAACGTCCATCTGCTGGCCGACACCCTGAAAGGCGTGGTGCTGGCACCGTCGGCGGCGATTCAGTTCGGCACCAACGGCACGTTCGTTTACGCATTGGACGGCGACAAGAAAGTCACCATCCGCCAACTGAAGATCGGCGCCAGTGACGGCACCAACACTGTGGTCACCGAAGGCCTCGCCGCGGGCGATCGCGTGGTGCTGGAAGGCACGGACCGCCTGAAGGAAGGCAGCGAAGTGGAAGTGGTCAACGACAGCAATGACGTGCCGACCACACCGACCGGGCACCTGCAGGGCAAACCCGCCGCCAGTGCACCGGACGCCGCCGCGGCTGACAAGGCCAAGAAGGGCGCATGAACATTTCGCGGCTGTTCATCCTCCGTCCGGTAGCCACCACCCTGAGCATGCTGGCCATTGTTCTGGCCGGCCTGATTGCTTATCGCCTGCTGCCGGTCTCGGCCTTGCCGCAGGTCGATTATCCGACCATTCGCGTCATGACCCTGTACCCCGGCGCCAGTCCGGACGTGATGACCAGTGCCGTCACCGCGCCGCTCGAACGTCAGTTCGGGCAGATGCCGGGCCTGACGCAAATGGCCTCGACCAGCTCCGGCGGCGCTTCGGTTCTGACCCTGCGTTTCAGCCTCGACATCAACATGGACGTCGCCGAACAGCAGGTGCAAGCCGCGATCAACGCCGCGACCAACCTGCTGCCGACCGACCTGCCGGCGCCGCCGGTGTACAACAAGGTCAACCCGGCGGATACCCCGGTGCTGACCTTGGCGATCACCTCGAAAACCATGCTCCTGCCCAAGCTTAATGATCTGGTCGATACGCGCATGGCGCAGAAGATCGCCCAGATCAGCGGCGTCGGCATGGTCAGCATTGCCGGCGGTCAGCGGCAGGCGGTGCGGATCAAGGTCAACCCGGAAGCCCTCGCGGCGAACAGCCTGAACCTGGAAGACGTGCGCACCTTGATCGGCGCGTCCAATGTCAACCAGCCCAAGGGTAACTTCGACGGCCCGACCCGGGTCTCGATGCTCGATGCCAACGACCAGCTGACGTCGCCCAAGGACTACGCCAACCTGATCCTCGCCTACAAGAACGGCGCGCCGCTGCGTCTGAAGGATGTGGCGGAAATCGTCGACGGTGCGGAGAACGAACGTCTCGCCGCGTGGGCCAACCAGAATCAGGCAGTGCTGCTCAATATCCAGCGTCAACCGGGCGCCAACGTGATCGAGGTGGTCGATCGGATCAAGGCGTTGCTGCCGAGCATCACCGACAACCTGCCGGCCGGCCTCGACGTTACCGTGCTCACCGACCGCACCCAGACCATCCGCGCCTCGGTCACCGACGTACAACACGAACTGCTGATCGCCATTGCGTTGGTGGTGATGGTGACGTTCCTGTTTTTGCGGCGTGCCAGCGCGACGATCATCCCGTCGGTTGCGGTGCCGCTGTCGCTGATCGGTACGTTTGGCGTGATGTACCTGGCCGGCTTCTCGGTCAACAACCTGACCTTGATGGCGCTGACCATCGCCACCGGTTTCGTGGTCGACGATGCGATCGTGATGCTGGAGAACATCGCGCGTTTCATCGAGGAGGGTGATAGCCCGATGCAGGCAGCGCTGAAAGGCGCCAAACAGATCGGTTTCACTTTGATTTCGCTGACCCTGTCGCTGATCGCGGTACTGATTCCACTGCTGTTCATGGCTGACGTGGTCGGGCGGCTGTTCCGCGAGTTCGCCATCACTCTGGCGGTGGCGATCCTTATTTCGCTGGTGGTCTCGCTGACCCTGACGCCGATGATGTGCGCGCGCTTGCTCAAGCGTGAGCCGGAGGCCCACGAACAGGGCCGCTTCTACCGGGCCAGTGGCGCGGTCATCGACTGGATGATCGCCGCGTACGGGCGCAAGTTGCAGTGGGTGCTCAAACACCAGCCGCTGACCCTGTTGGTGGCTATCGGTACGTTGGCGCTGACGGTGTTCCTTTATATGGTGGTGCCCAAGGGATTTTTCCCGGTGCAGGACACCGGGGTGATCCAGGGCATCTCCGAAGCGCCGCAGTCGATTTCGTTCGCGGCCATGGGCGAGCGCCAGCAGGCGCTGGCCAAGGTGATTCTCGAAGATCCGGCGGTGGAGAGCCTGTCGTCCTACATCGGTGTCGACGGCGACAACGCCACGCTCAACAGCGGTCGCTTGCTGATCAACCTCAAGCCGCATGGCCAGCGTGACCTGAGCGCCACCGAGGTGATCGCGCGCCTGCAACCGCAACTGGACAAACTGGTCGGCATCCGCCTGTTCATGCAGCCGGTGCAGGATCTGACCATCGAGGATCGGGTCAGCCGCACCCAGTACCAGTTCAGCATGTCCTCACCGGATGCCGAACTGCTCAGCCAGTGGAGCGGGCGTCTGGTCGAGGCTTTGGCCCAGCGTCCGGAGCTGACCGACGTCGCCAGCGACTTGCAGGACAAGGGCTTGCAGGTCTATCTGGTGATCGACCGCGATGCGGCTTCGCGCCTCGGTGTTTCGGTGCAGAACATCACCGATGCGCTGTATGACGCCTTCGGTCAGCGGCAAATCTCGACCATTTACACCCAGGCCAGCCAGTACCGCGTGGTGCTGCAGGCGCAGGCCGGGGAGAAGATCGGGCCGGCGGCGCTGGACCAGATTCACGTCAAGACCACTGACGGTGCGCAGGTGCGCCTGTCGAGCTTGGCCCATGTCGAGGAGCGTCAGGCGCAACTGGCGATCACCCACATCGGTCAGTTCCCGGCGGTGATGATGTCGTTCAACCTGGCGCCCGGTGTGGCGCTGGGACATGCGGTGGACATCATCGATCAGGTGCAGAAGGACATCGGCATGCCGATTGGCGTGCAGACCCAGTTCCAGGGTGCGGCCGAAGCGTTCCAGGCGTCGTTGTCGAGCACCTTGCTGCTGATTCTGGCGGCGGTGGTGACCATGTACATCGTGCTCGGCGTGCTTTACGAAAGTTACATCCACCCGATCACCATTCTCTCGACCCTGCCGTCGGCGGCGGTCGGCGCCTTGCTAGCGTTGCTGCTCAGCGGCAATGACCTGGGCATGATCGCGATCATCGGCATCATCCTGTTGATCGGTATCGTCAAGAAGAACGCGATCATGATGATCGACTTCGCCCTCGACGCCGAACGCACCCAGGGCATGGCGCCGGAGCAGGCGATCTATCAGGCGGCGCTGCTGCGCTTCCGGCCGATTCTGATGACCACTCTGGCAGCGTTGTTCGGCGCGGTGCCGTTGATGCTCGCCACCGGTTCCGGGGCGGAATTGCGTCAGCCACTGGGTCTGGTGATGGTCGGCGGCTTGCTGGTGAGCCAGGTGCTGACCCTGTTCACCACGCCGGTGATCTATCTGTACTTCGACCGTCTCGGTCGGCGCTTTGGCAAGACTAATGCCGACCGCGAAGAGGTGGTGGTATGACTTTGCACCGCCACATAACCTGTGGGAGCGAGCTTGCTCGCGAAAGCGGTAAGTCAGTCACTGACAATGTTGGATATGCCGGCCTCTTCGCGAGCAAGCTCGCTCCCACAGGGGTTGGTGGTTGGAGCTGGCCTGAATGAACCTGTCCGGTCCTTTCATCAAGCGCCCGGTCGCGACCATGCTCCTGAGTCTGGCGATCATGCTGCTGGGTGGTGTCAGTTTCGGTCTGTTGCCGGTGTCGCCGCTGCCGCAAATGGATTTCCCGGTGATCGTGGTCCAGGCCAGTCTGCCCGGCGCCAGTCCCGAGGTGATGGCGTCCACGGTGGCGACGCCGCTGGAGCGCTCGTTCGGGGCGATTGCCGGCGTCAACACCATGAGCAGCCGTTCCAGCCAGGGTTCGACCCGGGTCATTCTGCAATTTGACCTCGACCGTGATATCAACGGCGCGGCGCGGGAAGTGCAGGCGGCGATCAACGCTTCACGCAACCTGTTGCCGAGCGGGATGCGCAGCATGCCGACCTACAAGAAGGTCAACCCGTCGCAGGCGCCGATCATGGTGCTGTCGCTGACGTCGGATGTGCTGGAAAAAGGCCAGCTCTATGACCTGGCCTCGACCATCCTCTCGCAGAGCCTGTCCCAGGTGCAGGGTGTCGGTGAAGTGCAGATCGGCGGCAGTTCGCTGCCGGCGGTGCGCATCGAACTTGAACCGCAGGCGCTTAACCAGTACGGCGTGGCGCTCGACGATGTGCGCAAGACCATCGCCGGGGCCAACGTGCGCCGGCCCAAGGGCTCGGTCGAAGACGGCGAGCGACTGTGGCAGATCCAGGCCAACGACCAGTTGGAGAAAGCCAAGGATTACGAGTCGCTGATCATCCATTACAAGGACGGCGCAGCCCTGCGCCTGAAGGACGTGGCCAAGGTCAGCGACGGCGTCGAAGACCGTTACAACAGCGGTTTTTTCAACGATGACGCGGCGGTGCTGTTGGTGATCAACCGCCAGGCTGGCGCCAACATCATCGAGACGGTCAACGAGATCAAGGCGCAGTTGCCGGCGTTGCAAGCGGTGCTGCCGGCCAGCGTCAAACTGAACCTGGCGATGGACCGCTCGCCGGTGATCAAGGCCACGCTGCACGAAGCGGAAATGACCCTGCTGATCGCCGTGGCGCTGGTGATTCTGGTGGTGTTCCTGTTTCTCGGGAATTTCCGCGCCTCGCTGATTCCGACGCTGGCAGTGCCGGTGTCGCTGGTCGGCACCTTTGCGGTGATGTACCTCTATGGCTTCTCGCTGAACAACTTGTCGCTGATGGCGCTGATTCTGGCTACCGGACTGGTGGTGGACGATGCCATCGTGGTGCTGGAGAACATTTCCCGGCACATCGACGAAGGCGTGAAACCGATGCAGGCCGCCTATCTCGGGGCCAAGGAAGTCGGTTTCACCCTGCTGTCGATGAACGTGTCGCTGGTGGCGGTGTTCCTGTCGATCCTGTTCATGGGCGGGATTGTCGAGAGCCTGTTCCGCGAGTTTTCCATCACCCTGGCAGCAGCCATCGTGGTCTCGCTGGTGGTCTCGCTGACGCTGACCCCGATGCTCTGCGCGCGCTGGCTCAAGCCGCACACGCCGGGCCAGGAAAACCGCCTGCAGCGCTGGAGCCGCCGCGCCAACGACTGGATGGTCGGCAAATATGCGACCAGCCTCGACTGGGTGCTGCGCCACCGCCGCCTGACCTTGCTCAGCCTGATCATCACGGTCGGGGTCAACGTTGCGCTGTACGTGGTGGTACCGAAGACCTTCATGCCGCAGCAGGACACCGGCCAGTTGATTGGTTTCGTCCGGGGTGACGATGGTCTGTCGTTCAGTGTGATGCAGCCGAAAATGGAAACCTTCCGCCGCGCCGTGCTCAAGGACGAAGCGGTCGAGAGCGTCGCGGGATTCATCGGCGGCACCAACGGCACCAACAACGCGTTCATGCTGGTACGCCTGAAGCCGATCAAGGAGCGCAACCTGTCGGCGCAGAAAGTCATCGAGCGCCTGCGCAAGGAAATGCCCAAAGTGCCCGGCGCCCAGTTGATGCTGATGGCCGATCAGGATCTGCAATTCGGCGGTGGTCGCGAGCAGACCACCTCGCAATACAGCTACATCCTGCAAAGCGGCGATCTGGGGGCGTTGCGCGAGTGGTACCCGAAAGTGGTGACCGCGCTGCGCGCACTGCCGGAGCTGACCGCCATTGATGCCCGCGAGGGGCGCGGCGCGCAGCAGGTGACGTTGATTGTCGACCGTGATCAGGCCAAACGCCTCGGGGTCGACATGAACATGGTCACGGCGGTGTTGAACAATGCCTACAGCCAGCGGCAGATTTCGACGATCTACGACAGCCTCAACCAGTATCAGGTGGTGATGGAGGTCAATCCGAAATATGCGCAGGATCCGGTGACGCTCAATCAGGTGCAGGTGATTACCGCTGACGGTGCGCGGATTCCGTTGTCGACCATCGCCCATTACGAAAACAGCCTGGAAGACGACCGCGTCAGCCACGAAGGCCAGTTCGCCTCCGAAAGCATCGCGTTCGATATGGCTGAAGGCGTGACCGTGGAGCAGGGCAGTGCTGCGATCGAGCGGGCGATTGCCAAGGTCGGTCTGCCGGAAGACGTGATCGCGAAAATGGCCGGCACCGCCGATGCCTTTGCCGCGACGCAGAAGAGTCAGCCGTTCATGATCCTCGGTGCGCTGCTCGCGGTGTATCTGGTGCTGGGTGTACTGTATGAAAGCTACATTCACCCGTTGACGATTCTCTCGACCTTGCCGTCGGCCGGGGTCGGTGCATTGCTGTCGATCTATGCGCTGGGCGGCGAGTTCAGCCTGATCTCCCTGCTCGGATTGTTCCTGCTGATCGGGGTGGTGAAGAAAAACGCGATCCTGATGATCGACCTGGCGCTGCAACTGGAACGCCATCAGGGCCTGTCGCCGCTGGAGTCGATCCGCAGCGCCTGCCTGCAACGGCTGCGGCCGATTCTGATGACCACCCTGGCGGCGATCCTCGGCGCCTTGCCGTTGCTGCTCGGCCGCGCGGAAGGCGCAGAAATGCGCCAGCCGTTGGGCCTGACCATTATCGGCGGCCTGATCTTCAGCCAGGTCCTGACCCTTTACACCACGCCTGTGGTTTACCTCTATCTCGACAAGCTGCGCCACCGCTTCAACAAGTGGCGTGGCGTGCGTACTGACGCCGCTCTGGAAACTCCGCTATGACTGACCGTTCGCTTCTCAATCTGGCCACTGCGCGCGGCTCGCGCCTGTTGAGTCTGTCACTGTGCGTGGCGATGCTCAGTGCCTGCGCTGTAGGCCCGGACTATCAGCGTCCGCAGACCGCCGAGGTCGCGCAATACAAAGAGGCCAAAGGCTGGCGTCAGGCCAATCCGAGCGATTCGCTGGCGCGCGGTGCCTGGTGGGAGTTGTATGGCGATCAGCAACTCAATGGTCTGATCGAAAAACTCAACAGTTCCAACCAGACCGTCGCGCAATCCGAAGCGCAGTTTCGTCAGGCCCAGGCCTTGGTGCGGAGTGCCCGTGGAGCGTTTTATCCCAGTGTCGACCTGAGCGTGGGCAAGACCCGCTCCAGCCAGGGCACCGGCAGCAGCAGTTCGAGCCTGAGCAGTTCCGCCAGCGGCATTCGCGACACCTACAACGCGCAGTTGGGCGTGAGTTGGGAAGCGGATATCTGGGGCAAATTGCGCCGAGGTCTGGAAGCCAACGAGGCCAGCGCCCAGGCGAGTTTTGCCGATCTGGCCGCGATGCGCCTGAGCCAGCAGTCGGAGCTGGTGCAGAATTACTTGCAACTGCGGGTCATCGACCAGCAGAAACGCCTGCTCGAGGCCACCGTTGCGGCTTATGAAAAATCCCTGCAAATGACCCAGAACCAGTACCGCGCGGGGATTTCCGGGCGTGATGCGGTGGCGCAGGCGCAGACCCAGTTGAAAACCACCCAGGCCGATCTGGTGGATTTAATCTGGCAGCGGGCGCAGTTTGAGAATGCCATCGCCGTGCTCACCGGGCAGGCGCCGGCAGAATTCAGCATCGCTGAAACGCAGAACATTCCGAATCTGCCGCAGATTCCCCTGAGCCTGCCGTCGCAGCTACTGGAACGCCGCCCGGACATTGCCTCGGCGGAGCGTTCGGTGATCGCCGCCAACGCCAATATCGGTGTGGCCAAAGCGGCGTACTACCCCGATCTGACCTTGAGCATGAGCGGCGGCTACAGCAGCAGTACCTCGAAAAATCTTTTAACGCTGCCGAACCGTTTCTGGTCGGTCGGGCCGAAACTGGATTTGCCGATATTCGACGGTGGTATTCGTTCGGCCGAGGTTGACCGTACCGAGGCGGTGTATGACCAGACCGTTGCCAAGTACCGCCAGACCGTGCTCGACGGCTTCCGTGAAGTGGAAAACTATCTGGTGCAACTGAAGGTGTATGAAGACGAAGCGGCGGTGCGTCAGGAAGCACTGGATGCTGCACGCGACTCGCTGCGCCTGACCCAGAACCAGTACAAGGCCGGGTTGATTGCCTACATCGATGTGGTTGTGGTGCAAGCCACGGCGCTGAGCAACGAGCGCACTGTGCTGAATATTCTGCAGAGTCGCTTGATTGCCAGCGTGCAATTGATTGCGGCGCTGGGTGGCGGCTGGGACGGACAACTGGCCACCGAATAGCCTGTGTAGGAGCTGCGGCACGCTGCGATCTTTTGACCTTGTTTTTAAAGATCAAAAGATCGCAGCGTGCCGCAGCTCCTACAGGTTGTGATGGTTGTTCCAGAGCCTCGCAAAACCATCAAACAAGCGTTTCATCGGGTTGATGGCAAAATGATTACTTTGTCAGTGCGTTCTTCCGCGCAATCAGTACAATCGCCGCATTTGCCCAGCCGAGAATGGACGCAGTACGGCGCGGGTGGTCGCGAGAATCTGAATGCTCATCGGTAATTATTCCTTCACCCTGGTTTTCATTTCTTTGTGTGTGGCGATCCTCGCGTCCTACACCGCGCTCGATCTGACCGGGCGCATCGCCAGCGCCCGTGGGCGTGCAGTGCATTTCTGGACGGCCGGCGGTGCACTGGCGATGGGGGTCGGCGTCTGGTCGATGCACTTCATCGGCATGTTGGCCTTCAAGCTGCCGATCGACCTGGGCTATGACATTGCGATTACCGCGCTGTCGCTACTGATCGCGGTGCTGTCCTGCGGGTTTGCCCTGTGGCTGGTCAGCCAGCCGAAACTGCCGATTTGGCAATTGGCCTTTGGCGCTTTGGTCATGGGCGCCGGCATCAGTGCAATGCATTACACCGGCATGGCCGCGCTGCGCATGACGCCTGGCATCGATTACGACCCGACCCTGTTCGGCGCCTCATTGCTGATCGCGGTCGGGGCCTCGGCGGCGGCGTTATGGATCGCCTTCCGCCTGCGCCAGCACTCGCCTTATGTGCGTCTGATTCGTGGTGGTGCGGCAGTGATCATGGGCATCGCGATTGTCGGCATGCACTACACCGGCATGGCCGCCGCGCAATTTCCTGACGGCAGTTTCTGCGGTGCAACGCTCGACGGCCTCAAGGGCAACGGCCTCGACAATCTGGTGCTGATCACCACGCTGGCGGTGCTGTCGATCGCCTTGCTCACTTCGATTCTCGATGCGCGCCTTGAAGCGCGTACCGCCGATCTGGCGCATTCGCTGACCCTGGCCAACCGTGAACTGACGCAACTGGCGTTGCACGACACCCTGACCGGCCTGCCGAACCGCATGTTGCTGGACGACCGGATCAATCAGGCGATGAAAAAGGTCGAGGAGCAGGGCGGCTGTTTTGCGCTGATGTTCATCGATCTGGACGGTTTCAAACCGGTCAACGATGCCTTCGGCCATCACATGGGCGACCAGTTGCTGCGCGAAGTCGGGGTGCGCCTGCGCGAAGATCTGCGCAGTCAGGATACGCTCGCGCGAATTGGCGGCGACGAGTTCGTGCTGCTGGTGCGTCTGAGCGAACCCGACGATGCTCTGGGGCTGGCCGCGCGTCAGGTCGGGTTGCTCGGTCAGGCGTTCCGCGTGGCCGAGCACGACTTGCAGATTTCTGCCAGCGTCGGCATCGCCCTGTACCCGGGTAACGGCCTGAGCGCCCAGGAACTGCTGATGAACGCCGACGCGGCGATGTATCACGCCAAGGGCAGCGGCAAAAACGGTTACAGCTTCTTCGATGCTTCGATGAACAGCAACGCGCGCAAGCAACTGCAGCTGTTGCAGGACCTGCGCGCCGCGCTGGAACACAGTCAGTTCAGCCTGTATTTCCAGCCCAAATTCGACGCCATCAGTGGTCGTCCGGTCGGTGCCGAAGCGCTGCTGCGCTGGCAGCATCCGACCCAGGGCATGTTGCTGCCCGACAAATTTATCGATCTGGCAGAGAAGACCGGCCTGATCATCGCCATCGGTGAATGGGTGCTCAACGAAGCTTGCCGGCAGATGCGCGAATGGTACGTGCTCGGTTACACCGACTGGCGCATTGCGGTGAACCTCTCGGCCTTGCAGTTCTGCCACGCGGGGCTGGTGCAGAGCGTGGCCAAGGCGCTGGCGACCCACCACCTGCCGGCCAACAGCCTGACCCTGGAGATCACCGAAACCACGGCCATGAGCGACGCGGATGCGAGCATGAAGGTGTTGCAGGAGTTGTCCGATATGGGCGTCGACCTGTCGATCGACGACTTCGGCACCGGTTATTCGAGCCTGATGTACCTCAAGCGTTTGCCGGCCAACGAGCTGAAGATCGACCGCGGTTTTGTCCGCGATCTGGAGCACGACAGCGATGACGCGGCCATCGTCTCGGCAATTGTGGCGTTGGGCCAGGCACTCGGTTTGCGCATTGTTGCCGAGGGGGTGGAGACCGGCGTGCAGCAGGATTTTCTCACGCAGTTGGGTTGTGATTCTTTGCAGGGCTATCTGTTGGGGCATCCGATGCCGGCGGACGCGTTCATGCAGAACATTGCCCGTGGAGAGGCTCTGACGGCAGTCTGACTGCATTCTGTGGCGAGGGAGCTTGCTCCCTCGCCACAAAAAACATCTCAGTCTCATGCAGGGTTTTGTCTTTGACAGAGCCCATGCAAAACCGCCCAATGGCGGTTATTCTTCAACCCGACTGTTACGTGTGCATTGGGGGGAAGGGCCAGCATGGATAAAGTCATGGTAATCACCGGTGGCGGGCGCGGAATTGGCGCCGCTACGGCGTTGTTGGCTGCCGGGCAGGGCTATCGGATCTGCATCAATTATCAGTCGGATGAACAGGCCGCGCAAAGCGTGCTGGAGCAAGTGCGGGCGCTGGGGGCGCAAGCCATTGCGGTGCGCGCCGATGTCAGTATCGAAGACGAAGTGATCGCGCTGTTTCAGCGGGTCGACACCGAACTGGGTCGGGTCACCGCGCTGGTGAACAACGCCGGCACCGTCGGGCACAAGTCGCGGGTCGATGAAATGTCCGAATTCCGCATTCTCAAAATCATGAAAACCAACGTCCTGGCGCCGATCCTCTGCGCCAAGCACGCGATCCTGCGCATGTCGCCCAAACACGGCGGGCAGGGCGGCAGCATCGTCAACGTCTCCTCGGTCGCCGCGCGCCTGGGCTCGCCCAACGAGTATGTCGACTACGCCGCGTCCAAAGGCGCACTCGACACCTTCACCATCGGTCTGTCCAAGGAAGTGGCGGGCGAGGGGATTCGCGTCAACGCGGTACGTCCGGGTTATATCTATACCGATTTCCACGCGTTGAGCGGTGATCCGGATCGGGTCAGCAAGCTTGAGTCGGCGATTCCGATGGCCCGGGGCGGACGCCCGGATGAAGTGGCGGAGGCGATTGTCTGGTTGTTGTCGGACAAGGCTTCTTATGCGACCGGGACGTTTGTTGATTTGGGTGGTGGGCGTTAACAACATTCGAAATATATTGGTTTTGCGCGTAACACATGCTGAAAGGGCCCCGTTTCGGAGCCCGTTTTATTTTAGCCATCAGGCAAGCATTTAATCATCAGCCTCAATCAGGATATTGTCTATAAATGCTCGGCTAGTCGGAGATATATTGCTGTAATCGACTTCTATATCCAGGAGGGCAAATGATAACCCCGTTAGATCCACAGGTATGGAGTATCGCTGCCACTTATCATTTGGCTTAGGGTCTTGCACACTAAACCTTTTGCTACCGCCGGCGTGGATGTCAATGCTCCTAAACGTATCAGGTACATTATCAACGCGTAGATCGAAAGAAACGATAAGCTTCCTGTTTTTAAAATCCTCGACCGATCTCTGGTAAAAATCAAGCTCGTTGGTTACGTTGGGGACTGTAGTTGCGAGGCACTTGCCAATGCCCCTCGATTCATCCTTTACCAATTCACCAAATTCGTGCTCTCCAACTATTCCCCATCCATTACGTTTGTCATCATCGAATTTGGTTGAGTGTAAATTTTTTTTAGTTGACATTTGCAATGCTCCATGTGATTAACTTTCTCCTATATTCAGCCATTCTGAATTAATGTCGTCACCTGTCAGAGTTGACAGGTATTAGCCGAATAAATGACCTTTCATCGGAAAATGCATGCAGCTATTATGCAGATAGAACTTTGCAGGCTGCCGGCGCTCCTCCCGCATTTTCCATTGGCAGCCCAGCATAGGGGCGATAGAGCCTGTAAAAGTGAGATGGAGTTGAGAGGGAAAAATCCCGTTGTTGAGGCGGGTTGAGTGAGGCACGGAAGATCAAAGTTACGTTCCGTGCTCACACTGACATGAACTTATTAGCGCTGAAATATATGGATATCATTAAATCCGACAAGTGCCTGCTCAGGTAAAATAGGTAATGTATCCATCTGGATCCAAAGTTCCTTCAAATCGCTCTTGTTGATTTGCAAACGTGCCTCCACTTGATGCCATTTTCCATCTGAAGGGGGGGAGGGAATATCAACACTCTGATTACCTCCCATAGTACGGACCGTGAATTTCTGTATTTTGACCCCTTCTGGGACGGACATCCTGAATTTAATCGTTATATCTTCCTGTTCGAAAAAGTCAGGGAATTTTTTCCTTAGGTCTAGATAGAAGGATTGTCCGTCAGTTGATCGCCGTAGCTTAACCCCTAAGGCCATGTTGTCTTTGTCGTCTCTGACGTAGTCATTCTCGCCGGCCGTACTTAGCCATCTGAAGTGGAAATTCGTGTAGTCGTTTAGGTAGCTTTTTTCGCTCATTGGGAACTCCTTGGCATAAATTGCTCTAGATAATGTTAAGTTTATTGTCACTGGAGGTGAGCTTGGTAATAGCCGATCAACTTAACTTCATCTTCAGCCTATTTTGATCTGAGCGTTTTATCTACTGTCAGAAATACTAGGTTTTTCCTGTTTTACCTACCGTCGGTCGGATTTTGAGCTAAAACGACCGCACAATCCGCCCCAACGTCTCCATCGCCTTCTCCGAATCCTCGGTCCACGGGCTGCCGTAATTCAGGCGAATGCAGTTCCTGAACCGCTGAGTCGGCGAGAAGATCGGCCCCGGCGCGATGCTGATGCCCTGCGCCAACGCCATCTGAAACAACTTCAACGAATCCATCTGCGGTGGCAGTTCCAGCCACAGGAAATAGCCGCCGGCCGGCTGGCTGACGCGGGTCTGCGCCGGGAAATAGCGGGCAATCGCTGCGAGCATCGCGCTTTGCTGTTCTTCCAGGGCGTAGCGCAGTTTGCGCAAGTGGCGGTCGTAGCCGCCGTGTTGCAGGTAGTCGGCGATGGCCGCTTGTGCCGGCATCGAGGCACAGAGCGAGGTCATCAGTTTCAGCCGTTCGATTTTCTGTGCGTAGCGCCCGGCAGCGACCCAGCCGATGCGGTAGCCGGGGGCCAGGCTCTTGGCGAACGAACCGCAGTGCATCACCAGCCCTTCGGTGTCGAACGCCTTGGCCGGTTTCGGTGCCTGCTGACCGTAATAGAGTTCGGCGTAGACGTCGTCCTCGATCAGCGGCACCTGATGCCGGCGCAGCAGTTCCACCAGTTCCTGTTTCTTCGCCTCGGGCATGGTCGCGCCCATCGGGTTCTGGAAACTGGTCATGCACCAGCAGGCCTTGACCGGATGGCGCTCCAGGGTCTGGGCGAGCACGCCGAGGTCGATACCGTCGCGCGGGTGCACGGGGATTTCCACGGCTTTGAGTTTCAAGCGCTCCAGCACTTGCAGGCTGGCGTAGAACGCCGGGGCTTCGATGGCCACCAGATCGCCCGGCTCGGTCACCGCTTGCAGGCACAGGTTCAGCGCTTCGAGGGCGCCGTTGGTGATCAGCAGTTCTTCCATCGGCAGCATCAAGCCGCCAACCATGTAGCGCAGGGCGATCTGCCGACGCAGTTGCGGGTTGCCCGGCGACATGTCGGTGACCACCATGCGCGGGTCCATCTCCCGCGCCGCACTGGCCAGCGAACGTGACAGCCGTTGCAGCGGGAACAGGGTCGGGCTGGGGAACGCCGAGCCGAAGGGCACGGTGCTCGGGTCCTTGATCGATTCCAGCACCGAGAACACCAGTTCGCTGACGTCGACTTCGGTGGAGTCGTTGACGTGGCTGCTGATCACCGGCTCCGAGAACGGACTCGGTGCGTGAGTGTTGACGAAGTAACCGGAGCGCGGCCGTGCGCGGATCAGACCGCGACGTTCCAGCAGATAATAGGCCTGGAACACCGTGGACGGGCTGACCCCGTAAGTCTGGCTGGCGTAGCGCACCGACGGCACCCGTTGCCCGGGGCCGAGCACGCCGGAGCGGATCAGTTCAGCGATGTCGTCGGCGAATTTTTCGTAGCGTTTCATCGGGGGCCTTGGTGCTGGTTGGATGTGTAGGGTGTCAGGGAAAGCCCCTCACCCTAGCCCTCTCCCGGAGGGCGAGGGGACTGATCGGGTTGTATGTTCGAGTTACGCCGACTTGAAAGCCCGGAGTCGAACTCGGGTTTGAAAGCCACTGAGATCTGCTCCCTTTCCCCCTCGCCCCCTGGGGGGAGAGGGCTGGGGTGAGGGGGAGGATTCTAACGGCTCAGCGATTCATCGGCGCCACAAACCTGCTTTTCGCCACGCTATAAATCTCCGGCTCGTCGCTGTCGGCGATCTTGAAGCTCAAGGTCTGCGAGCTGCTGGCCGGACGTTCGGTGGTCATCGCCACCGATACCGGTACATCGACAATCTCCCCCGGCGCCAGGCTCAGTTCGGTCTTGCCCTGCAACTGGAAGCCGTCGCCCTCCATCAGGCTCAGGGTGTAGTCCTGGCGCTGTTGGGTCTTGTTGATGACCTTGAGGGTGTAGATGTTCTCGATCTGGCCCTGACCGTTCTCGCGGAACAGCCCGCGATCCTTGGTCACATCCAGCGAGACCATGGGCCGTTCGACCAAGGCCAGCGCCAGGGCGCCAATCATCATCAGCAGCACCGCGACGTAACCGATCAGCCGAGGCCGCAGCAGATGGGTCTTGCCGCCCTGCAATTCGCGTTCGGAACTGTAGCGGATCAGGCCGCGCGGGTAATTCATTTTGTCCATGATCGAATCACAGGCGTCGATGCACGCTGCGCAGCCGATGCATTCCATCTGCAGGCCGTCGCGGATATCAATGCCGGTCGGGCACACCTGCACGCACAACTGGCAATCGATGCAATCACCGAGGCCGGCTTCGGCAGGTTTCACGTCGCGTTTGCGCGGGCCTCGGTTTTCGCCACGGGCGACGTCGTAGGAAATCGCCAAAGTGTCTTTGTCGAACATCACGCTCTGGAATCGCGCATATGGGCACATGTGCATGCACACCGCTTCGCGCAGCCAACCGGCGTTGATGTAAGTGGCGGCGGTGAAGAACAGTACCCAGAACAGACTGACCCCGCCGATCTGCAGGGTGAACAGCTCTTCGGCCAGCGGCCGGATCGGCGTGAAGTAGCCGACAAACGTCAGCCCGGTCATCACGCTGATCGCCAGCCACAGGGTGTGCTTGGCCGCGCGCCGGGCCAGTTTGTTCAGGCCCCAGGGCGCCGCTTGCAGTTTGATCCGCTGGTTGCGTTCGCCCTCGGTGACTTTTTCGCACCACATGAAGATCCACGTCCACGAACTCTGCGGGCAGGTGTAACCGCACCAGACCCGGCCGGCGAACACGGTGATGGCGAACAGACCGAACGCAGCAATGATCAGCAGCGCCGAGAGCAGGATGAAATCCTGTGGCCAGAAGGTCGCGCCGAAGATATGGAATTTGCTTTCGGCCAAGTCCCACAGCACGGCCTGACGACCGCCCCAGTTCAGCCACACGGTGCCGAAGAACAGCAGAAACAGAAAGCCCGCGCCGCTGATGCGCAAGGTACGGAACAGGCCGGTGAAACTGCGGGTGTGGATGTGATTGTCGGTGGAGCCGGCCTTCGCCTTCATCGGGCGACCAGGCACATTTTTTATGGTGGGGCTTGCTTCTACGGTTCGGACGGGGATTTGTTCGCTCATGGTCATTCGCTCATCAGCCTCCATCAGGCGGACGAACTATGAGCGCCGATCTGTTTGCATAACAGACTCAGCTATTTGAATAAAAAGCGTATCAGATGGCGTTTGATACACATCCTGCGACAACTTGAAGCAGCCCGCAGGCGCAGGCGCAAACGCCTATCGCAGGCGTCTGCGCCGGATGTTGATCCGGGTCAGTCAAATCACCGAATCACTCTCGTCGGCCTTCAGGTGCTTGCGACCGTCTTTCGCGCCGGCGACGGTCAGGGCGTCGGCTTCTGCTTCGGTGATGTAAATGCGCCGGCCTTCAATCTCTACGAACGACATGGCTTTTTCGCTATCGGTTTTGACTTCCAGCGTGTCGCAGATACGAATTTCCTCGCCATTTTCGACGGTGAAAAAACACACTTTGGATTCGGGATTGGATTCATCGATTCGAACGGGCATGAGGCTGTCCTTTTTTCATGAGTACCTGAAAGGTTAGGGCGCGCGCTTTGCCGATCGTTCTGCGCAACTGATTAATGGTCGCTGCTGTCCATCCACTAACGACCAATAAGAAAGGAGGGAGCGATGAACGCCTGGTGGCATGAAGTGTGGGTGACGCTGCAAGCGGAGTTCGCCGACGTCGGCGATGCTTCGCAACTGACGCGCATTACCGTGCGCCTGTTGATGGCGGCGGTGCTGGGCGGAATTCTCGGTTTCGAACGCGAGCACAAGGGCAAGGCTGCAGGAGTACGCACGCACATGTTGGTGGCGTTGGGGGCGGCGCTGTTTGTGCTGGTGCCGCAGACCTCAGGGGCTGAATCCGATGCGATGAGCCGGGTTTTGCAGGGAGTGATCGCCGGGATCGGCTTTCTCGGTGCCGGGACGATTCTGAAGAATCAGGAAGGTGACGAAGGGCACGTGAAAGGACTGACCACGGCAGCCGGATTGTGGATGACGGCGGCGATCGGCGTGGCGGCCGGGTTGGGCAGGGAAGCGACGGCGCTGCTCAGCACTTTGCTGGCGCTGGGGATTTTCAGCGTGATGCCACGGGTGGTCAGGATGTTTGAGAAGGATGGGGAGAAAAACCAGCACCTGTAATCGATCGTTCCCATGATGGGTGGGAACGATCGGCTGGGTGCTTAAACGATAACCGGTGGCATCGTCGTCGGCGGTTCTTCCTTCGGCGGTGGCGTGGTGCCTGGGGGTTCCTGCTCGGGAATCGGCTGCGGCTCGGTCTCGGGCAGGGTGGGTTTGTCGATGTTCGGATCAGGCGTTTCGGCCGGGATCGGGATGTTCATCTGTAGACCTCCGTGTGGCACATGGCGTGAGAAGTGCTTAAGTGGATTGACCACCGTGTGATGAATTCGATCCGCTTTTCTGTCCAGACAAATCCCTGTGAACTTTTCCCCGCGCCGGTCGCTCGGAACCTAAGTGAGTTCAAGTCGGGGCCGGTGCCTCATTGTGAACACTGTTCCGGCACAAGAGCGTCCTTGGGGCGTTAAGGAGAGATGCTCGATGTCTGCTGAAAAACCTTCAGAGCAGAGCTACAACCCGCACATGCCGCTGTCGCAGGCGTTGCTGCTGCCGCGCATCGTGATCGAAAACACCATGCCGACCCTCGATGGCGGGCAGTTTGCCGTGAAGTCGATCGTCGAGCGTGACGTGATCGTCACCAGCAAGGTCTTCGCCGACGGCCATGACAAGCTGGCCGTGCGCATCCGCTGGCGTGCCGAGGGCGAAGAGTCCTGGTATAGCGAGGTGATGAACGAGCTGGGCAATAACAGTTGGCAGGGGCAGTTTCGTCCCGACCGCCAGGGTCGCTATCTGTACTGCATCGAAGCGTGGATCGACCATTTCGCCAGTTTTCAGTACGAACTGGAGAAGAAGCACAACGCCGCCGTCCCGGTGTCGCTCGAACTGCAGGAAGGCCGCAGCATGGTGCTGCAGGCCGCCGAGCGCAGCGACGGTCAGCTCAGCGAACAGCTCGCCGCCTTGCATCATGAATTGTCCGGCCTGCTCGAAACCGAGCAGGTGGCGCTGTTTCTGCACTCGCGCAGTGCGCAATTGATGGCGCAGGCCGATCACCGTGCCTATCTGAGCCTGAGCGCCGAATTCCCGGTGGATGTCGAACGGGAACTGGCCGAGTTTGCCAGTTGGTACGAGCTGTTTCCGCGCTCGATCACCGACGATCCTAACCGTCACGGCACTTTCAATGACGTGCACTCGCGTCTGCCGATGATTCAGGACATGGGCTTCGACGTGCTGTACTTCACGCCGATCCACCCGATCGGCAGCGCCCACCGCAAGGGCCGCAACAATTCCCTGACCGCGGGCCCCGATGATCCGGGCAGTCCGTACGCGATCGGCAGCGAGGAGGGCGGGCACGAGGCGATTCACTCGCAGCTCGGCACCCGTGAAGACTTCCGCCGGTTGGTCGCTGCTGCCGCTGAGCATGGCCTGGAAATCGCCCTCGATTTCGCCATTCAGTGTTCGCAGGATCACCCGTGGCTAAAACAGCATCCGGGCTGGTTCAACTGGCGCCCGGACGGCACGATCAAATACGCGGAAAACCCGCCGAAGAAATATCAGGACATCGTCAACGTCGACTTCTATGCGCCGGACGCGATCCCCAGTCTGTGGGTCGAGCTGCGCGACATCGTGGTCGGCTGGGTCAACGAAGGCGTGAAGATCTTCCGCGTCGACAATCCGCACACCAAGCCGCTGCCGTTCTGGCAATGGCTGATCGCCGATGTGCGGGCGCTGCATCCTGAAGTGATCTTCCTCGCCGAGGCGTTCACCACGCCGGCGATGATGGCGCGTCTGGGCAAGGTCGGTTATTCCCAGAGCTACACCTATTTCACCTGGCGCAATACCAAGTCGGAACTGGCCAGCTACTTCACCGAACTCAACGAATCGCCGTGGCGCGAATGCTACCGGCCGAACTTCTTCGTCAACACGCCGGACATCAACCCGGCGTTCCTGCATGAGTCGGGGCGTCCGGGTTTTCTCATTCGTGCGGCGCTGGCGACCATGGGCTCGGGCCTGTGGGGCATGTATTCCGGTTATGAGCTGTGCGAAGCGGCGCCGGTGCCGGGCAAGGAGGAATACCTTGATTCGGAGAAGTACGAGATCCGCGTCCGCGATTTCAATGCGCCGGGCAACATCATTGCCGAAATCGCCCAGCTCAACCGCATCCGCCGGCAGAATCCGGCGCTGCACACGCACCTGGGGCTGAAGGTCTACAACGCCTGGAACGACAACATTCTGTACTTCGGCAAGCGCAGCTTTGACGGCAGCAATTTCATTCTGGTGGCGGTGAGCCTCGATCCGCACAACGTGCAGGAAGCCAATTTCGAGTTGCCGCTGTGGGAGATGGGCCTGCCCGACGACGCAACCACCCACGGTGAGGACTTGATGAACGGGCATCGTTGGGACTGGCATGGCAAGTATCAGTTCATGCGCATTGACCCGGCGTACCAGCCGTTCGGGATTTGGCGGATTACTGCCGCGTAAGACCTTGCTCAAAAACTTGTGGTGAGGGGATTTATCCCCGACTGGCTGCGCAGCAGCCTCAAAAAACAACTGGGTAAAACTGAATAAAAGCAGGGCCGCTTCGCAGCCCATCGGGGATGAATCCCCTCACCACACAGCCCCTCATCACAGAGCATCCGTGTGGTCTCACAGAATTGAACAGGAGTTTCACATGGCGAAGAAACCCAAGGCAGCCACCTTTATCAAAGACCCGCTCTGGTACAAGGATGCGGTGATCTATCAAGTTCACGTCAAATCGTTTTTCGACTCCAACAATGACGGGATCGGCGACTTTCCCGGCCTGATCGCCAAACTCGATTACATCGCCGAACTCGGCGTCAACACCATCTGGCTGCTGCCGTTCTATCCGTCGCCACGCCGCGATGACGGCTATGACATTGCCGAATACCGTGGCGTACACAGCGACTACGGGACCATGGCCGACGCCAAGCGCTTTATCGCCGAGGCGCACAAGCGTGGTTTGCGGGTGATCACCGAGCTGGTCATCAACCACACCTCGGATCAGCACCCGTGGTTCCAGCGGGCGCGCAAGGCCAAGCCCGGTTCGGCGGCGCGGGACTTCTACGTGTGGTCGGATGACGATCAGAAGTACGACGGCACCCGGATCATCTTCCTCGACACCGAAAAGTCCAACTGGACCTGGGACCCGGTCGCCGGCCAGTACTTCTGGCACCGTTTCTATTCACACCAGCCCGACCTGAATTTCGACAACCCGCAAGTGATGAAAGCCGTGCTGTCGGTGATGCGTTACTGGCTGGACATGGGCATCGACGGCCTGCGCCTCGACGCGATTCCGTACCTGATCGAGCGCGACGGCACCAATAACGAAAACCTGCCCGAGACCCACGATGTCCTCAAGCAGATCCGTGCCGAGATCGATGCTAATTACCCGGACCGCATGTTGCTGGCCGAGGCCAACCAATGGCCGGAAGACACCCAGCTGTACTTCGGCGACACCGATGCCGAGGGCGTCAACGGCGACGAATGCCACATGGCCTTTCACTTCCCGCTGATGCCGCGCATGTACATGGCGCTGGCCCAGGAGGATCGCTTCCCGATCACCGACATTCTGCGGCAAACCCCCGAGATTCCGGCCAACTGCCAGTGGGCGATCTTCCTGCGTAATCACGATGAGCTGACGCTGGAGATGGTCACCGACAAGGAGCGCGACTACCTGTGGAACTACTACGCCGCTGACCGTCGCGCGCGGATCAACCTCGGTATCCGTCGGCGTCTGGCGCCGTTGATGGAGCGTGACCGCCGCCGCGTCGAGTTGCTCAACAGCCTGCTGCTGTCGATGCCCGGCACGCCGACGTTGTATTACGGCGACGAAATCGGCATGGGCGACAACATCTACCTCGGCGACCGCGACGGTGTGCGTACTCCGATGCAATGGTCGATCGACCGTAACGGCGGCTTCTCCCGCGCCGATCCGGCCAGCCTGGTGCTGCCGCCGATCATGGACCCGCAATACGGTTATCTGTCGGTCAACGTCGAAACCCAGGCCGGCGATCCGCATTCGCTGCTGAACTGGACGCGGCGCATGCTCGCTGTGCGCAAGCAGTCCAAGGCGTTCGGTCGCGGCACGCTGAAGATGCTCTCGCCGAGCAACCGGCGGATTCTGGCCTACACCCGCGAGTTCACCGACGCCGACGGCAAGCACGAAATCATTCTTTGCGTGGCCAACGTCTCGCGCAGCGCGCAGGCAGCAGAACTCGATCTGTCGGCCTACGTCGGCATGGTCCCGGTGGAGATGCTCGGCGGTAACGCGTTCCCGCCAATCGGCCAGTTGAATTTCCTCCTGACCCTGGCGCCGTATGGTTTCTACTGGTTCGCCCTAGCCACGGAAAACCAGATGCCGAGCTGGCACGTGGAACCGGCGCAGAGCCTGCCGGACTTCACCACCCTGGTGCTGAAAAAACGCATGGAAGAACTGCTCGAAACGCCGACCCGCAACACGCTGGAGCAGAGCATTCTGCCGAGCTGGCTGCAGAACCGCCGCTGGTTCGCCGGCAAGGACGCAGCCATCGAGCAGGTCAAACTGGCCTATGGCGTGCGCTTCGGCGATGCGCAACATCCGGTGTTGCTCAGCGAGATCGAAGTCACCAGCGCCGGGCAGACCAGTCGCTATCAACTGCCGTTCGGCTTCATCGCCGAAGATCAGGTCGGGCCGGCGTTGCCGCAGCAACTGGCATTATCCCGTGTTCGTCGCGGGCGTCAGGTCGGTCTGATCACTGACGCGTTCAGCCTCGAAACGTTTGTGCACGCAGTGCTGCAAGGCATGCAGAGCAACACCGTGCTCAACTCCGAACAGGGCGAGATTCGTTTTGCGCCGACCGCGCAACTGGAAAAACTCGGCCTCGGTGCCGAATCCGAGGTGCGTTATCTGTCGGCCGAGCAATCGAACAGTTCGGTGGTGATCGGCAACAGTCTGGTGCTGAAGCTGATCCGCAAGGTCGCTTCGGGTGTGCACCCGGAACTGGAAATGAGCGCGTACCTGACCGAGGCCGGTTTCGCCAACATCTCGCCGCTGCTCGGCTCGGTGATCCGCCGCGATGGCGCGGGCGAAGACAATCTGTTGATGATCGCCCAAGGCTATCTGAGCAATCAGGGCGATGCCTGGGAATGGACGCAGAACAACCTCGAACGGGCGTTGCGTGATGAGCTGGCGGACGCAATGTCCGAGCAGGAACAGCATTACAACGCCCTCGGCGAACTGAAGGACTTTGCCGGCATGCTCGGCCAGCGTCTGGGCGAAATGCACCAGGTTCTGGCGGCGCCAAGCAACAACCCCGACTTCGCCCCGCAAACCACCAGCGCCAAGGAGGCGCAAGCCGCTGGCAAGGACGTTGCGGCGCAGGTCGAACATGCCTTGAAGCTGCTCAAGCAACATCAGAGCCATCTGAGCGCGGCGGATCAGAAAATGGTCGCGCGGCTGCTCGACAACAAAAAAGTCATCCTCGGCCATGTGCAGGAACTCGCGCAGAAAGCCGTTGGCGGCTTGCGGATTCGCGTCCACGGCGACTTGCATTTGGGTCAGGTGCTGGTGATCAAGGGCGATGCCTATCTGATCGATTTCGAGGGTGAACCGGCGCGGCCGCTGCACGAACGGCGTGGCAAACACAGTCCGTACAAGGACGTCAGCGGCGTGCTGCGTTCCTTCGATTACGCGGCGGCGATGACGATCAACGTGCACAACGTCGATCACAGTCCAGAGTCGGAAGCGGCCCGCCATCGGGTTGCCGAGCGCTACCTGCGTGAGGCGCGCGAGGCATTTGTGCAGGCGTATCGCCAAGCGGCAGCTAGTCTTGATCATGCCTGGCAGGATCCTGCAGGTGCCGACGCTGCGCTTGCGCTCTTTGGCCTGGAGAAGGCGGCCTATGAAGTGGCCTATGAAGCCGAAAATCGCCCCACGTGGCTGCCCGTGCCGTTGCACGGTTTGTATGGGTTATTGACGGGGCTTAAACCCTTTTCCGATCTTGGTGGAGAGTAGTCATGAGTTTCTCGAACAAGGAACAGGGTCACGCTAAAGAAGCGTTATTGCCGGCGGCGCGGGACATCGACGCCCTGGTGCGCGCTGAACACCACGACCCGTTTTCCATTCTCGGCCCGCACGGTGATGGTGCCGGTGGGCAGTTCATCCGCGCTTATCTGCCGGGTGCATTGAAAGTCGAAGTGCTGGACAAGGACAGCGGTGAAGAACGCGGCGAACTGCAAGCCACCGAAACACCGGGATTGTTTGTCGGTCACTTCGATCAGGCGCGGCCGTATCTGCTGCGCACGCGTTGGGCCGGCGGCGAACAGGTGGCGGAAGATCCGTACAGCTTCGGCCAGTTGCTCGGCGAAATGGATTTGTATCTGTTCGCTGAAGGCAATCACCGTGATCTGAGCAGCTGCCTCGGCGCGCAACTGACCACCGTCGATGGCGTCGACGGCGTGCGTTTTGCCGTGTGGGCGCCGAATGCCCGGCGGGTGTCGGTGGTCGGTGATTTCAACGTGTGGGACGGTCGCCGCCATCCGATGCGCCTGCGCCATCCGTCCGGGGTCTGGGAGTTGTTCATTCCACGCCTGCAAGCGGGGGAGTTGTACAAGTACGAAATCCTCGGCGCTCACGGCATCCTGCCGCTGAAGGCCGACCCGATGGCCCTGGCCACCAGCCTGCCGCCGGACACCGCGTCGAAAGTCGCCGCACCGCTGCAGATCAACTGGCAGGATCAGGACTGGATGAACGGCCGCCGCGAGCGGCAGAAGCATTCAGCGCCGCTGTCGATCTACGAATTGCATGCCGGCTCGTGGCAGTGCGAACTGGACGATCTGGGCGAAGTCGCCCGCCAGTACACCTGGCCGGAGCTGGCCGAGCGGCTGATCCCTTACGTCAAGGAGCTGGGCTTCACCCACATCGAACTGATGCCGATCATGGAGCACCCGTTTGGTGGTTCGTGGGGTTATCAGTTGCTCTCGCAATTCGCCCCGAGTGCCCGATACGGCACGCCAGAGCAGTTCGGTGAGTTCGTCGACGCCTGTCACCGCGCCGATATCGGCGTGATCCTCGACTGGGTGCCAGCGCATTTCCCCACTGATACTCACGGTCTGGCGCAGTTCGACGGCACGGCGTTGTACGAATACGGCAACCCGCTGGAAGGCTTTCATCAGGACTGGGACACGCTGATTTACAACCTTGGGCGCACTGAAGTTCACGGCTACATGCTGGCGTCGGCGTTGCACTGGTTGAAGCATTTCCACATCGATGGCCTGCGCGTCGATGCGGTGGCCTCGATGCTATATCGCGACTATTCGCGCAAGGCCGGCGAATGGGTGCCGAACCGCCATGGCGGGCGCGAGAATCTGGAGGCGATCGATTTCCTCCGCCACTTGAATGACGTGGTCGAACTGGAAGCGCCGGGGGCGCTGGTGATCGCCGAGGAGTCCACCGCATGGCCGGGCGTCAGTCAGAGCACCCAGCAGGGTGGTCTCGGTTTCGCCTACAAATGGAACATGGGCTGGATGCACGACTCGCTGCACTACATCCAGCAGGACCCGGTGTACCGCGCGCATCACCATAACGAACTAAGTTTCGGCCTGGTCTACGCCTGGTCCGAACGCTTCATCCTGCCGATCTCCCACGACGAAGTGGTGCACGGCAAGCACTCGCTGATCGACAAGATGCCCGGCGACCGCTGGCAGAAATTCGCCAACCTGCGCGCCTATCTGAGTTTCATGTGGACCCATCCGGGCAAGAAGCTGTTGTTCATGGGCTGCGAATTCGGCCAGTGGCGCGAGTGGAATCACGATCAGCAACTGGACTGGTACCTGCTGCAATACTCGGAACACAAAGGCGTGCAGAAACTGGTCGGCGACCTCAATCGCCTCTACCGCGAGGAACCAGCGCTGCACGATCAGGACGATGCGCCGCAGGGGTTCCAGTGGTTGATCGGCGATGACGCGATCAACAGCGTGTACGCGTGGCTGCGCTGGAGCAAGGACGGCAAACCGGTGCTGGTGGTGGCCAACTTTACTCCGGTGCCGCGTCAGTCGTACCGGGTCGGCGTGCCGTTTGCCGGGCGCTGGAACGAACTGCTCAACAGCGATGCCGACACCTACGCCGGGTCCAATTATGGCAATGGCGGCGGGGCGTTTACCGAAGAGGTGCCGAGCCATGGCCAGTCGTTGTCGCTTGAACTGAATCTGCCGCCGCTGGCGGTGTTGATTCTCAAGCCGGAGGGTTGATCCAGACACCGCTAACCCTGTGGAAGTGAGCTTGCTCGCGAAGAGGTCGGAACATTCAACATCTCTGTTGCCTGATCCGCCGTCATCGCGTTCAAGCCTGCTCCCACAGGCGTTTTCGGTGATCCGGGGATCGCTGCCGCAGCAGGATTACAGGTGCACTTCCACCGCCAGCGGCAAATGATCCGACAAGTGTGTCCACGGCTTGTTGCCGAGGATCTGCGGGTCGTGGCTGCTGGCGTTGCGCAGGTAGATGCGGTCCAGGCGCAGCAGTGGAAAACGCGCAGGATAGGTCTTGGCTGGGCGGCCGTGGTGGCGTTCGAAGGCTTCGTGCAGGTAATCGCGACGGGCGAGGGCGGCATTGCCCTGCAGCTGCCAGTCATTGAAGTCGCCGGCAATGATGACCGGCGCATCGTCGGGCAATGATTCGAGCAACTGGCAAAGCAGCTGCAACTGCAATTGGCGGTGGCTTTCCAGCAGACTCAGGTGCACGCAGATCGCGTGCACTTCGGCGTGGCCCGGTACGTCCAGCACGCAGTGCAGCAGGCCTCTGCGCTCGGGGCCGGTGATCGACACGTCGAGGTTGCGGTATTCGCGGATCGGGTATTTCGACAGCAGCGCATTGCCATGATGACCATCGGGGTACACCGCGTTGCGCCCGTAGGCAAAGTCGCTCCACATGCTGTCGGCAAGAAATTCGTATTGCGAGGTTTGCGGCCATTCCTGGTAGCGATTGGAGTGGCGCTCGTGTTCGCCCACCACCTCCTGCAGAAACACCAGATCAGCCGAGGTGCTGCGCACCGCTTCGCGCAGTTCCGGCAGGATGAAGCGCCGGTTGAGGGCGGTAAAACCCTTGTGAGTGTTGACCGTCAACACGCGCAGGCGATGGATGACGGGTGCGTCGACGGCGTGACGCTTGGGATCGCTGGACACGTTCACTCCTCTGAAAAAACGGCTTCCTGTTCATGCGACTGGTCTGTGAGCGGGCAGTTCCTTCCAGATGCCTCAGGCCGTAATACAAATCACCAGAGCCGCCAGTAAACCTGTGGGAGCGAGCCTGCTCGCGAAAGCGGCCTCCCGATCGACCAATCTCTGACTGAATGCACTCGGTCAAACTGTGGGAGCTGGCTTGCCAGCGATGACGGCTCACAAGCCGACCAACCTCCCACTGAATGCAACCATTCCAACTGTGGGAGCGGCGGTGCGACGATTCGACTTGCTCGCGAAAGCGGCCTATCAGACAAAATCAAAACAACAGAGCAAACCCCGCAAATAAACATAACTCCGCATCCGCGTTTAAAGTACACGAACCGTTACGCCATAACGGCTACAACGCCTTGCGCCGTTACCTACGCGTACGCCAGAATCCGCCGGCTTACACGGCTATGGGGCGGGCTATATCGTATCCCTGTCACTGAAAATCAGTGATCGGGTTTGGTAGCCCGTTTCATTACAGTCGTGCGCCACATTACAGATCCGTTTTTGGGACTCTGCTTTATGGTGGCCATGCGTGGGGCTCCTTCGGGAGCGCCGGGTTTACTGTTTTGACCGGTCTACCAACCCACAAATGGCCGCCACCCTTCGTTTGGTAGCGAGAGTGACGGCTCCTCACTTATTCAAAACAGCGAGTCACCTATGTTCAAAGCCACACCCAACCCCCCGGACACCTCGATCCCGTACGACCCGGCCCTCGACCCGCAGAAGATAAAAGCGGCAACCGACCGCGCCATCAACTTCTACCTCAACCCTGGCGCCCTGAAGATCTCGATCCCTTCAACCTCGTCATGCAAGGCGAACAGAATCTTCCTCATCGACCCCACCGTGGACGAAGAAACCTTGCTCGTCGAAGCCTGCGAATCTCTGGCAGCTGCCAGCGACATGGCCCGCGACATCGGCGACGCCGTCGACAACCCACAGCGCCGGGCCATGCTGATGCTGCATCAGGTGATCATGCTCAGTGAACTGATGGTCAACCGGGTACTGGACGGCCGCCGCGTGCCGAACTAACTGCCCGGTCCCGTGTAGGAGCTGCCGCAGGCTGCGATCTTTTGACGTTGCTTTAAAAAACAAGATCAAAAGATCGCAGCCTTCGGCAGCTCCTACATTGAGAAATTCTTTCAAGTATCTCGATCGGAGTTCCAGCTGATGCCCGAAACCCCACCCAATCCGCCGACCACAGACCCGGTATCACCCTACGAATCCCTCAACTCCAGAAAACTCCACGAAGCCGCCGAACGCGCCCTCGACCACTACCTCGCGCCCGCAAACATCATGGCCACGCCGTATACCCCCAGCAGCATGTTCATGGTCAACCCACAAACCGACACCGAATCCCTACTGGCCAACGCCTGCGAAACTCTGGCCTCGGCCACGGTGATGCTCGGCGATTTCGCCGGCACTCTGGAGGGGCCGAGTCGTAATACGGTGTTGGGCATTGCGCAGGTGGTGATGCTCGGGGAATTGGCGGTGAATCAGGTACTGGATAATGTTGTGCCAAAGGAATAGCCGACAGCAGTAATGGCCTCTTCGCGAGCAAGCCCGCTCCCACAGTGGATCTGCGTTGGTCACAGGTTAAGTGCCCGGCAAAGATCCCTTGTAGGTGTGGGCCTGTTCGCGATTTTCATTAAATAAATGCATTTCTTTATCCCTCCAAACTTAGCAAAGTCCAGCGACAGCTTGAACTTCACAGCATAATTTAAAGTGTTGTTTTTTAAGGCGGGAGAGCCAGGCGAAAAGTCAAGGTGCATGCCGTCAGAATACTGATGGTCGTGAGCGTTAATTGCGTTCCTGATTGTTTTTTTGCGGTTCAAGAATTGGCCTGCATGTATTTTGAGTGATGGAGATAAAAAATCCGATAAGGCTGTGCTCGGGTCAATTGATCGGGGTAAAACTTTCGTGTGAAAGCGTTATCCCTGCCAATAACCTTCTGTGGCTACTTCAGTTCATCGAAAACACACCATCATTTAGTAGCAAGTGCTAAGCACCTCCCCCCACCTAGGAGAGGCGCTTAACGTGGATTACAAGTTTTCGTGTCAATGATACTCTTGGAGGGTAATTTCCTTCACTGTCGCGTTAAAGGCAACAGAAGTTTTTAACTTTTGAAAGAGACCGAACTTAGAAGTATTCGCATCACAGCTCCGTTTGATTCTCCAGACGTCATCACAAATTTGATTGCATTGAACGCTTGACCGCTGGATGGGGCGACCTCTCTATCAATTATAATACCAGCGCCATTTCCGGGGCCGTCGTAGAACGATATTGAGCCCACCACAAAATTGTCTTGTAAGAGTTCAAGCTGGACGCGTATCGGATATGCGGTGTCAAGAATACATTTGATTGTCGCGCTCTTAACGCTGCCTTGGTTTAGTGCTAAGGAGTACGCCAATAAGCTCTGGGTACTATAGGCAAGCAGAACACTCACTAGAGCATAAATCGGATCATCGTTAGACTGGACAAAATGTCTCCTTTGCCCATTCCCGGTACTTGTGATAATCGTTACTTTGGTGCGCGTCCCCACGAGAGATGCACCAGTGTTTTCGATAGGTACTTCATGTGGATATGACTTAAAGTCTTCGACGAAGTCAATGAGATCGACCACGTTCACTATCCACTCTCCCGACTCCATCCCGCTGCCATACAACGCCTTGGCTTTGAACACATGCTTCGTACGCGTCAGTCCGGTCAGTTCAACCGTCCATATTCCATCTGCATTGGCCTCGACCCTTTTGCCTGTGGAGCTGTTACCGTCGAAAATTTCCACCTCAAGATGCTTGGTCGCCGTCCCCCTCAGACGAACAGTGGTGTCACCGGTGCTTCCATCATTGCTGATTGGCTGCCCGTTGGAATCTTCCGCACCGGTGATCGCCGGCCGGACCCCATTCAATACGGTCAGGCGCCAGGGATTCGACGGCGGGTTATTTGCGTATTGACCAATGGCCGTGAAAGTATGCAGCACGTCCAACGACAACCCGCTAACGGTACGGGTCCAGATGGAGTTGCTGTTTGCCTTGGCCTTGCCTTTGGAGACCGCACCGAGAAAAACTTCCACCTCCTGGCCGGCCGGCGCAGAGCCAGTGAGCGTGATGCTGGTGTGCACGGTGTAACCGTTTTCGCGGATGTTCCAGTTGCTCTCGTCTTTTACTGATGTGATGGCCGGTGTGTCGGCAGCCACCACGACCACGATCCGCGGAAGCGATACCTCCTCATTACCATACCGCGCAGTAGCGGTGAAACTATGGGTGTCGGCGCTCAGCCCCGTCACCGGGAACTCCCAGTCACCACTCTGTGGATCGATGTCAGCAATGCCTATCTCGATATTGCCGTCCTTGATCAGGACTTTCTGACCTTTAGCCCCTTTCCCTTCAAGCTTGATCGAGGTGTAAACGGTCGTGGCGCCCGGGAGAATCTCATTCCCCTTGGAGTCTTCCACCCGAGTGATAGTTGGCGCGGTAGGAGCGGTCACGACCACGACCCACGGATCCGATATCTGCCCATTGCCGTACTGGGCAGTGGCGGTGAAACTATGGGAGACAAGGGCAAGCCCCGTCACCGGAAACTCCCAGTCACCACTCTGTGGATCGACGTCGGCAATGCCTATCTCGATGTTGCCGTCTTTGATCAGGACTTTCTGACCTTTAGCCCCTTTCCCTTCAAGCTTGATCGAAGTGTCAACGGTCGTGGCGCCCGGGAGAATCTCATTCCCTTTGGAGTCTTTCGATCCGGTAATTTCTGGCCGAACATCCTCAAACGCTTTGATCGTGTAAGTGCGCACAGGAAAAACCACTGCCTCGCTTTCATTCGTGCTCTTGCCGAACGCCGCCTTGAATTCCATCCTCAGCGGGCTGCCATCCTTGAGGTTTCTCAAGCCTGCAAAGGCGATGCTCCGCTCGTAATAACCTTGATTGAGCCACTGGGCGCTGACCATTGAGCCTGGTGCCGTATGAATCTGCAGGTTGTAGTCGCTGCCATCAGCGTTCGTCCCTTTCAGGCGCAGCCAGACATATTGGCCTGTGGCAATCAACGGCCAGACGCCCATGCGATAGGTGGCATTGC
>NZ_JALMEY010000002.1:0-500210 GCF_023100615.1 Pseudomonas sp. MWU12-3103b
AACTGCCTGCACCCAATCCCTCTGTAGGAGTGACCCTGCTCGCGATGGCGGTCTAGTAGCCGACCAATCTCCAACTGCCCACACCCAATCCAAATGTGGGAGCGGGCTTGCTCGCGAAGGCGGCCTGACAGCCGACCAATCTCCAACTGCCTGCACCCAATCCCACTGTAGGAGCGAGCTTGCTCGCGAAGAGGCCCGCCCAGCCACCCAACCTCTTTGCTCTGTTTAAAAATGTTCCAGATAACCAGAACCTTCCCACAAGGTTTTCAGGTTGCCCGTCGGAAGCGCGATCTCTAGCCTGAGTGTGTCGCTGCAAAAATCAGCGACCGGGTTTCGCAGCCCGGTTAAACTTCAGACGCACAGCGTCCACCATCCGAAAGCGGGCGCTTTTTTATGCCTGTGTCATGGCGGTTGTGCGCGGGATACCTTCGGGTATGCCGGGTGCCTGAAGTCCCGGTCTGCGAACCTGCGTACAGCTGCCACCTTACATTCGTTTCGCAGCGAACGGTGGCGGCTCCACTACTTCAGCAGTTCCACCATGTTCAAACACACCCCGAATCCCCCCGAATCCGCACCAGAAGCCACCCCCGGCCGACCAACCGACCCCGTCTCCCCCTACGCCTTCCTCGACTCGCGCAAGCTCCACGACGCAGCCCTGCGTGCGCTCGATCACTACCTTCTGCCCGAGCCTGAAAAACAGCCCAAACCCGTCACTCAGCCCAGCACAATCTTCACTGTTCTCCCCGAAGTCGATTCCGAAACCCTGCTGGCCCATGCCTGTGAAACGCTGGCCTCGGCCAATGTCATGGCCAGTGAGTTGGCGTTTACCCTGAGCGGTCCGACGTGCAGTCAGCTTCTCGGTATCCAGCAGATGATTTCGCTCGCGGAGCTGTCGGTTAACCGCGTCCTCGATCAAGTCGATCCGCAAGGCTGACACGCAACAAAAAGCCCGCTGACCTTCACGGGTTCAGCGGGCTTTTGCGTGCAACGGCAAGAATTACAAAGTGCCGAACACCTTTTTCGCCAGACCCGTCGCTGCAGCAGCCGGATTCTTGCGAATGGTTTCTTCCTGTTTGCCGATCATTTCGAACAGGCCATTGAGCGCTTGTTCGGTGACGTAGTTTTCGACGTTGGCGCTCTTCGCATCCACCACGCCGAGGGTCGCGGCCTGGCCGGCGAAGGCGTTGTACTTTTGTGCGACGCCGACTTTGTCGGTGGCTTGTTTGACGATGGGCAGGAACTTGGCGCGGATCTGTTCGCGGCTGGTTTTGTCCAGGTATTGGGTAGCCGAGTCAGTGCCGCCGCTGAGGATGCCCTTGGCGTCGGCCACGGTCATTTTCTTCACGGCGTCGACGAGGATCGGCTGGGCCTGGGTCACGGCGCTTTCCGCGGCTTTGTTCATCGCGGTTTCGAGTTCGTCGACCTGGGCGCCCATGCCGAAGGCTTTCATCTTGCCGGCGACTTTACCGAGTTTGCCCGGCAGTTCGATTTTCACTTCCGGGTTGTTGCTGAAGCCGCCCGGGGTGCCGAGTTGTTTGACGGCGATTTGCGCGCCTTGGGTCAGGGCGTCCTTGAGGCCGCCGGTGGCGTCTTGTTGCGAGAGGTCGCTGAGCGACAGTGCCAGGGCGCTGGCAGAGATCATCAAGCCCGCGCACAGGCCGGCGAAGCGAAGGGTAGGGCGGAGCATGGCAGCTTCCTTGAAAGACAATTAGCGAATGGCGTCGACGCGGATTTTCAGCGGCTGCGGATCGTTGCCGTCCAGTTGCACGGCGTGGTTCTCGGTGGTGATGAACATCAGCTCGCCGTTGACTTCGATGCGCGCGCTGACCGAGTAGCGGTGGCCGGGTTTGACCTGGGCCGGATCGTAACTCAAGTGGAACGGCAGCGGCACCTGGCCTTTGACCGGGCCTTTCTGTTCGTCGATGACCACCGCCGGTGCGTCGGCCAGCGACACGTCCTGCAGGCTCACGCTCAGGGTCGCGCTTGGTGGCAGGGCGATGCGTTGCAGGTAGAACACTTCGCCGTCGAGGCCGACTTTGCCGGCGGGGGTGGTCGACTGGCAGGCGCTCAACAGGGTGGCTGCGGCGAGAAGGGTGAGTTTTTTCATCGGGACCTCTGAGACGTTTGCGCCGGAAGAATCCCGGCGCCGAAGGAAATCTAGCGGATTTTGGTGCCAGCGTCAGTGAACAAACGTAAGGGTTTTTCCAGCCACTGCATTAATTTCTGAAACGACAGCGCGCTTGTGTTGGGCATAGCGGGAGCCAGTTCGACTTGTTCAGGTGAGATCACAAGACGTTGATGGTAGCGGTTTTCAATACCCGTCAGTGCATAGCGTTTACCGGGTATAACGCTGTCAGGATCATATTTCAGATAAAACCCGGAGACTGACTGTTCGTCCTGTTTGACATGCACCAGCTCAACTTCGGGAGACTCTGCTTCATGCAGACTGATGGTGACCGCTTCTTCTGGCGCAACAATTTCGGCTTCTTGAGCCTCGACATATAGAAAACCGATCGGGCTCAGGTGCAGGGTTTGGCGATGGGGAGTGTTGTTGACAGTGACGAAGTAGTCCTGCTCGATCAGCAAGGGTATTTGGTCATGAAGGATCTGCACATTGACTTGGTACCTGACGCCTACATCGCCGTAGTGATGAGGGAAGTCAAATTTCCAGCCGGCGTCGAAGATCGCAGCACGGTGCCAGTCCTTGATGTTAATAGGCGATTGGGAATTGAAAACTTTGACGCTAACAATGGTTTCATTGACACCATCGGCAGGCGCGTGGAATTCGGGCGGTAGACGGAAGTCCAGGATTACTGTGCAAGTTTCTTCGTTTAACAGGCTCATCTCGATATCCGTATCGTGATTGGTGGGTTGCGCCTATTAATCCATGAATCAACTAACGGGGCCATTGAAGTGCGCGCCCGTTAGTTGTCAGCAAGTTTCAGACTTGTGGTGTATCCGCTGTTTCGGCGGCATCTTCACTGCGATGCAAAGCCACCTGACGAATCGACAGACGAATCTCCGCCGGCAACACCCGTTTGGCAGCGCCTTCGGCCAGTTCGCCGAGCAGTTCGTGGTAGCTCAGCTTGCCCGCTTCGTCGCGGCGCAGCACGTCGAGGTCGAGCAGGGTCTGGATGAAGTGGCGGAACAGGCTCTTGTCGAAGAACTCCGGGGCGTTCAAACCGTGGAGGATCGACAGGCGCTGGGCCATGACCGTGCACAGGTCCTCCAGCTCCTCGGCGCTGATGCTGTTCTGGCCGCTGTTGAGCAGCAGGGACACGGTCATGTAGAAGCGCTGCAGGGTCTGCGCGATGCTTTTCGACAGCAGGGTCAGCAGCACAAAGTGCCGCGAACTTGGCGCCGGACGCATGTACACGTCCTTCTCGAAACGCAGCAGGCCTTGCTCGACGAAAGCTTCCAGCCATTGATCGACCACGCCGTCCAGTTCCTCCAGGCTCCAGCGAATGAACAGCTCCGATTGCAAGTACGGATACAACGCGCGGGTGTAGCGCAGGATCTGTTCGCGGCTCATGCGCGAGGTGCTCTGGAAGAAGCTCGCCAGCAGCGCCGGCAAGGCGAAGATGTGCAGCACGTTGTTGCGGTAGTAGGTCATCAGGACGGCGTTCTGCTCGTCCAGATAGAGAATCTTGCCCAGCGCATCGTTTTGCTCGGACAGCAGATCCATGTCCTTCACATGCTCGATCAGCGCGCGACCATCGCCTTCCGGCAGGGTCGTGTGCGGCGAGTAAGGGACTTTGCGCAGCAGCGCCAGATACAGATCCAGCACCCGCGCCATGGCCCGATCGTCCAGTGCCAGGCGGGTGGTCGACAGCAGCGCCAGCGCCACCAGATTGACCGGGTTGATCGCCGCTGCTTCGTTCAAGTGCTGCGCGACTTTCTCGCCGAGGCGGTTGGTGGTTTCGTTGAGCCATGCCGGTTTGTACTGCGGGCCGAGTTCCTGCTGGCGCCAGTCTGGCTGTTCGCTGTCGAGGAACTCCGCGAGTTTGATCGGCTCGCCGAAGTTCACCGCGACCTGACCGAAGCGCTGCTTGAGCGCACCGATGACTTTGAAAATGTCGAAGATCGACTCTTTCTTCTTGCTCGCGCCACGCAGTTCGCCGAGGTAGGTACGACCTTCCAGCACGCGCTCGTAACCGATGTACACCGGCACGAAAACGATCGGCATCCGCGACGAACGCAGGAAGCTGCGCATCGTGATCGCGAGCATGCCGGTTTTCGGTTGCAGCATGCGCCCGGTGCGCGAGCGGCCGCCCTCTACGAAGTATTCAACCGGGAAACCTTTGGTGAACAGGGTGTGCAGGTATTCGTTGAACACCGAGGTGTACAGCGGATTGCCCTTGAACGTGCGGCGCATGAAGAACGCGCCGCCACGGCGCAGCAGGCTGCCGATCACCGGCATGTTGAGGTTGATCCCGGCGGCGATATGCGGCGGGGTCAGGCCGTTGCGGAACAGCAAGTACGACAGCAACAGATAGTCGATGTGGCTGCGGTGGCACGGCACATAGATCACTTCGTGACCCTGGGCGACCTTCTGCACGCCTTCGATGTGGTTGACCTTGATCCCGTCGTAGATCTTGTTCCAGAACCAGCTCAGCACCACTTCGAGAAAACGGATCGCGGTGTAGGTGTAGTCCGAGGCGATCTCGTTGCCGTAACGCAGGGCCTGAGCCTTGGCTTTTTCCGGGGAGATGTTCTCGCGTTCGGCTTCGTCGAGGATCGCTTGCTTGACCAGTGGCTGGTTGAGCAGGCCTTTGACCAGATTACGACGGTGCGAGATGTCCGGGCCGATGACGGCGGCTTTCAGATTGCGGAAGTGCACGCGCAGGATGCGCTGGGCCATGCGTACGGTGCGTTCGTGGCCCTTGTTGTGGTCGATCAGTTCGCGCAGGTGGATCGGCGCCGAGAACTGCACGCGAGTCTTGCGCCCCAGAACGATGATGCTCAGCAGTCGACGCAAGCGCCCGGTGACCGCCCAGCTGTCGGCGAACAGCAGCTTCCACGGACTGTTTTCGCTGTCCGGCGACTGGCCCCAGAACACGCTGACCGGAATGATCTGCGCATCTTCGGCGGCGTTCTGGGTCAGGGCGCTGACCAGACGGGTCAGGGTCGGCGGTGCGCCGCGCTTGTCCTGACGACCGAGCCAGTCCGGATCCGGCGTCAGATAGAAAAACGCCGCCGGTTCGATCAACGGCCCCACCGACACCGGCAGCACCGGACGCGGCAGACCGGCCTTGGTGCACTCGGTGTCGACCACCGCCAGATCGGTGAGCGAAGGGTTTTGCAGGACGTAGAACACCGGACGACTGCGGTCGAGGTTGAGGGTGAACGACGACTGGTTGATCGTCTCCGAGCGAACCCAGAGGTACAACAGTCGGCGCAAGGTGCCAAACACAAGACGGCGGAACGGGGAACGGGTCATACGGCTTCTGCGTGAGTTGATAAAACCGAGCAGATGCTCGGGCGGTCGACAGTTTGCCGGATTCATCGAAAATCGGCAAAAAAGCGGCGAAGTAATCTCCTGTTGAGACTTTTTGCGCCTGTCATATACTCGGCAATCTGTCGCCGGGGCCCTTTATGGACGTCGGGCGCAGGCTGACGTTCCGCAAAGGCTTTCCTGCGAAAAGCCTGTTCAATAATAAAAAAGGAGTATGAACAGATGGCAACACGTGAAACCGGCAATGTGAAGTGGTTCAACGACGCCAAGGGCTACGGCTTCATTCAGCGCGACGACGGGGTGGACGTGTTCGTGCACTACCGCGCGATCCGTGGCGAAGGGCATCGCTCGCTGACTGAAGGTCAGCAGGTTGAATATGCGGTGGTGACCGGCGAGAAGGGTTTGCAGGCTGAGGATGTGGTAGGTCTGTAACACAACTCTCCAACCCCCCCCAAAAAAAACCAAATGTGGGAGCGGGCTTGCTCGCGAATGCGTAGTGTCATTCAGCACATCTGTAGCTGATACACCGCATTCGCGAGCAAGCCCGCTCCCACATTTGGATCTGCGTTGACTGTTGTTACGCGGTTTTCCAGGTGATCTCTTCTTCACCGTCGGCGCTGATGCGAATCCAGCGATCAGCCGTTTCCTCACCCTCTTCCTCGACCCACGTTCCCGGTGCGCAACGCACTTCGACGTTCAGCGCGGCGAAAGCTGCACGGGCGCAGGCGATGTCGTCGTCCCATGGGGTCGCATCGCTTTCCAGGTACAGGCTGTTCCACTTGCCCACGGCTTTCGGCAACCAGGTCACCGGGATGTTGCCGGCCTTGCACTTGTAGGTCTGGCCTTTCTGTACCCAGTCGCTGCACGGGCCCAGAGCCTCACCGAGCCAGGCGGAAATTGCCTTGTGGTCGACGTCGGCGTCTTTCAGGTAAATCTCGATATCCGGTTGGCGCATGGATGTCCTCACTGCGGGTCTGAAAAATCCATTCGCGGATTTAGCCGGCCCCGGGCACTTGCCCGAGACCAAAAGTTATTGAAGAACGAAATAATCGTAGCGCATCGACACGGTGGTCACGAACGGCTCGGCCTGTTCGATCACGGCGGTGCGGCGTTCGGCACTGGCGCGCCAGCCGTGGGGCGTCATCGCCAGCAGGTTGGCGCGATCCTCGGGCTTGTCCAGCGTCAGTTTGAATTCCAGGGTTTCGCTGTGCGCCAGCGCCATACCTTCGGGCACTAATGCCAGATGCTTGTCGTCGGTGTATTCGCGCACTTCGTCGTACAGGCGTTCGCGCAACTCCATCAGGTGGCCGCTGGTCGGGCCGACCTTCATCAGGCCGCCGCCGACGCTGAGCAGGCGCTTGGCTTCTGCCCAGTCCAGAGGGCTGAAAACGCTGGCGAGAAACTGGCAACTGCCCGATGCCAACGGCACGCGGGCCATGCTGGCGATCAACCAGGTGATTGCCGGATTACGCTTGCAGGCGCGTTTCACCGCCTCGCGGGAGATGTCCAGTGCGTAGCCATCGGCGTCCGGCAGGGCCTCGGCGATCTGTGCGGTGTAGTAACCCTCGCCACAGCCGATATCGACCCAGCGCGCTGGCGCATAACTCGCCGCCAGCTCGGCCAGACGCTTGGCCACCGGCGCGTAATGCCCGGCGTTCAGGAAGTCGCGGCGCGCCTCGACCATCGCCTGATTGTCGCCAGGGTCACGGCTGTTCTTGTGCTGCACCGGCAACAGATTCAGGTAGCCCTGACGCGCACGGTCGAAGCGGTGGCCTGCGGGGCAGACCACGCCGTTGTCGACGCTGTTCAGCGGTTCACTGCAGATCGGGCACGCGAGCATCAGGCGAGCAACTTGATCAGGGTCTGGTAGTAGATCTCGGTCAGCACGTCGAGATCGGCCGCCAGCACACGCTCGTTGACCTGGTGAATGGTCGCGTTGACCGGGCCCAGCTCAACCACTTGCGTACCCATGGTCGCGATGAAACGGCCGTCGGAGGTACCGCCGCTGGTCGACGCCTTGGTCTCGCGGCCGGTGATGTCCTTGATGCTCGACGACACCGCGTCGAGCAGCGCGCCCGGCTCGGTGAGGAACGGCAGACCGGACAGCGCCCAGTCGACGTGCCAGTCCAGATCGTGTTTGTCGAGGATGTCGGCCACGCGTTTCTGCAGGCCTTCGACGGTGGATTCGGTGGAGAAGCGGAAGTTGAACACCGCCACCAGATCACCCGGGATCACGTTGGTTGCGCCGGTGCCCGAGTTGAGGTTGGAAATCTGGAAACTGGTCGGCGGGAAGAAATCGTTGCCATGATCCCAGTGCTCGGCAGCCAGCTCGGCCAGCGCCGGGGCCGCGAGGTGGATCGGGTTCTTCGCCAGGTGCGGGTAGGCCACGTGACCCTGCACACCGCGCACGGTGAGCTTGGCGCCCAGCGAGCCGCGACGACCGTTTTTCACCACGTCACCGACCAGCGTGGTGCTCGACGGTTCGCCGACGATGCACCAGTCCAGACGTTCCTTGCGCGCCACCAGACGTTCAACCACCGCTTTGGTGCCGTGGTGCGCCGGGCCTTCTTCGTCGCTGGTGATGAGGAACGCGACCTTGCCTTTGTGGTTCGGGTAGTCGGCGACAAAACGCTCGGCGGCCACGGTCATCGACGCCAGGCTGCCTTTCATGTCCGCTGCGCCACGGCCGCAGAGCATGCCGTGTTCATCGATCACCGCGTTGAACGGGTCGATCTGCCAGGCGGTCACCGGACCGGTCGGCACCACGTCGGTGTGGCCGGCGAAGCACAGCACCGGGCCGTCGTCGTTGCCATGGGTGGCCCAGAAGTTGTCCACGTCCTCGATGCGCATCGGCTCGAGGGTGAAACCGGCATCGCCCAGGCGCTGCATCATCTGCTTCTGGCAATCGGCGTCGACCGGCGTCACGGACGGACGGCGGATCAGGTCGATGGCGAGTTGAAGGGTCGGCGAAAGGTCGGCGTGGGCCGTCATGGAAAACTCCGGAGTCATGAATGTGGGCGCGGACTGACTGTAGGAGTGAGCCTGCTCGCGATTGCGGTGTGTCAGTCAACTTAAACATTGATTGTTACACCGCAATCGCGAGCAGGCTCACTCCTACAGGGGATAGTGTTCGGTCAGTCAGACCGTTATCCCGCCAAGCCCCGCAAAATGGCGGTTATCTTAAAGCAAAACGGCGACCATTGGCCGCCGTTTAGTGGATCAAAGAGGAATTAGACGACAGGCGCCGGCTCAGGCGCAGCGGCCGGTTTCGGCAGCGACGAGAGGAACGCCATGATCAGCGCGGCCAGGTATGGCAGCGACTGCACCAGCAGCATTGCGACCCAGAAGCGCATGTCGTTGCTCGGAATGCCCTGCACCAGGTAGATCCCCAGCGCCGCGCCCCACAACAGCAGCATGATGAACAGCTCTTCCCGCGCTTCGGAAATCGCCACCCAGAAACCATGGTTGTCGGCGTTTTTCGGCGTGCGGAAGAACGGAATGCTGCTGGTGAAGAAGCCGTACAGCACCGCTTTGGCGATGGTGTGCGACAACGCCAGCCCGGCCAATGCCGCGCAGAACGCATCTTTGAGGTTCACGCCGACGGCGCGACGGTAGAGGAAGATGATCTTGCCGACCTTGAACACGAACAGCGCCAATGGCGGGATTGCGAAAATCAGCAGCGGCGGATCGACCCGTTGCGGCACGATGATCATCGCCGCCGACCACAACAGCGCGCCGACGGTGAAGAAGATGTTCATGCCGTCCGCGACCCACGGCAGCCATCCCGCGAGGAAGTGGTAACGCTGGCCACGGGTCAGCTCGGTGTCCTTGCCGCGCAGCAGGCTGCGGGTGTGGCGCTTGATGATCTGGATCGCGCCGTAGGCCCAGCGGAAACGCTGCTTCTTGAAGTCGATGAAGGTGTCCGGCATCAGACCCTTGCCGTAGCTGTCGTGGTAATACGCCGCCGACAGGCCTTTTTCGAACACGCGCAGGCCGAGTTCGGCGTCTTCACAGATGCACCAGTCGGCCCAGCCCAGCTCTTCCAGAACCGAACGCCGGGTCATGGTCATGGTGCCGTGCTGAATGATCGCGTCGCGGTCGTTACGGGTGACCATGCCGATGTGGAAGAAGCCTTTGTATTCGGCGTAGCAGAGCTTCTTGAAGGTGCTTTCGTTCTGGTCGCGGTAATCCTGCGGCGACTGCACCACGGCGATTTTCGGATCGGCGAAGTGCGGCACCATGTGCTTGAGCCAGTTCGGATGCACGCAGTAGTCGGAGTCGATCACCGCGATCACTTCGGCGTCCTTGGCGGTGTGCGGAATCAGGTAGTTCAGCGCACCGCCCTTGAACCCGGCCAGCGGTGATACGTGGAAGAACTTGAAGCGCGGGCCGAGGGTGGCGCAGTAGTCGCGCACCGGTTCCCAGACGGCTGGGTCTTTGGTGTTGTTGTCGATGATCAGGACTTCGTAGTCCGGGTAATCGAGGGCGGCCAAGGCATCGAGGGTCTGTTTGACCATCTCCGGCGGCTCGTTGTAGCAAGGGACGTGGATCGAGACTTTTGGTCTATAGTCCGAATCGCCCACCACCGGCAGGAATTCACGCCGGCGCTTGTGGGTCCAGACCGCTTCGGCCAGTTCATGCGCTTCGGTCAGCAACACGATAAACACCCCGAGCGCACCCAGTGCCAGTAGGAAACCCACCGTCAGGCTGAACCACGTGCTGTATTGCTGGCTGTAGTCGTAACCGATCCACACCAGCACCGAACCGCAAAGGAACGCGATAAAGGTCAGGAAGGTGCGGCCACGCTGGCGCAGGGCCGAGCCGTCGATCATCAGCAGGGTCAGCGACAGCAGCGCCAGCACCACCGAACCGATGGCCAGCACGCGCCATTGCGGGATGGCGACGACCGGGCCTTCGAAGTTGAATTTCTGCTGGCGCGCGGCGTTGAACACGCCCCAGTAGGCGCCCACCGAACCTTCGTCACTGGCCTTCCACGGCTGGTCGAACGCTTCGATCACGAAGTAGTTGAAGCCTTGGCGGTTGAGCTTGTTGACCAGTGTGCGCAGGTAGATCGCCTGATCGGCCGGCGACGCATCGGCGCCACCGCGCATGCGCCCGTTGCTCGGCCAGCCGACTTCGGACAGCAGCAGCGGCTTTTTCGGGAACAGCTTTTTCAGGTCACGGGCGCGGTCGAAGACGAACTGTCCGGCCTTGTCCACGGGGATGAATTCCCAGTACGGCAGGACGTGCGCAGCGATCAGGTCGACGTGCTTGGCCAGTTCCGGGTGTTCTTCCCAGACGTGCCACTGCTCGGAGGTGGTCACCGGCACTTTCACCGCCGCGCGCACGCGATCCAGCAGCACGCTCAGTTGCTCGGCAGTGATTTCCTTGCGGAAGATCGCCTCGTTACCGACCACCACGCGAACCACGCTGCGCGAAGTATTGGCCAGTTCGATGGCGCGCTGGATCTCGCGCTCGTTGCGTTCCTGATCGGGGCTGATCCAGATCCCGAGGGTCACGCGCAGACCGAATTCTTCCGCCAGTTTCGGGATGTCCTGCAGCGAACCGTCGACCGAGTAGATGCGGATGTTGTCCGTCAGCTTGCTCATGATCTCCAGGTCGCGGCGCATTTCGTCGTCAGTCGGATACTGATCCTTCTGCGGGAACTGGCCCTGCTGGAATGGCGAATAAGAGAAACCGGAGATCTGCTCCGGCCAGTTGGGCGCGGAGACCGGGCGATTGATCAGCGCCCAGAAACCGGTGAACAGGGCGGCGATTGCCAGAACCACCACCAGGTTGAGACCAAATTTACGCGATGACATAGCTATTTCGGGTTCCAAAGGCTGTGGAACGAAGGAACGGATCGGCTTACGCCAAAAGGGCGCGAATCCTACACCGGCAGTTCACTGCTCGTACACCGGGCAGGAAAATGCCCGACATTGGGCAGTCCAACCTGATTTAAGTTCTTTAGTAACAGCTTGTAAGAGAAAACTTTGTTATTCAGTTATAGCAATTCCCAGTGGCGAGGGAGCTTGCTCCCGCTGGACTGCGAAGCAGGCTGCTTTCAAAGGGCCGCTTCGTGACCCGGCGGGAGCAAGCTCCCTCGCCACAAGGCTTGCGCAAAACGGCGGCGTTCACCGTTCATAGCGTTAAAGATGCTCTTGGCCGCCGACGGCCCTATAATGCGCGCCGGTTTTTGGGGTAATGGTCATGAGTACAGAAGATCCGCGGTTTGCAGGCATCGCCCGTTTGTATGGCATCGAGGGCCTCGAGCGCCTGCGTGCGGCCCATGTGGCGATTGTCGGCGTCGGTGGCGTCGGTTCCTGGGCGGCGGAGGCCATGGCCCGTTGCGGCGTCGGCGAGATTTCGCTGTTCGACCTCGACGACGTCTGCGTCAGCAACGCCAACCGCCAGTTGCACGCGCTGGACAGCACCGTCGGCAAACCCAAGGTCGAAGTGATGGCCGAGCGCCTGCGCGGGATCAATCCGGATTGTACCGTGCATGCGGTGGCGGACTTCGTGACGCGCGACACCATGGCCGAGTACATCACGCCGAACATCGACTGCGTGATCGACTGCATCGACGCGGTCAACGCCAAGGCTGCGCTGATCGCCTGGTGCAAACGCCGCAAGATCCAGATCATCACCACCGGCGGTGCGGGTGGGCAGATCGATCCGACGCTGATTCAGGTCTGCGACCTCAACCGCACGTTCAACGACCCGCTGGCCTCGAAAGTGCGTTCGACGTTGCGTCGCGACTATGGCTTCTCGCGTACCGTGACTCGCCATTACAGCGTGCCGTGTGTGTTCTCCACCGAACAACTGCGCTATCCGAAACCGGACGGCAGCATCTGTTTGCAGAAGAGTTTTGTCGGCGACGGGGTGAAGCTCGACTGCGCCGGCGGGTTTGGCGCGGTGATGATGGTCACGGCGACGTTCGGCATGGTCGCGGCGACCAAGGCGGTGGACAAGATTGTGGCGGGTGTGCGGCGCCCGGCGGATCGGGTCAAGCCTCAGGCTTGAGGTTGTCAGTGATGGCCTCTTCGCGAGCAAGCCCGCTCCCACGTTGGATCTGTGGCGTTCACAAATCCCCTGTGGGAGCGGGCTTGCTCGCGAAGGCGATCAGCCTGCCAACTCATTCATGCGCTTGAGCACGGCATTCAAGCCATTACTGCGCGACGGCGACAATTGCCGCGACAGCCCCAGTTGATTGAACCACTCGGGCAAATCCACCTGCCGCAACTCGGCAGCGCTCAAGCCGTTGACCCGCAACAGCAGCAACGCCACCAACCCACGAATCATCCGCGCATCGCTGGCAGCGCTGAACTGCCAGTGACCGTCCTGCAACTCACCCACCAGCCACATTTGGCTCTCACAGCCATGCACGCGATTGGCTTCACATTTGTCCGCGTCATCCAGCGGCGGCAGACGATCGCCAAACTGCATCAGCAACCGTGCGCGCTGTTCCCAGCCGGCAGCATTCTGAAAGGTCTGCAGCGCTTCGGCAGCGGCGAGCGGCAGGCTCATCGCAGCAACTCCAGGGCCTGATCCAGCGCTTCGAAGAAACGCTCCAGATCCTCGGAATCGTTGTACAGCGCCAGCGACACACGAATAGCGCCGGCCAGTTCGAAGCTTTTCAGCAACGGCATGGCGCAGTGATGCCCGGCGCGCACGGCGATACCTTGCTCGGTCAGCAAGTGCGCCAGATCGGCGTTGTGCACACCCTCGACGACGAAACTCGCCAGCGCCAATTGCGGCTTGCCCAGCAGACGAATGCCGTTGCGCGCGGCCAGGCCTTGCAGCAGGTAGGCGTGCAGCGCCGCTTCGTGGGCCGACACCGCGTCCTGATCCAGCCCGGCCAGATAATCGAGGGTCGCGCCGAGGCCGATCACGCTGGCAATCGGCGGCGTGCCCGCCTCGAAACCCAGCGGGGCAGGGCGGAAGCGTGAATCGTGATAATTGGCTTCCAGCACCATTTCGCCGCCGAACTGCCACGGCTGCAGTTGCTCAAGCGCCTTGGTGCGCCCGAACAGCACGCCGAGACCATCGGGGCCGTACAGCTTGTGGCTGGAAAACACATAAAAGTCGCAACCCAGCGCCTGCACGTCGTGGCGACCGTGCACCACACCTTGCGCGCCATCGACCACGGTCAGCGCGTTGTGCGCCTTGGCCATCGCCAACAGCGCCGGCAACGGTTGCCAGGCACCGAGCACGTTGGACAGCTGACTGACCGCCAGCAAGCGCGTGCGCGGGGTGATCAGGCGCACAGCCGTGCCGAGGTCGATCACGCCGTCGGCGTCCAGCGGCAGGATCACCAGTTTCAGGTTGCGACGTTGCGCCAGCTGCTGCCACGGCAGCAGGTTGGCGTGATGCTCCAGGGCGCTGATGACAATTTCATCGCCCGGTTGGAAAAGATGTTCCAGGCCATAGGCCAGGAGATTCAGCGCACTGGTGGCGCCATGGGTGAAGATGATCTGCCCGCTGTCACCGGCATTCAGCCACTGGGCAACCTTGAGCCGACTGTCTTCGAACGCCTGCGTCGCGTGGGCGCCGGGCAGATGCTGCGCACGATGCACATTGGCTGCGCCGTTGGCGTAGTAATGCGTCAACGCGTCGAGCAGGGCCTGGGGTTTTTGCGTAGTGGCGGCGTTGTCCAGATAGGTCTGGTCTTGCCGTTGCAGGGCGGCGATGGCCGGAAAGTCGGCGCGCCAGGGGGAGGGAATCATCACAGTTTTCAGCCCTGGTGAAGAGGGGCGGGATGTACGCCGAACCTTGTGGGAGCGGGCTTGCTCGCGAATGCGTCCTGTCAGTCAATAAGTTGCTGAATGACACTACGCCTTCGCGAGCAAGCCCGCTCCCACAGGGGGGATCATGTGGCTGCTTAGTTGTGAGCGTGCAGCGCTTCGTTCAGCTCGATCGCCGATTTGTGGGTCTTGCACTCCACGGCACCGGTTTCCGAGTTGCGACGGAACAGCAGGTCGGTCTGACCGGCCAGCTCGCGCGCCTTCACCACCTTGACCAGGTTGTTGTGCTCGTCCAACAGCGCGACCTTGGTGCCGGCGGTCACGTACAGGCCCGACTCGACGGTGTTGCGGTCGCCCAACGGGATACCGATACCGGCGTTGGCGCCGATCAGGCAGCCTTCACCCACCTTGATCACGATGTTGCCGCCGCCCGACAGGGTGCCCATGGTCGAGCAGCCGCCGCCCAGGTCCGAACCCTTGCCGACGAACACGCCAGCGGACACGCGGCCTTCGATCATGCCTGGGCCTTCGGTGCCGGCGTTGAAGTTGATGAAGCCTTCGTGCATCACGGTGGTGCCTTCGCCCACGTAAGCGCCCAGACGCAGACGTGCCGCGTCAGCGATACGCACGCCGGCCGGAACCACGTAGTCGGTCATTTTCGGGAACTTGTCCACCGAGAACACTTCCAGCAGCTCGCCGCGCAGACGCGCTTCCAGTTGCAGTTCGGCCAGTTCGCTCAGGTCGATTGCACCCTGGCTGGTCCAGGCCACGTTCGGCAGCAGCGGGAAGATCCCGGCCAGGCTTACGCCGTGCGGCTTGACCAGACGATGCGACAGCAGGTGCAGCTTGAGGTACGCCTCAGGCGTCGAGGTCAGTTGTGTGTCTTCGGCCAGCAGGGTGGCGACCAGTGGCTTGTGGCTCTCGGCCAGACGGGTCAGCAGCTTGCCTTGAACGGCGTCGATGCCTTTGACCGCTTCAGCCAGTTGCGCAGCCTGTGCAGTGGTGAAGGTGATGGCCTGGTTGCCTTCGGTGTAACCGAGGATCGGCGCAACAGCGGCGACCAGTTCGGCCGACGGGTTGAGCAGTGGCTGAGCGTAGAACACTTCCAGCCAGGCGCCTTGACGGTTTTGCGTGCCGACACCAAAGGCGATGCTGAACAGAGAGTTGGACATGTGAATACCTCTAGCAATAATTGACGGGCTGCTTACTTGAGTGCGGCCGCGTAGATGTCTGGCTTGAAGCCAATCAGGGTTCGGTCACCGAGATCGAGCACCGGGCGCTTGATCATCGAGGGTTGAGCGAGCATCAGTTCGATGGCTTTCGACTGGTCGAGATCGGCTTTACGTTCGTCGTCGAGTTTGCGAAAGGTCGTGCCTGCACGGTTCAACACCGTTTGCCAGCCGTGCTCGTCACACCATTGGGTCAGGTGCTCACGGTCGATGCCGGCGGTTTTGTAGTCGTGGAAGTCGTAGCTGACAGCGTGTTCATCGAGCCAGGTGCGCGCCTTCTTCATGGTGTCGCAGGCTTTGATGCCGAAAAGGTGCAACGTTTTACTTGAAACGGTCAAGGAATCGCCCCCTTTACAGGTGCTGGAAAAAAATGGTGTCGGATTATGCCATGACCAAACGGTTTCGCGGCGCCGAGGTTTATCTGCTTGCAGATTACCCTGTGGGAGCGGGCTTGCTCGCGAAAGGGCCGTGTCAGTCGAAATCATTGCTCAATGACCCACCGCATTCGCGAGCAAGCCCGCTCCCACAAGGGGATTTGCGACAGGGCTGCGACATAGGTGCAACGGTCAGACGCATCCTAAGCGGCTAATATGGCAGTTCAACGCTGTCGATTGTCTGAGATTTCCGCTTTATGCAAACCGCTTATACCGTCCTGATCCTGCTGATGCTGGTCAGCGTCTCCCGGCTGGTCGGACGGGTCATCCCGCTGCCGCTGCCCCTCGTGCAAATCGCCGCCGGTGCCTTGCTGGCCTGGCCGACACTGGGCCTGCACGTCGCGCTGGACCCCGAATTGTTCCTGTTTCTGTTCCTGCCGCCGCTGCTGTTTTCCGACGGTTGGCGCATGCCCAAACGCGAGTTCTGGCATCTGCGCGGGCCGATCCTGACGCTGGCGGTTGGCCTGGTGCTGTTCACCGTGGTCGGCGCCGGGTACTTCATTCACTGGCTGTTGCCGAGCATTCCGCTGCCGGTGGCCTTCGCGCTGGCCGCCGTGCTCTCGCCGACCGACGCCGTGGCGGTCTCGGCGATCTCGCAGAACCGCTTGCCGACACCGCTGATGCACATCCTGCAAGGCGAGGCGTTGATGAACGATGCCTCGGGTCTGGTGACGTTCAAGTTTGCCTTGGTGGCGGCGGTGACCGGGGTGTTCTCGCTGGCCAATGCCAGCCTGACGTTCGTACTGGTGGCGGTCGGGGGCTTGGCCGTCGGCGTCGCGCTGAGCTGGCTGGTCGGGCGCTTGCGCGCGTGGATGATTGCCCGGGGCTGGGACGATCCGGCCACTCACGTGGTGTTCATGTTGCTGCTGCCGTTCGCCGCCTATGTATTGGCCGAGCGACTGGGCGCTTCGGGGATTCTTTCGGCTGTCGCGGCGGGGATGATGCAGAGCTGGCTCGATCTGCTGCCGCGGCAGACCAGCACCCGGCTACTCAATCGCAGCGTCTGGTCATTGCTCGAATTTGCCTTCAACGGTCTGATCTTCCTGCTGCTGGGTCTGCAATTGCCGGACATCATCAAAGCGGTGGTCAGCCACGAACCGACGTTGTGGCCGACGCTGATGTATCGCGGCCTCGACGTGGTGGCGATTTTTCTCGCGCTGGTGCTGTTGCGCTTTATCTGGGTACAGAGCATCTGGCGCCTGTCGGTACTGCTGCGACGGCTGCGCGGCAAGGGCGACTTGACGCAAGTGCCGACCGCGCGATCCTGCTGGTTGCTGACTGTCGGCGGAGTGCGCGGGGCGGTGACGCTGGCCGGTGTGATGTCGGTGCCGATGTTGATGGGTAGCGAGGCGTTCCCAGAGCGTGATCTGCTGATCTTCATCGCCGCCGGGGTGATTCTGTTGTCGCTGATTTGCGCCTGCATCGCCTTGCCGTTGCTGCTGCGTGGCATCGAGAAAAGCCCGGACGACAAACGTCGTCAGGAAGTGCGCGACGCCTGGCGCAAGACCGCCGAGGCGGCGATCCATGCGCTGGAAACCGAAGAGGTCGGCCCGCAGGATGCGGCGCAGGCCGCACTCTCGGCGGAACTCAAGGCGCGGATCATGTCCGAGTATCGTCATCAGCTCGACGTGTTCAATGATTCGGCCGAAGCCCAGGCGCTGGCGTTCCAGATGGATCTGCTGGAACGCCGCTTGCGCTTGAAGGCGTTGCGGGCGCAACGCCTGGAGCTGTATAGCCTCAGCCGTCAGCACCAGATCGGTGATGACGTGTTGCGTGAGGTATTGGGTGAGCTGGATTTGAGTGAGGCGAATCTGGGTCAGGTCAAATAGCCCGACACGGACCTGATGCGCTCACTCACTCGCGGGGCAGGGATAAGCGTTCGCCATGAAGATTTTGTCCTTTTCGCTGAGATCCAGATTAATGAAGAGCTGGAAGTCTCCGATGGTCCAGGACTGGCTGATGCGATAGTGCATGATCGACTTTGGATCGTATTCCGAATAAATGCTTTCGTCGGGATTGCCGCGGTCAAAGTACCAGTCGTGCAGGCGTTTGCGCGTCACGCTGGCCTGGGAGTCGTCTTCTTCCGGGTCGGCGGTGATTCCAAATTGTGCATAGATGGCTGGTTTGTCCCAGGGAATATCTGCCGTGGGATTGGTCTGTTCATGCTCCGCGCCCAGCATGTGACCGAACTCATGCATGACATTGGCTGCGAAGTAACGTGGCAGACTCGGATGCGGCCACAGTGTCATGGTCGGCTCATCGGGATGTAGCAGAGCATCCGTACCTATCCGGGAGGAAAACGTTCCTTCCTGACTGAGTATGCGGATGTCGCCCACTTCACCTTCAACGAAATCGAATTTCAAGTTGATGTGCGGCAACCAGTTGCTGGCAGCGGCAATGGTCGCGTCCTTGAATTCCTGCGTACCGTTGAGGAAGGCGATGCGGAGAGTGCTGCCGGGAGTCCAGAATTTTGCCGGATTGTTTTTAGCCCACATTTTACTGAACCTCCGAAGTGCATTTGATGTTGCGGGAGGTGCGTGTGGTTTCGGTTTTTTTGTTTGGCTGAAGCCGGGTTGAGTGCATAACTGAACATCCATGTTTTCGTTCGTCATATGTAACTTCTCGGGTTGCTTGTTGTTCCCGGAAAGTCGCTTTGAATGAAGGATGCTAGTTGCTGCGCCTGAGCAGGTAAATTGGATATGTGTACGATTTTATGACGGATTACCGTGCCAACAGAACTGGCACGGTAAAGATGTGATTCAACGTGGGTAAATCAACTGCATGAGCTGTTTGTCTTTATCACTGATTTCGCGATTGATCGGATTCGCCCAATTGCCAAGCGTCAAATTGTTGGGAACAGGATGGTGCATGATGGATTTTCGATCGTATGGCAAGTAAAGCGCGTCGGCATCGTCAAAAGGCGTAAATATATTGTCGTCAACTTCGCCTCGCGACAGTGGATTCATCGGTCTGTTCTGGTAGTAGTTGTAAACATTTTCTTTATTCCAGGGGATTTGCGCCTTGGGGTGCTGGTGTTCGTGCATCGCGCCGAGTGCGTGGCCAAACTCGTGGATGACGACCGTCTCGAAGTCTTCGTGTTCGGGGTCGATGCCAAGGTTCATGGTTGGCGTGTCAGGAAACATATCCAGTGCATCGGTACCCAGAAATGAACTGTTCACCACACCCTCGGTGGCGATTCGAATCTCACCCTCTACGCCTTCAACGAACTCAAACTTCAAACTGATATAAGGAAGCCATTTTTCGGCGGCGGCAATGATTTTATCTTTGTGTTCCGGAGTTGGGTTATCCATGAAAGCTATTTTCAGAATGTGTCGGCTTGGCCAAAGTTTGTCGTAGTGCACCAATGAGCGTTTTTTTCGGCTGTTGTTGAGGGCGCTGGATTTGAGTTCTTTAGCCGGTTTTTGCAGCGTGCAATATTGAAAGTTGTCCATGCTTTGTCTTGCTCCTTGATTTGTCTTTTTGGTTGTTTCGCGCATGCAAAAAAACACTGCGCGAGATTAAGCTTCGGGCAGTGTCTGGAGTAGTCGTAAAGTGGTTTTAAATGTAACTTGAGGGGTATGTCCGTGCCAGATGACTGGCACGGATATTAAAAACTCAGTGTTGGCGGGTGATGAAGTCGCGGATCCGTTCTGCAGCTTCAACACATTCAGCCAAAGGCGCAACCAGTGCCATGCGCACGCGCCCGGCGCCCGGATTCACGCCGTCGACCTCGCGCGACAGATACGAGCCTGGCACGACAGTCACATGTTCCTGCTCGAACAGGTCGCGGCAGAATGCGGCATCATCACCGGCCACGTTCGGCCAGAGGTAGAAGCTGCCGTCCGGACGCTGTACGTCCATCACCGGGCTGAGAATTGCCAGCACTGCGTCGAACTTCTCGCGGTACAGCGCACGGTTGGCGCGTACATGCACTTCGTCATTCCACGCCGCAACGCTGGCCAGTTGGGTTTGCACCGGCATCGCGCAACCGTGGTAGGTGCGGTACAGCAGGAAACCCTTGAGGATATCCGCGTCACCGGCGACGAACCCGGAGCGCAGGCCCGGCAGGTTGGAGCGCTTGGACAGGCTGTGGAACACCACGCAACGCTTGAAGTCCTTGCGGCCCAGTTCGACGCAGGCGCTGAGCAGGCCCGGCGGCGGGGTCTGTTCGTCGAAGTACAGTTCGCTGTAGCACTCGTCGGCGGCGATCACGAAGTCGTATTCGTCGGCCAGGGCGATGAGTTTTTTCAGTACATCAACCGGGATCAGCGCGCCGGTCGGGTTGCCTGGCGAGCACAGGAACAGGATCTGGCAGCGTTTCCAGATGTCTGGCGACACGGCGTCGAAATCCGGGTTGAAGCCGTTTTCGTCCAGGCAAGGCAGGTAGTGCGGCTTGGCCCCGGCGAGGAACGCTGCGCCCTCGTAGATCTGATAGAACGGGTTCGGGCTGACCACCAGTGCATCGTCGCCACGGTTGACCACGGTCTGGGTGAAGGCGAACAGCGCTTCGCGGGTACCGTTGACCGGCAGTACATTGCGCGCCGGATCGATCCAGCCGCTCGGCACGCCAAAGCGACGTTCGCACCAGCCGGCGATGGCTTCGCGCAGGGCCGGGATGCCGAGGGTGGTCGGGTACACCGCCATCTGATCCAGATTGTTCGCCAGCGCTTCGGCGACAAAGCTTGGCGAGCGATGTTTCGGCTCGCCGATCGACAGGGCGATCGGGCGTTTGTCCGGGTTCGGCGTGACCGTGCCAAGCAGCGCGCGGAGTTTTTCGAACGGGTAGGGCTGGAGCTGGTTCAGAGCGTTGTTCATGGGGGCCTCGTTCAATGTGGGAGCGGGCTTGCTCGCGAAAGCGGTGTGTCATTGAATGATGTGTTGCCTGACACACCGCTTTCGCGAGCAAGCCCGCTCCCACAGGGGGGAAGTTGCTGGATCAAATACTGATGCGCGAAAGCTTGATATCCGGTTCCTGATTGACGCTCAGTTGCTCGACGATTGCGTCCTGCAAGCGGCTGCACAGCAGTGGGTCGGAGAGCGGCTGGTTGTGGGCGTCGGTGATGAAGAACACGTCTTCTACGCGTTCGCCCAGGGTCGCAATCTTGGCGTTCTGCAGCGACAGGTCGAACTCGAGGAAGATCCCGCCGATCCGTGCCAGCAGGCCCGGGCGATCCGGTGCCGTCAGTTCCAGCACTGTCACCGGACGCTGGGCGTCGTTGTGGATCGTCACCTGCGGCGCGAAGGCGAAGTGCTTGAGCTGGCGCGGTACCCGGCGCTGGATGATCGTCGGGTAATCGTCAGGATTGCGCAGCGCTTCGGTCAGGCCATCGCGAATCTGTTTGACCCGGGCCGGGTTGTCGCCGATCGAGTCGCCGTCGGTGTCGAGCACGATGTAGGTGTCGAGGGTGAACTGGCTGCTCGAAGTGATGACCCGGGCGTCGTGAATGTTCAGGTTGAGCTGGTCCATCGCGGCCACGGTCACGGCGAAGAAATCGTGCTGGTCCGGGGCGTAGATGAAGATCTGCGTGCCACCTTCGAACTCGCGCTGAGTGGTTTCCTTGATCAGCACCAGCGGACCGCCATCGGCCGGCTGCTGCAGGATCGCGTCACTGTGCCAAGCCACGTCGCCGGCGGTGTGACGCAGGAAATAGTCATCGCCCAACTGCGCCCACAACTGCTCGACGTCGTCCGGATCGGTGCCGCCGCGCACGAGGATGTCCAGCGCCGCACTCTGGGTCTGGCGGATCTGCTCTTCGCGATCCACCGGATTTTCCAGGCCACGGCGCAGAGCGCGTTTGGTCTCGGTGTAGAGCTGGCGCAGCAGGCTGGCGCGCCACGAATTCCATAGGGTCGGGTTGGTGGCGTTGATGTCGGCCACGGTCAGCACATACAAGTAGTCCAGACGGGTCTCGTCGCTGACGATCTGCGCGAAGTCGTGGATCACCTGCGGGTCGGACAGATCCTTGCGCTGTGCGGTGGTCGACATCACCAGATGGTTCTGCACCAGCCAGACGATCAGGCGGCTGTCCCACAGCGGCAACTGATGGCGCTGGCAGAACGCTTCGGCATCGACTGCGCCGATGTCCGAGTGATCGCCATGCCGGCCCTTGCCGATGTCGTGATACAGGCCGGCCATGTAGATCAGTTCGGGCTTGGGCAGTTTGGCCATTAGCTTGGCGGCCAACGGGAATTTTTCCGACACCTGGGTGTACTGCAACTTACGCAGGTGTTTGATCAGGTTCAGCGTGTGCGCATCGACCGTATAGATGTGGAACAGGTCGTGCTGCATCTGCCCGACGATGAAACCGAACTCCGGCAGGTAACGTCCGAGGATGCCGTAGCGGTTCATCCGGCGCAGGTTGCGGTGTACACCGATCTTGCACTTGAACAGCTCGATGAACAGGCTGGTGTTGCGGATATCGTTGCGGAAGTTGTCGTCGATCAGGTGCCGGTTCTCGCGCAGCAGACGAATGGTGTCAGCGCGCACGCCTTTGATTTCCGGCTGCTGGGCCATCAACACGAAGATCTCGAGCATGGCGAACGGCGTGCGGCGGAATACGTTGTCGTTGCGTGCTTCGATGTAGCCGTCGTGCAACTGGAAGCGCGAGTTGATCGGCTGCGGCGGTGCTTCGTCTTCCGGGGCGAGGATGACTTCCTCGAAGTGCTGGATGATCAGGTCGCTGAGTTGGGCGATGCTCATGACCACGCGGAAGTACTGCTGCATGAAGTTTTCGACGGCCTGTTTGGCGTCGTCGCCTTCAAAACCGAGCAGGCCGGCGATGGTCCGTTGATGATCGAACAGCAGGCGGTCTTCCGAGCGCCCGGCGAGCATGTGCAGGGCGTAACGCACTTTCCAGAGGAATTCCTGGGACGACGCCAACAGGGCGTTTTCGCTCTCGACCAGGAAACCTTCACCGGCGAGGGCGCGCAGGTTCAGGGTGCCGTACTGACGCCGGGCCACCCACAGAATCGTCTGGATATCCCGCAGGCCACCGGGCGAGCCTTTTACGTTGGGTTCCAGGTTGTATTCGGTGTCGTTGTACTTGTGGTGACGGGCCTTTTGCTCGGCGCGTTTGGCCAGGAAAAACTCCTTGGCCGGCCACATGTGCGCGGTGCTGGTGACATCGAGCATGCGCTGGCGCAGGCGTTCGGGGCCGCAGATGGTGCGGCTTTCCATCAGGTTGGTGACCACCGTCAGGTCGGCGCGGGCCTCTTCGGCGCATTCGTCGACCGAGCGTACGCTCTGACCGACTTCCAGGCCGATGTCCCACAGCAGCGTCAGAAAACGCTCGATGGAATCGCGGAAGACTTCGTGATCGGCGCTGTCCAGCAGGATCAGCAGGTCGATGTCGGAATAGGGGTGCAACTCACCACGGCCGTAGCCGCCGACCGCGACCAGTGCGATATCGGCGTCTTCGCTCCAGTTGAACTGCTCCCAGGCTTTTTGCAGGATGTTGTCGACGAACCATGCACGGTCTTCGATCAGTCGGCGGATGTCGCGGCCGCTGCGAAAACGCGTGTCGAGGACCTCGCGCGCCTGGCGGATCGCCTTCTTGAACGCCGCGATGGGACTCGCTTTCAGGGCCAGTTCAGCCTGGAACTGGCCGCGGTCGAAGAGTTCGGGATCCACCTGCGGCATCGATTGGCTTTCCTTCTATAAGGCTGGGAGCGTTCTTGGGATCAGGCCGAGACGCGCGGGATGGTGTCATCGGCGCGCAGGGTGAAAATCTCGTAGCCAGTGTCGGTCACTAGCAGGGTGTGTTCCCACTGCGCCGAGAGTTTGCGGTCCTTGGTGATGGCGGTCCAGCCGTCGCCCAGTACCTTGGTGTCGGCCTTGCCCTGGTTGATCATCGGTTCGATGGTGAAGGTCATGCCGGCCTTCAGTTCCATGCCGGTGCCGGCCCGACCGTAATGCAGGATCTGCGGCTCTTCGTGGAACACCTTGCCGATGCCGTGGCCGCAGAACTCGCGAACCACCGAGAAACCGTTCTTTTCCGCGTGCTTCTGGATGATCTCACCGATGTCGCCGAGGCGGCAGCCAGGTTTGACGATTTCGATCGCCTTGTACATGCATTCCTGAGTGACCTGCGACAGGCGTTCGGCCCAGACCGGCACTTCGCCAACGTGGAACATGCGGCTGGTGTCGCCGTGGTAGCCGTCCTTGATCACGGTGACGTCGATGTTCAGCGTGTCGCCATTCTTCAGCGGCTTGTCATTCGGGATGCCGTGGCAGACGACGTGATTGATCGAGGTGCAGATCGACTTCGGGTAGCCTTTGTAGTTGAGCGGGGCAGGGATGGCCTGCTGCACGTTGACGATGTAGTCGTGGCAGATCTGATTCAGTTGATCGGTGGTCACGCCCGGTTTGACGTGTTCGGCAATCATTTCCAGCACATCGGCGGCCAGTTTGCCGGCGACACGCATGCCAGCGATGTCCTCGGGGGTTTTGAGGTTGACGGTCATACAGGCTCTCTCTGCGCTCGGCGGCGCTTGCTGATACGGATAGGGTGGCAGGTGTGGGATTTGCGACCCTGAAAAACGCGATTCTACCAGACGAAAGGAGCAAATCCGCGCCTGCGTGCATCGCGTCTGTCTATACAATGGTGCGCTTGAAGGCGATTCCAAGGGGGCTGCGCCCATGTCCCTGGTGCGATTGCAGATTCCGGGTTCCGTTTCTGTGCACCCTGTGGTATAAAATGCGCCGCTTTCCGGGGATACCCCGAAAAGCTTAAATCCACACACGTGTCGACACGATGACCTGGGTGCTTTTGGCTTTATGCCACTGGTTGGTCATTGGGATACGTGGAGGCCAAACCCGACTTATTAAGGAACTATCATGTCCCAAGTCAACATGCGCGATATGCTGAAGGCCGGTGTGCACTTCGGTCACCAAACCCGTTACTGGAATCCGAAAATGGGTAAGTACATTTTCGGCGCGCGTAACAAGATTCACATCATCAACCTTGAAAAAACCCTGCCAATGTTCAACGAAGCTCTGACTTTCGTAGAGCGTCTGGCCCAGGGCAAAAACAAGATTCTGTTCGTCGGCACCAAGCGTTCCGCTGGCAAGATCGTTGCTGAAGAAGCAGCACGTTGCGGTTCGCCGTACGTCGATCACCGCTGGTTGGGCGGCATGCTGACCAACTTCAAAACCATTCGTGCTTCCATCAAGCGTCTGCGTGACCTTGAAGTTCAAGCCGAAGACGGTACTTTCGCCAAGCTGACCAAGAAAGAAGCGCTGATGCGCTCCCGTGACCTGGAAAAGCTGGATCGTTCGCTGGGCGGCATCAAGGACATGGGCGGTCTGCCAGACGCACTGTTCGTGATCGACGTTGACCACGAGCGCATCGCGATCACCGAAGCCAACAAGCTGGGCATCCCGGTCATCGGCGTTGTCGATACCAACAGCAGCCCGGAAGGCGTTGACTACATCATCCCAGGCAACGATGACGCAATCCGCGCTATCCAGCTGTACATGGGTTCGATGGCTGACGCAGTGATCCGTGGTCGCAACAATGTTGCTGGCGGCACTGTTGAATTCGCAGCTGAAGAAACTCAGGCTGCAGCTGAGTAATCGACGCCCTGGCGTTGACTCAGTAAGCAAAAAGGGGGCTTGGCCCCCTTTTTGCCACCTCGAAAACCGTTTGTTGGCGCCCACTTGTGGCAGCGCACCTCCTGCATTTGTAACGTGCAGCAGCTACAAGGTGTTTCGGGAAGAATTGAACGCCCGTTCGATCGGGTGGAATGGTTGAAAACCTATCCAAGAGGAATTTGAAAATGGCAGCAATTACTGCAGCGTTGGTTAAAGAACTGCGCGAGCGTACCGGCGAAGGCATGATGGACTGCAAGAAAGCCCTGGAAAAGGCTGACGGCGACATCGAAAAAGCCATTGATGACATGCGTGCTTCGGGCGCGATCAAGGCTGCGAAAAAGGCTGGCAACGTTGCCGCTGAAGGCGCAATCGCAATCAAGGACGACGGTAAAGCTGCCGTTATCCTGGAAGTGAACTCGCAGACCGACTTCCTGGCTCTGCAAGACGACTTCAAAAACTTCGTCGCTGCCAGCGTTGAAAAAGCTTTCGCTGACAAGCTGACCGACGCTGCTCCGCTGATCGCTTCGCAAGAAGCTGCTCGCGAAGCACTGGTTGCCAAAGTAGGCGAGAACGTCAACATCCGTCGTCTGGCCCGTATCGAAGGTGACGTTGTCGGTTCTTACCTGCACGGCAACAAGATCGGTGTCGTTGTGGCTCTGAAAGGCGGCGACGTCGAGCTGGCCAAAGACATCGCGATGCACGTTGCTGCAAGCAACCCTGAGTTCCTGCTGCCTTCGCAAGTTTCGGCTGAAGCGATCGAGCGTGAAAAAGCTGTTTTCCTGCAGCTGAACGAAGAGAAGATCAAAGGCAAGCCAGAAAACATTGTTGAGAACATGGTCAAAGGCCGTATCAGCAAGTTCCTGGCAGAAGCAAGCCTGGTTGAGCAGGCGTTCGTCAAGAACCCTGAAATCAAGGTTGGCGAGCTGGCCAAGAAAGGCGGCGCAGAAATCGTTTCCTTCACCTACTTCAAAGTAGGCGAAGGCATCGAGAAGCCGGTCGACAACTTCGCTGAAGAAGTTGCTGCCCAGCTGGCTGCCGCCAAGCAATAAGACGGTTTTTCAACTGTCGCCCGAAAGAGGCTGCCCGCTCACGCGCGCAGCCTCTTTTCAGATGGGGTTACCATTTTTTAATTGGTTTCCACTGGGAACTGACTTACAAAGCCAGGTTCCGATGGCGCTGAAGCAGCGCCAAGCTAGAGTGAACGGCAGCTGTAAAACAGCTTGCACAGAATTTTTTAAATACGCCGCAGGAGAGATTCGCAATGGCTCAGCAGGGCAGTGGTTATCAGGCTCGCTATAAACGCATTCTACTCAAGCTTAGCGGCGAGGCCCTGATGGGCTCGGAAGAGTTCGGGATCGATCCAAAAGTGCTGGATCGGATGGCGCTGGAAGTCGGCCAACTGGTCGGCATCGGCGTACAGGTCGGTCTGGTGATCGGCGGTGGCAACCTGTTCCGTGGCGAGGCCTTGAGCAAGGCTGGCATGGATCGGGTGACAGGCGACCACATGGGCATGCTGGCCACTGTGATGAACGCCCTGGCCATGCGCGATGCGCTGGAACGTGCCAATATCTCAGCCATCGTGATGTCGGCCATTTCCATGGTTGGCGTGACCGATCACTATGATCGCCGCAAAGCCATGCGCCACCTGAACTCCAAGGACGTGGTGATCTTCGCCGCCGGTACCGGTAATCCGTTCTTTACCACGGATTCGGCAGCCTGCCTGCGTGCCATCGAAATCGATGCCGACGTCGTGCTGAAAGCGACCAAGGTTGATGGCGTTTACACCGCAGACCCGTTCAAAGACCCGCATGCCGAGAAGTTCGATCATCTGACTTATGATGAAGTGCTGGATCGCAAGCTGGGCGTGATGGATCTGACTGCTATCTGCCTGTGCCGCGATCACAAGATGCCGCTGCGCGTATTCAACATGAACAAGCCCGGCGCCCTGCTGAACATTGTGCACGGCGGCGCTGAAGGGACTTTGATCGAGGAAGGCCAACAATGATCAACGAAATCAAGAAAGACGCCCAAGCGCGTATGCAGAAATCCCTGGAATCTCTGAACCACGCGTTCGGCCAGATTCGTACCGGCAAGGCTCACCCGAGCATCCTCGGCAGCGTCATGGTGCCTTATTACGGCACTGACACCCCGCTGAGCAGCGTGGCCAACGTCACCGTGAAAGATTCGCGTACCCTGCAAGTCGTGGCCTTCGAGCGCAACATGCTCGCTGCCGTCGACAAGGCGATCCAGAGCGCCGGTCTGAACCTCAATCCGACCAACCTGGGTGAGTTGCTTTTGATCCCGATGCCTGCCCTCACCGAGGAAACGCGCAAGGGCTTCACCAAGCAGGCTCGTAGCGCAGCGGAAGATGCGCGCGTTGCCGTGCGCAACATTCGTCGTGACGCATTGGGTGAGCTTAAAAAGCTGGTCAAGGACAAGGAAATCAGTGAAGACGAAGAGCGTCGTGCCATCGCTGATATCGATAAGCTGACCAAGGAATCCGAGGCCCAGATCACCAAGGCCACGGACGAGAAAGAAAAAGACCTGATGGCCGTATAAGGGTCGAGCTTTTAATGGACAAGACCAAGCAGTCTGCGCCGTCCGCGGTGCCGCGCCATGTCGCGATCATCATGGATGGCAATAATCGCTGGGCGAAAAAACGCTTTATGCCGGGTGTCGCCGGGCATAAGGCCGGCGTGGATGCTGTGCGGGCAGTGATCGAGGTGTGCGCTGAGGCCAAGGTCGAAGTGCTCACCCTGTTCGCCTTCTCCAGTGAAAACTGGCAGCGCCCGGCCGATGAAGTCAGCGCCTTGATGGATCTGTTCTTCAAGGCGCTGCGTCGTGAGGCCAAGCGTCTGAACGACAACAACATCAGCTTGCGCATCATTGGCGATCGCTCGCGTTTCCATCCTGAGCTTCAGGCAGCGATGCGCGAAGCGGAAGCCATGACCGCCGGTGCCAACCGTTTCATCCTGCAGATCGCCGCCAACTACGGCGGTCAGTGGGATATTGCCCAGGCGGCGCAGCGTCTGGCGCGTGAAGTTCAGGCCGGGCATCTGCGTCCGGAAGACATCACACCGGATCTGCTGCAAACCTGTCTGGCCACCGGCGACCTGCCGTTGCCGGACCTGTGCATCCGCACCGGTGGCGAGCACCGCATCAGCAACTTCCTGCTGTGGCAACTGGCGTATGCCGAGTTGTACTTCTCCGACCTGTTCTGGCCGGACTTCAAACACGAAGCCATGCGCACCGCGCTGGCCGATTTCGCTTCGCGCCAGCGTCGCTTCGGTAAAACGAGCGAACAGGTCGAAGCTGGAGCCCGGGTTTAATGCTTAAACAACGAATCATCACTGCGCTGATCCTGCTGCCGATCGCTTTGTGCGGGTTTTTCCTGCTCGAAGGCTCCGGTTTTGCGCTGTTCATCGGTCTGGTCGTGAGCCTGGGCGCCTGGGAATGGGCACGTCTGGCGGGCTTTACCGCGCAGTCGTTCCGTGTCGGCTTTGCCGCTGTCGTCGCGCTGATGCTGTTCGTCATGTACGTCCTGCCGGGCCTCGCCCCTTGGGTGTTGGGCGCTTCGGTGTTGTGGTGGGCGGTAGCGACGTACCTGGTGCTGACGTACCCGCGCTCGAGCGAGCACTGGTCCACGGCGGCCACCAAACTGGTGATCGGCTTGCTGATCCTGTTGCCGGCCTGGCAAGGGCTGGTGCAGATCAAACAGTACCCGCTGGGTAACTGGCTGATCATGGCGGTGATGGTGCTGGTCTGGGGGGCCGACATCGGTGCCTATTTCTCCGGCCGTGCTTTCGGCAAGCGCAAGCTGGCGCCGCAAGTCAGCCCGGGTAAGAGTTGGGAAGGCGTTTATGGTGGTCTGGCGCTGAGTCTGGTGATCACCGCGATCGTCGGCCTGGTGCGTGACTGGACCGTGGCCGAACTGCTCAAGGGCCTGATCGGCGCTGCATTGATCGTATTCATTTCGGTGGTGGGAGACCTCACCGAAAGCATGTTCAAGCGTCAGTCCGGCATCAAGGACAGCAGCAACCTGCTGCCCGGTCATGGCGGTGTGCTTGATCGCATCGACAGCCTGACCGCTGCGATCCCGATTTTTGCCGTACTGCTGTGGATGGCTGCACCGTGAGCCGCCCGCAACAGATCACTGTTCTTGGGGCGACCGGTTCGATTGGCCTGAGCACCCTGGACGTCATCGCTCGGCATCCCGAGCGTTATCAGGTTTTCGCCCTGAGCGGCTTTACCCGCCTGAGCGAGTTGCTGGCCTTGTGCGTTCGGCATGTGCCGCAGTTTGCGGTGGTGCCTGAAGTGGCTGCGGCGCGCGGTTTGCAGGACGACCTGCGGGCTGCTGGCCTGTCCACTCGCGTATTGATCGGGGAGGAGGGGCTGTGCCAGGTCGCCTCCGCGCCCGAAGTCGATGCCGTGATGGCCGCCATCGTCGGTGCCGCGGGCCTGCGCCCGACCCTGGCAGCGGTAGAGGCCGGGAAGAAAATCCTTCTGGCCAACAAAGAAGCGCTGGTGATGTCCGGCGCGCTGTTCATGCAGGCCGTGCACAAGAGCGGTTCGGTGTTGCTGCCGATCGACAGCGAGCACAACGCGATCTTCCAGTGCATGCCGCAGGATTTTGCCCGCGGGCTGGGTGCGGTCGGCGTGCGGCGGATTCTGCTGACGGCTTCGGGCGGTCCTTTCCGTCAGACGCCGATGAGCGAGCTGGCGCATGTTTCGCCTGATCAGGCGTGTGCGCACCCGAACTGGTCGATGGGGCGCAAGATTTCGGTGGACTCGGCCAGCATGATGAACAAGGGCCTGGAGTTGATCGAGGCCTGCTGGCTGTTCGACGCCAAGCCGTCGCAGGTGGAGGTGGTGATTCATCCGCAGAGTGTGATTCACTCGCTGGTCGACTATGTGGATGGCTCGGTATTGGCGCAGTTGGGCAACCCTGACATGCGCACGCCGATTGCCAACGCACTGGCCTGGCCTGAGCGGATCGACTCGGGTGTGGCGCCGCTGGATCTGTTTGCCATTGCGCGCCTGGATTTCGAGGCACCGGACGAACAGCGCTTCCCTTGTCTGCGCCTGGCGCGGCAGGCGGCGGAGGCCGGCAATAGTGCGCCGGCCATGCTCAATGCGGCCAACGAAGTGGCAGTCGCGGCGTTTCTCGACGGACGCGTTGGTTATCTGGAAATCGCGAGTATCATCGAGGACGTGCTGAACCTCGAGCCAGTGGTTGCGCTTGAGGATCTGGATGCGGTGTTTACCGCAGACGCGAAAGCGCGGATTCTGGCCGAACAATGGCTTGATCGTCACGGCCGATAGCCGTTGCAGAACCATGGCTTCACGCGGCACTGAACAGGATTGCGGAGAAAGTAGATGAGCGCGCTCTATATGATTGCCGGCACCCTGATCGCTTTGGGTGTACTGGTCACCTTTCACGAATTCGGCCACTTCTGGGTCGCGCGTCGCTGTGGCGTCAAGGTTCTGCGTTTTTCCGTTGGCTTCGGCATGCCGTTGTTGCGCTGGCACGACAAGCAGGGCACCGAATTTGTCGTCGCCGCGATTCCGCTGGGTGGCTACGTCAAAATGCTCGATGAGCGTGAGGGCGAAGTACCGGCCGATCAGCTTCATCAATCCTTCAATCGCAAATCGGTTCGCCAGCGCATCGCCATTGTCGCGGCTGGACCGATCGCCAACTTCCTGCTGGCCCTGGTGTTTTTCTGGGTGCTGGCGATGCTCGGCAGTGAACAGATCCGTCCGGTCATCGGTGCCGTCGAGTCCGGCAGCATTGCGGCCAAGGCCGGTTTGAGTGCCGGTCAGGAGATCGTTGCCATCGATGGCGAGCCGACTTCCGGCTGGGCGGCCGTCAATTTGCAGTTGGTCCGTCGTCTTGGGGAAAGCGGTTCCCTGCAATTGCTCGTGCGCGAGCAGGGCTCTACCGCTGACACGCCGCGCGAACTGGCGCTGGATCACTGGCTCAAAGGCGCCGATGAGCCCGATCCGATTCGCTCGCTGGGTATTCGCCCATGGCGCCCGGCCTTGCCGCCGGTGCTGGCCGAGCTCGATCCAAAAGGTCCGGCGCAGGCCGCCGGTCTGAAAACCGGCGACCGCCTGTTGTCGCTCGATGGCCAGGTGCTGGGTGACTGGCAGCAAGTGGTCGATACCGTTCGTACGCGTCCTGATACCAAAATCTTGCTGCGCGTCGAGCGCGACGGTGCTCAAATCGACGTCCCGGTGACCTTGGCTGCGCGTGGCGAAAGCAAGGCGCCGAGCGGTTATCTGGGTGCTGGCGTGAAAGCAGTGGACTGGCCGCCGGAAATGATCCGCGAGGTCAGTTATGGCCCGTTGGCCGCAATTGGCGAGGGTGCCCGGCGTACCTGGACCATGAGCATCCTGACGCTGGACTCACTGAAGAAAATGCTGTTTGGCGAGCTCTCGGTAAAAAACTTGAGTGGGCCGATAACCATTGCTAAAGTGGCGGGCGCTTCTGCCCAGTCGGGCGTTGCTGATTTCCTGAATTTCCTTGCTTATCTGAGTATTAGCCTGGGGGTTCTGAATTTGCTGCCCATTCCTGTACTGGATGGGGGGCATTTGTTGTTTTATCTGATTGAGTGGGTGCGTGGTCGCCCCTTGTCGGATCGGGTGCAAGGTTGGGGGGTGCAGATCGGTATCAGTTTGGTGGTCGGAGTGATGTTGCTTGCTCTGGTCAATGATCTGGGTCGACTGTAAAGCTTCGCTGAATTGCGAATCTGCCGCATTTTGCGGCAGTTTGTTTATTGCCAGTTGGAATAAGAAAGGACTTCATGAAACGTCTGCTGCTAACTGCGGTTCTCACCGTATTGATGATCGCCGAAGTTCACGCCGAGTCCTTCACTATCTCTGATATTCGCGTCAATGGCCTCCAGCGGGTCTCCGCGGGTAGCGTCTTTGGTGCCTTGCCGTTGAACGTCGGCGAGCAGGCGGATGATCGTCGCCTGGTGGAATCCACTCGTGCGTTGTTCAAAACCGGTTTCTTTCAAGATATCCAGCTGGGCCGCGAAGGCAACGTTCTGGTGATCACGGTCGTCGAACGTCCGTCGGTCGCGAGTATCGAGATCGAAGGCAACAAGGCGATCTCCACCGAAGACCTGATGAAAGGCCTCAAGCAGTCCGGTCTGTCCGAAGGTGAAATCTTCCAGCGCGCCACCCTCGAAGGTGTCCGTAACGAGCTGCAGCGTCAGTACGTTGCCCAGGGCCGTTACTCGGCGACCGTCGATACCGAAGTGGTTTCGCAGCCGCGTAACCGTGTGGCGCTGAAAGTGAAGATCAACGAAGGCACCGTGGCTGCCATCCAGCACATCAACGTGGTGGGTAACACGGTCTTCCCTGATGACGATCTGATCGACCTGTTCGAGCTGAAAACCACCAACTGGCTGTCGTTCTTCAAGAACGACGACAAGTACGCCCGTGAAAAACTCTCCGGTGACCTGGAGCGCCTGCGTTCCTACTACCTGGACCGTGGCTACATCAACATGGATATCGCTTCGACCCAGGTGTCCATCACCCCGGACAAGAAGCACGTCTACATCACCGTCAACATCACCGAAGGCGAGAAGTACACCGTTCGTGACGTCAAGCTCAGCGGTGACCTGAAAGTGCCTGAAGACCAGGTCAAGTCTCTGTTGCTGGTGCAGAAAGGCCAGGTTTTCTCGCGCAAGCTGATGACCACTACTTCCGAACTGATCACTCGCCGTCTGGGTAACGAGGGTTACACCTTCGCCAACGTCAACGGCGTACCTCAGCCGCATGACGACGATCACACTGTGGACATCCTGTTCGCCGTCGATCCGGGCAAGCGTGCCTACGTCAATCGCATCAACTTCCGCGGCAACACCAAGTCCGAGGACGAAGTGCTGCGTCGTGAAATGCGTCAGATGGAAGGTGGCTGGGCTTCGACCTACCTGATCGACCAGTCCAAGACCCGTCTGGAGCGTCTGGGCTTCTTCAAGGAAGTGAACGTCGAGACGCCGGCCGTTCCGGGTGTCGACGACCAGGTTGACGTGAACTACGCCGTTGAAGAGCAAGCTTCCGGTTCGATCACCGCCAGCGTCGGTTTCGCCCAGAGCGCCGGTCTGATCCTCGGTGGTTCGATCACCCAGAACAACTTCCTGGGTACCGGTAACCGTGTGAGCGTGGGCCTGACCCGCAGTGAATACCAGAGCCGTTACAACTTCGGCTACGTTGACCCCTACTGGACCGCCGATGGCGTGAGTCTGGGTTACAACGCGTTCTATCGCACCACCGACTACAAAGATCTCAACATCGACGTAGCCAGCTATGCGGTAGACAGCCTGGGTGCCGGCGTCAACGTTGGCTATCCGATCAGCGAGACTTCGCGTCTGACCTTCGGTCTGTCCGCACAGCAGGACAAGATCAAGACCGGTCAGTACACCGTTGACGAGATCTTCGACTTCGTTAACAAGGAAGGCGATCAGTACCTGAACTTCAAGGCGTCGGCCGGCTGGTCCGAATCGACCCTGAACAAGGGCGTACTGCCGACCCGTGGTCGTTCGCAGAGCCTGACGCTGGAAACCACGATTCCGGGCAGCGACCTGTCGTTCTACAAACTCGACTACCGTGGTCAGTTGTTCCAGCCGATCACCGAAAACTACACCCTGCGTCTGCACACCGAGCTGGGTTATGGCGACGGTTATGGTTCGACCGACGGCTTGCCGTTCTATGAAAACTACTATGCTGGTGGTTTCAACTCGGTACGTGGCTTCAAGGACAGTACTCTGGGGCCGCGCAGTACTCCGAGTCGTGGTACCAACCCGGGTACTTCGGTTGACCCGGATCAGGATCCGCTGCCGTTCGGTGGTAACGTCCTGATCCAGGGCGGTGCCGAGGTTCTGTTCCCGCTGCCGTTCGTCAAGGATCAACGCTCCTTGCGTACCTCGGTATTCTGGGACGTGGGTAACGTTTTCGATTCGCAGTGCAAGGACACCACCAACGCAAATGGCTCGACGTCCAACACCAAGTGTAACGACATCAGCCTGAGCAACATGGCCAGTTCCGTTGGTGTGGGTGTGACCTGGGTCACCGCACTGGGTCCTCTGAGTTTTGCTCTGGCGATGCCGGTCAAGAAACCGGATAACGCTGAAACTCAAGTGTTCCAATTCTCCCTCGGCCAGACGTTCTAAGCGTCTGACCCAAGATAACGACAATGGATTTTGTAGGAGTGCATCGTGCGTAAGTTGACTCAATTGGTTCTCCTGGCCTCCGTACTGGTGGCAGGCCCGGCGTTCGCCGACATGAAAATCGCCGTTCTGAACTATCAGATGGCATTGCTGGAATCCGACGCGGCCAAGAAATACGCCGTGGATGCCGAGAAGAAGTTCGGTCCGCAACTGACCAAACTCAAGACGCTGGAAAGCAGCGCCAAGGGCATTCAGGACCGTCTGATGGCCGGTGGCGACAAGATGCAGCAGGGCGAGCGTGAGCGTCTGGAGCTGGAATTCAAGCAAAAGGCCCGTGACTTCCAGTTCCAGTCCAAGGAGCTGAACGAAGCCAAGGCAGTTGCCGACCGCGAAATGCTCAAGCAACTGAAGCCAAAACTGGATAGCGCAGTGGAAGAAGTCATCAAAAAAGGTGGCTTTGACCTGGTGTTCGAGCGTGGCGCAGTGATCGATGTCAAACCACAGTACGACATCACGCGCCAGGTTATCGAGCGCATGAATCAGCTGAAGTAACCCATGACCGTGACTATCAAGCTCGGCCAGTTGGCCGAGTTCCTCGGCGCCACCCTGCGTGGCGACCCCGAGACGCAAATTACTGGGCTAGCCACCTTGCAGGAGGCTGGCCCAGCTCAGTTGAGCTTTCTGGCAAATCCTCAATATCGCAAATACCTGGCAAGTTCCCAGGCGGCTGCGCTGTTGCTCAAGGAAGCCGATGCCGAAGGTTTTGCCGGTAACGCGCTGGTGGTGCCGGATCCTTATCTGGCTTACGCCCGTATCTCCCATCTGTTCGATCCCAAACCGAAAGCCACTGCGGGTGTTCATCCCACGGCGGTGATTGCACCGGATGCGGTGGTTGATCCAAGCGCCAGCATCGGTCCGTTTGTGGTGATCGAGGCCGGTGCGCGAATCGGTGCGCAGGTCACCCTGGGCGCCCATTGCGTCATCGGTGCCCGCAGTGAAATCGGCGAGGGCGGCTGGCTCGCTCCGAGGGTGACGCTGTACCACGACGTGCGCATCGGCAAGCGTGTAGTGATCCAGTCCGGTGCCGTTCTCGGTGGTGAAGGCTTCGGTTTTGCCAACGAGAAAGGTATCTGGCAAAAGATCGCCCAGATCGGCGGCGTGACCATTGGCGACGATGTCGAGATCGGCGTGAACACTGCCATCGACCGTGGCGCGCTGGCGGATACCGTGATCGGCAACGGCGTGAAACTCGACAACCAGATCCAGATCGCGCACAACGTCCAGGTCGGTGATCACACCGCCATGGCGGCCTGTGTCGGTATCTCCGGCAGCACCAAAATCGGCAAGCACTGCATGCTCGCCGGTGGTGTCGGCCTGGTGGGGCACATCGATATTTGCGACAACGTTTTCCTGACCGGGATGACCATGGTGACCCACTCGATTACCGAGCCAGGCGCCTATTCTTCCGGCACAGCCATGCAACCGGCGGCCGAATGGCGCAAAAGCGCGGCCCGCATCCGTCAGCTCGATGACCTCGCGCGACGTTTGAAGCAGCTGGAAAAGCGCGTCGGGGAAGTGACCCCCGGCAGCAATGCTTCATCTGATGGCTGATACCATTTCCATATCAAGTGTGCACAGCCTCTAGACTGCCTCCTTGATTTGCTAGAGGAGTGCGCGTCAGTCGCGCTCCCAATCTTTACATAGGCTTCCCCCCGAAATGATGGACATCAACGAGATTCGCGAATACCTGCCTCACCGTTACCCGTTCCTGCTGGTGGACCGGGTGGTGGAACTGGACACTGAAGGCAAGCGCATTCGCGCCTACAAGAATGTCAGCATCAATGAGCCATTCTTCAACGGCCACTTCCCGGCGCACCCGATCATGCCGGGCGTACTGATCATCGAAGCGATGGCCCAGGCTGCCGGGATTCTCGGTTTCAAAATGCTCGACGTGAAACCGGCCGATGGCACCCTTTACTACTTCGTCGGTTCCGACAAGCTGCGTTTCCGTCAGCCGGTGCTGCCGGGTGACCAGTTGATCCTGGAAGCCAAGTTCATCAGCTGCAAGCGCCAGATCTGGAAATTCGAATGCCAGGCTTCGGTCGACGGCAAGCCAGTCTGCTCGGCTGAAATCATCTGTGCGGAACGCAAGCTATGAGTTTGATTGACCCTCGCGCAATCATCGATCCGTCAGCCGTTCTGGCTGACGGCGTCGAGGTCGGCCCGTGGTCGATCGTCGGCGCAGGTGTGGAAATCGGCGAGGGTACCGTGATCGGGCCGCATGTGGTCCTCAAAGGCCCGACCCGCATCGGCAAGCACAACCGCATCTACCAGTTTTCCTCGGTAGGCGAAGACACGCCGGATCTGAAGTACAAAGGCGAAGAAACCCGTCTGGTGATCGGTGATCACAACGTCATTCGCGAAGGCGTGACGATTCACCGTGGCACCGTGCAGGACCGTTCGGAAACCACGCTGGGCGATCACAACCTGATCATGGCCTATGCCCACATCGGGCATGACAGCGTCATCGGCAACCACTGCATCCTGGTCAACAACACCGCGTTGGCCGGGCATGTCCATGTTGACGATTGGGCGATCCTTTCCGGTTTCACCCTGGTGCATCAGTACTGCCACATCGGCGCCCACAGTTTTTCCGGCATGGGCACTGCCATCGGCAAGGACGTTCCGGCGTTCGTCACCGTGTTCGGCAACCCGGCCGAAGCGCGCAGCATGAACTTCGAAGGCATGCGCCGTCGTGGTTTCAGCGAAGACGCGATTCACGCGCTGCGCCGCGCTTATAAGACCGTGTATCGCCAGGGCCTGACCGTGGAGCAAGCGTTGGCCGAATTGGCCGAACCTGCTGCGCAGTTCCCGGAAGTTGCGCTGTTTCGTGACTCGATCCAGTCGTCGACTCGCGGCATCACCCGCTGATCATGGCCAGTCTGCGTATTGCGCTGGTGGCGGGCGAAGCTTCCGGTGACATTCTGGGCGCCGGCCTCATGCGCGCCCTCAAGGCTCAACATCCGGCAGTCGAGTTCATCGGTGTCGGCGGTCCGTTGATGCAGGCCGAGGGCCTGACGTCTTATTTCCCCATGGAACGTCTGTCGGTCATGGGGCTGGTGGAAGTCCTTGGGCGGCTGCGCGAGCTGCTCAAGCGCCGCAAGGACCTGATCGCCACGTTGATCGCCGAGAAGCCGGACGTGTTCATCGGCATCGACGCTCCCGATTTCAACCTCAACATCGAACTCAAGCTGCGTCAGGCCGGGATCAAGACCGTGCATTACGTCAGCCCTTCGGTGTGGGCGTGGCGCCAGAAGCGTGTGCTGAAGATTCGCGAAGGCTGCGATCTGATGCTCACCCTGTTGCCGTTCGAAGCAAAATTCTACGAAGAGCAGGGCGTGCCGGTGCGGTTCGTCGGTCATACGCTGGCCGATACCATTCCGCTGCAGGCCGATCGCGCCGCAGCGCGTGCCGAACTCAGCTTGCCCGACGGGCCGCTGGTGGCATTGATGCCCGGCAGTCGCGGCGGTGAAGTTGGCCGTCTCGGTGCGCTGTTCCTGGATACGGCCGAACGTCTGCGGGCCATGCGCCCCGGGCTGCGCTTCGTCATCCCGTGCGCCAATGCCGAGCGTCGCGCTCAGCTCGAAGAGCTGCTGGTTGGTCGCGACTTGCCAGTAACCCTGCTCGACGGCAAGTCGCATCTGGCCTTGGCGGCGTGTAACGCGGTGCTGATCGCCTCCGGCACGGCGACGCTGGAAGCGTTGCTGTACAAGCGGCCAATGGTCGTCGCGTATCGCCTGGCGCCGCTGACCTTCTGGATTCTCAAGCGCATGGTCAAGAGCCCGTACGTGTCGCTGCCGAACCTGCTGGCCCAGCGTCTGTTGGTGCCGGAACTGTTGCAGGATGATGCGACAGTCGAGGCATTGGCGCAGACCTTGTTGCCATTGATCGAAGGCGGCGAAGAACAGACCCGAGGCTTCGACGAGATCCACCGCACCCTGCGGCTGGATGCTTCCAATCAGGCGGCGGATGCCGTCCTCAACCTGATCGGTCAGAAACAATGAGCAAGACGATGCAGATGGGCCTGGATTTCACCCTGGTCGCCGAAGTCGAAGAGCTGGTGGCCGGTGTCGACGAAGTCGGTCGCGGCCCGTTGTGCGGCGCGGTGGTGACGGCGGCGGTGATCCTCGATCCGAACCGGCCGATCCTCGGCCTCAACGACTCGAAGAAACTCACTGAAGCCAAGCGCGAGAAACTCTACGACGAGATCATCGAGAAATCCCTGAGCTGGTGCGTCGCTCGCGCCGAAGTCGAGGAAATCGACGAGCTGAACATTCTGCACGCGACCATGCTTGCCATGCAGCGCGCAGTGGCCGGGCTGCATATTCAGCCGAAACTGGCGATGATCGACGGCAACCGCTGCCCGAAACTGCCGATGCGCGCTGAAGCGGTGGTGCAGGGCGACGGCAAGGTGCCGGCCATCGCTGCCGCGTCGATTCTGGCCAAGGTCAGTCGCGACCGTGAAATGGCTGCATTCGAATTGATCTACCCGGGGTACGGCATCGGCGGCCATAAAGGCTATCCGACGCCCGTTCATCTGGAAGCGTTGGTGCGGCTTGGCCCGACACCGATTCACCGGCGCTCCTTCGCCCCGGTGCGTCAGGCTTACGAGGCGCTTGAAGGCCTGACGCAGGTTTAGGCGCAAGGCTGATGTTTTGTTCGAGGCCCGGTACAATCCGGGCCTTGTTGTCTCTATGTAACTGGACAGGATCACTATGCCGGCTTCATTCGTTCATCTACGCCTGCACACTGAATACTCCCTGGTCGACGGGCTGGTGCGGATCAAGCCACTGGTCAAGGCGCTGACCGGCATGAACATGCCGGCCGTGGCGGTCACCGATCAGAACAACATGTGCTCCCTGGTCAAATTCTATAAAAACGCCATGGGCGCCGGCATCAAGCCGATCTGCGGTGCCGACCTGTGGCTGTCGAACAAGGATCCGGACGGGCCATTGAGCCGGATCAGCCTGTTGGTAATGAACGCCAAGGGTTATCGCAATCTCACCGAGTTGATCTCGCGCGGCTTCATAGATGGCCAGCGCAACGGCATGATCATCATCGAGCGTGAATGGGTCGCCGAGGCCAACGAAGGCCTGATCATGCTGTCCGCCGCCAAAGAAGGCGAGATCGGCATGGCCATGATCAGTGGCAACCCGGACGAAGCCGAAACGCTGGCGCGCGAATGGATGGCGGTGTTCCCGGATCGTTTCTATCTGGAGATCCAGCGCACCAATCGTCCCAACGACGAAGAGCAACTGCACGGTGCCGTGGCCCTGGCCGACAAGCTCGGCGCGCCGCTGGTGGCGACCAACGATGTGCGTTTCATCAAGCAGGAAGACTTCGCCGCTCACGAAACCCGCGTGTGCATCGGTGAGGGCCGTGCCCTCGACGATCCGCGGCGTTCGAAGAATTACAGCGACCAGCAATACCTCAAAAGCGCCGAGGAAATGGCCGAGCTGTTCAGCGACATTCCCGACGCGATCGAAAACACCGTCGAGATCGCCAAGCGCTGCAACATCGACGTGAAGCTGGGCAAGCACTTCCTGCCCGACTACCCGATTCCCGATGGCATGACCATCGACGAATATTTCCGAAAGGTGTCGTTCGACGGTCTGGAAGACCGCCTCAGCGTACTGCTGCCCAAGGACACTACCGAAGACTACGAGGCCAAGCGTCAGGTCTATGTCGACCGGCTGAATTTCGAGCTGGATATCATCATCCAGATGGGCTTCCCCGGTTACTTCCTGATCGTGATGGACTTTATCCAGTGGGCCAAGAACAACGGCGTGCCGGTGGGCCCGGGCCGTGGGTCGGGTGCCGGCTCGCTGGTGGCCTATGTGCAGAAGATCACTGACCTCGATCCGCTGGAATACGACCTGCTGTTCGAACGTTTCCTTAACCCGGAACGGGTCTCGATGCCCGACTTCGACGTCGACTTCTGCATGGACGGTCGTGACCGGGTGATCGACTACGTGGCCGAGAAATACGGTCGCAACGCGGTAAGCCAGATCATCACCTTCGGTTCCATGGCCGCCAAGGCTGTGGTGCGCGACGTGGCGCGGGCCCAGGGCAAGTCATTCGGCCTGGCGGATCGTCTGTCGAAGATGATTCCGTTCGAAGTCGGCATGACCCTGGAAAAAGCCTACGAGCAGGAGGAGATCCTGCGCGACTTCATCAAGGTCGATGAGGAAGCGGCGGAAATCTGGGAGATGGCGCGCAAGCTCGAGGGTGTGGTGCGTAACGTCGGCAAGCACGCCGGTGGTGTGGTAATCGCCCCGACCAAGCTGACCGACTTCTCGCCGATCTATTGCGACGAGGCCGGCGATGGTCTGGTGACCCAATTCGACAAGGACGACGTCGAGGCGGCCGGTCTGGTGAAGTTCGACTTCCTCGGCCTGCGGACCCTGACGATCATCGACTGGGCGCTTAAAACCATCAACCGTGACCGCGCCAAGGTCAACGAGCCGCCGCTGGATATCGCGTTTATCCCGCTGGATGACAAACCGACTTATCAGTTGCTGCAAAAAGCTGAAACCACCGCGGTATTCCAGCTCGAATCCCGGGGCATGAAAGAGCTGATCAAAAAGCTCAAGCCTGACTGTCTCGAAGACTTGATCGCACTGGTGGCCCTGTTCCGTCCGGGCCCGCTGCAATCGGGCATGGTGGATGACTTCATCAACCGTAAACACGGTCGCGCCGAATTGGCTTATCCGCATCCGGATTACCAGTATGAAGGCCTGCAGCCGGTACTGGCGCCGACTTACGGCATCATTCTGTATCAGGAACAGGTGATGCAGATCGCCCAGGTCATGGCCGGTTACACCCTCGGTGGTGCGGACATGCTGCGTCGGGCGATGGGTAAGAAAAAACCCGAGGAAATGGCTAAACAGCGCGGCGGCTTCATTGAAGGTTGCGCGTCGAACAATATCGACGCGGATCTTGCCGGTAACATTTTCGACCTGGTGGAAAAATTCGCCGGTTACGGCTTCAACAAGTCCCACTCCGCTGCTTACGGCCTGGTGTCGTACCAGACTGCCTGGCTGAAAGCCCACTACCCGGCGCCATTCATGGCGGCGGTGCTTTCGGCGGATATGCACAACACCGACAAGGTCGTGACCTTGATCGAGGAAGTGCGCACGATGAAGCTGCGCCTCGACGCGCCAGACGTGAACACTTCGGAGTTCAAGTTCACGGTGAACGACGAAGGCCGCATCGTGTACGGCCTGGGCGCGATCAAAGGTGTCGGTGAAGGTCCGGTGGAAGCGATCACCGAGGCCCGTCAGGCCGGTCCATTCAAGGATCTGTTCGACTTCTGCGCCAGGGTCGACCTCAAGCGCATCAACAAACGCACGCTGGACGGTTTGATCCGCAGCGGCGCGCTGGATCGCCTCGGGCCGTACTTCCACGATGAACAAAAGGCTTATCAGGCCAATATCGACCGCAACCGCGCCGTGCTGTTGGCGGCGATGGAAGAGGCGATCAAGTCGGCCGAACAGACCGCGCGCACCCGCGACAGCGGCCATGCCGACCTGTTCGGCGGGCTGTTTGTCGAGGAAGATGCGGACGTCTACGCGACGCACCGCAAGGCCAAGGAGCTGACCCTCAAGGAGCGGCTTAAGGGTGAGAAAGACACTCTGGGCCTGTACCTGACCGGTCACCCGATCGACGAGTACGAAGGCGAGATTCGCCGTTTCGCCCGGCAGCGCATCATCGACCTGAAACCGGCCCGCGACACGCAAACCGTGGCCGGGATGATCATTGCTCTGCGGGTGATGAAGAACAAGAAGGGCGACAAGATGGGCTTTATCACCCTCGACGACCGCTCGGGGCGGATCGAGGCGTCGCTGTTCGCCGATGCGTTCCACTCCGCGCAGTCACTGCTGCAGACCGACGCGATGGTGGTGGTTGAAGGCGAGGTCAGCAACGACGACTTCTCCGGCGGCCTGCGCCTGCGGGTCAAACGGGTGATGAGCATGGAAGATGCGCGGACCAATCTGGCCGAAAGCCTGCGCCTGAAGCTGCACACTCAGGACTTGAAAGGCGATCAGCTACGCTGGTTGGGTGAGCTGCTCAAGCGTCACCGCGGGGCGTGCCCGATCACCATGGAGTACACCAGTCCCGATGCGAAGACCTTGCTGCAGTTTGGCGAGACCTGGCGAATCGACCCGGCGGATGCGTTGATTCAAGCGCTGCGTGACCAGTTCGGGCGAGACAACGTCTTCCTCCAATACCGTTGACCGGCAAGTGCCATCATTGCGCTTGCCCACAACCTGAATTTTTAATCTCGACCTCAGCGCGCCTCTCCCTTAAGGTAGGGCGCGAATAGACAACCGGCCGGCCCAAGCTCATTTGGGACACGACCCAAGACGGACGCCTATGAACCCGAATTTTCTAGATTTCGAACAGCCGATCGCCGACCTGCAAGCCAAGATCGAAGAGTTGCGCTTGGTCGGTAATGACAATTCGCTGAATATCGGCGATGAGATCTCCCGCCTGCAGGACAAGAGCCGCACGCTGACCGAAGACATCTTCGGCAAGCTGACCAGCTGGCAGATCGCACGCCTGGCGCGTCACCCGAAACGCCCGTATACCCTCGACTACATCGAGCACATCTTCACCGAGTTCGACGAACTGCACGGTGACCGTCACTTCTCCGACGACGCGGCCATTGTGGGCGGCGTGGCACGTCTGGAAGACCAGCCGGTGATGATCATCGGCCACCAGAAGGGCCGTGAAGTGCGCGAAAAGGTACGCCGCAACTTCGGCATGCCGCGTCCGGAAGGCTACCGCAAGGCCTGCCGTCTGATGGAGATGGCCGAGCGCTTCAAGATGCCGATCCTGACCTTCATCGACACCCCGGGTGCTTACCCGGGCATTGACGCTGAAGAGCGTAACCAGAGCGAGGCTATCGCCTGGAACCTGCGCGTGATGTCGCGCCTGAAGACCCCGATCATTGCCACCGTTATCGGTGAAGGTGGTTCCGGTGGTGCACTGGCGATCGGTGTCTGCGATCAGCTGAACATGCTGCAATATTCGACCTACGCGGTGATCTCGCCGGAAGGTTGCGCTTCGATTCTGTGGAAAACCGCCGAAAAAGCACCGGATGCCGCTGAAGCCATGGGCATTACCGCCGAGCGCCTGAAAGGACTGGGTATCGTTGACAAGGTGATCGGCGAGCCACTGGGCGGCGCTCACCGTGATCCGGCGGCTGCCGCTGCGTCGATCCGTGCCGAGCTGAGCTCGCAGCTGGCGATGCTGAAGAAGTTCGACAACGAAGCGCTGCTCAAGCGTCGTTACGATCGTCTGATGAGCTACGGTCTCTGACAGATCTCGCAATACCCAATGTGGGAGCGGGCTTGCTCGCGAAAGCGGTATAACAGTCGACAGATGCGTTGATTGTTGAAACGCCTTCGCGAGCAAGCCCGCTCCCACATTTGATTTGGGCCAAGAGAAAGATATGGGTCAGTCCGTGAGTGATCTGCCTTCCCGGCTTCTGCTGAACCTTGCAGCCTGGCGCAATGCCAGGACCTGGCGCGTGGCTTTCTCCGGTGGTCTCGATTCCACCGTCCTGCTGCATCTGCTTGCGCATCTCGCAAAACACCATTCCCTGCCGGCGCTCAGCGCCATCCATATCCACCATGGCCTCCAGGCTGCGGCTGATGCGTGGCCGGCGCATTGTCAGTCGGTCTGCGATGCGCTGGGTGTGCCGCTGCACGTGATGCGGGTGACGGTGCAACCCGGCGCCAGTCTGGAGCGGGCGGCGCGGGAGGCGCGGTATGCGGCGTTCACCTCGCTGACCGAGGCCGGGGATTTGCTGCTGACCGGGCAGCACCGTGATGATCAGGCCGAAACCCTGTTGTTTCGTTTAATGCGCGGTGCCGGCGTTCGCGGTCTTTCGGCGATGCCGGCGCAGCGGCCATTGGGGCAGGGTGTGCTGCTGCGGCCATTGCTCGACGTCACGCGCGCCGAGCTTGAGGCTTACGCCCGCGCGCATCAGTTGCGCTGGATCGAAGACCCATCGAACGAAGATCGGCAATTTTCCCGCAACTACCTGCGCCATCAGGTGCTGCCTTTGCTCACCGCGCGCTGGCCGCAGGCGCAGGCGAGCATGGCCCGCAGCGCGGCGCACCTGCGTGAGGCGCAAGGCCTGCTCGATGAGCTGGCGCAGCTCGATCTCGCGCAAGCCGCCACGCCGAGCGAGTTTTCATGGCTGGGTCTGCCGTCGCTGGAGCTGGCGCCGCTGACGAGTCTGTCCACCGCTCGTCAGCGCAATGCACTCAGCCACTGGCTCGAACCGCTGACCCGGTTGCCCGACACTGACCATTGGTCGGGTTGGAACGACCTATGCGGTGCTGCCAGCGATGCATCCCCGGTCTGGCGTCTGGCCGACGGTGAGCTGCATCGCAGCGCCGGCCGGGTATGGTGGTTGAGCGGCGACTGGCTGCGCGCGCCAGCGGTCAGCGTCGAGTGGCCTGAGCCATCGACGCCGCTACGCTTGGCGAATAACGGGCGTGTCATGTTCAGCGGGCAGACTCCCGTCGGGCCGCTGCGCATTGGCTATCGGCAGGGCGGCGAGCTGATGCATCTGGCGGGGCGCGGCCACCGCGATCTCAAGCGCCTGCTCAATGAGCGCGCGGTGCCGGGCTTCGTCCGTGGCAGATTGCCGCTGCTGTTTCGCGGCGCAGAATTGCTCGCCGTGGCGAACCTGCCGGGGCTTGACGGGCAGGAGTCGGACGGCTGGAAATTGCATTGGCAGCCAACAGACGAAGATCAAGGTTTGAGATGAAAGGGGCATTCCGGTAGACTACGCTCCCTTCTTGATACAACTTCTGTGGATTCGCCTGAATTGCAGGAGTTGCCGATTACCAAGCAGTCTTTGCTGGGCGATTCCAAAAAATGTGTAGCGAGCAACGTACCGGTGTTTCATCTGCCGGTCTGTCCCAACGCGGCGGTTTTTTTGAAAGGTGCACTGTGATTAATGCAGGTGATCGGGGGCTTCGGCCTTCCTTCGCTTTCCCCGGCGGCTCGTACCGCTTTAACGCAGACTTCTAGGGTTTTTCATGACGCGCTACATATTCGTCACGGGCGGTGTTGTTTCTTCATTGGGGAAAGGCATTGCCTCGGCTTCATTGGCGGCCATCCTGGAGGCGCGGGGGCTTAAGGTCACCATGCTTAAGCTGGATCCGTACATCAACGTCGACCCGGGCACCATGAGCCCGTTCCAGCACGGTGAAGTGTTCGTCACCCACGACGGCGCCGAGACCGACCTGGACCTGGGCCACTACGAGCGGTTCATCCGCACGACCATGACCCAGAACAACAACTTCACCACCGGCCGTGTCTACGAGCACGTGCTGCGCAAAGAGCGCCGTGGTGACTACCTGGGTGCAACCATCCAGGTGATTCCGCACATCACCGACGAAATCAAGCGTCGCATCATCAAGGGTGCCGGCGATGCCGACGTGGCCCTGGTGGAAATCGGCGGTACCGTTGGCGACATCGAATCGCAACCGTTCCTCGAAGCCATCCGTCAACTGCGTGTGGAAGTCGGTTCCAAGCGCGCGATGCTGATGCACCTGACGCTGGTTCCGTACATCGCCACCGCTGGCGAGACCAAAACCAAGCCAACCCAGCACTCGGTCAAAGAGCTGCGTTCGATCGGCCTGCAGCCAGACGTGCTGATCTGCCGCTCCGACCATCCGGTGGATGTGTCGTCGCGTCGCAAGATCGCACTGTTCACCAACGTTGAAGAGCGTGCGGTGATCTCCCTGGAAGACGTCGACACCATCTACAAGATCCCGGCCGTGCTGCATGCCCAGGGTCTGGACGATTTCGTCGTCGAGCGTTTCGGCCTGCAATGCAATGGCGCCGACCTGTCCGAGTGGGAAAAGGTCGTCGATGCCAAGCTCAATCCAGAGCACGAAGTGACCATCGCGATGGTCGGCAAGTACATGGAACTGCTGGACGCCTACAAGTCGCTGATCGAAGCGATGAGTCACGCCGGCATCACCAACCGTACCAAGGTCAACCTGCGTTACATCGATTCCGAAGACATCGAGAACCAGGGCACTGCGCTGCTCGAAGGTGTCGACGCGATCCTCGTTCCGGGCGGCTTCGGTCTGCGTGGCGTGGAAGGCAAGATCACTGCCGTTCAGTACGCTCGTGAAAACAAGGTGCCGTACCTGGGCATCTGCCTGGGCATGCAAGTGGCGGTTATCGAGTTCGCCCGTAACGTGCTGGGCTGGAAAGACGCCAACTCCACCGAATTCGATCGCGCCAGCGGCCATCCGGTCGTGGGTCTGATCACCGAGTGGGAAGACGCCACCGGCGCGGTTGAAGTGCGTACCGAAGCGTCCGATCTGGGCGGCACCATGCGCCTCGGCGCTCAGGAATGCCTGCTCGAAGCCGGCTCCAAGGTGCACGATTGCTACGGCAAGGATGTGATCGTTGAACGTCACCGTCACCGCTACGAAGTGAACAACAACCTGCTGCCACAAATCATCGAAGCCGGCCTGAAAATCTCCGGTCGCTCCGCTGATGCCGCACTGGTTGAAGTGGTCGAAGCGCCGGATCATCCATGGTTCGTCGCTTGCCAGTTCCACCCGGAGTTCACCTCGACGCCACGTGACGGTCACCCGCTGTTCAGCGGTTTCGTAAAAGCTGCGTTGGCTCAACACCAGAAGAAGGCGTAACCCGATGGCACAGAAGATCATCCGCGTTGGCAACATCGAAATCGCCAACGACAAGCCCATGGTGCTGTTCGGCGGCATGAACGTGCTGGAAAGCCGTGACATGGCCATGCAGGTTTGCGAAGAGTACGTGAAGGTCACCGAGAAACTCGGTATCCCTTACGTGTTCAAGGCCAGCTTCGACAAGGCCAACCGATCTTCTGTGACCTCGTATCGCGGTCCTGGCCTGGAAGAGGGCATGCGTATCTTCCAGGACATCAAGCAAGCCTTCGGCGTGCCGATCATCACCGACGTCCACGAGCCGGATCAGGCCGCGGTCGTCGCTGAAGTCTGCGACATCATTCAGCTGCCGGCCTTCCTGTCGCGCCAGACCGATCTGGTCGTCGCGATGGCCAAGACCAACGCTGTGATCAACATCAAGAAAGCCCAGTTCCTCGCGCCTCAGGAAATGAAACACATCCTGAACAAGTGCGTGGAAGCGGGTAACGATCAATTGATCCTCTGCGAGCGTGGTTCGAGCTTCGGCTACAACAACCTCGTGGTCGACATGCTCGGCTTCGGCATCATGAAGCAGTTCGAGTACCCGGTATTCTTCGACGTGACTCACTCGCTGCAAATGCCTGGCGGTCGTTCCGACTCCGCCGGCGGTCGCCGCGCCCAGGTCACCGATCTGGCCAAGGCCGGCATGAGCCAGTCGCTGGCCGGTCTGTTCCTCGAAGCGCATCCGGATCCGGACAACGCCAAATGCGACGGCCCTTGCGCCTTGCGTCTGGACAAACTGGAGCCATTCCTGGCCCAGCTCAAAGCTTTGGACGAACTGGTGAAGAGTTTTCCGACGGTAGAAACCGCGTAAAGCTCATTTCTCCGGTAAAGTACCGCACGATTTGTCGCACATGCCCTCGGGCATGTGCGTTGTCGTCTGCAAGCTGCCCGCTGCACACCACTTGCCGACGGTCAAAAGATTTCCTCTAGCTGCGTCGTTTTCGTCAACTTTGGAGTGTTTACAACAATGGCAAAAATCGTCGACATCAAAGGTCGTGAAGTTCTCGACTCCCGTGGCAATCCCACCGTGGAAGCGGACGTGCTTCTCGACAACGGCATCATCGGCAGCGCCTGCGCGCCTTCCGGTGCATCCACTGGCTCGCGTGAAGCGCTCGAGCTGCGTGATGGCGACAAGAGCCGTTACCTGGGCAAGGGCGTGCTCCAGGCAGTAAAAAATATCAACGGTCCGATCCGCGATCTGCTGCTGGGCACCGACCCAAGCGACCAGAAAGCCCTCGACCACGCGATGATCAAGCTTGACGGTACCGAAAACAAGGCAACCCTGGGCGCCAACGCCATCCTCGCCGTTTCCCTGGCTGCGGCCAAAGCGGCTGCACAGGATCAGGATCTGCCACTGTACGCACACATCGCCAACCTGAACGGTACCCCGGGTGTGTACTCGATGCCGGTTCCGATGATGAACATCATCAACGGTGGCGAGCACGCCGATAACAACGTCGACATCCAGGAATTCATGGTGCAGCCGGTTGGCGCCAAGACGTTCTCGGAAGGTCTGCGTATGGGCACCGAGATTTTCCATCACCTCAAAGCTGTGCTGAAGGCCCGTGGCCTGAGCACCGCCGTTGGCGACGAAGGCGGTTTCGCACCGAACCTGGCGTCCAACGAAGACGCGCTGAAAGTGATCTCCGAAGCCGTGGCCAACGCCGGTTACAAGTTGGGCACCGACGTGACCCTGGCGCTGGACTGCGCAGCCAGCGAATTCTACGAAGACGGCAAGTACAACCTGTCCGGCGAAGGCCAGGTGTTCACCGCTGAAGGTTTCGCCGACTACCTGAAAGGTCTGACCGAACGTTATCCGATCATCTCGATCGAAGACGGTCTGGACGAGTCCGACTGGGCTGGCTGGAAGATCCTCACCGACAAGATCGGCGAGAAGACCCAACTGGTTGGCGACGACCTGTTCGTGACCAACACCAAGATCCTGAAAGAAGGCATCGATAAAAAGATCGCCAACTCGATCCTGATCAAGTTCAACCAGATCGGTACCCTGACCGAAACCCTGGAAGCCATCCAGATGGCCAAGGCTGCCGGTTACACCGCCGTGATCTCGCACCGTTCGGGCGAAACCGAAGACTCGACCATTGCCGACCTGGCTGTGGGCACCTCGGCTGGCCAGATCAAGACCGGTTCGCTGTGCCGTTCCGACCGCGTTTCCAAGTACAACCAACTGCTGCGTATCGAAGAGCAGTTGAATGGCAAAGCCAAGTACAACGGTCGCTCCGAGTTCCGCGGTTAAGCAGTAGATGGTAAAAAGACACCGGATTGTGTCGGAAAAGTCGTGACAGCGATGGATTTGCCACTAATCTGATGCCTTACATGCACAAGCCTGGATCTTCCAGGCTTCGTGCTATCAGACGTTTCAAAGTTTTGGCGTGGCTGTCTTTTTTCACTGGATACCTGATATTCGATGCGCAGTCCTTACTGGTTGTTTCTCGTTTTGCTCTTGCTGCTGGCCGGTCTGCAGTACCGCCTGTGGGTGGGCAATGGCAGTCTGGCGCAGGTCGCCGAGCTGAAGCAGCAGATTGCTGATCAGCACGCCGAGAACGAAGGCCTGCTGGAGCGCAATCGGGTGATGGACGCCGAAGTCAGCGAGTTGAAAAAAGGCATGGAGACCGTTGAAGAACGGGCTCGCCATGAGCTGGGCATGGTCAAGGACGGTGAAACCCTTTACCAGCTCGCGCAATGATCGATTCCCTGCCGGCCTTCTGGGCCGTGATTCCTGCCGCGGGCGTCGGTGCCCGAATGGCCGCGGACCGTCCCAAGCAATATCTGCAACTGGGCGGGCGCACAATTCTCGAACACAGCCTCGGCTGTTTCCTTGATCACCCGAGCCTCAAGGGGCTGGTGGTCAGTCTGGCTGTTGATGATCCTTATTGGCCAAACCTGGCTTGCGCCAGCGACTCGCGGATTCAGCGTGTCGAGGGCGGCACGGAGCGTTCCGGGTCGGTGCTGAACGCTTTGCTGCATTTGCATGCGCAGGGTGCCGATGACGATGACTGGGTGCTGGTGCACGATGCGGCACGGCCCAACCTGAGTCGCGACGATCTCGACAAGTTGCTGGTTGAACTGGCGGATGATGCCGTCGGCGGTCTGCTGGCCGTGCCGGCGCGCGATACCCTGAAGCGGGTCGACAAGCACGGTCGTGTGCTTGAAACCGTGGATCGCAGCGTGATCTGGCAAGCCTATACGCCGCAGATGTTCCGTCTCGGTGCCTTGCATCGGGCGTTGGCTGACAGTCTGGTGGCGGATGCGGTGATTACCGATGAAGCCTCGGCGATGGAGTGGGCCGGTCTGGCGCCGCGCCTGATCGAAGGGCGGGCGGACAACCTCAAGGTCACCCGGCCGGAAGACCTTGAGTGGTTGCGTCAACGCTGGGCCAATCGCCGCTAAGTGCTGTGTTGCCTGTTCTGCCGCCTTCGCGAGCAAGCTCGCTCCCACATTTGATTCGCGCCTGACACCCAATCTGCATCCACTGCGGATCCCCTGTGGGAGCGAGCTTGCTCGCGAAGGCGTCGGCACAGACAACCCATCACTCAGCTCCGATACTCCGGCCGCTCGGCCAATCCTTCCTTCAAGAAATCCACCAGCTTGCGCACCTTCGGCGACAAATGCCGCTGCTGTGGATACAACGCCCACACCGCCGTATTCGGCGGCTGATGCGCCTCCAGCAGCGAAATCAGCGCACCACTGTGCAAATGCTCCAGCACGTAATAGTCCGGCAACTGACACAGGCCGACCCCTTGCAGCGCCGCATCCAGCACCGCTTGCCCACTGTTGCAGCGCCAGTTTCCCTGTACGCGCTGGGAAAACTCCCGGCCGTTCTGTTCCAGTTGCCACAGGTCCGAACTGCCGATCAGGCAATTGTGACGGCTCAGTTCCGACAAGCTGTGTGGGCGGCCATACCGTTCCACGTAGGACGGAGACGCGCACAGGTACATCCGACGCGGCGCCAGGCGGGTGGCGACCAATCGAGAATCCTGCAATCGGCCCAGCCGGATTGCCAGATCCAGTCCCTCATGCACCAGATCGAGTTGACGGTTGCTCAGCTCGATGTCGACGCGCAGTTGCGGGTATTGCCCCATGAACCGCGTCACCAGCGGCACGATAAACCGCTCGCCATAGGCCACGGCGCAGGTCATGCGCAGCATGCCTTTCGGTTCGCTGGTCAGGTCGCCGACCGCGCGCAGAGCTTCCTCGCGACCGTCCTGCAGGCGCTGACAATGCTGCAGAAAGGTCTGACCGGCTTCGGTCAGGGTCACACGACGGGTGCTGCGGTAGAGCAGGCGCGTCTGTAATCGATCCTCCAGCCGTACGATTTGTCGACTGATGTGTGAGGAAGAAACCCCAAGGCGTTCGGCCGCAGCGGTGAATTGGCTGCATTCGGCGACGGCGACGAACTCGTCGATACCTTCCCAGCGGTTTTCGGACATTTGATTATCCCTGTACAGCAATAATATTTTGCATTTGTCCGGATTATTAATCAGTTGGCGCTGAACTACACTGCCGGTCTGGTTTTTTATTCATTGGATTCACTGGAGAGTCAGCATGATCAAGTCGCGCGCCGCCGTTGCCTTCGAGGCCAAGAAGCCGCTGGAAATCGTAGAAGTCGATGTGGCCATGCCCAAGGCCGGTGAAGTGTTGCTGCGCGTGGTGGCTTCCGGGGTTTGCCACACTGACGCCTACACCCTGTCCGGTGCGGATCCGGAAGGCATCTTCCCGTCGATCCTTGGCCACGAAGGTGGCGCGATCGTTGAAGCCATCGGCGAGGGCGTCACCTCGGTCGCCGTCGGTGACCACGTGATTCCGCTGTACACCCCGGAATGCGGCCAGTGCAAATTCTGCAAGTCGGGCAAGACCAACCTGTGCCAGGCGATTCGCGCTACTCAGGGCAAAGGCCTGATGCCGGATGGCACTTCGCGCTTTTCCTACAAGGGCCAAACGATTTTCCACTACATGGGTACTTCGACGTTCTCGGAATACACCGTACTGCCGGAAATCTCCGTGGCGAAAATCGCCAAGGATGCGCCGCTGGAAAAGGTCTGCCTGCTCGGTTGCGGCGTAACCACCGGTATCGGCGCGGTAATCAACACTGCGAAGGTCAAGCCAGGTGACACCGTGGCGATCTTCGGTCTCGGCGGCATCGGTCTGTCGGCAGTCATCGGTGCAGTGAAAGCCAAGGCTGCGCGGATCATCGCCATCGACATCAACCCGGCCAAGTTCGAGATCGCCAAGCAGTTGGGCGCCACCGATTGCGTCAACCCGAAAGACTTCGATCGTCCGATCCAGGAAGTGATCGTCGACATGACCGACGGCGGCGTCGACTTCTCCTTCGAGTGCATCGGCAACGTGCAACTGATGCGCGCGGCGCTGGAATGCTGCCACAAGGGCTGGGGCGAATCGGTGATCATCGGTGTTGCCGGTGCCGGTCAGGAAATTTCAACCCGTCCGTTCCAACTGGTGACCGGTCGCGTCTGGCGTGGTTCGGCATTTGGCGGCGTGCGTGGTCGTACCGAGTTGCCAAGTTACGTCGACATGGCGCAAAGCGGCGAGATTCCGCTGGATACTTTCATTACCCACACCATGGGTCTGGAAGATATCAACAAGGCCTTCGACCTGATGCACGAAGGCAAGAGCATCCGTACCGTCATTCATTTCTGATTAATCGCGACGCCACGGCTACAGACCTTGAAGGTTTATAGCCGTGGCCGCGTAGGAGTCTTTACATGAGTCTGGAAAACATCTCCTGTCAGAAAAGTTTCGGCGGCTGGCACAAGCGCTATCGCCACCGTTCCGACGTGCTCGGCTGCGACATGGTGTTTGCCGTGTATTTGCCGCCGCAAGCGGAGCAGGGCGGCAAGCTGCCGGTGCTGTATTGGCTGTCCGGCCTGACCTGCACCGACGAGAACTTCATGCAGAAAGCCGGGGCGATGCGCATGGCCGCTGAACTCGGTCTGATCATCGTCGCGCCGGACACCAGTCCGCGTGGCCCGGATGTGCCGGGTGATCCGGATGGCGCCTGGGATTTCGGCCTCGGAGCCGGGTTCTACCTGAATGCCACGCAGGAACCGTGGTCGCGGCACTATCGGATGCATGACTATGTCGTGCAGGAATTGCCTTCATTGGTTGAAGCGCATTTCCCGGCGTCGGACAAACGCAGCATCAGCGGCCACTCCATGGGCGGTCACGGTGCACTGGTCTGCGCGCTGCGCAATCCGGGGCGTTACCAGTCGGTGTCGGCGTTTTCGCCGATCAACAACCCGATGGATTGTCCGTGGGGGCAGAAAGCCTTCTCCCGCTATCTGGGCGAAGACCGTTCCAAGTGGAAAGAATGGGATGCCTGCGCGCTGATCGCTGAAGCCACCGAAAAACTGCCGTTGCTGGTCGATCAGGGTGATCGCGATGACTTCCTCGCCACGCAGCTCAAACCCGAAGCCCTGCAACAAGCTGCAAAACAAGCGGGGCATCCGCTGACGCTGCGCCTGCAACCGGGCTACGACCACAGCTATTTCTTCATCTCAAGCTTCATTGACGACCACTTGCAGCATCACGCACGCGCCCTGCGCGGTTAATGCAGGTAGAATCACGCCCTGACAAAAATCGGGGCGTTTTTTTATGCGTATTGGCCACGGCTACGATGTTCACCGTTTCGCTGAAGGCGATTTCATTACTCTGGGCGGCGTGCGTATTGCACACGGCTTCGGGCTGCTCGCTCATTCCGACGGTGACGTCCTGCTGCATGCCTTGAGCGATGCCTTGCTCGGCGCGGCCGCGCTGGGCGATATCGGCAAGCACTTTCCGGACACCGACCCGCAATTCAAGGGCGCCGACAGCCGTGTGCTGCTGCGGCATGTGGTCGCGCTGATCCACGCCAAGGGTTGGAAAGTCGGCAACGTCGACAACACCATCGTCGCTCAGGCGCCGAAAATGGCCCCGCATATCGAAGCGATGCGCGCGTTGATCGCCGCCGATCTGCAAGTTGAACTGGATCAAGTGAACGTGAAAGCTACCACCACCGAAAAGCTCGGCTTTGTCGGTCGCGAAGAAGGCATCGCCGTGCATTCCGTTGCCTTGTTGCTGCGCGCATGAACGAACTGCAATTGCTTGGCCCGCGGGCCTATGGCGAACCACTCGGCACTGCGGTTCTGAAAGCCATCGCCGAAGATTTTCAGGTCGATGAAGTGCTCGACATCCCGTTCAGCGGCGATGGTGAGCACCTGTGGATCTGGGTCGAAAAACGTGGCCTGAATACCGAAGAAGCAGCGCGCCGAATTGCCAAGGCCGCCGGCGTGCCGTTGCGCACCGTCAGTTATGCCGGGCTCAAGGATCGTCAGGCGTTGACCCGTCAGTGGTTCAGCGTGCAACTGCCGGGCAAGGCTGATCCGGATCTGTCGGCGGCGGAAAACGACACGCTGAAGATCCTCAAGACCACGCGGCACAAACGCAAGCTGCAACGCGGCGCGCATTCGGCGAACGGCTTCACCTTGCGCCTGACCCAGTTTGCCGGCGACAAGGATGCGATCGAGCAGCGTCTGCAACTGATCGCCAGGCAAGGCATTCCCAATTATTTCGGCGCCCAGCGTTTCGGCCATGACGGCGGTAACGTCGTTGATGCGCGTGCCTGGGCGGCGCGCAAGGCGCTACCGGAGCAGCGCAATGTGCGCTCGCGGCTGCTCTCGACGGCGCGCAGTTTTCTGTTCAATCAGGTACTGGCCGCCCGGGTGGCCGATGGCAACTGGCAGCAGGCGCAAGTCGGCGATCTGCTGGCGTTCACCGACAGCCGCAGTTTTTTCCCGGCCGGTGAGGCCGAATGCAGCGATCCGCGCCTGGCGATTCTCGACCTGCACCCGACCGGTCCGCAGTGGGGCGAAGGTGACTCACCGGCCGCCGGCGCTGTTCATGATCTGGAGCAGGGGATTGCCGAGCGTGACGCGGATCTGCGCGATTGGTTGATCAATGCCGGAATGAGCCACGAACGTCGCATCCTGCGGCTGCCCATTGGCGGGTTGTCGTGGCATTATCCCCAGCCTGACATTCTGCAACTGGAATTCGTCCTCCCGGCCGGATGCTTCGCCACCGTATTGGTGCGCGAACTCGTTGATCTGGTGCCGGTGGGGCAGACGGACAGCCCATGCGTATTCTGATTTCTAACGACGATGGGGTAACCGCACCCGGTCTCGCCGCGCTTTATGCTGCGCTGGCGGATTACACCGAATGCGTGGTTATCGCCCCGGAGCAGGACAAAAGCGGCGCCAGCAGTTCGCTGACGCTCGACCGTCCGTTGCACCCGCAATACCTGGCCAACGGTTTCATCAGCCTCAACGGTACGCCGACCGACTGCGTGCACCTGGGCCTCAACGGCCTGCTGGAGCGCGAGCCGGACATGGTGGTTTCCGGGATCAATCTCGGTGCCAATCTGGGCGATGACGTGCTGTATTCCGGCACTGTGGCGGCAGCCCTCGAAGGACGCTTTCTCGAGCGCCCTTCGTTTGCGTTCTCGCTGTGCTCACGACAGGTGGACAACCTGGCGACAGCGGCACATTTCGCGCGCAAACTGGTCGAGGCCCACGCCGGGCTGGACCTGCCGCCGCGCACGGTGCTGAACGTGAACATTCCCAATCTGCCGATCGATCATATTCGTGGCATTCAGTTGACCCGTCTGGGCCATCGCGCCCGTGCTGCGGCGCCGATGAAAGTGGTCGACCCGCGTGGCAAGGCCGGCTACTGGATTGCTGCGGCCGGTGATGCCGAAGACGGCGGCCCGGGCACTGACTTTCATGCGGTGATGCAGGGGTATGTGTCGATCACGCCGTTGCAGCTCGATCGCACTTTCAATGATGCCTTCAGAAGTCTCGACGGCTGGCTGGAGGAACTGCGCTGATGGCTCGTGAACACGAAGACAGACTGCGCAGTGGCATCGGCATGACGTCGCAGCGCACCCGTGAACGTCTGATCCAGCGTCTATATGAAGAAGGCCTGTCCAACGCCAAGGTGCTGGAAGTGATCCGCCGTACGCCGCGTCATCTGTTTGTAGATGAAGCGCTGGCGCATCGTGCCTACGAAGACACCGCACTGCCAATCGGCCACAACCAGACCATCTCCCAGCCTTATATGGTGGCGCGCATGAGCGAGCTGCTGCTGGAGGCGGGGCCGCTGGACAAGGTGCTGGAGATCGGGACCGGTTCGGGATATCAGACAGCCGTGCTGTCGCAACTGGTTGAGCGGGTATTTTCGGTCGAACGCATCAAGGTCCTGCAGGATCGGGCCAAGGAGCGCCTGGTCGAACTCAACCTGCGCAACGTGGTGTTCCGCTGGGGCGATGGCTGGGAAGGCTGGCCGGCGCTGGCGCCGTACAACGGTATCATCGTCACCGCAGTCGCGACCGACGTGCCGCAGGCCTTGCTCGATCAACTGGCACCGGGTGGGCGGATGGTGATTCCGGTCGGCTCGGGGGAAGTGCAGCAACTGATGTTGATCGTGCGTGAAGAACACGGCTTTTCCCGTCACGTATTGGGAGCTGTGCGCTTCGTGCCATTGCTCAATGGCCCGCTGGCCTGAGCATTTATTTGCGGGCGCTGAATTCCTTGCGCTGGCCTGTGTCTTACACCGGCAGTGATGGTTTAAACGCTACGAACTGTCCACGGGCAAACGTGTGCGTGAAGCGTTTTCGCATCTTTAACGGTAAAGCCGGTTCGGCCCGTTATACTTGCGACACTACTTGCCGCGATTCGGCATTCCACATATTTCAGCCACCACAAAGGGAGCGGCGGGTGAGTCTCACAGTCATTGCGCAGCGTATGGGTAACACGAGCTTTCAGCGCCTGGTGACTGGCCTTGTATTGAGCACCTTGCTGGTCGGTTGCTCCAGCACCAAATCGAGCAACGTGCGGGTGGTCGATCGCAACAGCGCGGCGGCCCAGCGTCCTGCCGTCACGACCGGGCAGTATGTAGTCCGTCCGGGCGATACGCTGTTTTCCATCGCTTTTCGCTATGGCTGGGACTACAAAGCCCTCGCGGCCCGGAACAATATTCCTACGCCGTATACGATCCACCCGGGTCAGACAATTCGCTTTGACGGCCGCACCGGTTCAACACCGACAGCGGTGGTGAGCAACGGCAGTTCCGCGCCATCATCGTCGAGCAAAACCACGGTAATCCGGCGCCAGGCGAATGGCACGACGACCACCACCGTGACCGGCTCCGGAGCCGCTGCCGCGGGGGCTGCACCGTCCGTCGCGAACAAATCGGCTCCGGCTCCGATGCCTCCACCGGGCCCGGCCCCGACCGGCTGGGGATGGCCATCTAATGGCATTCTGATTGGAAAATTCTCTTCAAACGGTAGTTTGAATAAAGGAATTGATATCGCCGGAGATTTGGGACAGCCTGTTTTAGCTGCGTCTGATGGGACGGTGGTTTACGCCGGGAGTGGCTTAAGGGGCTACGGCGAATTAGTCATCATCAAACACAGCGAAACCTACGTCAGTGCCTACGGACATAACCGCAGGCTGTTGGTACGGGAGGGGCAGCAGGTCAAGGTCGGACAGACAATTGCCGAAATGGGGTCCACGGGTACAGACCGGGTGAAACTGCATTTTGAGATTCGCCGCCAAGGTAAACCTGTAGATCCGCTGCAGTTCCTGCCCAAACGTTGATTTGAGGCCAGCCTGTTCCGTCGCGTAGAGGGGACAGGCTCCAGCGCTGCCAAGGATAAAGGCGTCGCTTGAGCTTGGGGTCGAACTCACCAAAGGACTATAACAATGGCTCTCAGTAAAGAAGTGCCGGAGTTTGACATCGACGATGAGGTTCTCCTTATGGAGGCCGGCATCGATTCGGAATCTTCGATGTCGAATGATGAAGGGGCTGCTCCACCTTCCGTTCGTTCCAAATCCAGACAATCCGCTTCACTTAAACAACACAAGTACATCGACTACACTCGGGCACTCGATGCCACGCAGCTGTATCTCAACGAAATCGGCTTTTCACCACTGCTCTCCCCGGAGGAAGAAGTTCATTTTGCGCGTCTGTCGCAAAGTGGCGACCCTGCCGGGCGCAAGCGCATGATTGAAAGTAACCTGCGGCTGGTCGTGAAGATCGCCCGGCGTTACGTCAATCGGGGGCTGTCGCTGCTGGATCTGATCGAAGAGGGTAACCTCGGCCTGATCCGCGCAGTGGAAAAGTTCGATCCCGAGCGCGGCTTCCGCTTCTCGACCTACGCGACCTGGTGGATTCGTCAGACCATCGAGCGCGCGATCATGAATCAGACCCGGACCATCCGGTTGCCGATCCATGTGGTCAAGGAGCTCAACGTGTACCTGCGGGCGGCACGGGAGCTGACGCAAAAGCTCGATCACGAACCTTCACCTGAAGAAATCGCCAACCTGCTGGAAAAACCGGTGGGCGAGGTCAAGCGCATGCTCGGCCTGAACGAGCGGGTTTCTTCAGTCGACGTCTCGTTGGGTCCGGATTCGGATAAAACCCTGCTGGACACCCTGACGGATGACCGTCCGACCGATCCATGTGAACTGCTGCAGGATGACGACCTGTCGCAGAGCATCGATCAATGGCTCTCGGAACTGACCGACAAGCAGCGCGAGGTGGTCGTACGCCGCTTCGGCCTGCGCGGCCATGAGAGCAGCACGCTGGAAGACGTAGGCCTGGAGATCGGCCTGACCCGGGAACGGGTGCGGCAGATCCAGGTGGAGGGCCTCAAGCGCCTTCGCGAAATCCTCGAGAAGAATGGCCTGTCGAGCGAGTCGCTGTTTCAGTAAGCGCCTCACACGCCTGCCGCAAGAAGCCCCGACTGGTTCGGGGCTTTTTTATTGCTCGGATATTGGCTGATGACTGTCTGTGGCGAGGGAGCTTGCTCCCGCCGAGTTGCACAGCAACCCCAAAATTCATCAGCGCTGCGCACTCAAGCGGGAGCAAGCTCCCTCGCCACAAAGTTCATTGCCGGACAAATGGTCAGCATTTCCATCGTTTGTAGTCTCGCGGTGTAAGCCTTGGCTTACTCTTTCGTAAGCGTTCCCCATTTTTGCAGGACGGTAGACGTCGACTTCTGCCGAGAGTCGTATTTAACCAATTGATTTATATGCTTATTTTTTAATATGAAGTGCTTATTACAGCGATTTTCATCCCGCCGGGCCGATTGCTCTCGGCAGGGAACTCTCTAGTATCAGCACTGTGTCGACGGACAGACACGCCCTTCAGGGAAGAGGGGAACGGACATCGCAGGACGCGATTCATCAGGACGATGAAAAGGAATACAGGGAATAGGGAAAAAATGTGGGCGGGTCAAACCGCCCCTTTTTTCGCCTGTAGAAAAGTAAAATCCGAAAAAGCAAAAAGGCCCGCAAGGGGCCTTTTGGTAACGCGCGACAGATCAGCGTTCGAGGTCTTTGATCTTGCCTTTGACGCCATCCCACTCTTCGGCATCCGGCAGCGATTCTTTCTTCTCGGTGATGTTCGGCCAGATTTCAGCCAATTCAACGTTCAGTTGAATGAACTCCTGCATATCCTCCGGAACTTCGTCCTCAGAGAAAATCGCGACGGCCGGGCATTCCGGTTCGCACAGGGCGCAGTCGATGCACTCGTCCGGGTGAATCACCAGGAAGTTCGGGCCTTCGTAAAAGCAGTCCACCGGACAGACTTCTACGCAGTCGGTGTACTTGCACTTGATGCAGTTGTCGGTGACGACGAAGGTCATTTCTAATTTTCTCCTCAGGCGGCGGCAGCGTAGCCCCTTCACGGTTGGGGTCGCCAGGTTCGGGAGCGATGTCTGCCAGCCAGGCTATTAGCCAGCAGCATCCCAAACCGCGCGAGATTCTAACAGCTTGAAGCCGTTTGCGTTATATCCGGTTCTTCGCTGCTTAGATCCGGTTCTTAAGTGCATATAACAATTCGAGCGCTCGACGCGGGGTCAGGTCATCGAGATCCACTTTGGCCAGCTCATCGAGCACTGGGTGCGGCAGGCTGGCAAACATGTCGCTCTGCTGCGGGACCGCCGGTTTGCCTTTGACGGCAGGCTTGGGCGCTTCATGCGGCAATGCGGTGTCTTCCAGTCGGCTCAGGTGCTCCCGGGCCCGCACGATCACTTCACTCGGCACGCCGGCCAGTTGCGCCACCGCCAGGCCGTAGCTCTGGCTGGCAGGCCCCGGCAACACATGGTGCAGGAACACGATGCGCTCGTTGTGCTCGGTGGCGTTGAGGTGCACGTTAGCCACCAAAGGTTCGGCTTCCGGCAGCACAGTCAGTTCGAAATAGTGCGTAGCGAATAGAGTATAGGCACGCAGATGCGCCAGACGCTCGGCGGCGGCCCATGCCAGGGACAGACCGTCGAAGGTGCTGGTGCCGCGACCGACTTCGTCCATCAGCACCAGGCTGCGCTCGGTGGCGTTGTGCAGAATGTTGGCGGTTTCGCTCATCTCGACCATGAAGGTCGAACGGCCGCCGGCCAGGTCGTCGCTGGAACCGATTCGGGTGAAGATCCGGTCCACCAGCGACAACTCGCAACTGGCCGCCGGCACGAAGCTGCCGATATGCGCCAGCAGCACGATCAATGCGGTTTGGCGCATGTAGGTGGATTTACCACCCATGTTCGGGCCGGTGATCACCAGCATCCGGGTGTTGTCATCCAGGCTCAGGTCATTGGCCACGAACGGCGTAGTCAGCACCTGCTCGACCACCGGGTGACGCCCTTGGGTGATGCGCATGCACGGCTCGCTGACGAAGCGCGGGCAGTTCAGGTCAAGGTTCAGCGCACGTTCGGCGAGGTTGCTCAGCACGTCCAGCTCGGCCAATGCGCCGGCAGTGTCCTGCAGCGGTGGCAACTGGCTGATCAGGTCTTCCAGCAGCGCCTCGTAGAGCATTTTCTCGCGAGCGAGGGCACGGCTCTTGGCCGAGAGCGCCTTGTCTTCGAATTCTTTCAGCTCGGGCGTGATGAAACGCTCGGCGCCCTTGAGGGTTTGACGACGGATGTAATCGGCTGGAGCCGATTCGGCTTGCTTGCTCGGCAGTTCGATGAAGTAGCCGTGAATGCGGTTGTAGCCGACTTTCAGGTTGGCCAGACCGGTGCGGGCCTTTTCCCGGGCTTCCAGATCGATAAGGAACTGGCCGGCGTTTTCGCTCAGCGATTGCAACTCGTCGAGTTCGCTGTCGTAACCGGTTTTCAGCACGCCGCCGTCGCGGATCACCGCTGGCGGGTTGTCGATAATGGCTTTTTCCAGCAGCGCTGCCAGTTCCGGGTAGGTGCTGGTGGTGGTTGCCAGGCGTTGCAGGTGCGGCGCTTCCAGGTCGGTCATCGCCACTTGCAGTTGTGGCAGGGCGCCGAGAGCATCACGCAATCGAGCAAGGTCGCGAGGGCGCGCATTGCGCAGGCCGATCCGCGCCAGAATCCGCTCGATGTCACCGATTTCCTTGAGCTGCGGCTGCAGCTTTTCGAAGCGATAGCCGTCGAGCAAACAAGTGATCGAGGTCTGGCGCGCCAGCAGCACGGTCAGATCGCGCAGCGGACGGTTCAGCCAACGGGTCAGCAAACGGCTGCCCATGGCGGTCTGGCAGCGATCAACCACCGATTGCAGGGTGTTGTCGCGACCACCAGCCAGGTTAGTGTCGAGTTCGAGGTTGCGGCGGCTCGCGCCGTCGAGCACCACGGTGTCGTCCAGACGCTCATGGCGCAGGCTGCGCAGATGGGGCAGGGCGGTGCGCTGGGTTTCCTTGGCGTAGGCCAGCAGGCAACCGGCGGCGCCGATGGCCAGGGTCAGGGTTTCACAACCGAAGCCTTTCAGGTCTTGTGTGGAAAACTGCTGGCAGAGACTTTTCAGCGCCGAATCACGCTCGAAATCCCACGGCGCACGACGACGCACACCACGGCGCTTTTCCGCCGGCAGGTCTTTCGGCCAATCGTCCGGGATCAGCAGTTCCACCGGGTTGACTCGCTCCAGCTCCGCCAGCAGGTTTTCCCAGCCCTTGATCTCGAGCACAGTGAAGTTGCCGCTGGTGATGTCCAGCACTGCCAGACCGAACAGGCGCTCGTCGCCTAGCACGGCGGCAATCAGGTTGTCGCGGCGTTCATCGAGCAGCGCTTCGTCGCTGACCGTGCCCGGGGTAATGATCCGTACCACCTGACGTTCTACCGGGCCCTTGCTGGTGGCCGGATCGCCGACCTGCTCGCAGATCACCACCGACTCACCGAGCTTGACCAGTTTCGCCAGGTAACCTTCCGCCGCGTGGTAAGGAATCCCGCACATCGGGATCGCTTGCCCCGCCGACTGACCGCGCGCAGTCAGGGTGATGTCGAGCAACTTGGCCGCCTTCTTCGCGTCTTCATAGAAGATCTCGTAGAAGTCGCCCATGCGATAGAACATCAGCTGATCCGGGTGCTGATTCTTCAGGCGCCAGTATTGCTGCATCATCGGGGTGTGGGAGGACAGGTCGGAGACGGCTTTATTCATCGGATTGTCAGGTAACTCGTTAAATGATGTAGGGCAAAAGCGAGGGCAACCGCCGGGCTTTTCCGCGATGGGCGCAAGGTTACCATGGGCGGTCGGCTCGACGCAGGCATGACGGCCGGCTGACACTTTTTGCGTTTAATTGTGATTTATGCACGATTTATGCAAATCAGCATTTGTCTTCGGAAAAAACTTCAAGCACTATGCGCGTTATGCAAAAACGCAACGTATCCTCCGTCTTAAGAGCACTGCTCGACCAGCACGGGATCTCCCCCACGGAGCTCCACCGTCGCACCGGCGTGCCTCAATCAACGCTCTCGCGGATTCTCAGCGGGAAGATCGTCGATCCTTCGGATAAACATATCTCGAAGATCGCCGAATACTTCAATGTGAGCACCGATCAATTGCGTGGCCGCGCCGATGTCGCGATCGCGACCGGTGGCGCGCGCGATGACGTGCATGCGGAACTCAAGGACATAAGCCTGTGGGACGACGATACCCCTGTCGATGACGACGAGGTGTCGGTGCCCTTTCTTCGTGAGGTTGAATTGGCTGCTGGATCAGGAAGATTCGTCATCGAAGAGAGCGAACGCTCTAGCCTGCGCTTCGGCAAGCGCAGCCTGCGCCACAACGGTGTGCAGTTCGACCAGGCCAAATGCGTGACGGTGCGCGGTAACAGCATGATGCCGGTGTTGCGTGACGGCGCCACGGTCGGGGTGAACGCCGGCAAGTGCGGGATCGGCGACATCATTGATGGCGACCTGTACGCGATCAATCACAACGGTCAGTTGCGCGTGAAGCAGCTCTATCGTCTGCCGACCGGCATCCGTCTGCGCAGCTTCAACCGCGATGAACATCCGGACGAGGACTACAGCTTCCAGGATATGCAGGACGAGCAGATCGTCATCCTTGGTCACGTCTTCTGGTGGGGCATGTACGCCCGATAGATTTCACCGGTCATAGAAAACCCGCCTCATGGCGGGTTTTTTTTCGCCTGAACAAAACCCTCGGCGCCTTGATTTATGCGGTCTGCATGCGTCCGTGCATTTCTCGCGCATAAATAAATGCATTTATGCATTGACTGTATATGCATCCATGCATATTCTTGCCACCAAGCCGCTCGACAAAGCGGCTGGCAACAACAGCTCTTTAGTTCCACAAGAACAGGCAGCGATGAACCGGCCTCAACGGTTCAGAGGGTTGGCAACTGACCCGGGTGTGCAGCGTAAAGCACCAAGAGCAGTTATCCGGCGGGCAGGGACCGCGGTCGGAAAAACAATTTGAATGGACTCGTACCGCGCCAGTAGCGCCGAAAAGTCAGCTTCCTTCACGAATACAGGATTTGAAGGAAGGCGAAGGAGCGCATTACTGAAAAGCCCGGCCTCAATGCCGGGCTTTTTGGAATGCCTACCTGAAGAGACATCGCTTGAACCCAACACACAACACTCATCAACTAGAACCAGGAGGCGTGACATGACAAACGAGCAACAAGCGTTGGCGGACATGCCGATCTGGCTGGTCATCCTCCTTGCCGTGGTGGGCGGGGTGTCCGGCGAAATGTGGCGCGCCGACAAGGAGGGCGCCCGCGGCTGGTCATTGCTGCGGCGTCTGGCCCTGCGCTCCGGCGCCTGCATGATCTGCGGCGTCTCGGCGATCATGCTGTTGTACGCCGCCGGGCTATCCATCTGGGCCGCCGGTGCCTTCGGTTGCCTGACCGCCATGGCCGGGGCCGACGTGGCCATCGGTCTGTACGAACGCTGGGCCGCCAAGCGCATCGGCGTCTGCGAAGTTCCCCCGCCGCGCGATCCACAGTAACTCAACACTTTCTTGCCTCGCTGCACAACTCATGCGGCGGGGCTGCGCGTGGACATTTGAAAAGGAGGTCATGCATGCCCGTACCGATCCAGCAGCCTTCGCAGCTGTTCACGGCGATGGCGACAACCCTGCGCAACAGCGCCGGCCTGAATCTGCAGGTTGGCAATCACGACGACTTCACAACACCCGGTGCCCAGGCCTGGGCATTGATCGACTTTGATCGCAATGCACAGGGAGTGCGCTCCGCTGATGGGCGCATTGCTCATGTCATGACGGTGTCGCTGCAAGTCATTCCGGCACTCTCCGCCAGTGCATTTGCCGCCTGCGATCTGATCGCCGTGCTGAAAAACCTGATCACCGACAACCGTTGGGGCCTGCCCGGCGCTCAATGTGATCTGCCGATGAACATTGATGGTTTGCCGTCAGTGCTCACACGCGCCGATCAGCAATACAAGGCGTGGACCCTGACTTTCACCCAGACCCTCTATCTCGGCCCGACCTTGCTCGATGACCCGCTCGGCACGCCGAAATTCGCCCGTACCTGGGAAGTCAGCAACATCGATGACCCCGACCAATACACCGCGCTGGAGGCTTGACCGATGTTCGACGCACTACTGCGCATGCAACTGGGGCCGATCATCGAGCGGCTGGCCGAGATGGAAGCGGAAATCGACGACCTGCACCGCCGCGCCGAGAGTTTCTGTCGCATCGGTGTCTGTCAGACCGTCGATGCCGCGAGCAACACCTGCCAGGTCAGCCACGGAGGATTGCTGACGCCAGCCATCAAATTCTTCAACCCCAGCGCCGGAGCGCAGAGCGAGTCACGAATCCCGAGCGTGGGCGAGCAGTGCCTGCTGCTCAACTACGGCAGCGGTGAAAGCGGCGCGCAAAGCGTGGCGTTGTTTGGTTTGAACAGTGACCGCTTTCCACCGACGGCAACGGTACCGACGCTGACGCGCCGGGTGCATGTCGACGGGAGCGAAAGCGGCTACGACGACGCCACGCACACCCTGCACTGGCAGAACGGCCCGGCCGCATTCAGCGGCTCTCGCGAGTCGCTTGCACTGAGCATCGGCCCGGCGCAACTGACGATGACTCCACAGCTGATCAGCCTGCAACTTGGCGCCGTCGGCCTGAGCATCGACGCCTCGGGCGTGCACTTCAGCGGCCCGTTGGTGGATCACCAGGGCCGCGTCATCAGCCCCTGAATCAAGAGCTTCCCATGATCGGAATCGATAGAGACTCCGGGGCCACGGTCGACGACTGGCTGCAGTTTGTGCAGCGCGCGACCCGGGCCCTGACCACGCCGCTGGGCACCCGGCAAAAAAGGCCCCTTTATGGCTCGCTGATCCCCACGCTGCTGGGGCAGAACCTCGGTGACGACGTTCTGCTTCTGGCCCAGAGCCACGCGGCTCAGGCGTTCTACAACGCGCAGAACGGGATCAGCGATTTTCAGCCGAGCGTGATCGTCGCCAGCCGCCAGGGCGCGGGCCTGCTGCTGCGCTTCGCCGGCACCTGGAAAAACCGTCAACAGACATTCGAGGTCGTGACATGAGCATGTTGATCCCCGGCCAGAATCAATTGGCCGAACCGGCGCTGATCACTGTCGACGCCTTCGAAGACTTGCTTGCCGAGTTCAAGACCTTCGTCGTCGAGTACGTCGGCGCCCGGGCGCCCGAAAGCGCAGCGAAACTCCAGACCAGCCTCGACAACGAGAGCGAACTGCTGACCCTGGCGCTTGAGGCTTTCTGCGTGCGCCTGCAAACCCATGAACGCAAATACAACGCTCGCATCAAGCAGATGCTGGCGTGGTGGGCCACTGGCAGCAACCTCGATGCACGGCTGGCGGACATGGGCCTGGAGCGACAGTTGCTCGACCCCGGCGACCCGGCGGCATTTCCGCCTGTACCGCCGATTTATGAAAGTGATGACGACGCCCGGCTGCGCTATTACCTGGCGCCGCATGCGCCGGCTGCGGGCTCGCGGATGCAGTATCGCCGCGAGGTATTCACCCTCGGTGAACGGCCAACGGTGAAGGTCGAATCCAGCGATGGCGGTGTGGTGAACGTCACCTACACCTTCAACCCGGACGGCCTCGCTGCACAGGTCAAGGACGGCAACGGTCGGCGTACTGCGCCGGGCGAGGTGCAGGTCACGGTGTTGTCGCGAGACGGCGATGGCACCCCGTCTGCAGCGTTGCTTGACGGTGTACGTCAGCACTTCGCCCGGCCCGATGTGCGACCGGAAACCGACCTGGTCACGGTCAAGGCTGCCGACATTCGACGCTACAAGATTCGTGTGGTGGCGAAGATCAATTCCGGCCCCGATTCGGGCCTGACCAAAGTCGCCGCGCAGCAACAATTGCAGGCCTACGCCGACAGTTGCCATCGCCTCGAAGGGCGGGTCGATCCGAGCTGGATCGACTACACGCTGCACAGCGCCGGCGCCGTGCAACTGCAGATTCTTGAACCGCTGGCGCCGATCGTCACCACGGCGTTTCAGGCGCCGTACTGCACGGCGGTCGAGGTCGAGGTGCTGACACTATGAGTGAGCCAACGCATAGCCCGACGTTGCTGCCGGCCAACAGCTCGGCGCTCGAGCGCGGGCTGGATCTGGGCTTCGGTGCGCTGCTTGATCGCATCGCGCCGCCGTTCCCCGAACTGATGAACCCGAGCGAAACACCGGTGGCGTTCCTGCCGTATCTGGCAGCGGATCGCGGCGTCGCTGAATGGAGCACCAGCGCACCGGAAGCGGAAAAGCGCCTGACCGTCGAACTCGCCTGGCCCACGGCGCGCCAAGCCGGTACTCGCAAGGCACTGGAAAGCGCGGCCAAAGGTTTGCAACTGCGCCCCGACATCCGCGCATGGTACGAACAGACGCCGCCCGGTATGCCTTACAGCTTCTCCGTGCGCGCGTTCAGCGACCAACCCTACAGCGAAGAAATCGACGCCCGTCTCGATCGCCGTTTGGCCGATGCCAAGAGCGAACGGGACATTCTCTCGGTAACAGTTGGCTTGAGCGCGTTCGGCAGTCACTCCATCGCCGCCGCGACCTTTTGCGGTGAGCTGACGACGATCTATCCGGTATTCATCGAAGGGCTTGAAACCTCTGGCGAGGCGTTCATGGCCGCAGCTTTGTACACCGTCGAAACATCCACTATTTATCCCCAGGGGGCCTGAATGGCTGACTATTACACCCTGCTCACCAACGCAGGGATTGCCTACGAAACGGCGTGCAAGGCCGCGGGCACGCCGATCAAGTTGACGCAGATTTCCGTCGGCGACGGCGGCGGCTCGGTCTACAACCCGGCCGCAACCGCCACTGCGCTGAAACGCGAAGTCTGGCGCGGGCCGCTCAATGCGCTGTTCCAGGACGAGAAGAATCCGAGCTGGCTGCTCGCCGAAGTGACCATTCCGCCCGATGTTGGCGGCTGGTATGTGCGAGAGGCCGGGCTGTGGACTGACACCGGCATTCTCTACGCCATCGTCAAATATCCGGAGTCATTCAAACCGGTTCTGGCGACTTCGGGCTCGGGCAAAGAGTTCTACATTCGCTCGATTTTCGAAACCAGCAATGCGTCGCTGGTGACCTTGCAGATCGACGACACGGTGGTCAAGGCCACTCGTGCGTGGGTCATGAGTTACCTCGCTGAAGAACTCGGCAAACTCGATGGCAAGCAATCGGTACGCGTCGCGGCCTCTACCAACATCGTGCTGAACGGTGCCCAGCAGATTGACGGCGTGGCCGTGATTGCCGGTGACCGCGTGCTGCTGGCGAACCAGACCCTGGCCAAGGACAACGGCCTGTGGATCGTGGCTAACGGTGACTGGGTGCGGGCGACTGATGCCAATACCAGCGCCAAGGTCACGCCGGGCCTGACGGTCATGGTGGAGGAGGGCACGGCGAACGGTGATTCGCTGTGGCACCTGACCACGAATGCGCCGATTACCCTTGGCACTACGGCGCTGACCTTCAAGATGCTCGCCGGGCGCACGGGGATTGCGGCCGGGACTTACAAGAGTCTCACGGTTGATGAATATGGCCGGGCGACGGCAGGTGCGAATCCTGAAACGCTGGCCGGGTTTGGCATCAAGGATTCCTACACCAAGGCTGAAGTTGAAGCGCTGATCGCCAAGGCATCGGCATTGCCCGTGGGTTCGATTGTGGCGTTTCCGGTTGATGCACCGCCGCCGGGCTTTCTGGAGCTGGATAACAGCGTCAAGAGCAGTGCGACTTACCCGGACTTGAGCGCTTATCTGGGCGGCAAGTTCAACAAGGGTGATGAGGGTGTTGGGAACTTCCGGTTGCCGGAAGCGCGTGGCGAGTTCCTGCGTGGCTGGGATCACGGACGGGGAGTTAACGCGGGACGTGTCATCGGAACGTCTGAGGGTGAAAGTGTAATCAACCACGTCCACGTGGATAATTATCTAGTCGATAACACTGCTGTTCCGGGGATCCCTGGTGTTTCAAACGCTTCGGTAAGTCAGAGCGTATGGGGCAAGGTTTACGGTACGGCCGGCGGCAGCCTGAAATCATATTTGTCGAACGACCAAGCGAATGGGTTCGCGGGTAACGGCATCGGTGGTCTGTACAGTGGCCCCATGAAAGGGGGGGGCACGGAGACTCGCCCACGCAACATCGCCGTCATGTGGTGCATCAAAGCCTGGAACACCCCGGTCAATCAGGGAACCATCGATGTAGCCGCACTGGCCAAGGAAGTCGAACGACTCAAGTCCGCTGTTCCGGTGGGTGCTGTTTTGGCTTTCCCGACGGGGATCGTTGCGCCGGGTTATCTGGAACTGGATGGCAGTGTGCAGAGCATTGCGACCTATCCGGATCTGGCGGCTTTTCTCGGTACCACTTACAACAAGGGTGACGAGGGCGCGGGTAACTTCCGGTTGCCAGAATCGCGTGGTGAGTTCCTGCGTGGTTGGGATCATGGCCGAGGAGTAGATGGAGGTCGCGCAGTTGGCAGCTATCAGAAAGGCTCACTGCTCCACGGTAACGATGACAATGGTGCTGAGGTTCATGGGCTCAATGGGATCAGTGCTAATCGAGCGGGGCTGGGCTGGGACATTCCGGTGATGGCGGACTATTCCGGATCCGGTGCTTACACGGCAAGCGGAGTGAATGTCCCAGGAACCTCCCTTTATACTCAGGCACACTATGGTGTGGCGCGTCCGCGAAACCTGGCAGTGATGTGGTGCATCAAAGCCTGGAACGCGCCGGTCAATCAGGGAAGCATCGATATCGCCTCTCTGGCTACTGAAGTCAAACTGGCTCGCCTAAATGGTGCGGAAGTAGGCGCCATGCGTAATCTGAGAGTATCGCTGCCTGTCGCGGCTTCCGTTGCAACGGTTACTGCTGATCAACTGATTGTCGAGCAACCGGGTGTCGCGCAGTACAAGTTGGCGAATCTCAATCTATCGCTCGATCTGACAACCGTCGGTGCAGGTGGCATGGACACCGGTATCGCTCCAGCAAACGGCAGTGTCGGGATTTACGTCATCTACAACCCCGAGTTGAAGGTTGCGAAGCTGCTGGGCGTCAATGCGACATTGAGTACCGCTCCTGAAATTTATGCGGGCACGAATATGCCCGCCGGTTATAGCGCCAGTGCGCTGGTCAGCGTGTGGCAAACCGGTGCCAGTCGATTGATGAACCCCGGCATTCAACATCAGCGTTCAATTTCCATTGCTCGGACGGTAGTGCTGGAAAACGGCATGTCGATGTCGCCGACACCGATCTCGCTGGCCTCTGTTGTTCCGAAGAATGCAAAAACCGTCGGTGGCTACATTCATTACATTGGTAGCGCTGATTTTCCGGGCGGTGGCTCTCTGGGGCTTTCTCCGGATGTTACCGAAGTAGGTATGAAAGCATGCGGCATTGGTGGAATCGTCGGACTGGGTGTTCTAAGTCCGTTCTCGGATCTGGTCATGGCTACTCCACAGACGATCTATTACCGCCTCTATGCGTCGGTCTCTCGTGCAAACGATGTCCACATCTCCCAATACACTTTTTAAGGAGTCATCTATGTTGAGAGCCTACTCAAATGTGGGGACGACCTTTCGATGTGTCGCCTCGGACTGGCCATTGGCTGACGGTGAAGTACTCTTCGACCATGAACCCACCCTTCAGGAACTGGAAAACTCATTTGGTTTCGCGAACGGCGAGCTGGTCTTGAAGCGCCAATTGGACCTGATTGCGCAGGAGCGATTTCGCCGAGAAGGTTCGGGTATCGTGGTCGCCGGTTTGATTATCGATTCATCCCGTGACAGTCAATCGCTGATTGCTGGAATGGCGGTTTCCGCGATGCTCGATCCTGAATATCGTTGCAGCTACAAGTCCGTTGCCGGGTTTGTCGATTTGACAGCCCAACAGATACTGCAAATTGCACAGGCTGTCAGGTCTCATGTTCAGGCCTGCTTTGATCGGGAAAAAGCGCTGTCCGAGTCTGCTCGAGCGGGAACGTTCAGCAGCGAAATGCTGACCGAGGGCTGGCCAGATTCCTTGCCTGAAACGCCAGTCGCAAACCTTCAGTAAAACGCCCCGCACCCCGGGGCGTTTTCTTGTCCGCTTAAAACAAATCAACACCCGCCAAAGCCCCTCCCCAAGAGGGGCCTTCCCGTTTATGGAGAAACGAAAAATGGCAACCCGCCAAACCTACACCGTGCTCGTCCCATTCCCCACCGGCGGTGGGCACTGGTCGAGCGTCGGTCAAGACCTTGATCTGCTCGACGTCGAAGCCAGTGCGCTGCACAGCGCCGGTCGACTTGAGCTGAAAACACCCTCCACCCAGGCCAAAAAGGCCGCTGCCAAGAAGGCTGACTAACCATGGCTGAGGTTTTGAACTTCGAGCACAACGGCATTACCGTCAATGCCACCGAATCCCCCGAGGCCATGGGTGGCCTGGGTGACAACGTCATCGGCTTGGTCGGCACTGCGCCGAAAGCCGATCCGCTGATTCCGCGCAACGCACCGTTCCGCATCAACAGCTTCACCACCCACGCGCTGCTCGATCCGACCGGCGCTGAAGAGGGCACGCTGTATCACGCGGTTTACCAGATCCTCAAAGTGGTCAAGGTGCCGGTGTACGTGGTGATCGTCGAAGCGGGCGCGACCCCGGCCGACACCGTCAACGCAGTGATCGGCGGTGTCGATCCAACCACCGGCCGCAAGCTCGGTCTGGCGGCACTGGGCAGTGTCCCGGAAGACCTGACCATCATCGGCGCGCCGGGCTTCACCGGCACCAAAGCGGTGGCTAGCGAGTTCGCCTCGTTCGGCAAGCGCATCAAGGCCCGTGTGGTACTGGACGGCAAGGACGCGTCGGTCGCTGATCAAGTGACTTACAGCCAGGAACTGGGCGGCGCCGATCTCGGTTTCGACCGTTGCCTGGTGGTGCACAACATGCCCGCCGTGTACTCGAAAGCCGCGAAGAAAAACGTCTTCCTCGCGCCGTCCAGCCTGGCGATTGCCGCGCTGGCCAAGGTCAAGCAGTGGGAGAGCCCGGGCAACCAGGTGACCTACGCCGAAGACGTGTCCCGCGTCGTTGAATACAACATCCTCGACACCTCCACCGAAGGCGATCTGCTCAACCGCTACGGCGTGAGCTACTACGCCCGCACCGTGCTCGGTGGCTTCTCGCTGCTGGGTAACCGCTCGATCACCGGCAAGTTCATCAGCTACGTCGGCCTCGAAGATGCGATCAGCCGCAAGCTGGTCAAGGCCGGTCAGAAAGCCATGGCGAAGAACCTGACCAAGTCGTTCATGGATCAGGAGGTCAAGCGCATCAACGACTGGCTGCAGACTCTGGTCGCCGACGAAACCATTCCTGGCGGCAGCGTGTACCTGCACCCGGAACTCAACAGCGTCGAGAAGTACAAGAACGGCACCTGGTACGTGGTCATCGACTATGGCCGCTACGCGCCGAACGAACACATGGTTTATCAACTCAACGCCCGCGATGAAATCATCGAGCAGTTCCTGGAGGACGTTCTCTAATGTTTACCAACCGCGTAAGACAGGCCATCGCGGCCACCCTGCAAGGCCTGCCGCTGTCGGCGACCGTTGAGGAATTCACTCCGCCGAAGATCGATTTCGACATGGAGAACATGACGGGCGGGCGCTTCATCGTTGAGGAAATGGCCAAGAGCGCCAAGCCGCTGAATGCTCAGATCAAGCTGCAAGGCACTGGTGCTGAAGTGTTGCTGGCGATGGGGGTGAAGCTGGGCGACGACATCCTGCTGAACGTGCGTGAAGCCGGTCAGGATCAGGACGGCAACACCTGGTTCACCTATCACACCATCGGCGGCAAGCTCAAAACCATGGGTGAAGACGCGATCAAAATGGGTGGCAAAGCCCTGACGACTCTGGACTTCTCGTGCCGCACCTACAACCGCCTGGAAAACGGCATCCCGGTGATCGACATCGACGTACGCACCCAGAAATTCGTGCTTAACGGCGTCGACATCCTCGGTGATGCGCGCCGTGCGGTGCTGATGCCGTAACCCCGTTTTACAGGCAATCATAAAACCCTGTGGGAGCGAGCTTGCTCGCGAAGGCGCCAGGTCAGTGGACATCAATGCTGAATGTCAGGCCGCTTTCGCGAGCAAGCCCGCTCCCACATTGGGCCAGTGTGACTGGCCGATGTTTAGCAACACCCCCTCAAGAATCACCAAGGAATTCATACATGTCGTGGATGCCACCCAAGCATGACCTGCTGTCGCCGATCACCGGCGACGACGGCGCGCAGATCGAGCAGATCCAGCTCAAGCCGCTGTTCTACGCCGCGCAGAAAGAAGCGCTGGAACGCGCCGGCGATGATGAAGACGATCAGTTCTTCGAACTGGCGCTGCTCGCCACCGGCCTGTCGGTCAAGGAACTCGACCAGCTGAAACGCCCGGACTACGTGAGCATCGCCCAGTACGTGCACGAGATGTCGACCCGTCCGGCGTCGTACTTTCTGGAGCAGGTCGAGGACGCGGAAGAGTCCGACGATCCTGACGAAGTGCAGCTGCTGCAACCGCTCGCCGTGACTGGCCGCACCGTGACCTCGTTGTCGCTGGAAATGCCCGCACTGCGCGCCACCAAAGTGATGAAGAAACTTAAAACGGCCAAGGAACGCGCCGAGTTCATCACCGCCCATTGCACCGGTCTGATGATCCCCGATCTGGCCCAACTGAGCGTCCCTGACTGGACCCAATTGCAGGTGCGCATCGACGATTTTTTAAACCAGCCGGCGGCCTACTTTCGGAACGCGACATCGAAGTAATCCTCGATATCGTCCCGCTCATTTACCCGGTAAGTGAAGCGGAGATTCTGGAATGGGACGCCGAAAAGGCGTTGCGCCGCTACGACATAGCGATCACTCGCCTTGGCGTGAAACAGGAGTAGAGCGGCATGGCAGATGATAACTATGCGTTGACGTTCGCTGAGGTCAATCAAGAAACCCGGGCATTGAGCACGGCCAGCAAGACTGCCGCCTTGATGGCTCCGGCGATGTCAGCAGGAGCCGCAACACCTGCTTCGAACTTTGACGGCAGTGTTGCCGGGCTAAGCCTGGCGCTGGCCGATGCCACCAGCGAATTGCGAAATCTGACCGCCGAGCAGGTTCAGCTCAGGGATGTGTTGGGGTCGATACACGCTGTGCTGATTTCACAGCGCTCGCTGCAACAGTCTCTCAATGACCGGCCAGCACTAGCGGGCAGCGCGGCCGTGGGAGCTGAGTCGAAACCGTCAGGCGTCAATGGCGCAACGCAACCTTTCAAATACCTGCAGCCAGCGATCAACCTTGATAGCGCGATGGCGCGACTGGGACGGGTTGCAGGCGTTGAGGGCGATCAAAGCGATGCGTTGCGGGTGTCGTTGGAGAAAATGGCCGCCGAGCGCAAAGTGGCAGCCGGCGGTACCACGGTGCTGGATCTGGCAGGCGTGATGTATGCCGGTGTCAAGGGTGGAGTTGGCAGCGAACAGAAGAATGAAGCCGCTCGGCAAAAAGACCTCAGTGATTTCACTCGAGACACTGGCATCACGGCCACAGCCTTTGAGATGAAGGCGCCGGATGTTGCGGATCTGCTGATCGGCTGGCGCACCTCAATGGGGCTCGACCGAGCAAAGACCCTCGACCTCGCCGATGCTACCAGTGTGCTGGGAAGCCGACTCAGTGCCTCGGTGGCTGATATTGGTTCGATCCTCAGCAACTATGGCGCTTCGGCAAAAGGTGCCGGGCTGAGTCCCGAACAGACTGCGGCTTTTGCTGCGGCAATGCTCAATGTCAACGTAAACAGGGCTGACGCCGGCGTGGCACTGGAGAGGATCACCACGACGCTGGCGTTGGGCGACAACGCATCAGTTAGTCAGAAAGCGGTGATCGCTCAACTCGACCTCGATCCAAAGTCCCTCGCTGCGCAAATGCAAGGGGATGCCCCCGGCGCGATTCTCAAGGTGCTTGAGGCGCTGAAGACAAAATCCCCCGAGCAGCAAGCCAGCCTGGCGATGACGCTTTTTTCGATCGACCAGCCGGTTGTGAAAATGCTCGAGCGCAGCGCTGATGTGCGGGGTGCATTTGATCTCGTCAAAGATAAACAGCAGTACGCATCTTCGGCGCGAGGCGAGGAGGGCGGGGCAGTCAATCAGGCTGCGCGGGCACTGTCTGATACGTCGCAAACGGGCTGGAACATTTTCACCGCTCAGAAAGATCGTCTAGTTAGCTCCGCTGGCGCTGCTGTGCTGGCTGATTTTGACAGGCTCACCGGGGTGATGGCTTGGGCGACTGATGGTTTGAGCAGCATGGCTGAAGAATCACCGGAGCTCGCGCGTACGTTGATTTTGAGTATTGCCGGTATTAAGGGCGTGCAGGTCGCTGGGTCGATGCTGGCCAAGGGCATTAGAGGAACGACATCCACTATCGACAACCTCAAGTTCGTCGGCACAACTGCCATATCCTGGGGTTCCGCAGCGCTTAACGGTGCGAAGGCTTGGGGGGGCGTTGCGCTGAATAATGCCAAGACTTGGGGTTCCGCTGGGCTTAACAATGCCAAGACTCTGGGATCCGTTGCGCTTGACCGAGCTAAATACCTGACATCCGGTCCAGGCCGAAGTCTGGTCAGTCAAGGTGCCCGTATCGGTCGTGTAGCTGGCCCTCTGAGTATGCCGTTGATGATGCTCGACTCCGGTATGGACGTGGTCAACGGCTTGCTCGATGCCGATGGCAAACAAACAGCCAGAGGAGCGGGCGGCCTGGTGGGTGGGGTTGCTGGAAATTACCTGGGGGCGCGCGTTGGTGCCTTCCTGGGGGCTTTCGCCGGTCCTGCCGGGGCACTTGTCGGTGGAGGGGTTGGCGGAGCAGCTGGCACCTACTATGGCAATCAGTGGGGAAGCGCATTGGGTGAAAAACTCGCGACGCCTGCACCGAACCAACTCGCCCCGCCGGTAGAGGTTGCCAAAGAACTGCCGAGCGCGCAGACGCAAAACCAGCAAGTCACCTTCTCCCCACTGATCCAGGTCACCTGTCCGGCGCCAGATACTGCCGAGCAGATTCGTACGATCATCGGCCAACAACTGAGCGGGCAATTCCACGGCCAGTTCCTGCCGTTGTTGACCAACAACCCGCTCGCCACCCGCCGTGACGCAGCCCTGACCGATGGAGTCGACTGATGAAACAACAAATGGCTCTAGGCAGTTTCATCTTCGGCCTGTCGCGCAACTTTGCTTACAGCACGTTGGCGCGAAAGTCCGACGGTGGCTGGAGCGACATCCAGATCCTGACCAGCAAACCCAAGTCCAGTCAGACCGGGCAGAAAGCGGAATCGCTGACCATCAGCGGCACCTCGATGTATGCCGTGGCCATGGATCGACTCGATGAGTTACGCGCACTTCAGGCACAGCGTGTGCCGCTGCCGTTGATTGATGGTATCGGGCGCAACTGGGGTCTGTGGCGGATCAACAGCATCGACGAGAACCAGAGCGAGGTCATCGATGACGGCACCGCGATGGTGATCAAGTGGGTGGTCGGATTAACGGAGTTCAACAATGCGTAAGGTACGAAGCGTGGCCGGTGATTCAGTGAATCTGCTGCTCTACCGCGAAACCGGGCGCAGTGATGACGCCGCCGAAGAAGCTCTGTGGACACTCAACCCGACCCTGGCCGAACACGGCCCGATCCTGCCTGCGGGCGTCTGGGTCACGTTGCCGGAACTCGACTCGAAACCGGCCACGATCAAACCGCTCACGGCCTGGGATTAAGGAGGTTGCATGACACTTGGTTTCACCCCGGCGGTAAGACTCTACGGGGCTCATTCGGCCCTGCTCAATCAACGCCTGATCAGTTGGGAACACATCGACGCTGCCGGTTTCGAGTCCGATCAACTGACGTTGACGATTGATCTTGAAGGCCTCGAAGGGCTGCCGGATCTGGGCGGGAAAATCGGCCTTGAGGTCGGTTATCTGGAGTCGGGAATGGTCGACAAGGGCCAGTTCAAAGTGACGCGCCTGACGCCGACGCTGTTCCCGTTCCGCCTGACGCTGGTGGCCACGGCGGCGCCGTTCAGCAAGGATGATGAGACGGGCTTCAAGCAACGTCGCACTGCCAGTCATGGCCCGACCACCTTGGGTGCGCTATTTGAAAAACTGGTGTCGAGCCATGACTTTTCACCGCGCGTCGCGCCCGAGGTGGCGATGATCAGGATCGAGCACGTCGACCAGTCCAACGAAACCGACATGAGCTTTCTGACGCGCCTGGCGAAAAAGTACAACGCGGTAACCAAACCCTACAACGACGTGTACGTGCTGGCCCGTCCCGGCCAGACCAAATCGTTGTCGGGCCAGGTGCTGGCGGACGTGACCTTGTCGGTGACCAGCAACAACCGTCCCGGCGATCACGCGTTCGTCAGCGCCACGCTGGAGGAGTCTGCCCGCGAGCAGACCAAGGGTTGCAAGACCTGTTTCTGGGATGGTGCTGCCGGCGTGTTGCGCTGGGTTGAAACGGGGCTTGCGCCGTTCAAGACCCTGCGCCAGAAACAACCCAGCGAAGCCGATGCGATCGCCGTCGGCGAAGGCGAAGTGCGCAAGATGCTCCGGCAGAAGTACAAGGTGAAGATCACTTGTCCCGGCAATCCACTGCTGGCCGCCGAAGGCCTTGTGCTGCTCGACGAGACCTGGCCGGACTTCATGCGTGGGCGCTGGTCGATCGAAAAAGTCACCGCCAGCGGCAATCGCGAGAACAGTTATCGCTGCGTGATCGATGCCGCCTGCCTTGACCCGAAAGCCGAAGCCAAGGACTGATTCCCCGCTTTGTCACTGCGATGAAGATCCCTGTGGGAGCGGGCTTGCCCGCGAAGAGGCCAACCCATTCAAAAGAGATGCCGGTTGATCCACCGCCATCGCTGGCAAGCCAGCTCCCACAGGTTTTGCAGTGTTCTGCAGACCGCTTTTCATTCAATTCTGGAACACCACCATGAAGATCACCCCGATCCTCACGCAGCTGCGTGGGCAATGCCCAAGCCTTGCCAACCACATTGCGGTGGGTGTCGATCTGGCGTTGCTGCAAGGCAACGCTGATCTGCCGACACCCTCGGCTCATGTTCTGCCCCTGGCGGATCTCGCGAGCACCAGCACCGCACAAAACCTCACCGCGCAACCGATCCGCGACCGCTTCGAAATCGTCCTGGCGCTCGACGCCAGCGACAGCACAAAAGCGCTGGATCTGTTGCACGACCTGCGCGCCGAACTGTGGCGCGCGCTGGTGGGATTCAAACCGGGCACCGACTACAGCGCCATCGTCTACGACGGCGGCGAGATGGTCTCGATCAACAGCAGCCGGGCCTTCTATCGGCTGCGCTTTTTTACCGAGTTCCAGCTCGGCCGCAATCTGCCGAGTCAGCCTGCGGAGAGTTGGCACGAACGTGAACTGGACGGTTTGTCGTCCTTTACCGGGGTCACCGTGCGGGTCGATGCGATCGACCCGGCCGACCCCAATCTGAAACACCCGGGCCCTGACGGGCGCGTGGAACTGACTTTCTCTGGAGACGTAACCCCATGAGCAATCGCATCACCGTACTGCCGGCCGCTGGCCGTGCCGTGCCTGACCCGGAAGCGGGCGATCTGCTGCCCAAAGAAGGCCGTGAAGTGCTGGACAGCGCCTGGTGGCGCCGACGTCTGGCCGACGGCGATATCACTCTCAAAACCGTAAAAGTCAAAGCACAGGGAGCCAAATAATGGCGATCGGATTCAGCAACATCCCCGCGGACATTCGTGTACCGCTGTTCTATGCCGAAATGGATAACTCGGCCGCCAATAGCGCGACTTCGGCCATGCGCCGTTTGATCGTCGCTCAGGTCAACGACAACATCGCCCCGACTGAAGTCGGCAAACTGGTGCTGGTCTCCAGCGTCGCGCTGGCAAAAAGCATCGGCGGTCAGGGCTCGATGCTCGCCTCGATGTACGAGACCTTCCGCAAGGCCGACCCGATCGGCGAGATCTGGTGCCTGCCGCTGCACAACACTGAAGGCGCCATCGCCAAAGGCGTGCTGACCCTGACTGGCACTGCGACTCAGGCTGGCGTGCTCAACCTGTACGTCGCTGGTGTGCGTGTGCAGGCCACCGTGGTCAACGGTGCCACCGCTGCTCAAGCGGCTACCGCACTGGCACAGAAAATCAACGCCACCGCCGATCTGCCGGTGAGCGCGGCGGCTGCTGAAGGTGTGGTCACCCTGACCGCCAAATGGACCGGCGACAGCGGTAACGACATCAGCCTGCAGTTCAATCGCCTGGGCAAGAGCAACGGCGAAGAAACCCCGGCCGGCCTGACCACTGCGATCACCGCCATGACTGGCGGCGCCGGTGTGCCGGATCAGGTCGCAGCCGTGGCTGCACTGGGTGACGAGCCGTTCGAGTTCATCGCTCTGCCGTGGTCGGATCTGTCGACCCTCAATACCTGGCAAGCAGTGATGGATGACAGCACCGGTCGCTGGTCCTGGGCCAAGCAACTGTTCGGTCACGTCTACAGCGCCAAGCGCGGCACCGTCGGCACCCTGGTTGCTGCTGGCCAGGCACGTAACGATCAGCACATGACCATCCAGGCGCTGGAGCCGGGCGTACCGCAACCGTTCTGGGTCCAGGCGGCAGCACTGGCTGCGCGCACCGCGGTGTTCATCTCCGCCGATGCCAGCCGTCCGACCCAAAGCGGCAGCCTGCCGGGTGTTGATCCGGCGCCGGCCAGCGAGCGTTTCACCTTGACCGAGCGGCAGTCGCTGCTCAACTACGGCATTGCCACCGCGTACTACGAAGGCGGTTACGTGCGCATTCAGCGTTCGATCACCACCTACCAGAAGAACGCTTACGGTCAGGCCGACAACTCCTACCTGGACAGCGAAACCATGCACCAGTCGGCGTTCATCGTGCGTCGTCTGCAAAGCGTGATCACCAGCAAGTACGGCCGGCACAAACTGGCTTCCGACGGCACCCGTTTCGGCGCCGGCCAGCCGATCGTCACTCCGGCGACCATTCGCGGCGAGCTGATCGCGCAGTACGCCAAGCTGGAACTGGAAGGCCACGTGGAGAACGCCGAGCTGTTCGCCGAGCACCTGATCGTCGAGCGCGACGTACAGGATCCGAGCCGCGTGAACGTGCTGTTCCCGCCGGATTACATCAACGGTCTGCGCGTGTTCGCACTGCTCAACCAGTTCCGTCTGCAATACGACGACGCGGCCTGATCGCCGCGTTTGGCCGTAAGCATTCAGCCCACTCCGGTGGGCTTTTTTATTTGAAGGGAGTAACACCATGGGTCAAGTGATTGCAGGCACCTGCTACGTCAAAGTCGACGGTGCACAACTGACTATCAACGGCGGCTGCGAAGCCCCGCTGATGGCCGTCAAACGCGAAACCGTCGTACCGGGTTTCTACAAGGAAACCGACGTCGCGCCGTCGTTCAAAGTGACCGCGCTGCACACCGCCGACTTCCCGCTGAAGAAGCTGATCGAAGGCACCGACATCACCGTTACCTGCGAATTCAGCAACGGCAAAGTCTACGTGCTGGCCGGTGCCTATCTGGTCGAAGAGCCGGTTTCCAAAGGCGATGACGCCACCATCGAGCTGAAATTCGAAGGCATCAAGGGGACCTGGCAATGAGCGGCGCCGTGAAGCTTCAGGTTGCGATCGAAGCTCACGGCGAGCCCCTGACCGAACTCGTCCTGCGCCGCCCGACGGTGCAGGAAGTGCGAGCGATCAAGGCGCTGCCGTACAAGATCGACAAAAGCGAAGAAGTCAGCCTCGACATGGACGTGGCGGCCAAATACATCGCCGTGTGCGCCGGTATTCCACCGTCGTCGGTCAACCAGCTCGATCTGGCTGACCTCAACGCGCTGAGCTGGGCCGTTGCGAGTTTTTTCATGAGTGCGGCGTCGGAGCCATCACCGACCTGATCGCAGTCGCCTATGACCTGGCCTGGTTCTGGAAGGTTGACCCCGAACAGATGATGGCCAGGCCACTGGATGTGCTCCGCGAATCGCTGGAGCACGCGCAACGGATCAATGCGATGCAGCAGGTGCAGTGATGGCGAATACAAATTTGAGCCTGATCCCGCAGAACTTTCCCGTCACGGTCAACATGCTCGTGGTGCTCAAGGGCGCCGAGAAAATGGAGACCGAGATGAAGGGGCTGCGCGGCAAGGTCGCAGCATTCAAGAAAAGCATGGAAGACAGCGGCCTCGAGCCGCTGGACGTGGCCGGCTTCATTGCTGAAGGTGGTTTGCTCAAGCCGTTTCAGGACGGCATCAAAAAAGCCATCGAAGCGCAGGATGCGTTGGCGAAGAAAGCCAGGGCACTCAAGGGCCTTAAAGTGCCGAAGGTGGTCCAGGGGGAAACCTCGGCCAACCTGGAAAAATTCAACAAGGCGCTGGATAACATCTCGCTGAAAATCGGTCAGGCGTTGTTGCCGGCGGTTAACGGCATCGTCACGGCGCTGACACCGGTGATGACTTCGATTGGCCAGTTTGTCGCCAACAATCCGTATCTGGTCGAAGGGCTGGCGGCCGCTGCCGTAGCGTTTACGGTGGTCACGGTCGGGGCGATGGGGCTGGTCGCGGTGCTGGGGATTCTGACCTCGCCCATCGGGCTGATTGCGGCGGCTATCGCGGCAGCGGTGGCCATCATCGTGATTGGCGCACGGTTGATTACCAATAACTGGGCGTCGATTTCCGGATTCTTCGGCAGGATGTGGGACTACGTTTCGACGAAATTCAACGCTGGAGTTGCGGCGACCACGCAGGCAATCGAATCGATGGGCGCATTGATCAGCAAAACGTGGGGAGAGATCAGCGCGGAATTTTTTGCCGGCGTCGACAGCGTCGTCAATATTTACAACGGCTTGGTATCGAAAGCGCAGGCAGGCACTGACAAGCTCGTGGCGGCTTTCGACTTCTCGCCGAGTGAGCTGTGGAACAAGGCGTTGGCGAAAGCCAGCAGCGTTGTCAGTGATTTCTTCGCCAGCACCATGGCGAATGCACAAGCAGGGATCGACAAGCTCAGGGTGAAGTTCGATTTCTCGCCGCGTGAGGTGTGGAATAAGGCATTGGCTAAGGCCAGCGGTGTCGTCAGTGATTTCTTCGCCAGCACGATGGCGGATGCACAAGCAGGGATCGACAAGCTCAGTGCGAAGTTCGCTTTCTCACCGCGTGAGGTGTGGAACAAGGCGTTGGCGAAGGCCAGTAGCGTTGTCAGTGATTTCTTCGCTGGCACCATGGCGGATGCGCAAGCGGGTATCGACAGGCTCAGGGCGAAATTCGATTTCTCGCCGAGTGAAGTGATGAGCAAGGCTTTTGCAACCGCGAGCAATGTCGTCAGTGATTTCTTCGCTGGCGCACAGGCCAAAGCTGCTGCCGGTGTAGACGCGCTCAAGGCGAAGTTCAGTTGGTCGCCAGTGCAGACGATTACTGACGCCTGGGGTTCGCTGAACAATGTGTTTGGCAATCTTGTTGGCGGTGTTGCAGGTAACGCTGCGGCGCAGTGGGAACAGGTCAAATCGATCTTCACGGAATCGCCGGTGGCGATGATTGAATCGGCTTGGCAACCCGTGGCGCCGGTTTTTTCCGCGCTGTGGGACGTACTCAGGGCTGGAGCCCAGCCGTTGAAAGACGAGTTTCAAAACCTGTTTGGCAGCGCGCCTGTGGAAGCGGTCATGGCGAAGTGGAATGGCGTGAGCGCGTACTTCTCCGGTCTGTGGGCATCGTTGACCACGGATGCACAAGTGGTGAAGAGCATCTTCGGCGATCTGTTCAGCCAGTCGCCGCTGGAGTCGATCCAGCAGAAATGGCAGCCGGTACTGACCTGGTTCAGCGACATGTGGACAAACCTGCAAGGGATTTTCGGGCAGCTTAAAGAACTGTTCGGTGGCAATTTCTCCGGTGTCTTTGCAACCCTCACCGGTACCGCCCCGGCAGCGCCTGCCGGTGCCCCGAAAGTAAGCAGTTCGCTGCCACAAACCTCCAGCGCCCTGATCCAGCAAAGCGCGGCCAACAACCGTACGCAACTCGAAGGCGGCCTGACCGTGCGCTTCGAAAATGCACCGGCGGGGCTGCGCACCGATCAACCACAAACCAATCAACCGGGCCTGGCGCTGTCTTCGCGCATCGGCTATCGCTCGCTGTCGGCAGGAGGTTCCAATGAACTGGCGTGACCGTTTGTTGCCGGCATCGTTTCGCGGTGTCGGGTTCTGGATCGATCAGGCGAAAACCCCGGTCGGTCGCAAAGGTCAGTTGCACGAATACCCGCAACGCGACCTGCCGTATTTCGAGGATCTCGGCCAGCAGGCCAAGACCCACGACCTGACGGCGTTCATCATCGGCGCCGATTGTCTGGAGCAGCGCGACAAGCTGCTCAAGGCCTTGGAGGCGGGCAGTGGTGAATTGGTGCATCCGTGGCTCGGACGCTTGCAAGTCAAAGTCGGCGAATGCGACATGACCCACACCCGCCAGGACGGCGGGCTGGTGACGTTCAGTCTGAAGTTTTACCCGGACCGGCCGTTGCCGTTTCCGACCGCTACCGTCAGTACGCAAAAAGTTCTGTTGGCCAAGGCGGACACGCTGTTGGGTTCTGCGGTGGCGCGCTTTGAGCAGGCGATGACGTTGATCAAGGCTGCGCGGATCGGCATTGCCAATCTGCGCAACAGCCTGACCGGGGTCTATGAGGTGATCAAAGAGCAGCTCAAGCCGCTGATCGAGCAGTACAAGCAAATCACTGAACTGGTCAAAGCCGTGAAGGAATTGCCCAAGGAAGTGGCGGCGGAGTTCAAGGGCCTGCTCGGCGATATCAAGGAGCTGAAGGCGTTCGCGAAGGAGGGCTACCGTGGCGTGATTGCCGACGTGTCCCAACAACTCGAGGCCATCCGCAAGTTGGATGCGCCGAAGATCACCACCGGCAAGGACACCAATGCTGCAGCGCAAGCCATGGCTGATCTGGTGCAGGACACCATGCTGGTGAAAGTGGCGCAGTGGGTCGCGTCGATGCCGGTAGCGACCCCTCCGGTCAAACTGACGTCGACCGCTTCGGTGGCGCATCAGGCGGATCAACCGGTGACCCGTCAGGAAGTGCCGGTGACCGACGAAATGAAAGCGCTGCAGAAGGCGGTCGGGGTGGCAATTGACCCGATGCTGGACAAGGCCGATCCCAAACATCACCAGGCAATCAACGATGTGAAGGAAGCGCTGATGGCGCATCTCAAGGCCGTGGCGTCATCCGGTGTGCGACAGGTCACCAAATCGTTCCAGGAAAGCCTGCCGGCGCTGGTTGTGGCCTACAAGCAATTTGCCGATGCCACACGGGTGACTCAAGTGACGCAGAGCAACGCGATGAACCATCCGGGCTTTTCACCCAACGACGTGAAAGTGTCCAGGGAGTGAGCCATGAGCGAGATGGATAACCATGTCACGCTGACCGTTAACAACATGGAACACGGCGGCTGGAAAAGCGTGGAAATCACCGCTGATCTGGAGCGCCAGTTCCGCACCTTCAAACTCGACATCACCTGGCAGTGGCCGGGGCAGACGGTGGATCAACGGATCAAACCGGGTGACCCTTGCGAAGTGAAAATCGGCCAGGATCTGGTGCTCACCGGCTACGTGTTCAAGGCACCGATCAGTTACGACGGACGCCAGATCAGCTTGAGTATCGAGGGTAGCTCCAAGACTCAGGATCTGGTCGATTGCGCAGCCACCAACCGCCCGAATCAATGGCAGGAGCAACCGCTGCTGAGCATCGTCCAGGCTCTGGCGGCGGAATACTCGCTGTACGTGGTCAACGAAATTCCCGAGACCGCGCGGCTCGCCAAACACACCATCGTGCCGGGCGAAACAGTGTTCCAGTCGATCGACCGATTGCTCTCGCTGTTTCGGGTGTTTTCCACCGATGACGAGCAGGGCCGGCTGGTGCTGGCCAAGCCCGGTAGTGGTGGTCGGGCCAGTGACGCGCTGGAGTTGGGCAAGAACATTCTGTCGGCGAACGCGCCGATGGATCAGAGCCAGGTGTTTTCTGAATACCGGGTGATCGGTCAGCAGAAAGGCTCGGACAATAAGAGCGGGGCGGCCGTCAGCGAGGTTCAATCCAGCGCGGCTGATCTGAGCTTCAAGCGCCGCCGCACCACGATCATCAACGAGGGCACCGCGCTGACGTTCGAGTTGGCCCAGCAACGCGCCCAATGGGAAAGCGCCACCCGCATGGGCCGGGCGCAGACCACCACCTATCAGGTGCAGGGCTGGCGTCAATCCAATGGCGATCTGTGGCGCCACAACACGCTGGTGAAGGTCACGGATCCGGTGCTCGGTTTTGACGGCGACATGCTGATCTCCAAAGTCACGTATTCGCTCTCGGCGCAGGGCTCGGTGACCACGCTGCAAGTGGCGCCACCGCATACCTTCGATCCCGACCCCACCCCCCCGAAAAAAACCTGAGCCTGACACCGAACCCCTGTGGGAGCGGGCTTGCTCGCGAAAGCGTCAGCAGCTCCAACATCCCATTGACTGACCCACCGCTTTCGCGAGCAAGCCCGCTCCCACATGTTGTCCGTGTCGGGTCTGCTCCCTGAGGACAATTCATGAGCCTACTGACACGCCTGCTGGCGCGCGGCACTGTCGTGCTCGCCCATTCGGCATCCAAGCTGCAATCGCTGCAAATGCGCCTCACCGCCGGCGAGGTGAACGACGACATGGAGCATTTCGAACCCTACGGTTTCACCAGCAACCCGCTGGCCGGCGCCGAAGGCATCGTCACGTTTCTCGGCGGTGACCGGTCTCACGCCATCGCCCTGGTGGTCGCCGACCGCCGCTATCGCTTGCAGTCGCTGGCCTCTGGCGAAGTGGCGATCTACACCGACGAGGGCGACAAAATTCACTTCAAGCGCGGGCGGATCATCGACATCGAAACCGCCACCCTGAACATCCGCGCCAGCAGCGCGGTGAACTTCGACACGCCGGTGATCAACCAGACCGGCAAGATCGTTTCCACCGGCGACCAACTCGCCGGCGGCATCAGCCAGATCAAACACGTGCACGTTGGCGTGCAGGCCGGTAGCGGCCAGACCGGTGCGCCGGCAGGAGGCAAATAATGCTTGTCAGCCAGAACCTCCACGCCGCACTGACCCGCGCCGTGCTCATCAGCCTGTTCACCTGGCGCCGCGCCGCCGATGACGACGCCCTCGACGACGAGGAGCGCTTCGGCTGGTGGGGCGACAGCTTTCCCACCGTCGCCGACGATCGCATCGGTTCGCGGCTGTGGCTGTTGCGTCGGGTCAAGCTGACCCGACAGACCCAGATGGACGCCGAGTTCTATGCCCGCGAAGCCCTGCAATGGCTGATCGACGACGGCCACTGCAGCGCCATCGACATCATCAGCGAACGCCTCGACGCCCAGCGCCTGAACCTGCGCACGGTCCTGACCCTGGCCGACGGCGAACGTCTGGACATCAACCCCGATAACAGTTGGCAGGTGATCTATGCCGTTTGAAACCCCTTCGCTGCCGGTGCTGATCAAGCGCACCCAAAGCGACCTGGCCGGCGATTCGCTGCGCCAGTCCGATGCGCAAGTGCTGGCCCGCACCCTCGGTGGCGCGGCTTATGGTCTGTACGGTTATCTCGACTGGATTGCCGAGCAGATCCTGCCGGACAAGGCCGACGAGTCGACCCTGGAACGCATCGCCGCGCTGCGCCTGAATCAGCCACGCAAACCGGCGCAAGTCGCCACCGGCAGCGTCAGTTTTACCGCGACCGCCGGTGCGGTGCTGGATGTCGACACGCTGCTGCAAGCGAGCGATGGCCGTACCTACAAAGTCACCACCGCGCGCACCACCGTCAATGGTAGCAACACCACCACGATTGCTGCGCTCGACGCTGGCAGCCTCGGTAATGCCGACGCCGGTCTGGCGCTGAACCCGGTGCAGCCGATCGCCGGTGTGGTCGGCAACAGTTTTGTGGTGCTCGCGCCCGGCCTCAGTGGTGGTGTGGCGCGGGAAAGTCTGGAGTCGTTGCGTTCGCGGGTGATCCGCTCTTATCGCGTGATCCCCCACGGTGGTTCGGCGAGCGACTACGAAACCTGGGCGCTGGAAGTGCCGGGTGTGACGCGGGCCTGGTGCCGTGGCGGCCTGCTCGGGCCAGGCACAGTGACGGTGTTCATCATGCGTGACGAAGACCCGCAACCGGTGCCCAACGATGAGCAATTGGCGGAGGTTCAGGAGTACATCGAACCGCTGCGTCCGGTGACGGCGGAAGTGCACGTGCAGCGGCCGATTCAGGTGCCGGTGGTGTATCGCTTCAAGAGCGTCAACCCGGACACCACTGCTGTGCGCGCCGCCGTTGAAGCGCAACTGCGCGACCTGCACAACCGCGAGGCCGATCTGGGTGTGCCGCTGCTGATCAGCCATATCCGCGAAGCCATCAGCAGCGCCGGCGGTGAGTACGATCACACGCTGACCGCGCCGGCCGCTGACGTGCCTGCCGGGCAAAGCGAACTGCTGACCTTCGGAGGCTGCGTATGGGGGGCATAAGAACCGCCGCGCAATATCAGGCGCAGCTGCGCGCGTTGCTACCCAGCGGTCCGGCGTGGGATCCGGAGCGCGTTCCGGAACTCGAGGAGGTACTGCAAGGCGTCGCCGTCGAACTGGCACGCCTCGACGCCCGCGCCGCCGACCTGCTCAACGAGATGGACCCGGCGGGCGTCAGCGAATTGGTGCCGGACTGGGAGCGGGTGATGGAACTGCCCGACCCATGCCTGGGCGCCACACCGCTGTTCGACGACCGCCGCCTCGCCGTGCGCCGACGCTTGCTCGCGGTCGGCAGTCAGGCTGTCGGTTACTACCTCGACATCGCCAAAAGCCAGGGCTACCCCAACGCCAGCATCACCGAACACGAAGCCCCCCGCATGGGTCGCTCGCGTTTTGGCGCAGCGCACTGGGGCACCTGGGAAGCGCAATTCATGTGGACCCTCAACACCGGCGGCCGCCTGCTGCTTGGTCGGCGCTATGGCGCGAGTTACTGGGGCGAGCGCTTCGGCGTCAACCCGGGCTCGGCGCTTGAGTGCCTGATCCACCGCAGTGCCCCGGCGCATACCAAGGTGCACATCAATTATGACTAGGGAGGAATGACGGGATGGATTATCCGAAAAGTGTGCCCAGCGCCGGTCTGGTGAATGGGAAATTTGTCGATGAAAACCCGCTGACCGGGACGCCGGGATCGCTGATTCCAGCTGACTGGGGCAACGGGGTTACCCAGGAAATTCTCAACGTGATCAAGGCCGGAGATCTGACTCCGGACGAGAAGAAATACGATCAGTTGTTGCAGGCGATTCAGAGCGTTTCGGCCAAGGGCTGGAATCTGGATTCGGCGTTGCCGATCGGGTCTTTGCCGACCGCGACGGTGGCGACGCCGGACGGTCGTCTGGCGATCACTCCGGCAGCGGTTGCCACCAGTGGCGGACGGATCTCGATTCCGGCGGGCGTGCTGATCAGTCTTGGTCAGGAAGTGGTGGCCGGGCAGTTGGGGCGTGCGCGTACATTCACCACCCAGGTGTGGAGCAGTCCCGATTTGCTGCCAAGTACCGGCTACTTCCTCCGGGCGCAGGTGATTGCGGGCGCGCTGACCTTCTATATGCAGCGCGGCACGATCTACGATGCTACGCCTGACGGTTTGAAAGGGACGGTCAATGGTGCGGCGGGCGGTGGTTTCCAGTCGACGCCGCTGGACATCTGTCTGGCCTGGGTCGTAACGGCGGGACCTGGGTCGATACCCATTGTCAGGGCGATCTACAACCGTAACCGGTTGTCGTGGACGCAGACCGTCAATGGCAATGGCGTGGTTTACCTGCCACTTGATCCGCATGCCCGAGCGGCGCGGTTGGTAGTGGGTAACCCGACACCGCATCCCACCGGGATTACCAGCGTGAACTTCGCGCCGACGGGTTGGCTGGGGGGCAACTACTGCTTCCTCAACCCGACAGTAGGCACCTCCAGCAACTGGGATGGCTGGACAACGGTAGGTGGCGCCGTGCTGATTTTTTCCAGCAACGTGGTCAGCGATACAACGGTTTCTACCTTGACCGCCAGCTTCGATCACAACGAATTGCGCTCGCTGTGGCAGTCGTACCAGGCGGAACATACGTTGGGTGCAGCTAATGCCGCCAGTGACGAATTATTGTTCAGTATGGGACTCAAGAGTGTTGGCCCAGCCGATTACGCCAATGGCATCGCGGTTAATTTTTCTGCAGCGGTAAACGTGAATTTTTCCTGGGAGCTGATCCGATGATCATCATTCAAGAGCTGCATCAGTTCGAGGAAGGCTTGCGTCCGGCCCAGCCTTCCAGTGCCCATGATTGGGATGGAGAAAAGTGGCAGTTGAATGCGTCCAGAGTTACCGAGCTGGAACTTCAGCAAGCCGAACAGCTGTGTTCCAAGGTCGACGCGGCGGCCGACAGTGCTCGCACCGTTTTGGCCGGCGACCCGCTCAAAGCCATGGAGTACGCCCAGGCTGCTGCCGACGCTCAGGCTTATCAAGACGCCGGTTATCCGAAAAAAGAGGTGCCGTTGTCGGTTGCTGCGTGGGTAGTCAAAGGTCGCACTGCCAAACAGGCTGCCGAGCAGATCCTGAGCAAGGCCGAGCAACTCACCGACCATTTGCTGACCCTGCGCACCTTGCGCTTGAAGGCCAAACAGCAGATCCGCGCGCACGTGGCCAAAGGCAATCTCGATCTGGCACGAAGTGCGAGCGATGACGCGTTGGCGGCGATTCGCGAACAGCTCAGCGGCCAGACTTTCTAGTCGCACCGTCTGCGTGCTGCATCACCCAAGCCCACTTCACCGTGGGCTTTTTATTTTCAGAAAACAGACCGCCGTTGGCTCGCATCAGCGATCGCCGTGATGCGGTTCATTTGTTATTTCAGAGGAACGAAAGACCTATGGATTATCCAAAAAGCGTCCCCAGCGTCGGCCTGGTCGATGGCCGCTTTGTCGATGAAAACCCGGTGGCGGGCACGCCGGGTTCGTTGATTCCGGCGGTGTGGGGCAACAGCGTGACTCAGGAGATCCTGAGTGTGATTAACGGCGGCGGGTTGGTGGCTTCTGAAGCCGATACCGGTCAGTTGTACAAGGCGATTCAGTCGATCATCGGCAGAGCGAGCCCGATGCGTTCGGTGGTCACTCGTCTGGCGACATCCAGATCGCTGACTGAAGCTGAGTTGGGACTCGTTTTGATCGACGGCAGCTCCGCGCCGATGACGGTGACATTGCCATCGGCCGACGCGGCCTTGGGTATTCGCGACGTCATTGTCCGGCGGATGGACAACAGCGGCAATCGACTCGTTGTGCAGACCTCCGACGCTGACAAGGTTCGTTTTCACACACACCTCTCGCCTGGCGGTTACCCCTTTCTGGTGCTGATGGGCAACGGGGACTGGTGGCATCTGCGCAGTGACGGGGCGGGGAGTTGGTGGCCGATCGGTCGCTTTGATAACAGCGCTTTGGGGCGGCCGTTTTTTGAAACCACTCTGTCGCTCAATCCAGGTGGCTATGGCTTTCCCAACGGTGATCTGTTCAAGCGCGCCGAATGGCCTTGGTTGTGGGATTTTGCTCAGGCGTCCGGCGCATTGACGACCGAAGCGGCCAGAACTGGCCGGGAAGGCGGATGGACCAGTGGCGATGGTGTCTCGAATTTCCGGATTCCCGAGATTCGCGGCGAGTTTCTGCGAGTGCTCAGTGAAACCAGAAACGTTGATCCCGGTCGCGTGTCCGGCAGCCTGCAAATGCATGCGTTGCAGAGTCACAACCATTATCTGCCGACGGGAACAGGGGCTTCTTTCAAACCGGCCCCGGCGATTCCAGACGGTGTCTGGGATGTCGGCACCAATGTCAACTTTTCACCGACGACAACGACCGTGGCAACAACGTACCCCAACCCTGCATTCGACTCGGACACTTACATCGGCAACATCGGCAATTTTTCGGCTGAAACCCGTCCGCGAAATATTGCCTATCCCGCGCGTATCAAACTGATCTGAGGTGCACATGTTCAATTATCTGATAGACGATAGCGGTGCATTAACCGGCCCTGTCGAGTTTCCACTAGTGCCGGGGATCGGTCTGCAACTGCCGAGTAACGCCGTGACGCTGAGCATTGAACTTTCCCCGGCCCCAAGCGGTTTTGCCTGGGCTTATGTCAATGGTTCTCTGCAACAGCAAGCGGACTATCGCGGCGATGTTTACCGCACTGACACCGGCATGAGGCAAACCTGGACGGCATTGGGCGAGTTGCCGGAAGGCTTCACCACGTTGCCATGGCCGGGCGGCTTCCATGCCTGGGTGGACAATGCGTGGCAAGTCGATGACGTCGCGCAGTTGGCGGATTGCAAACGCGTCGTTCTTGCTCAAAGAGATGTGTTGCTGCGCGACGCTGTCCTGCGCATCGCGCCGCTGCAATACGCCGAAGATATTGGCGATGCCAGCCACGACGAACAACTGCTGCTGATCGAATGGAAGCTCTACAGCGTCGAGCTGAACCGCATCGAAAAGCTGGCCGGTTTCCCCGACGAAATTACCTGGCCGGTCGCTCCCGGCGCAGTCGTAGCCAACTGATTTCAGCACAGGGAGCAGTGCAATGGATTATCCAAAAAGTATTCCCGGCGTTGGCCTGGTCAACGGCGGCTTTGTCGATGAAAACCCGATCGCCGGTTCCCCGGGATCGTTGATCCCAGCTGCGTGGGGCAACAGCGTCACGCAGGAAATTCTTAACGCGATCAAGGCTGCCGGGCTGACGCCTGATGAAGCCAGAACCGACCAGTTGGCAACGGCCATCGGTGCACTGGTCGACTTCACCAAACTGAAAAACACCCCGACCACGCTGGCCGGTTACGGCATCACCGATGCGGTGGGGCGGTTGTTGGCGGTGCGGCAGATCGAGACGGTCGGGATCACGGTTTACAAGCCCAACCCCAGGGCCAAACGGATTCGCGTGCGGTTGGTGGGGGCGGGTGGTTCGGGTGGTGGTTGTGCGCCTGTTGCCGCCAGTAATTTGCGTATTGGCGGTGGAGGTGGTTCGGGTGCCTATGCGGAAAGCTTGTATGACGTGACTCCACAAATCCTTGCCGGCGTGCCTGTTTCGTTGGGTGCGGGTGGTGCGATCGGCCCCACGATGGGGCTGGGCGGCGGCGGGGCCTCCTTCGGCTCATACATGAGCGTGGGAGGCGGGGGCGGTGCACAGATCCTGAACATTGATACGTCAACTTCTGCCTCAGGGTACGTCCAAGGTGGCCTCGGAGGCCAAGACGCGGTGGGCGGCAATCTTGCCAACGCACGTGGCAACACCGGCGGTTACGCAATGTTCAATAGCAATTGGGGAGTGCTCTCCGGTGGTGGAGCCGCAAGCCCGTTCGACGGCGGCGCCCCGTACAAGGGCGTAAACAACCCTGGTGTCGCGGGTATTCGAGGCTCAGGAGGCAGTGGCTCCTGTTCGTCGCATCCTACGAATTCTTTTGCTGGTGGTGCCGGTGGCAACGCCTTCTGTGAAATCTGGGAGTACGAGTAATGGCCCGTTATGCACGAGTGGAAAACGGTGTTGCGGTCGAACTGATCGATACCGGCGACTTCGCGATTACCCAACTGTTTGCCCCCGCTTTCGTCGAGTCGATGGTGCAAGTGCCAGAGGGCATGCAGATCGAAATCGGCGCGCCCGTCGGCGAACTGCGCCAGGAGATTGCGCCGTTGCCTGTAACGATCAGTCCGGTCGTTGCCCCCGAAATCGTCCCCGATGAACAAGAGCCTCTGGCGGCAGCGCGCCTTTGGCGCCAGTCCAGCCTGTCGGCCACTGAATGGTGGGTGACGCGGCATCGTGACGAGCAGGAGCTGGGTCGCGGGACGACGCTCAAGGCTGCGCAGTATCTGGAGTTGCTGGAGTACCGCCAGGCGCTACGCGACTGGCCTGATTCCAGGCAATTTCCTTCCGCAGTTTCCCGGCCTTCCGCCCCGACTTGGCTCGCTTGCAGAACAGGAGAGAATTAATGGATTACCCAAATAGTGTCCCCAGCGCCGGTCTGGTGAACGGCAAGTTTGTCGATGAAGACCCGATCAAAGGGTCGCCAGGATCGTTGATTCCGGCAAGTTGGGGCAACGGCGTTACCCAAGAGATTCTCGGTGTAGTGCGGGCCGGTGGTCTGACGCCGAGTGAGGCGTCGAATGCTCAATTGCTCGGCGCTCTGCGCAGCAACCAATTGTTTCAGACCGCTGCACCGTTCGATGTCAGCCGCTCGGCTGCAACGTCCGAATTTGTACAGCGCGCGCTGGGTAACTACGCCGGAGCGCGGGGCGTGTCTGCTGCAACACAGTTGACGGCGGCGGATGTGGGATGGGCGATCGGTCTTGGAGGCAATTCGGTGTACACCGTAACCCTGCCGGATATCACTACTGTTCCGAATGGTGCAACGATCGGCTTTCACTGCCGCAGCAATGCCGCGATCACCATCGCCTGCATGAGCGGTAGCCAAATTAGCCCGCAAGGCGCCTATCTGACTTCGATTGTGATCAACAGCGGTGAAAGTGCCAACGTTGTCAAAGAGAACGGTATCTGGACGGTTCACGGGACGGCCAGTCTGAAATATGCCGCGCTGTTTTCCGGACTTGTCAGTAATCCCGGATATCAGAAGCACGCGAGTGGGAATATCGATCAGTGGGGCTCGGGAATGTCGAATGCCGCCGGCAACGTCTACGTGACATTTCCGGTTCCTTTCCCGAGGGGCTACTTCTCGCTCGTGGCCACCCATGCGGGAGGCGATGCAGCAATGATCGCGTTGATTGCCGTCAGCCAAGTGGGTTGCACGCTGAGAATTCGCGATGCGGCCGGCTCTCTGGCCGGCAATTGCACCGTGAATTATTTTGTAAAGGGCTATTGAATGAATACCTTCAATGTTTTGTTCAGCGCCAGTACCCGGGGTGCCTATGTACCGGGTATCAATTCGACGGACATTCCCGACGACGTTATCGAAATTCCTCAGGGTTACTGGATCTCGTTGCTGCAGCAGATGGCAGTCACACCGAAAGTGATCGGCGTGCGAGCGGATAACGGCTATCCGATCCTGGTCGATCCACCGCCTCCTTCACCAGATGAAGCGGCTGATATCGAGCGCTCATGGCGCACCGCGCAACTCGCCGCCACCGACGGTCTGGTAGCACGTGACCGCGATGAACTCGAGGATGGCGGCGGCACTACATTGACCACCGAGCAATACGCTGAACTGCAAACCTATCGCCGTGAGTTGCGAGACTGGCCGCAAGGTTCATTTTTTCCGTTCAGCGAGCACCGGCCGGTAGCGCCGAGGTGGCTGGCTGCTGCGCTGTAATTCATCAGGGAAGTTGAAATGGATTATCCAAAAAGCGTTCCCAGCGTCGGGCTGGTGAACGGCAAGTTCGTCAATGAAGATGTCGTCGCGGGATTGCCCGGATCGTTGATCCCGGCGACCTGGGGCAACAGCGTCACCGATGAGTTGTTGAACGTCGTCAAATCCGCCGGCCTTGAGCCAAGCGAAGCCGATGCAACCCAATTGTTGCAAGCGGTGCAAAAACTCAGTCAGGCAGGTGAAGACAAACATGCCACTGACATCGGCGCCGCCAATCTATACATGGCCAATTATGTGCCTCCCGTCACCGCATTGAAGGACGGCTTGGCGCTGCGCTTTACCGCCGGTAATGCCAATACCGGAGCGAGTACCTTTGCACCGAACGGGTTGATGCCCAAGCCGCTGGTAAATCTTGCATCGAGTGCATTGCGGCCTGCCGAGATTGTCGCCGGCAGTGTGTGTTCGGTGGTGTACAGCGCGGTGCTGGATAGTTGGGTGCTGGTGTATGCCAGTGGTGGCGGTGCTGCGAGTGGACGGCTATTGGGAGTGAAGACATTTACCTCGTCTGGCACTTATGTGCCGACGGTGGGGATGAAGAATGTGCTGGTCAAGGTAGTGGGTGGTGGTGGCGGGAGTGCGGGAGTTGCCGCTACGAACGCAAACGAAACTACGCTTGCGGGAGGAGGGGGCTCGGGTAGTTATGCTGAGTCATGGATTTCATCGGTGCTTATTGGAAGCAGTCAAGTCATCACGGTAGGCGTTGGTGGCACAGCGGGAGCCATTGGCGTGAGTGGTGGGCCGGGTGGGACGAGTTCTGTCGGCTCTCTGGTGTCCGCTCCTGGGGGGAACGGATCATCCCGTTTTGAAACGATCGCGGTTGCCGGTTTCGGTCTATTCGTGGGAGGTACGCCAGGCATCAACGCAACCGGAGGCAACATCCTCAACAGCAGTGGAGCTGCGGGAAGCCCGGGAATCAATGTCAATGGTTCAATTCTTGCGGGTCATGGCGGGAGTTCACCGCTGGGCAGCGGTGGCGCTGGTAGAGGCGCTGGTTCGGGTGCAGCATCGGGCAGCGGCTATGGCTCCGGTGCGGGTGGTATCGCCAATGGCCCCAGCCAGCCAGGTCATCCGGGCGGAGCAGGAGCGTCGGGCATTGTGATCATTTACGAGTACGCCTGATGAAAACCTACGCACGTATCGTCAATAACACTGTGGTCGAGCTGTTCTCCACTGGCGGCAACATGGCCGATATGTTCCATCCGGATCTGCTGTGGGTCGACATCACCGACGTGACACCGACACCGCAAATCGACTGGAACGCGAACTTCGGCACTCTCGGCTGGGTGTTCACGGCCCCCGAAGTCGCGGCATCGAACAACACCCTGACAACTCTGGCAAAAAAATGGCTGGGGGGCGTTGTCCGTCAACCATGATTCAATCGGAGCATCCAGGGAGGATTACGCATCATGCAAATAACAGAAGACAACCTTAAAACCATCATGCCCAACGCCCGCAGCCAAGCGGGCGTTTTTGTTTCTGCACTTAATAACGCAATGACTCGGCGCCATATCGACTCGCCAAAACGCATCGCTGCTTTCCTCGCGCAAATCGGCCACGAGTCGGGGCAGTTGCAGTACGTGCGCGAACTGGGCAACAACAAGTATCTGAGCAAATACGACACTGGCACGCTGGCGTTACGTCTGGGCAACACGCCGGAGGCCGACGGCGACGGACAGAAGTACCGTGGTCGGGGGCTGATCCAGATCACCGGGCGTAACAACTATCGTGAGTGCAGTCTCGGCCTGTTCGGCGATGAGCGTCTGCTGTCTCTGCCGGAATTGCTGGAGCAACCGCAATGGGCGGCCGAATCCGCAGCATGGTTCTGGGAACAGAACGGCTTGAACGATCTGGCCGACCGCGATCAGTTCAACAGCATCACCCGCCGAATCAACGGCGGGTTGAATGGCCTGCAGGATCGGCTCGACATCTGGGCGCGGGCGAGGGCGGTGCTATGTCCGTCTCCTGGCGCCTGATCGGCGTTTTGTTGCTGGCTGCGTTGGCCGCCGCGCTGGCCTGGCAGTTTCAGGACTGGCGCTACGGGCGGCAACTGGCCGAGCAGGCCCGGATGCACGCCGACACTCTCAATCAGCTGAATGTGGCCGCAGCCAGCGCGCAGCAGGTCGAGCAGGATAAACGTCTGGCCCTTGAGCAACGCCTCGCGGCCAGTGAACAAACCCACTATCGAGCACTCAGTGATGCCCAACGTGATCAGGATCGCCTGCGCGATCGTCTTGCCACTGCTGATCTGCGCCTGTCAGTCCTCATCGACGCCGGCGACGCTGCCCAAGGCTGCGGGGTGCCAGCCGCCACCGGCCCCGGCGGCGTGGATCATGCAGCCGTACGCGCCCGACTTGACCCGGCGCATGCTCAACGAATTATCGCCATCACCGACACCGGCGATCGCGGACTGATTGCCTTGCAGGCCTGTCAGGCCTATGTCAGAGCGCTGGCGCCCGAACATTTTGAATGAGTCTGTGTATTGAAAGCGCAACCGGGTCGTGTACGGTGGTAATCATTCCATCCGATCCGGAGCGCACCGTGAAAGAGATCACTCAACTGGCTGCCGAGCTCGGCCGACGTTTGCAGTTGCTCAACGCCCACGTCACCACGGCCGAGTCGTGTACCGGTGGCGGGATTGCTGAAGCGATCACGCGGATTCCGGGGAGCTCGGCGTGGTTCGAGGCCGGTTACGTGACCTACTCCAACCGGCAGAAGACCCGGCAACTGAATGTCCCCACCGAATTGTTCGGCACGGTGGGTGCGGTCAGTCGCGAAGTCGTCGAGGCGATGGTGCGTGGTGCGCAGAAGCACAGTCTGGCGCGGTTTGCCGTGGCGGTCAGCGGCGTGGCGGGGCCCGATGGCGGTACACCGAACAAACCGGTGGGCACGGTGTGGCTGGCCTGGGGCGTGGGCGATGCGGTTTCCAGTGAGGTTCAGCACTTCCCCGGCAACCGCGATGAAGTCCGCCGACAAACGGTGAAGGCCGCGCTAGAGGGGCTGTTGCGACTAGCGGCACGAGAAATCGAAAATCAGGGGTAGGCGATCCGCGAACGCTGTGGAATAATACTGGCTACTTATACAGGTGTTGGCCGTCAGGCCTTATTGATTACGTGAGGACTTTAATGGACGACAACAAGAAGAAAGCCTTGGCTGCGGCCCTGGGTCAGATCGAACGTCAATTCGGCAAGGGTGCCGTAATGCGTATGGGCGATCAGGACCGTCAGGCGATCCCGGCTATCTCCACCGGCTCTCTGGGTCTGGACATCGCACTCGGCATCGGCGGTCTGCCAAAAGGCCGTATCGTTGAAATCTACGGTCCTGAATCTTCCGGTAAAACCACACTGACACTGTCCGTGATCGCCCAGGCTCAAAAAGCCGGCGCGACCTGCGCTTTCGTCGACGCCGAACACGCCCTCGACCCTGAGTACGCCGGCAAGCTGGGCGTCAACGTCGACGACCTGCTGGTGTCCCAGCCGGACACCGGCGAACAGGCACTGGAAATCACCGACATGCTGGTGCGCTCCAACGCAGTAGACGTGATCATCGTCGACTCCGTGGCGGCACTGGTACCGAAGGCTGAAATCGAAGGCGAAATGGGTGACATGCACGTGGGCCTGCAAGCCCGTCTGATGTCCCAGGCGCTGCGTAAAATCACCGGTAACATCAAGAACGCCAACTGCCTGGTGATCTTCATCAACCAGATCCGCATGAAGATCGGCGTGATGTTCGGCAGCCCGGAAACCACCACCGGTGGTAACGCGCTGAAGTTCTACGCCTCGGTCCGTCTCGACATCCGCCGTACCGGCGCGGTGAAGGAAGGCGACGAAGTGGTCGGCAGCGAAACCCGCGTCAAGGTTGTGAAGAACAAGGTGGCTTCGCCGTTCCGTCAGGCTGAGTTCCAGATTCTTTACGGCAAGGGCATCTACCTCAATGGCGAGATGATCGACCTGGGCGTGCTGCATGGTTTCGTCGAGAAATCCGGCGCCTGGTATGCCTATGAAGGCACCAAGATCGGTCAGGGCAAGGCCAACTCGGCCAAGTTCCTGGCAGACAACCCGGAAGTCGCTGCCAAGCTCGAGAAGCAGCTGCGTGACAAACTGCTGTCCCCAGCGGTGATCGCCGACTCCAAGGCTTCTGCGGTCAAAGAGACCGAAGACGACCTGGCTGACGCTGATATCTGATCGCAGCGATGACCACCGCTGTACTCGATACCCTCGTCGCGGTGCGGCGAACCGCCATGGACCTGCTCGCTCGACGCGAGCACGGTCGAGTCGAACTGACGCGTAAACTGCGTCAGCGCGGCGCTGAGGCGGAAATGATCGAAACAGCCCTCGACCGATTGACGGAAGAGGGGCTGCTTTCCGAAGCCCGTTACCTTGAAAGCTTTGTTTCCTACCGTGCCCGCTCCGGCTATGGCCCCTTGCGCATTCGCGAAGAGCTGGGTCAGCGTGGTTTGCAACGCGCCGATATCGAACTCGCCCTGCGTGAAAGCGGTATCGACTGGCAGGAGCAGCTTCGCGAGACGTGGCAACGCAAGTTCTCCGGACACTTGCCGATTGACGCTAAGGAGCGCGCCAAACAAGGCCGCTTCCTCGCCTATCGGGGTTTTTCGATGGAGATGATCAACCGTTTGTTCAGCGGCAGAAGCATGGACGATTAAGTCGGTTTAATAGAAACGGCCCGCTATGAAAATAGCGGGCCGTTTTTTTTTTGCCTTCAAATTACCTTTGATGGCTCACGTGCACGTTGGGCGGTCTGCGGTTGGGTGTGAGCCCAGTTTTCGGGCAGGTTGATGTAATCCACCAGTTCCCTGAGACGGCCATGATTTCGGGCATTGAACGCGAAAGCCAACCGCACCAGGTGGCTGTACTGCGCTTCGTCATGTTCCTCGCCGCTGTAAGCGTGTTGATGGAACTGGTCACTCAGGCACAGATCGGCGAAAGCCTCCTGCATATGCGCCATCGCCACGTCACTGAGCTTGTGATGCATACGAATCACGAACTGACGCTTGAGCCAGCGACTGGAGTGGAAGTTGCTGTAGAACTGGTTGATCTGCTCCACCGCCTCATCGACGTTATAGACCAGACGCATCAATTTCAGGTCGGTGGGCAGGATGTAGTGGTTTTCTTCGAGTTGCTGGCGAATGAAGTCCAGGGCGCCTTGCCAGAATGTTCCGCCCGGCGCATCCAGCAACACCACCGGCACCAACGGGCTTTTGCCGGTCTGGATCAGTGTCAGTACTTCCAGTGCCTCGTCCAGGGTGCCGAACCCGCCAGGGCACAGCACCAGCGCATCGGCTTCCTTGACGAAGAACAGTTTGCGGGTGAAGAAAAAATGGAACGGCAGCAGATTGCCGGTGCCGTCCACAGTCGGGTTGGCATGCTGCTCGAAGGGCAGGGTGATGTTGAACCCGAGGCTGTGGTCACGCCCGGCGCCTTCGTGCGCGGCGGCCATGATCCCGCCACCCGCACCGGTGATGACCATCATGTCTGATCGCGTCAGGGCCGCGCCGAGTTCACGCGCCATTGCATACAGGGGGTGCTCGACCGGCGTGCGCGCCGAGCCGAATACCGTGACTTTGCGTCGTCCCTTGAACTTCTCGAGAACCCGGAACGCCTGCTCCAGTTCACGCAGGGCCTGCAGGGTGATCTTGGCGTTCCAGCGGTTGTGATCCTCTTGGGCCATGCGCAGCACGGTCAGGATCATGTCGCGATAAATCGGCAGGTTCGGGCTGTCTGGGGAAATCTGCTTGAGCTGTTCTTCGACCTTGCTGATGAGGTCGGGGCCGCTTTCCTGAAAATGTCGGCTGAGCAGGTCATTCGGTTGGTAAGGCATTCAACGTCTCCTTCTGCACAGAGCGGGTGGCCCTGACGTGCGGCGTCAGTGCCGCGCTGCAAAAACACACACACTCGGCAGCTCCTTTTTCTGCCGTGAACAGGTGATCGGGAATACTTTGAATCTAGACCCTTGCGAGCCATTGCGCTGAGTTGATCTTTACGCCGCGCAGGCTTTCCTGGCAACCGTTGCGGGCTGGCTGGCAATGAATATTCACCACTCGTCCGAACGTACGCCGTAGAGCAATCACTGTGATTTACTAACCTACAGGCACTGTACGACAGCTTTGAGTCGGCAACCGTACGCAGGGTGCGCGCTTTTCAAGGATTCGCGGGTAGCAGGCATGGAGGCGGGAGAGATGGCCAGAGTGGTTCTGGAAATCGATACGCAGTTGTATCGGATGCTGAAAGCATCAGCCGAGACCAATCAAGTGAGTCTCGAAGAGGAGTGCTGCCGTCGGTTGGCAGGTGGAGAACGACGTTCTCGCTACTTGCAGGCCCTGGTGGCCGAATTGCGCGCCGAAGATGAACAACGGCGCGCCAATACCCGATGATTACTTCTTCTTCGCCGGGGCAGCTTTCGGGCAATCGGAATCCTGGTAGCTGGCCGAGCCGATGGCCTTGTTGGTTTTATATTCACTGAAGTCGTAACGCATGATCGCACCCTTGGCCATCAGCTTGCGGTACGACGGGTTATTGCACACCGAAGCACCCAGCTGGAAATACACGGCTTTTGGGTCAGCGCGCATCTTTTCGGCGTGGCTGGCCTGGACGCTCAGGTGATTGATCAGGGTAACGCCCTCAACGGTGTAGCCCTGATCGAGAATGTCTTCATTGATCGCCCGCGGCGTGCCGACGCTGCTTTGCTCGGCGATGTTGCGCAGTTCTTTGTTCAGATTCTGCTCTTTCAAGGACGCCGCTTGTGCGCTGAAGGACAACGCCAGTGCGATGGCCGCGGTAGGAACGATAAGGCGCAGCATGAAACTCTCCTGATTCAGTGACTGGTGGTTCGACCAGCCCCGTGGCTGTGCGTTCAGTGGCGCCGGATTATAGGGGAGCCGGTCGGGACGGTACAGGTTTGCGCTCGTCGCTCTGGTAAACTGCCGGCCTTTATTGCCTTGCCGAGTGCTGTGTGTGTCGAGTTTTCCTGCCATAAGGCGTTGCCCGTGATCCATCATGCCCCCAACGCCGTAGCCCGCTTGCGTGACCAGCGCGAGGACGAAGGTATCAAGCCGATTCAGGCCCGTGGTTTTCGCTCCGAGCGTTGCCGCGACTGCCGGGTGATCATCAGCCACTGCCTGTGCGCCTGGCGGCCGACCGTCGAAACCCGTTCCGGTGTGTGTCTGATCATGACCGGCAAGGAAGTGTTCAAGCCGAGCAACACCGGCTGGTTGATCGCCGATGTGGTGCGCGACAACCACGCGTTCATCTGGTCGCGCACCGAACCCGACCCGCGGATGCTGGCGCTGCTCAACGACCCGCAATGGCAGCCGTACCTTGTATTTCCCGGCGAATATGTAGAACCGTCGCGGGTGACCAACACCGTCGTGCCCGATAGCAGCAAGCGTCCGTTGTTCATCCTGCTGGATGCGACCTGGACCGAGGCGCGCAAGATTTTCCGCAAGAGTCCGTACTTCGACCGCTTGCCGATTCTCAGCCTGTTGCCCGACAGACTCTCGCGTTATCGCCTGCGCCGCTCGACCCGCAGCGAGCACCTGTGCACCGCCGAAGTCGCGGCTTTGTGCCTGGAACTGGCCGGGGACAGCGATGCAGCGTCGGCGCTGGACGCTTACTTCGATGTTTTCAGCCAGCACTATCTGGGCGCCAAACAACAGTTGCCGCTCAACGAGTCGACTCCGGCCCACGCCGAGCTCTTGCCTTATATACGAAAGCCGCAAGCGGTGTTGGCCCCATAGTGGCCCATACTTCACCCAGCGGCGGCCGTGCTGCTTGACCACCCCGGCTACGCTGGGCATGCTTGGCGCCGATTGGGGTGCGGCCAAGGTTTGAAACGCCGTGTTTGCTCGTGATTGGCGTTGAACGTGCCCCTGTGGATAGCGCTGTGCGGCGGTATCTCGAGTTGCTTTGGCGAGGCCCGAATGCGTCGGGTCTGCCATCAAAAAACAGGATCATTTGAAAAATGGCCACATACGACATCCTGATTGCCGATGATCACCCTCTGTTTCGTAGCGCGCTGCATCAAGCGGTGACACTGGGCCTTGGCCCGGATGTGCGACTGGTGGAGGTGGCGAGCATCGCCGAGCTGGAAGCGCGCCTGACCGAAAAATCCGACTGGGATCTGGTCCTGCTGGACTTGAACATGCCCGGCGCGTTCGGGTTTTCCGGTCTGGTCATGCTGCGCGGGCAGTACCCGCAGATTCCGGTGGTGATGGTCTCGGCCCAGGAAGAGGCTTCGGTCATGGTCAAGTCCCGGGAATTCGGCGCCAGTGGCTTCATTCCCAAGTCCAGCGACCTGAATGTGATTCAGCAAGCTGTGCGCAAAGTGCTCGATGGCGATGTGTTCTGGCCCCCGCAGGCATTCGAAGCCGTCAGTGTCTCCGATGAAGCCAAAGCCGCCAGCGACGGCCTGGCCAGTCTCACCCCGCAGCAGTTCCGCGTACTGACCATGGTCTGTGAAGGCCTGCTGAACAAGCAGATTGCCTACGAGTTGAGCGTGTCCGAAGCGACCATCAAGGCCCACGTCACGGCGATCTTTCGCAAGTTGAATGTGCGCACCCGGACTCAGGCGGCATTACTTCTGCAACAACTTGAGTCAATTCCGAGCCAATAAAGGCTGGCGTCTTCACGCTTTTTTGACTTTTGTTGCTCTAGCTTTCCCACTCCTTTCTGGTTGGTTTTTACGTTATGTCACCTTTCAAGGGCCAGACCGGCCTGAAACGCATCCTCAACGCATCCGGTTACTCGCTGGACGGTCTGCGCGCAGCCTTCACCGGCGAAGCCGCATTTCGCCAACTGGTCCTGCTCAATGTGGTGCTGATTCCGCTGACGTTCTTCCTGAATGTCAGTCGCGTCGAACAGGCACTGCTGATCGCCGTGTGCCTGCTGGCGCTGATCGTCGAGTTGCTGAACTCGGCGGTAGAAGCGGCGATTGACCGCATTTCCCTGGAACTGCACCCGCTGTCGAAGAACGCCAAGGACATGGGCAGTGCCGCGCAATTCGTGGCCCTGAGCATGATTGCCCTGGTGTGGGCGGTGATTCTGCTTTAAGCGATACTCGGCAAGACGATCTCGTCGCTGCGCTGTACCCCGGCGGTGAAGGCGCGGCACAGATCGAGAAACTCGCGCATGGCCGACGTCTGGTATTTCTGCTTGTGCCAGATGAAGTAGAACTGCCGGGCCAGATCCAGATCCGGGGTTTCCACCGCCACCAGGCTGCCGCGTCGAAACGCATCACGCAGCGCCAGCCGCGAAATACAGCCAATCCCCAACCCTGATTCCACCGCGCGTTTGATCGCTTCGGTGTGCTCCAGCTCCAGGCGGATATTCAGCGCACTGCGATGGTGCCGCATGGCCTGATCAAAGGTCAGGCGCGTGCCGGAACCCTGTTCACGCAGGATCCACGCCTCGTGCGTCAACTCTTCCATGGTCGCGCTGCCACGTTTGGCCAGTGGGTGCTGCGGCGCGCAAAACACCACCAGTTCATCTTCCACCCAGCTCTGCACTTCGATATCCGGATGGCTGCAGTCGCCTTCGATTAGACCCAGATCAATTTCGTAATGAGCGACTTGATGCACGATATTGGCAGTGTTCTGTACGTGCAGTTTTACCTGGCTTTCCGGGTGGCGCTGCATGAAGCCGCCGATCAACAGGGTCGCCAGATAATTGCCGATGGTCAGGGTGGCGCCCACCGAGAGTGAGCCGAAACCGGATTTGCCGTTGAGCAAGTCTTCGATTTCCTTGGATTGGTCGAGCAGTGCCACCGCTTGCGGCAACAGCTGTTTGCCGAGGGCGTTGAGGCTCAGCCGTTTGCCGGCGCGATCGAACAGCTGGCAGCTGGACTGGCGCTCCAGTTCGGTGATCGAGGTGCTCGCCGCCGACTGCGAGAGGTTGAGCAGACCCGCAGCACGGGATACGCTCTCCTGCTGGGCGACGGCGACGAAGACTTGCAGTTGACGAAGAGTAAATCGCATATCGATATAACCGATAACCCTTATCTTAATAATCCAGTTAACAGATATTGTCGTCGCTATTAGAATGCGATGCAATTGCGCACTGTTGGCCGCAAAGGCGAGCGCAGACCCAATATCCAGGAGTCCCACGTACATGAGCAACATGAACCACGAGCGTGTCCTCAGTGTTCATCACTGGAACGACACTCTGTTCAGCTTCAAGTGCACCCGTGATCCGGGCCTGCGCTTCGAGAACGGTCAGTTCGTGATGATCGGCCTGCAACAGCCCAACGGCCGCCCGCTTATGCGCGCTTACTCGATCGCCAGCCCGAACTGGGAAGAGCATCTCGAGTTCTTCAGCATCAAGGTGCAGGATGGTCCGCTGACCTCGCAGCTGCAGCACCTGAAGGAAGGCGACGAGATCATCATCTCGAAGAAGCCTACCGGCACCCTTGTGCTGGACGACCTGAACCCGGGCAAGCATCTGTATCTGCTGAGCACCGGCACCGGTCTGGCGCCGTTCATGAGCGTGATCCAGGACCCGGAAACCTACGAGCGCTTTGAAAAAGTGATCCTGGTGCACGGCGTGCGTTACGTCAACGAAGTCGCCTACCGCGAATTCATCACCGAGCACCTGCCGCAGAACGAGTTCTTCGGTGAAGCGCTGCGTGACAAGCTGATCTACTACCCGACCGTGACCCGCGAGCCGTTCGAGAACCAGGGCCGTCTGACCGACCTGATGCGCAGCGGCAAGCTGTTCAGCGACATCGGTCTGCCACCGATCAACCCGCAGGACGACCGCGCAATGATCTGCGGCAGCCCGAGCATGCTCGACGAGACCAGCGAAGTGCTCGACAGCTTCGGCCTGAAGATCTCGGCGCGGATGCGCGAGCCTGGTGACTACCTGATCGAGCGTGCGTTCGTCGAGAAGTAACCCGCAATACCTGTGGGAGCGGGCTTGCTCGCGAAGGCGTCGTGTCAGCCAACACACCTGTTAATGACAGACCGCTTTCGCGAGCAAGCTCGCTCCCACAATGATTTTTATTGAATGAAAAAGCCCGCGTTGCCTGAGAAGGCAGCGCGGGCTTTTTCGTTTCCGGGGTTTACGCCGAGGCCGGGATCACTTCCAACACGCAAATCTGCTCCGGCGTCGGATAATGCCAGCGCACGTCCAGATCCCAGAACTGTGCCCCGTACTCGCGCTCCGGCGCCGGTGTCTGATACGCCGGGCGCGGATCCTGGGCCAGACACTGCTCGATCAACTCGACCAAAGGCTCGCCGAGGCGCTGAGCATGGCCGTGCGCCTGTTGCAGCGCGGCGTCCGTCCACTGCACATCAATCAGCTGTGGCGCGGCGCTGGCGATGCTGTTGGAGGCGTCAGCGATGATATCGGCGTAAGGCACATAAGGTTTGATGTCGAGAATCGGTGTGCCGTCGAGCAAGTCGATCCCCGAGATGAACAGCCGATTGGCCTCGACCTTGTCCAGCTTCACCACTGACTGCCCGATGCCATTGGGCCGATGCGTCGCACGGGTGGCGAACACGCCCATGGACTTGTTGCCGCCCAGGCGCGGTGGCCGAACTTTCAGACGCGGCTTTTCTTCCAGCGCCTGATGAAACAGGAACAACAGCCAGACATGGCTGACCTGCTCCAGCCCTTGCACGGCGTCCCCCTGATCGAACGGCGCCACCAGCTCCAGCACGCCACGGGCAGCGGGGGCCAGTTGTGGCTGGCGCGGGATGGCGAACTTCTCCTTGAAACAGGAACGCACGAAGCCGATGGGGGAGACGTTGTAAGTCATGGTCTGGAGTCGAGGTGGGAGCGGGGTGGGGATGATAACCCGAGGTGGCCGGACCGACGCCTTCGCGAGCAAGCCCGCTCCCACAGGGATCTCGAGTGGAGTCCGGTGTTGTGTCAGCCACAAAACCTGTGGGAGCGGGCTTGCTCGCGAAGGTCGCGCCGCCGATTCAGAGCTTGTGGCGCAGATCAGCCGCGAACGCGCAGGGTCAAGCCCTTGAGGAAGTTGCGCAGCAACTGGTCGCCGCACGCGCGGTAATTGGTGTGGCCGACCTTGCGGAACAGTGCGCTCAGCTCAGGCTTGGACACCGGGAACTCGGCTGCCTTGAGGATCGCGTGCATGTCGTCTTCCTTGAGTTCGAAGGCCACGCGCAGCTTCTTCAGGATGATGTTGTTGGTCACTGGCACTTCGATCGGCTGCGGCGGACGGCTTTCGTCCTTGCCGCGCTTGAACACCACCAGACCGTCGAGGAAGTGCGCCATGACTTCGTCCGGGCAGCGCACGAAGCCTTCTTCGTCTTCTTCTTTCTTGTCGAGGTACGCGACGACGTCTTTCAGCTCCACGTCCAGGCCGCCGAGCTTGATGATCTCGATGACTTTCTTGTCGCTGATGTCGAGCATGTAGCGCACGCTGCGCAATACGTCGTTATGAATCATGTGGGTAATCCTGATAATCGTTGTGGGCAGCACGCAGGCGCGCTGCCGGAATGTGTGGCGGCAGTGGAAGCTTTAGAACTTCTCTTTGCCGGACAGGTAGCGCCATTGGCCCACCGGAACCTTGCCAATCGACACGCCGCCGATGCGGATGCGGCGGATGCCGACGACCTTCAGGCCAACCGCTTCACAGAACTGGGCGATGATCCCCGGCTGCGGGTTCTTCATGGCGAAGCGCAGGCGGTTTTCGTTCTGCCAGCTGGCCTTGACCGGCGGCAGCTCCTTGCCCTTGTGGGTGAGGCCGTGCTGCAGGCGGTTGAGGCCGTGGGCAACCATGTCGCCTTCGACCTCGACCACGTATTCCTGCTCGATCTTGGCCGCGTCGGCAGTCAGTTTGCGCAGCACTTTCCAGTCCTGAGTGAACACCAGCAGGCCGCTGGCCTTGGGCTGCAGATCGGCGCTGGCGGTCAAGCGCAGGAAGTGCCCGCGCAGCGGGCGTTTGCCGTAGCGGTGCTCGTCGCTGAGGGTGTCGGCGCTGAGCGACTGCATGGCGGTGTCGACATCCATGCCGGCCGGCACGTTGAGCAGAATCGTGACCGGCTCCGGCGCGGTGGCCTGAGCGTCCTTGTCGAGCTCGACCTTTTGGTCGCCGACCTTGAATTGCGGTTCGTCGATCACTTCGCCGTCCACGGTGACCCAGCCGCCCTCAATGAACAGCTCGGCCTCCCGGCGGGAGCAACCGACCAGTTCGATGAGGCGTTTGGAGAGGCGAATCGGGTCAGTCATGACAGGGCCGTAACAAAAAAGGGGTGGGCATTGTACCTGCCTGGCGCCGGTTAAGCCCGGTTCCATTTCGGTACGTGGTTTTTTGTAGGAGTGAGCCTGCTCGCGATTGCCGTCTGACATTCAGCATTGATGTCGGCTGGTCCGGCGCTATCGCGAGCAGGCTCACTCCTACAAGGGTGCTTTGGTGTGTCAGGCGTGGCTTGAGCGCTGCTGGGTCTGCCGCAGGCGCATATGCAGCAACGGGTACGGCTGGCCCATGCCATCCACCTCCGAGCGGCCGATCACTTCAAAACCCTGCTTGAAATAAAATCCCAGTGCCTGCGGGTTCTGTTCGTTGACGTCGAGTTCATCGGCATTCAGATGTTGCATGGCGTAGTTGAGCAGTTTCTTGCCCAAGCCTTGGCCACGATACTCGGGATCGATGAACAGCATTTCGATCTTGCCCGCCGCCACCCCGGCGAATCCGGTGATGCGTTGCTGATGATCCCTGGTGCAAATCAGCATCACCGCGTCCAGATAACGGGTGAGCACCAGATTGCGCAGCAACTCGATGTAGCTGTCCGGCAGAAAATCATGGGTCGCGCGGACCGAGGCCTCCCAGACCCGGGTCAGTTCCTGATAATCGCTGAGTTTCGGCGTGTGAATGACCGAATGCTGACGCATGCCCGGCTGCCTCTTTTCAAATGGATGAGCGGGATTCCTTCCCACTGCAAACGATAGACGCAAAAAAGCCCCGCATCTCGTAAAAAGAGCGGGGCTTTTTGTATTTATTTCGGTGTCTGGCTGGCTGTTAATGTTGCCTGCAAGAGCTTCCCCCTCACCCCAACCCTCTCCCCCCAAGGGGGGCGAGGGGGGAAGGGAGCTGATCTTCATGCTGTTCAAAATCTGAGGTCGACTCGATATTTCAAGTCGCCGTCATTCGAAAGAGCAACTCAATCAGTCCCCTCTCCCTCAGGGAGAGGGTTAGGGTGAGGGGCTTTTGATCTTCAGATCAGATCTGCTCAGCCCACAGGTCGTATTCGTCAGCGTCAGTCACCTTGCACCAGACCTTGTCGCCCGGCTTGAGGTTGCTGCCGTTGTCGATGAATACGTTACCGTCGATTTCCGGGGCATCGAAGAAGCAGCGGCCGACGGCGCCTTGCTCGTCGACTTCGTCCACCAGCACTTCGATCTCGCGGCCGATGCGCATTTGCAAACGGGCCGAGCTGATCGCCTGCTGGTGCGCCATGAAACGCTCCCAACGGTCTTGCTTGACGTCGTCCGGCACTACTTCCAGGTCCAGATCATTGGCGGGCGCACCATCGACCGGCGAGTACTGGAAGCAGCCGACGCGGTCGAGCTGGGCTTCGGTCAGCCAGTTCAGCAGGTACTGGAAATCTTCTTCGGTTTCGCCCGGGAAGCCGACGATGAAGGTCGAACGGATGATCAGGTCCGGGCAGATCTCGCGCCAGTTCTTGATCCGCGCCAGGGTCTTGTCTTCGAACGCCGGGCGTTTCATCGCCTTCAGCACTTTCGGGCTGGCGTGCTGGAACGGGATGTCCAGGTACGGCAGGATCTTGCCGGCGGCCATCAGCGGGATCAGCTCGTCAACGTGTGGGTACGGGTAAACGTAGTGCAGACGGACCCACACGCCGAGGGTGCTCAGCGCTTCGCAGAGTTCGGTCATGCGGGTTTTCACCGGCGCGCCGTTCCAGAAACCGGTGCGGTATTTCACGTCGACACCGTAGGCGCTGGTGTCTTGCGAAATCACCAGCAGCTCTTTGACGCCGGATTTGACCAGACGCTGGGCTTCGTCAAGTACATCACCCACCGGACGGCTGACCAGTTTGCCGCGCATCGACGGGATGATGCAGAAGCTGCAGCTATGGTTGCAGCCTTCGGAAATCTTCAGGTAGGCGTAGTGACGCGGAGTCAGCTTGATGCCTTGCGGCGGCACCAGGTCGATCAGCGGGTTGTGATCCTGACGCGGTGGCACTACTTCGTGCACGGCGTTGACTACTTGCTCGTACTGCTGCGGACCGGTCACGGCCAGCACGCTCGGGTGTACGTCGCGGATGTTGCCTTCTTCCACGCCCATGCAACCGGTGACGATCACCTTGCCGTTTTCCTTGATCGCTTCACCGATCACTTCCAGCGACTCAGCCTTGGCCGAGTCGATGAAACCGCAGGTATTGACCACCACCACATCGGCGTCCTGGTAGGTGGACACCACGTCATAGCCTTCCATACGCAGCTGGGTCAGGATGCGCTCGGAGTCGACCAGTGCTTTCGGGCAACCCAGAGATACGAAGCCAACCTTTGGATTGGCCGGCGCAGGAGTGGTGGACATGTCTAACCTCGGTGTTTTGTGACGTCGCTTGCCGTGTGGGAAAGCCGACGGATGGGCGCTTAGGGTGCGCCTCTGATCAAAAAGTGCGCAATTCTAGCGATGAGCAACGCACTTGACCAGCTTTATGCAGGGAAATACGACGAGTGCTGCGCTATGCTTCGCGCCGTTGAGCTTTACCAATTTTTTACAGTCAACAAAACGTCTGTAACAACAGGTAAAACAGCGCATGCTGCACCACAAAGCATAGTGCTTCATTCAAAGAAGCCGGTTCGAGAATCAGGAGTGTTGGATGGGTCAGGCAAGTAGTCAGGCGGCGGGCGCCGAGCATTCGGCTGCAAAACCGCTGAGCATGCTGGTCGCGGCAGTCGGGGTAGTTTACGGCGACATCGGCACGAGCCCGTTGTACACCCTCAAAGAAGTATTCGCCGGTCATTATGGGGTGCCGGTCAATCACGACGGCGTCTTCGGGATTCTGGCATTGATATTCTGGTCGCTGATCTGGGTCGTCACGATCAAGTACGTGTTGTTCGTCTTGCGGGCCGACAACCAGGGCGAAGGGGGGATCATGGCGCTGACCGCCCTGGCGCGACGCGCATCCAGCCGCTATCCCAAATTGCAGGCGGTGCTGGTGATCCTGGGATTGATCGGTGCCGCACTGTTTTACGGCGACAGCATGATCACCCCGGCGATTTCCGTATTGTCGGCGGTGGAAGGTCTGGAGCTGGCATTCGATGGCCTGGAGCGCTGGGTGGTGCCGATGGCGCTGGTGGTCCTGGTCGCACTGTTCCTGATCCAGAAGCATGGCACCGATCGCATTGGCAAGCTGTTTGGTCCGGTGATGGTGGCGTGGTTCCTGGTGCTGGGCGGTCTGGGTGTCAGCGGGATCGTCAGACACCCTGAAGTATTGAGCGCGCTGAACCCGATCTGGGGCGTGCGTTTCTTCATGGTTCACCCGGGCATGGGGGTGGCGATTCTCGGTGCGGTGGTGCTGGCGCTGACCGGCGCTGAGGCCCTGTATGCCGACATGGGCCACTTCGGGCGCAAGCCGATTGCCCGCGCCTGGTTGGCGCTGGTACTGCCGGCGTTGGTGCTGAACTACTTCGGTCAGGGCGCATTGCTGCTGGAAAACCCGGAAGCGGCGCGTAACCCGTTCTACCTGCTGGCGCCGAACTGGGCACTGGTACCGCTGGTGGTGCTGGCGACCCTGGCCACGGTGATTGCTTCGCAAGCGGTGATTTCCGGTGCGTTTTCGCTGACCCGTCAAGCAATTCAGCTTGGCTACATTCCGCGCATGCACATTCAGCACACATCCAGTGCCGAACAGGGGCAGATCTATATTGGTGCGGTGAACTGGGCGCTGATGGTCGGCGTGATTCTGCTGGTGATCGGTTTCGAGTCCTCCGGCGCATTGGCGTCTGCCTACGGCGTGGCAGTGACGGGCACCATGCTGATCACCAGTATTCTGGTGGCTGCAGTGATCCTGCTGCTATGGAAATGGCCACCGCTGCTGGCGGTGCCGATTCTGCTTGGTTTCCTGCTGGTCGATGGCATGTTCTTCGCGGCCAACGTGCCGAAGATCATTCAGGGCGGTGCCTTCCCGGTGCTGGCGGGGATCGTGCTGTTCATCCTGATGACCACCTGGAAACGCGGCAAGGAGCTGCTGGTCGATCGCCTCGACGAAGGCGCGTTGCCGCTGCCGATCTTCATCAGCAGCATCCGCGTGCAACCACCGCACCGCGTGCAGGGTACTGCGGTGTTCCTCACCGCGCGTTCCGACGCCGTGCCGCATGCGCTGTTGCACAACCTGCTGCACAACCAGGTGCTGCACGAGCAAGTGGTGCTGCTGACCGTGGTCTACGAAGACATCCCGCGTGTGCCGCCATCGCGTCGCTTCGAGGTCGAGGCCCACGGCGAAGGCTTCTTCCGGGTGATCCTGCACTTCGGCTTCACCGACGAGCCGGACGTGCCGCAGGCGCTGAAACTGTGTCATCTGGATGAACTGGATTTCAGCCCGATGCGCACCACCTACTTCCTCAGCCGCGAAACGGTAATCGCCTCGAAACTCGAAGGCATGGCCCGCTGGCGCGAGGCGTTGTTTGCGTTCATGTTGAAGAATGCCAACGGCAACCTGCGTTTCTTCAATCTGCCGCTGAACCGGGTGATTGAGTTGGGGACGCAGGTCGAGATGTAACCCCGCCTCAACTGAAAAGCCCCCGTCAGCTTCAAGGCTGGCGGGGGCTTTTTTGTGCCCGCACATAAACCTCTAACCCACTGCAAATCCCCTGTGGGAGCGAGCTTGCTCGCGAAGGCCGAGTGTCAGTCGAGACATGTGGTGGTTGATCCACCGCATTCGCGAGCAAGGATTCTGTGGTGTCAGTGGCTTTCAGGCAATTCTTCTTCAGATTCGGTCTTCGTCCGCGCAGGTCGCGGCATCAGCGCTTGGATCACGTCATCAATCAAGGCTTTGCCCATCACCGTCAGGTAATGCGCAGCCCAGGCATGGCGGTCGGTGTCTTTGATGAAGGCAGCGTCTTCGGTGAATGATTTGGCGAGGGACAGCAGGTCGGAGGATTGGGACAGTGCATCGAGAATCGGGATGCCAGAGCGGACATTGAAGAACGCTTGATCCGAGTGGTAGAGGAAGGGGGTGAAGCCGATGGTTTTAACGTTTGCGGGTCCGTGCAGATCAGTTTCGGTCATCGTGTTACTCCTTGGTTCGAAGTGCCGAGACTTTCGTTACCACACGAAAGGGAGGCAACTGTACGCAGGGTGGTAAACCGGGAACCAAGGAAACCGGCACGCTCGAAAGCGTCCCACGCACAGCCGCCATTACTCGATGAGCGGGCTCTTGCGCTGGTTTCTCCGGGTTACCACACCCGATCGCTGAATGGGTCAGCGACGTCCGGAGAGTATCCCGTCAAAAAACAGCGCAATAGAGCCGCAAAGCGCCCGAACACGAGTTTCGGAGTTTGCCTACAAGGTCTGTGGGCGTCATCCGATATTGCGAAACTGGAAGTAAACGATACTAAACGTCTGACACGAACTGGCGTGTGCAAATAAGCGAGGCATGTATGACGGCATCATCGGAACAAGAAAAGCATGATGATCTCGAGAACTTTCGGATTGAAGCGCAAGCTATGGAGCGATTGATCAACTTCGATCCGGCTCAAGCGATCAGCCATGACTATATGCGGGCAAGATACGCTTGCCAGGACTAACGATTATTTGGGTCCAGCGTAATTCCCGAGTGGGAGCGGGCTTGCTCGCGAAAGCGGAGTGTCAGTCGACGAATAGGCTGACTGATAAACCGTATTCGCGAGCAAGCCCGCTCCCACAGGGGATTTGGGATGTTCCCGAGAATGGGGTGATCCCCTTGAATGTAAAAAGCCCCCGCAACTGCGAAGTTGCGGGGGCTTTTTGTTCTGCCGGCGCAGATCACTCTGTCGGCTGATCCTTGCTCTGACGCTTCTCGATCAGGTCCACCAGACGCTTGGCCAGCGCCGGGTAGTTCTCGTCGAAGTGGTGGCCGCCGGGCAGTTTCACTGCTTCGCCGACTGCTGTCTTGTCGGTGCAGCCGCTTTCGTCGGTTTCTTCGGCGCCGTAGATGCACACCACTTTGGCGGCAGGCAGCTTGGCCATTTCCGGGCCGGTGGCGGCTTCTTTGCCGGCGTTGCCGAGCCAGCCTTCGACTTCGATTTCGAAGCTGCCGGTGCGGGCGAAAGCCAGCAGAATGATGGCGTCGACGCGTTGCTTCTCGGTGTCCGGCAGGCGGTTGTAGATCGCTGGCAGGACGTCGGCACCGAACGAGTAACCGGTCAGGATGAAGCGTTTGGTGCCCCATTTCTGCCGGTAGTGCTGCATCAGTTCGGTCAGGTCCAGCGCGCTTTGCTCGGGGCTCTTGTGCTGCCAGTAGTAGCGCAGGGTGTCGATGCCGACCACCGGGTAGCCAATCTTGGCCATCTCGCCCGCTACGTCGCGGTCGAGGTCGCGCCAGCCGCCGTCACCGGAGAGGAACAGGGTCACGGTGTCCTTGGCTTGACCGGCCGGCACTTCCACCACCGGGATCGCCAGACCGCCGTTGGCCTTGTCGCCGCCGACGAGGATCTTGCGCAGCTCGTTGTTCAGCACTTGCGGCAGGTTGATGTCGTAGTCGCTGATGCTGGTTTCGGCGTTCGGTTGATCGCGCACGAAACCGGCGCTGGTGTCGTCCGGGTTGTCGTTCCACGCCACCAGCCAGTGGCCATGAGCCGCGGATTTCGGCAGCAGGTGAGTGCAACCGGGTTTTTCCAGCGCCAGGTCAACCGAGATCGCCTGGGCCTTGTCGTCCTTCTGCTCGGACAACCAGCGCCAGGCCAGTACCGCGCCAGGGCCAATACCGCTGACCAGCGTGGCCGGGCCATTCAGTTCGCGCAGGCCGGTTTGCAGGGCGCGGCTCTGTTGCAGGCAGTCCTTGGGCAGAATCACCTGAACGATCTGCGCCGAGGCGCTGCGGCTCAGGGTGCTCAGTTGGTTGTCGGTCAGCTTCTGGTCGTCATTGACCGCGACCAGCACCTGCGCTTTGGGCTGAGTGCCGGGTATGACGCGGGTCATGACCGTGCCGTCGGTGGCCGTCAGTGGTTGCAGACTCGGTTGCGGTGCCGGGCGTTTGAGGTACCAGTAACCGCCGCCGGCAATCACGGCCAGCACGATCAGTGCGGCCAGGATGTACTTCAGGGAGCGTTGAATCATCAGCGTTTCACCAATCCAGTCAAGCCGCCCGCGATCAGGGCAGCAGTATCGGCCAGCGCCACCAGCGGATCGAGTCCGGCGGGCACTGCCATATAACGGGGTTCCCAGTCAGGCTGGAACTTGTCTTTGAAGCGGCGCAAGCCTTGGAAGTTGTACAACTGCTCACCACGGCGGAAGACCATCGAGCCCAGGCGCTGGGTCAGCGGTGCACCACGCCGGGGTTGCAACCCCGACAACGGCACCATGCCCAGGCTGAAGCGCGCGTATCCGTGACTCTTATAGTGTTGAATCAGGCCGACCATCAGGAACTCCATGGTCAGCTTGGGGGCGTCCGGGTGCGAGCGCATCAGGTCGAGACTGGCCAGGTCATGGCTGAAGGTCTCGAGCAGGTTGGCGAACGCCACCGGGCGACCTTCGAAGCGAATCACCGCAATACGGAAATGCTTCAGGTAATCGTCGCTGAAACGACCGAGGGAGAAACCTTTCTCGCGCACATTCTTGCCGGTCAGCCACGCATCGGAAATCACTTTCAACTCGTCCATCGGCGCCTGGCCCGGCTCATGGATTTCCAGCGACAGACCATCGCGGGTACCACGGTTCCAGGTGTAGCGCAGGTCCTTCATCTCTTTGCCCTTGGCTTCCAGGTCAAAGCGCTGCAGATCGACCCGGGCTTCTTCGCCGAGCTTGATCGCGGTCAGGCCGATGTCCATGTAGTACGGCAGGTTTTCCGCACGTACCTGATAGAACACAGGGCGAGCGTGATGGATGTCGCACAGGTCGCGGAACTGCCAGATCATCTCGGCGCGTTGCTGGCCGGGGCCGATCGGGTCGTACAGCGCCACCAGGCTGCGGCCACGGCGGGCATACATCAGGAAGGCTTCGTCGTTCTGGTGAAACAGCAACGCCTTGTCACCGGTCAGCGCGAGGCCGCCATCGGGTTGCGACGAAGCCATCAGGATTTTCGCGGCGCGATCCAGTTCGTCCGGGGTCGGCAGGTGGATCACCGGGCGCGCGGTGCGCAGCAGCCAGGTCAGCGCGATCACCAGTAACAGCACGGCGGCGCCGAGCAACGAACGCAAGCCGCGCGGGGCGTCTGCGTCGAGGGTGAACTGCCACCACAGTTGATGGCTGTACGGCACGTCCTGATAGGCGAACAGCAGCAACCAGGTCGAAGCGCCGAGGACACAGAGGCTGGCCACCAGATACAGCGGCGAGAACGGCAGTTCGGTCAGGCGGCTCGGACGATAGAACGAACGGCGGAACACCCCCAGCAACGCTGCGGTGAGTGTCATCAGCGTGGCTTCTTCCCAGTCGAAGCCTTTGAGCAGCGAGAGTAGGGCGCCGACCAGCAACAGAATGGTGGTCAGCATCCACGCCGCCGACAGGCGCCGGCGCAGGCCCTGCGCCAGCATCAGACACAACACACCGATCAGACTGGCGCCGAAGTGCGAGGCGTCGACCAGGCGATGCGGAATCAGAAAACCGATGTGTTCGAGACGGGTGTCGATCTCCGGGGTCGCGCCGGAAAACAGCAGCACCACGCCGGACAGAAACACCAGCACCGCCAGAATCGGCGCGGCCAGACCGGATGCGGCGCGCATGGTCTGGGTCTGGAACAGGCGCTGGCCTTCGTTGATCAGCAAGAACAGGCAGGCCACCAGCAGCGGCAGCACGACGTAGATCAGACGGTAGAGCAGCAGGGCGGCGGCGAGTGGCGCGGCCCCGAGGGTGTCGGCAAACGCGGCCAGCAGGATTGCTTCGAAGACCCCGACACCCCCCGGCACATGGCTGAGGACGCCGGCGGCCAGGGCCAGCAGGTACACCAGCAGGAAGGCGCCGAACGGCGGGGCTTCCGGCAGCAGCAGATAGAGCACGGTGGCCGCTGCGGCGACGTCAAGGGCGGTGATGATCAGTTGCAGGAAGGTCAGGCGTCGGCCGGGCAGGCGCAGCGTCCGGCGACCGGCCCTGACCAGCAGGTTGTCGCGGTACGGTTGCTCCGGCAGACGGCGGCGATAGATGCCGATCGCCAGAATCGCGCCCAGACCCAGCACCACCATGGCGATCGTGCCGAGCAGGCCTTCTGACAGGCCCAGCGCGGCGGAGGCGGCGGGCAGGTCGCTCAGGGTCGCGAGAGCCGCCAGCGGTGGCAGGGCGCAACCCAGCGACAGGCTGGCGAACAGGGTCATGTGCGCGACTTCGGAGGCGCCCAGCCCATGGCGTGCATATAAACGGTAGCGCACCGAGCCGCCGGACAGCAGCGACAGGCCGATGGCGTTGCCAATCGCAAATGCGGTGAAGCCGCCCAGCGCCAGAGTGCGCGGCGGCAGTGTCACGCCGGCATAGCGGCTGGCCGACCATTCATAGCCCAGCAATATGATGAAGCCGACCACCGTCGCAGCCACTGCGCCGAGCAGGGCCGGTTTCGGCACCGCCAGAATCGAGTCATGCAGGGCATACAGATCGAGTTCGCTCAGCAGATGGCGGCAGGCAATCAGCGCAATGGCAAACAGCAGCAACGTGACCGCCAGACCGATCGGCTGGCGATATTTGCTCAACCGATCCAGCAAGCGCAGGCGCTCGGGTTTGATCGGATGTTCTGCTGTGACGGTGTCTTGTGAATCAGACGAGTTGGCGCGCATCAATCACCTCTTGGATTGTGCGCGACAGGATGGAGGTATCCAGCCAAGTTACCAATCCCTGTAGAAAAAAATAATCACAAAATACTACGCCTCTCATCCGGGATCGGCGAGGGCGGGTCATGGATTGCAGACGTCTTGCCTGCGACTCAAGCATAGTCGCAACGGGGCGGGTCTGATGATCCTGAGCGTTTCACTGCAGCGTGACAGATCATTGTTGCGAAAGGACTTTTTCCACAGATACAAAAAAGGCCACTCTTTCGAGCAGCCTTTTTTGATGTTTGGTTGCGGGAGCCGGATTTGAACCGACGACCTTCGGGTTATGAGCCCGACGAGCTACCAGACTGCTCCATCCCGCGTCTGTGTGGCGGCATTCTACAGGCGAACGGCGAGGTGTCAACCGCTAATCCCGTAAAGGGTCAAATAAGTGTGAATTTGCGTCAAACGGTCGCAGCGGCGCGGTAAGTTTCGGAAATGCAACGAATTCCTGTTCGCCCCGATGTGCGTGATGCAGAGGCTGGTCTGAAAAACAGACAGACACAAAAAAGGCCACTCTTTCGAGTAGCCTTTTTTGATGTTTGGTTGCGGGAGCCGGATTTGAACCGACGACCTTCGGGTTATGAGCCCGACGAGCTACCAGACTGCTCCATCCCGCGTCTGTGTGTCGGCATTCTACAGAGGATCGCCGGGGTGTCAACCTTGAATCTGGATAAATCTGTTCCTGTTCAATCGGTTAGCGCTATTTTCTGTGCGGATGAAGAGGGCGCAGGGCAGGCGGGGCAAGGGTTTCAGCTCTATCGGCGGGAGATTTTCGATTGAGAAAATAAATTCGTGGTTGTTTTCCTACAGCGTGAAAAGAACATTCAGACCACTGGTGCTATATACAGGTGTCAGTGAGATACTGCGTTTCCGGCTCGCCATGTTTCCTTTTCTGTCATGACCCAGCGAAAAATCATCCACGTCGACTGTGACTGTTTCTACGCCGCCATCGAGATGCGCGACGACCCGAACCTGGCCGGCAAACCGCTGGCGGTGGGCGGGTCGGCGGATCGGCGTGGGGTGATCGCCACCTGCAACTATGAAGCGCGGGCGTACGGCGTGCGTTCGGCAATGTCGTCCGGGCATGCCTTGAAGCTCTGCCCCGACCTGACCATCGTCAAGCCGCGCATGGAGGCCTATCGCGAAGCCTCGAAGGAAATCCACACGATCTTTCGCGATTACACCGACCTGATCGAGCCACTGTCGCTGGACGAGGCCTACCTCGACGTCTCCGACAGCGCGCATTTTGGCGGCAGTGCCACGCGCATCGCGCAGGATATCCGCCGGCGGGTCTCCAATCAGTTGCACATCACCGTGTCTGCGGGCGTGGCCCCGAACAAGTTTCTGGCCAAAATCGCCAGCGACTGGAAGAAGCCCAACGGGTTGTTCGTGATTACTCCGGACCAGGTCGAGGATTTCGTCAGTGGCTTGCCGGTGAGCAAGTTGCACGGCGTCGGCAAAGTCACTGCCGACAAGCTGGGCAAGCTCGGTATCGTCGATTGCCTGCAACTGCGCGAGTGGGACAAGTTGGCGCTGGTGCGTGAATTCGGCAGTTTCGGTGAGCGACTGTGGAGTCTGGCCCGTGGGATCGATGACCGGTTGGTGCACAACGACAGTCGCCGTCAGTCAATCAGCGTGGAAAACACCTACGACGTTGATCTGCCCGATCTGCGCAGTTGCCTGGACAAATTGCCGGAGCTGCTGGAAACCCTGAAAAATCGCATGGAGCGGATCGACAGCAGCTATCGTCCGGGCAAGCCGTTCGTCAAAGTGAAGTTCCATGACTTTACCCAGACCACACTGGAACAGGCCGGGGCGGGGCGCGATCTGGGCAGTTATCAGTTGATGTTGACCCAGGCGTTCAACCGTGGCGGGAAACCGGTGCGGTTGTTGGGGGTTGGGGTCAGGCTGGAGGATTTGCGGGGTGGGTTTGAGCAGATGGAGTTGTTTGAGCGCTAATTGCTGCGGTGTTGCTGATGCCGCTTTCGCGAGCAAGCCCGCTCCCACATTTGATCGAGTTCCTTCAGTGGAATGCAATCAACTGTGGGAGCGGGCTTGCTCGCGAAGCTTTTCAGCCTTAATTCGGTCCCGGATCCGCCACCAGACGCCCCGCATCCTTGGTCAGCGACTTGAGAAACTCGGCCTGCAACTCAGGATCGTTGCGCGTCAGTTCAATGAGGCTTTGTTCCAGCTCGCTGGCCTCTTCCTCCAGACCCAGTTCCGACAGACGTTTGACCCGGTGAACCCACTGGCTCACTTCGTCGTCTTCCAGATCGTCGTAAATCAACCCGTGCGCTTCGAGCAACTTGCTGCGCAAATGGCTGCTGATCGCCAGGGATGAGTCGCTGTGCACGTCATCCTTGCCGTCTTCGACGCTGATCTGCAGCTTGCCGATATGATTCAGGTCATTTTCGGCGAACGGACTGTCCAGCAGGTTCAGGCGCAGCACGCCGTTGCGGTCGGTGGTCATGTCGAAGGTCTGCTTGCCGGCCTTGACCTGCACCGGACGCTCGCTCCACGGCAGGCTCGAATACTCCGTGCGCTTGTCGCGCTGGACTTCATCGATACCGGCCAGGTTCTGTTGCGCACGACCGTGGGACTGCACGTTCATGAACGGGTTGACCCCGGCAATGCCGTAGTTCAACCAGTCCTTGGTCACGCTGTCCGGCAGGTTGCCCAGAGCGAATACGTTGACCACATTGGCGCCAATACCGGCGACCACGGCCACTGCACCCAGCGGTATCTCGTAGATTTCGCGCCAGGGCTGATATGGCGTGTAGCGATCGTAACGACGGGTGACCTCAAACTCGGTGACTTCGAAGGTCTTCTGTTCGTTGATTTTCACGCGACGCTGCGGCAGTTCGAGCACCTTAGGCTCACCGACATCGATCTGCAGGCTGTGATCGAGCAATTTGCGCTCGACCCGCTCTTCGTGCTCGCTGCGCTGTGACATCTGATTGGCACAGCCGCTGACCAGCAGGGCGCCGCACAAGGCGGCGCCACCGAGGCCCAAGGTGTTTCGCTTGAACATGAGGTCTCTATCTGGATTCAGCGGCGGATACGGGCCTGAAGGAAGGACAGCACATCGGCAACCGGCAGCGCTTGCGCTTCGGCTTCGGTGCGGCTCTTGTATTCCAGGTTGCCTTCGGCGAGGCCGCGGTCACTGACCACGATCCGGTGAGGAATGCCGATCAGCTCCATGTCCGCGAACTTGATGCCCGGGCTGGTTTTCTTGTCGCGATCGTCCAGCAACACTTCGAAACCGGCCGCCGTCAGTTCTGCGTACAGCTTGTCAGTGGCTTCGCGCACCTGCTCGGTTTCATAACGCAGCGGTACCAGAGCGATCTGGAACGGCGCCAGGGTGTCGCTCCAGATGATGCCTTTGTCGTCGTTGTTCTGCTCGATGGCGGCAGCGACCACGCGGGATACGCCGATACCGTAGCAACCCATTTCCAGGGTAACCGGTTTGCCGTTCTCGCCCAGCACTTCGCACTTCATCGCCTTGCTGTACTTGTTGCCCAGCTGGAAGATGTGCCCGACTTCGATGCCGCGCTTGATTTCCAGGGTGCCTTTGCCGTCCGGGCTTGGGTCACCGGCCACGACGTTACGCAGGTCGGCAACGGTTGGAACCGGCAGATCGCGTTCCCAGTTCACGCCGAAGTAGTGCTTGTCGTCGATGTTCGCGCCGATACCGAAGTCGCTCATCAGTTCGACCGAGCGGTCGATGATGATCGGCAGCGGCAGGTTCAGCGGGCCGAGCGAACCGGCGCCGGCGCCAATGGCGTCACGCAGTTCGGCATCGGAAGCCATGACCAGCGGGCTGGCCACGCCTGGCTGGTTGGCGGCCTTGATTTCGTTGAGTTCGTGGTCGCCACGGATGATCAGGGCAATCAGCTTGCCTGGCTCTTCGGCATGGACGATCAGGGTCTTGATGGTCTTTTCAATCGGCAGATTGAATTTTTCCACCAGCGCGGCAATGGTCTTGGTGTCTGGAGTGTCGACCAGGCGCAGCTCTTCGGCCGGTGCTGGACGCGAGGTTTCGCGTGGCACGGCTTCGGCTTTTTCGATGTTCGCCGCGTAGTCGGAACCGTTGCTGAAGACGATATCGTCTTCGCCGGATTCGGCCAGCACGTGGAATTCGTGGGAGCCCGCGCCACCGATCGAGCCGTTGTCGGCTTCAACCGGACGGAATTTCAGGCCCAGACGGGTGAACACGTTGCAGTACGCCTGATGCATGCGGTCGTAGGTGACCTGCAGCGAAGCCTGATCGGCGTGGAACGAGTAGGCGTCCTTCATGATGAATTCGCGGCCGCGCATCAAGCCGAAGCGTGGGCGGATTTCGTCACGGAATTTGGTCTGGATCTGGTACAGGTTGATCGGCAGCTGTTTGTAGCTGCTCAACTCATTGCGCATCAGATCGGTGATCACTTCTTCGTGGGTCGGGCCCGCGCAGAAGTCGCGACCGTGGCGGTCTTTGATGCGCAGCAGCTCAGGGCCGTATTCTTCCCAGCGCCCCGATTCCTGCCACAGCTCGGCCGGTTGGGTGCTCGGCATCAACACTTCAAGAGAACCGGCAGCGTTCATTTCTTCGCGAACGATGGCTTCAACCTTGCGCATTACCCGCAAGCCCATCGGCAGCCAGGTGTACAGGCCCGAAGCGAGTTTGCGGATCATGCCGGCGCGCAGCATCAGCTGATGGCTGACGACGACCGCATCGGAAGGCGTTTCTTTCTGTGTGGCGAGCAAAAATTGACTGGTGCGCATGGTTGGCCGTTGTCGGTTGCTATGACTGGAAATGACGGAGCAGTGTACCGGCGAGATTTGCCGACGTACAGGATTGCGCTCGGCGGTGAGGCTCAACGGCGGGAATCCTCCCGCCGTATCTGAATTGTCCTACGACTCTTCGACCACGGTGGTCGGCACAGGCTCGGGTGTCGGCGTCGGGCCCGCACGGCGATTTTCCTGGAACCAGTGCAGGGCGATCAACAGGAGGGTCGGCACGCCGAGCAGTGCGGTGATCATGAAGAAGCTGTGGTAACCGAACTTCTCGACCATCACTCCGGAGTAACCACCCATCAGACGCGGTAGCAACAGCATGATCGAGCTGAGCAGGGCGTACTGGGTGGCCGAGAACTTCAGGTTGGTCAGACTCGACAGGTAGGCGACGAAGGCTGAGGTCGCCATGCCCGAACTGAAGTTGTCGAGGGAGATGGTCACCACCAGCATCTGCAGGTTCGGGCCCATGTCAGCCAGCATCACGAACAGCAGGTTGGTTGCCGCCGAAGCTGCGCCGCCAATGAACAGGATCGGCAGGATGCCGAAGCGCACGATCAGCAGGCCGCCCATCCCGGCGCCGAGGAGGGTCATGATCAGGCCGAAGATCTTGCTGACGCTGGCGATTTGATCCTTGGTGAAGCCCTGGTCGATATAGAACACGTTGGCCATCACGCCCATCACCGTATCGGACATCCGGTAAGTGGCGATCAGCCCGAGCAACAGCAACGCCTGCCAGCGGTAGCGCAGGATGAAGTCGTTGACCGGGGTCAGCACCGGCGCCAGGCCGCGACGGCCCATGGTCGACAGGCACAGGCCGGTGAGCAGGGTGTAGAGGATGGCGCGCAGGAAGGCGCGGTCTTCGAGCAACAGGTCGAGGGGGCTCATATTGCCGAACAGCACGCCGGCGAAATCGGTGTTGTAGAGCTGGGTGAACATCGCCGGAACCGACACCAGCAACACGATCAGCACGAATACCGAGGCCAGTTGATGCCCGAAACTGTAGCGGCCGGCCTGCAACTGCGTGCGCAGTGGCACTGGCGGTTCGCGCATCAGCAGCGAGGTCAGCAGGGCAGGGATCATCAATACCCCGAACAGGGCGTAGGTGCCGGTCCAGGCCGAGTGTTGATAGTTGAAACCGGTGGAGCCGAAGCCCTCGGCAAAGAACAGCGCGCCCGCCGTGGCGAGCAGGGCGGCGACGCGGTAGCCGGACATGTAACTGGCAGCCAGCGCGGCCTGGCGGCTGTCGTCAGCGATTTCCAGGCGATAGGCGTCGACCGCGATGTCTTGGGTGGCGGAGGCGAAGGCGACGATGACGGCAATGGCGATCAGCCAGGACAGGTGTTTCTGCGGATCACAGAAGCCCATGCCGATCAGCCCCAGAATCACCAGGGTCTGCGAGAGCACCAGCCACGAACGGCGGCGGCCAAGCTTGCCCAATAAAGGCAGGCGCCATTGGTCGAGCAGCGGTGACCACACCCATTTGAAGGCGTAGGCCAGGCCGATCAGGCTGGCGTAGCCGATGGTTTCACGGGCAACACCGGCTTCACGCAGCCAGACGGAAAGCGTCGAAAATACCAGCATGTACGGCAGGCCGGCAGCAAAACCGAGCAACAACAGCACGAGCGTCGAAGGACTGGCATAGGCGGCGAGCGCGGCGCGCCAGGTTTTACGGGGCATGGGCTGAAGTCTGCCTCAAGATTGCGAAAACAAAGCGCGCACTCTAACCGCTGTGCTCTATCGGACGCCAGCCATGGCGCTGAATATCCACACGATTGTTCAGGACGGTGACGCCTTCAGAACGCAATCGTGCCCGTTGTTCGTCCCCCGAGGGGCTGTCCAGTGGCAGACTGATCCGACCGCCGGCACCCAGTACCCGGTGCCACGGCAGTTTGGTATCGCCGGGTAATTGGCTCAGGGTCCGGCCGACCCAGCGGGCGGCGCGCCCCAACCCTGCGAGTTCCGCCAATTGACCATAGCTGACCACCTTGCCCTCAGGCACTTGGGCAAGGGTGGAATAAAGCGCCGTGCGTCGGATTTGCGCTTCGCTTTCCTCGGGATGATTCGGCTCTTTCACCAGCGCGGTTCCTGAACAATAGTCGTATCGATGGGCTCAAGCGTAATCGCTCGTTGGCCAGATGAGAAATGAACTCAATGGAAATCGCTCGGTCAGTCCTTGTCAGGGTCTTATTCCTACGGATAATGCCGACCTTTTTTCGCAAACTTGAGCCCTCGATCCGCTTATGTTGTCAAGAACCCTGCTGTGCCTTGCTGTCTTCAGTGCCTCCACGCCGCTGCTTGCCGATACCGTCTGGTTAAAGAACGGTGACAAGCTGAGCGGTAAGATCTCCGTTTTCGATGGCGGCAAATTGCTGATCCAGACCCAGTATGCGGGTGCGGTCAGCATCGACTGGAAAGAGGTCAAGACCCTGCAAAGCGATCAGGAACTGCTGGTCAAACAGGACGCCTACAACGGTGAAAAAGCCAAGTCGCTGACCGCCGCCGATGACGGCAAGGTCACCCTGGCCAACGGCGAGGCGCCTAAGACCGTCGAGCTGGCGAGCATTCAGCAGATTCTCAAGCCGAAACCGGTGGTCGAGGATCTGGTGTGGAAAGGTAATATAGGCCTGGCGATGGATTATCAACGGGCGGAAAAGGACACCGACGACTACGACATCGACTTCAAGACCACCGCGCGTCATGGCCGCTGGCGGCACACCGCCGAGGGCGAATACAACCGCGAAGTGCAGGACGAGCAGGTCACCACCAATAACTGGCGCGCCGAATACGCACTTGACCGCTTCCTCACCGACAAATGGTTCTGGCAGGGGCGCCTGAACTACAAGCGCGACTACGTTGAAGAGCTGTCGCGTCAGCGTGTGGTCGGTACCGGTCCGGGTTACCAGTTCTGGGACGACGAGCTGGGCGCGTTCTCGCTCGGTTCGCTGCTCAACCGCACCGATTACGAGTACAGCGATGGCGGCAAGGACAACTTCTATTCGGTCGCCATGAAGTGGGATTACAACCGCTACCTGATCGGCAAAAAAGTCGAGTTCTTCACCAATGGTGAGCTGGGCAAGCCGCTGTCTGACGTAGCCAATTACGCGCTGGATGCCGAGATGGGCCTGCGCTACAAGGTCACCGACTGGGCGTCGCTCAACCTCAAGGCCGAACGCGACATCATCAGTGGTACCAAGGATGCAGATTTGAACAAGACCCGCTACACCGCAGGGTTTGGCGTGGCCTGGTAAGGCAAGTCGAAAAAAAGCAGTCGTGAGGGCTGCTTTTTTTGTGGCCGTTAAAAAACACACGCCCACAAAAAAGCCCCGCTTTTGAGGGCGGGGCTCTTTTCTAAAGAAGCTACAAGTTAGATAACTTGTACTTCTTCAGCTTGCATGCCTTTCTGACCGCGGGTAGCGATGAAAGAAACCTGTTGGCCTTCTTTCAGGCTTTTGAAGCCGTCGGATTGGATAGCTTTGAAGTGAACGAACAGGTCGTCACCGGATTGTGGAGTGATGAAGCCGAAGCCTTTTTCATCGTTGAACCACTTAACGGTACCGGTTTGGCGATTAGACATGGTGTAACTCCTTGAACAAAGATAACTGCGACTCAGGAAGAACCCTGGCCGAGACTGAGTGCAAAGAGCAGGAAAAATTCTTGTAGATGGTTGGATCGAAATTCAACATATCGTGTAGAGATTCTCAGTGACACAAGCAACACAGTGGCGCCACCTTAACCCTTTTTCCGGAACGTGCCAATGTTTCTTGCGAAGGTTTCTCTGTTTTAGGGATCGACGGTGTGACGGTTCGTCGCCAGAGCCTGTATTTCCAGGGTGTTCGGCGAGAATTTCAGCGCGGACTTTGAACCCGGCGGCGCGCCCGGTAAGATGCCGGACAGATTTTTTCCACCTCGCTATTCAGGACACCCGCCATGAGCATCAAATCGGACAAGTGGATTCGCCGCATGGCGCAGGAACACGGCATGATCGAGCCTTTCGTCGAGCGCCAGGTGCGCGGCAGCGACGACAGTCGTGTGATTTCCTACGGTGTGTCGAGCTACGGCTACGATGTGCGCTGCACCAACCATTTCAAGGTGTTCACCAACATCAATTCGGCGATCGTCGATCCGAAGAACTTCGATGCCGGCAGCTTTGTCGACATCCACAGCGACGTCTGCATCATCCCGCCGAACTCCTTCGCCCTGGCCAGCACCGTCGAATACTTCCGCATTCCGCGCAACGTATTGACCATCTGCCTGGGTAAAAGCACCTACGCGCGCTGCGGCATCATCGTTAACGTCACCCCGCTCGAGCCTGAGTGGGAAGGCCACGTGACCCTGGAATTCTCCAACACCACCAACCTGCCGGCGAAAATCTACGCCAACGAGGGCGTGGCGCAGATGCTGTTCCTCGAATCCGACGAGCAATGCGAAGTTTCGTACAAGGATCGCGGCGGCAAATATCAGGGCCAGCGTGGCGTGACCCTGCCGCGTACCTGATCCATCCGGCAGTTCGCGGGAATTCTTTGGCGGGCAGACACTCTATGGGGTGTACTGCCCGTTTTTGCTTCTGGCAAAGCGGGCCTTCGCCGAGGAGGTTGCATGAAGATCGATCCGCATATCACCGCCCAACTGGCAAGGCTTGAGCCCAATCAGGTTGGCGTTTTGGCCTGGTCATTGTTGGCACACCCGGCTTTCCATATGGCAGGCGGCATTCCCGGTCAGCCTGATCCCGACACCCCTAACGAACAACCGACCGAACCCGGCGAGCCGACGCTGCCGGACGAGCCGCCACCCGCACCAGTGGCCTGAGTCGCTACTCCATGAATGGCCAGTCGGCTGAGGTTTGCCCAAGACCTCAACTGACGGGCCATATTTCGTTGTCGCCGATGACGAAAATCCTGCACTGAGCGTCTTTCTCGACCTGATAACCACCGGTAAAGGCACCAAAGGCCGGCAGCAGGCTCAATCGCTCACCCAGTCGAAAACATGCCAGGCGCAAACGCTGCCGCCCCTTGCCGTTGAGCCGATAGACCGGATGCACATGCCCGGCCAGCACATGCCGCTCGGGATGTGGATCCGGTTCGTGTTGCAGGGCAAACGGCCCGAGCAGCAGGGGCTCCGGAACCACGCGGATATTCAGCGCCGTCGGTGGATCCCCGGCACGTTTGTCGTGGTTGCCGCGAATCAGCGTCATCGGCAGATCCGCGTGCCGTGCACGCCATTCGGCCAGGGCATTCAGCGTACCCGTCGCATGCGAACCGGGGCCGTGCAGAAAGTCACCGAGGAAAATCAGCTGCCGACAGGGCAGTCTGGCCAGCAAGCGGTCGAGCACTTCGATATTCGCCGTCGTGGTGCCCTGGGGCACCGGCTGGCCGAGGCTGCGATAGGCCGCGGCCTTGCCGAAATGCACATCGGCGATCAGCAGTGCTTGCTGCGCCGGCCAGTACAGGGCCTTTTCCGGCAGCAGCCATAGCTCCTCACCAGCCAGGCGCACTGGATACGCTGCACTCATGAGGCTTGACCCTTGTCGGCGGATTTCTCCAGATCGCCGACCATGCGCCGGATGCGGTCGGCGAGTTTTTCCGAACTCATGCTTTCGCGCATGCGCTCCACCAGCAACGGAAAGCCTAGCGGTGTAGGACGTTTGATCAGGTGCATGTCCAGTTTCATCCGGTTGATCCGCTCCAATGTCTGTTCCAGACGACGAATATCCAGTTCTTCCCGTAAGACTTCTTCCCCGGCTTGAGCCAGCAGCAGGTTGTCAGCGTCGTATTGTTTGAACACTTCGAAGAACAATCCGCTGGAAGCCTGTACCTGGCGGGTACTTTTCGGCGCGCCGGGATAGCCGGCGAACACCAGCCCGGCGATCCGCGCGATCTCGCGAAAGCGCCGCAACGCCAGCTCCCCGGCATTGAGGCTGGCCAGCACGTCGCGCAGCAGATGCTCGGGGCTGAGCAGCGCCGCATCGAGTTGCTCGAACCAATCGACCGGCGTGGCGCTGAGCAACTCCAGCCCGTAATCATTCACCGCAATCGAGAACGTCAGCGGCTGGCGCTGACTCACGCGCCAAGCCAACAGGCTGGCGAGCCCCAGATGCACCTGGCGCCCGGCAAACGGATAAAGGAAAAGGTGCCAGCCTTCACGGGATTTCAGCGCTTCGGCCAACAGACTGTCGGAGGTGGGCAGACCCGACCAGCGCGCCTGTGTTTGCAGCAACGGTTGCAGCGCGTGCATTTCCGGGCCGACGAACTCACCCCGCGCTGCTGCAGTGAAGCGGCTGACCACGGCGGCGGCCAGTTCGTTGGAAAGCGGCATCCGCCCGCCATTCCAGCGCGGCACGGCGGCTTTTTTCGCGGTGCTGCGTTTGACGTACGCGGTCATGTTTTCCACCCGCACCAACTCCAGCAGGCGCCCGGCAAAGAGAAAGCCATCGCCCGGTTTCAGCCGCGCGATAAAGCCTTCCTCGACACTGCCTAACTGCTTGCCACCGCCACCCTTGCTCCAGAATTTCAGATTAATGCTCGCGTCGCTGACGATGGTGCCGATGCTCATGCGATGACGGCGCGCCAATCGCGCATCGGGTACCCGCCAGACGCCGTGTTCGTCCGGTTCGACCCGGCGGTAATCCGGATAGGCTGTCAGAGAAAGCCCGCCGTGACGTACGAAAGCCAGCGCCCAGGCCCAATCCGCCAAGGTGAGATCACGATAGGCCCAGGCGCCACGCACTTCTTCGTACAATTCTTCGGGAATAAAACCACCGCCCAGCGCCATGCTGACCAGATGCTGCACCAGCACATCCAGCGGTTTGTGCGGCGACAGACGCGGTTCGATGAGTCGTTGCTCCACCGCGTCACCTGCGGCAGCGGCTTCGATCAGTTCCAGGCTGTGGGTCGGCACCAGCGTCACGCGCGAGGTGCGCCCCGGCGCGTGACCGGAGCGCCCGGCGCGTTGCATCAGCCGCGCCACGCCTTTGGCCGAGCCGATTTGCAGCACCCGTTCCACCGGTAAAAAGTCCACGCCCAGATCCAGGCTCGAGGTGCAGACCACGGCTTTCAGCTTGCCGTCCTTCAACGCTTGCTCGACCCAGTCGCGGGTCTCGCGGGACAGTGAACTGTGGTGCAGCGCGATCAGCCCGGCCCAGTCCGGCCGCGCTTCGAGCAACGCCTGATACCAGATTTCCGACTGCGCGCGGGTGTTGGTGAAGACCAGGCTGCTGGCGCAGGCGTCCAGTTCGGCAACAACCTGCGGCAGCATCTTCAGACCGATGTGCCCGGCCCAGGGAAAACGCTCGATGGCCGGTGGGATCAAGGTGTCGACCTTGAGTGATTTTTCGCTCTGGCCCTGCACGCTGATGCCGCCGCCCTGTGGGATCAGCACCTGTTCGGCGTGGGCTTGATTACCGAGGGTGGCAGAAACGCCCCAGACGATCAGTTCGGGTTGCCAATGGCGCAGACGGGCGAGGGCCAGTTGCAGTTGTACGCCGCGTTTGTTGCCGAGCAGTTCGTGCCATTCATCGACAACGATCATCCGCAGGCTCGACAACGCAGTCCTGGCGTCGGCTCGGGCAAGCAGCAGGGTCAGGCTTTCCGGGGTGGTGATCAGCGTGGTTGGCAGGCGCCGGCCCTGACGCGCACGTTCGGCGCTGCTGGTGTCGCCGGTGCGCAGACCGATGCTCCACGGAATCTGCAAATCGCTGACTGGCGCTTGCAGGGCGCGTGCGGTGTCGGCGGCGAGGGCACGCATCGGCGTGATCCACAGCACGGTCAGTGGTTCGGCTGGTGCTTTGCGTTTTTTGCTGTCTGCAGCGCTGGGTTTGATGCGGGCGAAGCGGTTGAGCGCGGCGAACCACACCGCATAGGTTTTACCGGCGCCGGTGCTGGCATGGAGCAACCCCGACTGACCTTGTTTGACGGCGGCCCACACCTGCTTTTGAAAGGCGAACGGCTTCCAGTTGCGTGCGCTGAACCAGAGTTTTGCGAAGTCGGTGGAGGTCGGCATACCGGCGGCGTGCGCTCTGAAGGTGTTCCTTCAGTGACCGCGCCGTTGAGGGACAAGTTTAATTTTGTGCGAGTACATACACCCTTGTGGGAGCGGGCTTGCTCGCGAAAGCGGTGGGTCAGTCAAAACAATGCTGACTGACCCACCGCTTTCGCGAGCAAGCCCGCTCCCACAGGTTTTATGTGCGCCAGTTACTTGAGGTTCCCGCTGAGGAACTGCTTCAGCCGTTCGCTGCGCGGATTGCCCAGCACATCTTCCGGCGCGCCTTCTTCTTCCACCAGCCCTTGATGCAGAAACAACACCTGGCTGGAGACCTTGCGGGCGAAGCTCATTTCATGGGTCACCATGATCATCGTCCGACCTTCTTCAGCCAGACCCTGAATCACCCGCAACACCTCACCCACCAGCTCCGGGTCGAGTGCCGAGGTCGGTTCGTCGAACAGCATCACTTCCGGCTCCATCGCCAGCGCCCGGGCAATCGCCACCCGCTGTTGCTGGCCGCCAGAGAGAAACGCCGGGTACTGATCGGCAACCCGCGCCGGCAGGCCGACCTTGTCCAGGTAGCGGCGGGCGCGGTCTTCAGCTTCCTGCTTGCTGCAACCCAGCACCCGGCGCGGGGCCATGGTGATGTTTTCCAGCACGGTCATGTGGCTCCACAGGTTGAAGTGCTGGAACACCATGGCCAGTCGCGTGCGCAGGCGTTGCAGTTCATTCGGGTCGGCGACGTGCATGCCGTGGCGGTCGGTGACCATGCGGATCGCCTGGCCATCGAGGCTCATGGCGCCGTCGTTGGGTTGTTCGAGGAAGTTGATGCAGCGCAAAAAGGTGCTTTTACCCGAGCCGCTGGCGCCGATCAGGCTGATCACGTCGCCGGTCTTGGCCTTGAGCGAAACGCCTTTGAGTACCTGATGGTCGCCATAGCTTTTGTGCAGACCTTCAACAGTCAATTTGTACATGGGGCAGACATCCTCAAGGCGAAAGTAGGTAGCCGCTGCGATAGGCTTCGGCGCCCGCCACGTGGGCGATCACCATGCCGGCAGTAGCCATGCGCCGCAGCGAGCGGGCGTACAGCAGGCCGGCGGCAGTGCAATGAATGGGGGTGACCCGGTCGTGGATCGGGTCGATGATTTCGGCAATCTGTTGCCCGGCTTGCAGGTATTGCCCGGCCGTAGCGGTGTACACCAGCAAGCCGCCCACCGGCGTGGTCACCGGTTCGACGCCGGCCAGCGGCGTGGCGGGGAACGGCAGGGGCGGCTGCGGTTTGGTCTCGCCGACGATCGCATCGAACTGGATCAGGTAATCGATCAAGGCCTGGCAGTCACGACTGGCCATTGGGTGATTGACGTCACCCTGGCCGCGCAACTCCACGGTCACCGAAAAGCTGCCCAGCGGAATCTCGAAGTGTTCGCCAAAGCGCTCTTGCAGTTGCCACCACAACAGGGTGAAGCATTCGTCGAATGACTGGCCGCCGGAATCGGTGGCCAGCAGACTGGCCTGAGCTTCGATGTAACGCGCCAGCGGCTCGACCTGCGGCCACGCTTCGGGCGTGGTGTAGAGATGAACCACGGATTCGAAATCGCAGTGCAGATCCAGCACCATGTCGGCATCGCACGCTAGCCGTTGCAAGGTCAGGCGCTGGGATTGCAGTTGCGTGCCGGGTGTCTGGCGGGCGAGGGCGTTGCGCAGGCTGGTGCGGATCAGCTCAAGGTTGCGCTGCGGGTCGTCGCCCAGCTTGCCCTCGATGTCGTTGCCGATTTCTTCGCTGAGGTCGACGAACCAGCGATTGAAATTCTGCCCGCTCTCCATCTCGTACCGGCCCAGCGGCACGTCCATCAGAACTTGTTCGAGGCCGACCGGGTTGGCCACCGGCACCAGCACAATCTGGCTGCGCAGGCGCCCGGCGGCTTCCAGCTCCGCCAGTCGCTGCTTGAGGTGCCAGGTCACGAGCATGCCGGGCAGTTCGTCGGCATGCAGCGAGGACTGGATGTAGATCTTGCCTTGGGCCTGCTCCGGGCCGAAGTGGAAGCTGTGGATCTGTCGTGCGGTCCCCGGCACCGGGGCCAACAGGTCATGGATCTGGTGTCGCATTACAGGTTTTCCTAGTGGGTCGGCCCGAGGAATGCCAGCCATCGGCGTTCGGCGAGGCGGAACAGGCCGACCAGCGCGAAGGTGATGGTCAGGTAGATCAGCGCGGCGATGCCGAACGACTGAAAGGTCAGGTAGGTCGCCGAGTTGGCGTCCCGCGCAACTTTCAGGATGTCGGGGATGGTCGCGGTGAAGGCCACGGTGGTCGAGTGCAGCATCAGGATCACTTCGTTGCTGTAATACGGCAACGACCGGCGCAGCGCCGAGGGCATGATCACGTAGGCGTACAGCTTCCAGCCGGTCAGGCCGTAGGCCTTGGCCGCTTCGACTTCGCCATGGTTCATGCTGCGGATCGCCCCGGCGAAAATCTCCGTGGTGTAGGCGCAGGTGTTGAGGGCGAACGCGAGGATCGTGCAGTTCATCGCATCGCGAAAGAAACTGTCGAGCAACGGCTGCGCGCGCACGGCGGCCAGGCTGTAGATCCCGGTGTAGCAGATCAGCAGCTGGATGTAGAGCGGCGTGCCACGGAACAGGTAGGTGTAGAACTGCACCGGCCAGCGCACATAGAAGTGCGAGGACACCCGGGCGATCGACAACGGGATCGACACCAGAAAACCGATGAAAATCGAGGCGCTGAGCAGCCACATGGTCATCGCCAGACCGGTGATGTTGGTACCGTCGGTATAAAGGAAGGGTTTCCAGTATTCCTGCAGGAGTTCGATCATCGTACGGCCTCCCGGGCACCGGCGGCGTAACGGCGCTCGAGCCAGCGCAGGATGACGTTGGATGCACTGGTGATCAGCAGATAGATCAAGGCGGCGAGTACCAGGAAGTAGAACAGTTGATAGGTGCTTTTACCGGCGTCCTGCGCGGCTTTGACCAGATCGGCCAGGCCGATGATCGACACCAGCGCGGTGGCCTTGAGCATTACCATCCAGTTGTTGCCGATGCCCGGCAGGGCGAAGCGCATCATTTGCGGGAACACCACGAAGCGAAAGCGCTGGCCGCGTTTGAGGCCATAAGCGGTGGCCGCTTCGACCTGACCGCGTGGTACGGCGAGGATTGCCCCACGGAAGGTTTCGGTGAAATACGCGCCATAGATGAAGCCCAGGGTGATCACCCCGGCGGTAAAGGAGTCGATCTCGATGTAGTCCCACTCCATGACGTCGGTCAGGGCGGTCAGCCAGGTTTGCAGGCTGTAGAAAATCAACAGCATCAGCACCAGATCCGGCACCCCGCGAATCAGCGTGGTGTAGAGCTGGGCAGGCAGGCGCAGCAGTTTGGATTTCGACAGTTTGGCACTGGCGCCCAAGAGACCGAGCAACACGGCCACCAGCAGCGACAACGCGGACAATTTGATGGTCATCCAGGTGCCTTCCAACAGCAACGGACCAAAGCCCTTGAGGCTGAAGGCGGAGAGCCCCAGATTTTGTAGGAGGTTTTCGAACATAAATCAGCAACCTGAGCGGATGGAAAAGGCGCCCATCGAACGATGGGCGCCAGGGCATTATTTACCGCTGTACAGATTCAGATCGCCAAAGTGTTTCTTTTGAATCTCGGCGTATTTGCCGTCATCGTGTAACGCTTTGATACCTTTATCTAAAAGCGCCTTCAGCTCTTTGTTACCTTTCTTAATACCGACAGCGGTTTTGGCTGGCAGCAATTCGCTGTCGACCGGCTTGCTGACTTCATAGTTGGCGCCATCCGGCGACTTCAAAAAGCCCAGTTCGGCTTGCAGCATGTCCTGGATCGAGGCGTCGAGACGGCCGTTTTTCAGGTCGGCGTAGACCTGATCCTGGTTGGCGTAAGCCTGGATTTTTACCCCGGCCTTCTCCAATACGGCCTTGGCGTAGGCTTCCTGGATGGTGCCTTGCTCGTAACCGACGGACTTGCCCTTGAGGGAAGCGACGTCATCGCTAAGGCCGGAGCCCTTCTTGAACACGTAGGAAGTCGGGCCGGAGAACAGCTCGCTGGAGAAGTCGATCGCCTTTTCACGGGCCGGGGTCACGGTCATCGACGAGATCACACCGTCGAATTTGTTGGCGTTGAGGCCCGGAATCATGCCGTCGAAGTCACTTTCAACCCATTTGCACTTGACCTTCAGCTCGGCGCAGATCGCGTTGCCCAGGTCGATGTCGAAGCCCACCAGGCTGCCGTCGGCCGCTTTCGACTCGAACGGTGCGTAGGAAGGATCAACGCCAAAACGCAGCTCTTTGTATTCCTTGGCCAGCGCGGAGCCGGCGGCCATGCACAACGCCAGTGCAGAAAGGGTCAGCAATGCTTTTTTCATTATTCAATCCCTAAGAACCAATATGAGCGCTTGTGGCGCAGAATTATTGTTACTGGAACGCGTACGACCTATAGAAAGTAGCAATTTCCGAACCAGAGTCCCGAACAAGTGTTTTAAAAGGTTGGGGGAGGGAGGAGGGAGAGGGATTGGTGCACGGGAATGGGCGTGGGGATTGAGCTGCACCAAGTTGGGTCGATGCAGGTATTTTTTAATGATTCAGAATACTTGTAGCGAGGGGATTTATCCCCGAACGGCTGCGCAGCAGTCGCAAATCCGGTACACGCGGTTTACTGAAAAAATGATGGGGGGCCGCTTCGCGGCCCATCGGGGATAAATCCCCTCACCACAAGATCCCCTCACCACAAGATCTCCTCACCACAAGATCTCCTCACCAGAAAATCCACTCACTACAGGATGTTCATTCAGGACGATTGGAGGTTTGTCCCGGAAAACTGGGTCAGGCCAGCAAATCCTGCAACGTTGCCAGGCTATCGGCCTCATCCACCGTCTTGTCCTGCCGCCAGCGCAGCATCCTTGGAAAACGCACGGCGATCCCGCTCTTGTGCCGTCGCGACAGGGCGATGCCTTCGAAACCCAGTTCGAACACCAGACTCGGCTTGACGCTGCTGACCGGGCCGAATTTTTCCACGGTGGTCTTGCGCACGATGCTGTCGACCTGGCGCATTTCCTCGTCGGTCAGCCCCGAATAGGCCTTGGCGAACGGCACCAGCGCCCGCTGGCTGGACTCGGGCGGGCCGTCCCACACGGCGAAGGTGTAATCGCTGTACAGACTGGCGCGCCGGCCATGTCCGCGCTGGGCATAGATCAACACCGCATCGACGCTGAACGGATCGACCTTCCACTTCCACCACACGCCCATGTCCTTGGTCCGGCCTACGCCATACAGGGCGTCGCGGGCCTTGAGCATCATGCCCTCGACACCGAGGCGCCGTGAGGCTTCACGCTGCTGGGCGAGGTCGAACCAGTCACTGCCAGTGAGAATCGGCGAGGCCAGTAACACCGGGTTGTTACCGTGAGCGATGACCTGCTCCAGTTGCGCGCGTCGTTCGGCCTGCGGACGGTTGCGCCAGTCTTCGCCTTGCCACTCCAGCAAATCGTAGGCGAGCACCACCACCGGCACTTCTTCAAGGATTTTCTTGTCGAGGGTTTTGCGCCCGATGCGTTGCTGCAGCAGCGCGAACGGTTGCACCGCCGGCGGTGCGCTCGATTGCGGATCGAAGGCGTCTGCGGTGCTCGGATGGGTACTTTTCCAGACCACGATTTCGCCGTCGATTACCGTGCCGTCGGGTAACGCGTGGACCAGTGTGTCGAGCTCGGGAAAGCGCTCGGTGACCAGTTCTTCACCCCGCGACCAGACCCACAACCGACCCTCGCGCTTGACCACCTGCGCGCGGATGCCATCCCACTTCCATTCCACCTGCCAGTTGCTCGCCGGCCCCAGCAGCGCTTCAAACTCCTCCACCGGTTGTGACAAGCCATGCGCGAGGAAGAACGGGTAGGGTTGGCCGCCACGTTGCGCATGTTCATCGGCGGATTCCGGCGCGATCAGTTTCAGGTAGCTGGTCGCGTTCGGCCGGTTCGACAGGTCGGTGTAACCCACCAGGCGCTGCGCCACGCGTTTGCTGTCGAGGCCGGCCATCGACGCCAGAGCGCGGGTGACCAGCAGTTTCGACACGCCGACGCGGAAACTGCCGGTGATCAGCTTGATGCACAGCATCAGGCTCGGCCGATCCAGTTGCGCCCACAGCGCGGGCAGGTGGCGGGCGAGGTATTCCGGGGGTTCACCGCGCAGTGGCAGCAGCTTGTCTTCAATCCATTCGGCAAGACCGGCCTCGGAGCTGTGCGGATTTTCCGGCAGCACCAGGGAAATGGTTTCCGCCAGATCGCCAACGGATTGATAACTTTCCTCGAACAGCCACGGTTGCAGTCCCGAGACTTCCACCGCCAGTTCGCGCAGGATGCGCACCGGCACCAGTTGCCGCGGGCGTCCACCGGACAGAAAGTACACCGCCCATGCCGCGTCCTGTGGTGCTGCTTGAGCGAAGTAGGTTTGCATCGCTGCCAGTTTGGCGTTGCTTGACGTGGTGGCGTCGAGTTCGGCGTACAGCTCGGCGAAAGCTTTCATGCTTGCACCTCGGCGATAACCGGCTCGGCGCCAATGTTCTCCTCTTCGTCGTCGCCGTATTCGGTGTTGAAACCCTGCGCGTCCAGGCCTTGTTCGCGCAGATGCCGGACCAGCACGCCGATCGAGCCGTGGGTGACCATCACACGTTCGGCGCCGGTCTGTTCGATGGCCCAGAGCAGGCCCGGCCAGTCAGCGTGATCCGAGAGCACGAAACCGCGATCCACACCGCGCCGCCGGCGGGTGCCGCGCAGGCGCATCCAGCCGCTGGCGAAGGCGTCGCTGTAGTCACCGAACCGGCGCATCCAGGTGCTGCCGCCTGCCGAGGGCGGGGCGATCACCAGCGCCTGACGCATGATCGGGTCGGATTTTTTGATGTCGCCGGCGTAGATCGTCGGCGGCAGGTACACGCCGGCCTCGCGGTAGACCCGGTTCAGCGGTTCGACGGCACCGTGACTGAGGATCGGGCCGAGGCTGGCGTCGATGCCGTGCAGGATCCGCTGAGCCTTGCCGAACGAATAACAGAACAGCACGCTGGCCTTGCCCGCCGCGATGTTCGCCTGCCACCACTGGTTGATCTCGCTGAACACCTGCGCCTGTGGTTGCCAGCGGTAGATCGGCAGGCCGAAAGTCGATTCGGTGATGAAAGTGTGGCAGCGCACCGGTTCGAACGGCGCGCAGGTGCCATCGGGTTCGATCTTGTAATCTCCCGATGCGACCCAGACTTCGCCGCCGTATTCCAGACGCACCTGGGCCGAACCGAGCACATGCCCGGCGGGATGGAAACTCAAGGTCACGCCGTGATGGGTCAGCCGCTGGCCGTAGGCGAGGGTTTGCAGGTTGATCTCCTGACCCAGACGCGCACGCAAGATCCCTTCGCTGGCGCTGCTGGCAAGGTAGTGCTGATTGCCGTTACGGGCGTGATCGCCGTGGGCATGGGTGATCACCGAGCGCTCGACCGGGCGCCACGGATCAATGTAGAAATCCCCGGCAGGGCAATACAAACCTTCGGGGCGGGCGATAACAAGGTCCATGTCGTTACCAGAATGGGGGGCTTGTTAGCTATGAGGTTGGCGCGAGTCCGGAAGTTCTATCGATTTTCAAAGCTCCCTCACCCCAGCCCTCTCCCGGAGGGAGAGGGAGCCGACCGAGGTGTCTGGCGAGCTACATCGACCTGAAAGTCCGCGTCGATTATGGATTCGGCGCGACGGTTCAGGTCGGTGTATTGCGAAAGAACAACTCCGTCGGTCCCCTCTCCCTTGGGAGAGGATTAGGGTGAGGGGCTTTTGATCTGTGCCTTACTTGCCCGGTGTGAGGGTCAAACGCGTCTTGCCATACACCCGGTCAAAGTTCTGCGGCTGCATCGGCAAGCCGATGTACTGACCCTTGAGCCAAGCGTCGATGCCGTTGAGGTAGTTCGGGCTGGCCGGGTTGCCGGACTGGCCGGTGCCGTTCTGGCCCATCAGCGGCTCAGCCTGGCTGAAATCGACGATGAAACGCATCGACGGCGCCCGCGTGGTGTTGAAGTCCTGACCCCAGGCAAACGCCGCGGTATTGAGCGTAGTGTGATCGCCGCCGGCTGCCAGCGGGCCACGAACGGTCTGGCCATTGGCGTTTTTCCACGTGTAGCTGTGCAGTTTGCCCCACTGCCAGGCCTTGCGATCGCCACCCAGCTGACTGTCGCCAGCGTTGATCGCGGCGGCCAGACTGCGCGCCAGAATCACGGCTTTGTCTTCTTTCTGCGGGGTACGCAAGTCATCCCAGAACGGGCTGTCTTCGCGCCCGAGCAGGTGATCGGCCTGCGCCGCGTAGGACAAGTCGCCATTGGCAACAAAGGCTTTCCACGCCGGACTCGACTCCGGGCCGAGCTCATCGAGGAAGATCTGCTTCATGCTTTCTTGCAGGAACAGTTCATAGATCGCCGCATCCGCCGAGGTCGGGTTGAGCTTGCCGTCAAACGCCATCAATCGGGTGAACGCCTCGCGCGCCTTGCTGCGATCGGCTTCCGGCAGGGCGTCGATCGCCTGTTTCAGCGGCTGCTTCATGCCCGGCGCTTCGAACATTTTCTTCAGCTTGGCGGCAAACGTCGTGGTCTGGTCGTACTGCATGGCGATTACGCTGCGACCGTCCTGTTTGCCGCTGCCGGCCAATTCCGCCAAGCGTTCGCCGCGCTCTGGCGCTGCCCATGAGTTGGACAACTGCATGCCGTAGCCGTGAGGAATGACCCGCTGGTTGGCGGTGCCGAGCCAGCCCTGGGTCGGGTCCTGATCGTACGGGTGCAACATCGGGTCGGCGTAACCATCCCAGTCATAACGACCTTCCCAGCCCGGCGATGGCAGCAGGCCTTCGCCTTCGCGCCGGTTGGGGAAACGCCCGGTGACCTGCCAGCCGATGTTGCTGGCGTCGGCGAATACCATGTTCAGGGCGATGGCGCGGATCTCGCGGCTGGCGTCTGACGCGCGTTCAACGTTCTGCGCACGGGTCAGGTCGAAAAATGCGTCCAGCGATTTGTCGTCGGTGAAGCTCGGGGTTTGCAGGGCCAGGCCAAAACCGTTGCCCTGTACGGCCTGAGCACTGTTGAGCAGCGCGCCGTGGCGGGTTTCGTACACCGCTTCGCGAATTGGTCGCTGGCCTTTGACGAAATAGGTTTCGTTGCGCACGCCCAGCGGCTGCCATTTGCCGTTGACCTCATAGGTCAGGTTGTTGCCCTGACGGCGGATCTTTTCCAGGAACAGGTCCTGGTTGTCGCCGAGCACGCTGGTGGCGCTCCACGCGACTTTGCCGTTGAAGCCACCGAGCACCATCGGCAGACCGGCGACAGTGACACCGGCAGCCTGATATTTCGGCGCGCGGATCTGCACGAAGGTCCACAGCGACGGTGCCGCCAGCGGGCCATGGCTGTCGCTGGCGAGAATGCTCTTGCCGCTGCGGCTGCGTTGCGGGGCGATGGCCCAGTTGTTCGAGGTGCTGGCGCCGAGCAGATTTACCGCCGCCAGTTGATGGCTGGCGTTGCTCAGCTCGGTGAGGCCTGGAATCTGCCCGTTGAGCTTGAGGCCTTGCAGCTTGTCGGCTTCGGCCATTGGCAAGTTCTCGTCCGGTGCGGACGGGGTCAGCCAGGCGAGTTTGTCGCTGCTCACGGTTTGCGCCAGCACCAGCGAGGAAATCTCTTCCGGCAGGTTGGCCGACTGGCTGAAGTTCAGCAACGCGAACATCAGCGCCGAATCCTCCGGTTTCCAGTATTCCGGCTTGTAGCCGCTGGCGGCGAGATCGCCCGGCAGTTTGTCGGCGTAGCGGAACAGGTAGGCGTTGACGCCCCGCGCATAGACTTCGAAGAACCGCTTGAGGCGTGGCGACGAGGCCTTGTACAGCTCGTCGGCGCTTTTCTTCAGGTTGACCGCGCGCATGTAGCGGTCGGCGTCGAGCATCGAGGCGCCGGACATTTCCGCCAGACGCCCCTGGGCCAACAGGCGCAGGGTGACCATCTGGTTGATGCGGTCGCTCGCATGCACGTAACCGAGGGTGAACAGTGCGTCGTGGAAGCTGTTGCTTTCGATCAACGGCATGCCCATGGCATTGCGTCGCACCGAAACGTTCTGCGCCAGGCCCTTGAGCGGTTGCACGCCGGAGGTGGGCGGGAGGGTGTCCTGAGCGTTCCAGGTCTGGCAACCGGACAGGCTCAAGACACCGGTCACTGCTGCGGCAACGCCGAACCGGGGAAGAAAATGTGTAAGGGCTGGCGAGGCCATGGCAAAGCTCCTGCGGGGGTGTAGAGGCTGGGGGCGCAATAAAGCCGCTACGTTAGTGAGCAGGAGATGGCCGCGCAAGCGGGGCGAGTGGTTATTTCTTGCCATTGATCGATGATTGTCTGATGACTTGCTTATTTGCAGGGGTGGGTGATGAAGTGCGGGAATCAAATGACTCTCGTGAGAAGACGCCATGGAGCTCAAGGCCAACGCTGCACTGATCATCATCGACCAGCAACAAGGCATTCTGCAGCCGCGACTGGGTAGGCGGAATAATCCACAGGCCGAAGAACGCATGCTCGATTTACTGAGGGCGTGGCGCAGTAGCGGGCGGCCGGTGATTCATGTGCAGCATCTGTCGCGTGAACCGGATTCGGTGTTCTGGCCCGGGCAGTCAGGGGTGGAATTTCAGCAGCGATTCATGCCGCAGGACGGTGAATGGCTGACCCAGAAACAGGTACCGGATGCGTTTTGTGCCACGGGGCTGGAAGCGCAGCTGCGTGAGGCGGGGATCGGGCAATTGATCATTGTTGGTGTAGCGACCAACAACTCGGTGGAATCCACAGCGCGCACGGCGGGCAATCTGGGGTTTGAGGCGTGGGTGGCGGAGGATGCGTGTTTCACCTTCGACAAGGCCGATTATTTCGGCACACCGCGTTCAGCCGAAGAAGTGCACGGGATGTCGCTGGGGAATGTGCACGGGGAGTATGCGACGGTGGTCAGCGCTGCGCAGATTCTGGCGGCTGTCTGAACATTTTGGGGGTGAATGTACCGGCCCTTTCGCGAGCAAGCCCGCTCCCACAGTCGACTGCGTTCAGTCAGTAGGAATGCGGTCAACTGTGGGAGCGGGCTTGCTCGCGAAGGCAATGTGTCAGGCGAAGAAGATCTTCACCTGAAGCATCAAGCGCCGTGGCACTTCTTGAATTTCTTGCCGTTGCCGCATGGGCAAGGGTCGTTGCGGCCGACGTCTTTCAGGGCGTTGCGCACCGGTTCCTGGTGGGCGTGGCCGCAGTTCGGGCCGTGGACATGGCCATGGTCGTGATCGTGATGATGGTCATGATCGTGGTTGCAGTCAGGGCCATGGACATGAGGTTGCTGAGTCATCGGTTGTGCTCCGGAATTAAATCGGCGGGGATTATCACGCCATTGCGCTCCAGGTGCACGTAGTGGGCGATGAATAAACCGGTTTCCATCTCACCCTGCAATCGATAGGGCACCTGCTGGTGCTGACTTTTCAGCATTTTCACCACGTCCTTGACCCGCGGCCACAGGTTGGTGCGGATCGGTATCCGATAGAACGCGCTGCTTTTCGGCCCTACCGTGATCCAGTGTTCATGCTCCCCTTCGGCCAGCAACAGGTCTGCCAGATGAATGCGATATTCCATGCCGCGCACCGTCAGGTCGCTGTCGTTGGGGTTGTCGATGCGAAAGTGCAGGATGAATTTCTGTTCGAGCAGCTTGGCCCGCACCACCTCGACTTTTACCAGGTGCACGGCGGGGTCGACGCTGTCGTCGCTGAACCATGAGGCGCAACCGCCGAGGTTCAGGATCAGCATCAATAACAAGCCATGCAGTGTGCGACAGTGACCGAGCATCGAAAAAACTCCCTTTGTGCCCCAGTCTAGTCGGCACTTCCCTTTATGCGCCGAAATACCCCGCACAGCACTTCTTGAACTTCTGCCCGCTGGCACACGGGCACGCGTCATTGCGCCCCAGCTTCAACTGCACGGTCGGGTCGATGAAGTACCAGCGCCCGGCGTTCTGCACGAACGAGGAGCGCTCGCGGTGGCTGTGTTCGCCCTGGCTGTCGTGCCAGCGCGCGGTAAAGGTGACGAAGGCATGCTCGGGTTGGCCGCCGAACACTTCCGAGCTTTCGACCTCAAGGCCGAGCCAAGTGCTCTGCGCGCTCCAGGCGCTGATCGACTGGCGATCCAGACCGGCCTGCTGGGCGGGCAGGGTGGTGGCCACCAGATAATCGATCAGCCCCAGCACGTAGGCGCTGTAGCGCGAACGCATCAGCGCTTCGGCGCAAGGCGCCGGGTGGCCTTCGTGATAGTGGCCGCAGCAGGCCTCCAGCAGGTTGCCGCTGCCGCACGGGCAAATGGCTGTACTCATTGCATTACCACCAGTATTTGCCGAAGTTTTCCGGATTGGCCCAGAATCGCGAGTTGAGCCAGTCGGGGACTTGTTTGTAGTCAAGCAGATCATAGGTGAACAGGGTCAGTACCTGATCGTCACGCTGGAAGCGTTCACTGGCCTGCAGCGCCAGCGAGTAGAAATCGGTTTCCTGCCAGCCGCTGGCCGGCAGATCCGCCAGCACTGCAATGCGGCTGGCGTTGAGGTTGCGAATCCCGCCCAGCAGATTCAAGCCGTCACGCTTTGGCAGGTGCTCCAGGCAATCGACCACCAGCGCCAGGTCGAAGCGCCGCGCCGCGAGTTCGGCGGGCAATGCACCGGGTGCGGCGTGGGCCACGCAGGTGTCCGGATGTGCCTGCTTGAAAGCGGCGAGCGCCGGAAATTCGCTGGCGCCGATCAGCAGTAAACGCGCCGGGGCATAGCGATCCAGTAAAGCAGCCAGCGCCTGTTGCGGCGTGCGCGAAGAAATGGCGACGTTCATCGAAGCTCCTCAATCAGATCGCCAAGACTAGCGCGCCAGACGGATCCGGCCTAGACCCCGATTTGCCGCGGGCGGCAAAAGTGCCGAATCCCTGTGAACACGGTCCCAAATGCCAGTGGCCTATTGCTGGCGGAGATTAAAACTCCGGTCTTTACTCCGTGAATCGGTTCTAAGCCGATCCCTCAGGAGAAAACCAGATGAGCATAGTTCGGACAGCATTACCTTTGATTCTGCTAACCAGTGTGTTGACTGGTTGCGCAGGTTTGCAGAAAACCGACTGGCCGACCTGTGCGGCGGTCGGTGGTGTGGTCGGCGCGGGCCTCGGGGCGACGGAGAGTTCGTCGTGGGCCGGCTACGGCGCGCTGATTGTCGGTGGTACGGCAGCCGCCTATTGCTGGGTGCACGGTGATGGCGACGAAGACGGCGATGGTGTGCCGGACAGTCGCGACAAGTGCCCGCACACGCCTAAAGGCGTGCAGGTCGATGCTGACGGCTGTCCACCACCTGCCCCTGCGCCAGTGGTAGAAGAGGCCGTTGTGGTCAAGGAAGAAACTATCGTCATTCGCGATGTGCACTTCCAGTTCGACAAAGCCACCCTGACCGGCTCCGACAAACAGGTGCTGGATAAAGTCGCCACGCGCCTGAAACAAGAGTCGTCCACGGCGCAACTGACCGTGACCGGCCACACCGACAGCGTCGGCAGCGATGCCTACAACAAGAAACTGTCGGATCGCCGTGCGCACTCGGTGGTGGAATACCTGATCCAGCAGGGTGTGCCGCGTGCCAGCTTCGTTTCGGTCTCGGGCATGGGTGAAAGCCAGCCAGTGGCGGATAACAAAACCGCAGACGGTCGCGCACAGAACCGTCGTACCGAAATCAAAATCGTCCGCTAGCCCCTCTCGCATCCGCGGCTTGTGCAGTCGCGGATGCGGGTCTTTACTCCTGTGTAACCGGTATGGGCCGGTGACACAGGAGCTTTCACAATGACTGTTTTCTCAAGGTCCGTCTTGCCGGTGCTGCTGCTGGGCAGCCTGCTCACCGGTTGCGCCACTCATAGCGATGGCGATGCCCCCCTCAATCAACGTACGTGGCCGATCTGCAGCCTGATCGGCGGGCTGGTCGGTGGCGGTCTTGGCGCCATTGAAAGTGGCGGCTGGGCCGGTGGCGGTGCGGCGTTGGGGATTCTGACTGGCGGGCTGATCTGTTATGCCCAGGATGGCGATGAAGACGGCGATGGCGTGTTCGACCGCCGCGACCGTTGCCCTGACACCCCGGCCAATACCCCGGTCGATCATCGCGGCTGTCCGCTGCCGCAATATCCGGTCACTGCAAAAGCTCCCGAACCTGCGCCGCAATCGGAAGTCATCACCCTCAGCGATGCCGGTAATGTGTTGTTCGATTTCGACAAGTCGGATCTGACCCCGGCCGCCAAGGCCCAGCTCGATACGCTGATGGACAAATTGCGCAACGCCGACGTGGTCAGCATCAAGGTTATCGGCCATACCGACAGCAAAGGTTCGGACGCCTACAACCAGGCACTGTCGGAACGACGCGCCAGCAGCGTGGCGGCGTACCTGCTGAGTCAGGGCCTGGCGCCGGACAAACTGACCAGTGAAGGGCGCGGCGAGAGCGAGCCGGTGGCTGACAACGCAACGGACGAGGGACGGGCAAAAAACCGTCGGGTGGAGTTGCATATCAATCGCTAGGACTTGTTTGTAGTCCGCAGGCTAGAGCTGCCGGTCGACGATCGTCGTCGAACCGGCAGCGATCCGACGACTGACAAATTTTTTTTCTTTTGCCCCTCTGGCTTATCCCCCGCGTAAGCCGTTACTGTGCGCCCAAAGAATAATTCCGACACGGGGGAGCGTATGAAGGTTTTCTGGGGGCTGGGGCGTTTGCTGACCCTGCTGTTCTGGTGCGTGGTGGTGGTCAATCTGCTGCTGCCGTTTGTGCATCCGCTGCATGCGCTGGTCAATCTGGCCGGTGCCTCGCTGCTGGCGCTGCATGTGCTGGAGTTGCTTTTCTCGCGCCTCAAAGGGCGTCCCAACCCGTGGCGCGACCGTCTGCGCATCCTGCTGTTCGGCGTTTTTCACCTGCAAACCATCCCGGCCCCGGCCGCTCCGGAGGCTTCTTCCCATGCGTAAACTTTGCCTGCTCGCTGCACTCATCAGTCCTCTGGCCTGCGCCCAGGTGGTCAGCGTCGAAACCAACTCCCTGATGCGTTTGCCCAACACCGCCAGCACCTTGCAGCTGGAACGGCTGGACGTGGCGGACTACGGCACCTTGCTGATTCCTGCCAATGTGACCGAGCTGACCGTCGGTGAATTGCGTCTGGGCCATGAAGCGCGCATTGCGATCGTCCCGAGTGAACAGGCGCTGGACATGAAAGTCATTCGTGCCGAACTGTCCGAAGGCAGCCTGATCACCGCACGCGGCGCGCCGGGCACCTATGAAAAAGCTGCCCGTGCCGGGCGCAATCTGAATTTGCAGTTCAAGGCGCTGAACGCGCCAAAACTGTTTGTCGATGCCCGTGGCGGCACCGGCGCACCGGGTTTCGTCGGCCTGGATGGCGGCAACGGCGAAGATCCGGGCTGTACCTGGGGCGCGGCCGGTCATGGTTTTGACGGCAGCAATGGTAGTGACGGCCAGCCGGGTGCACCGGGTGCGTTGGTGCGTCTGGAAGTGCCGCGCGAGTTTCCGGCCGAGCTGATCAAGGTCAACGTTGCGGGCGGCGCCGGTGGTCCAGCGGGTGTTGGCGGTAAAGCGGGCAAGGGCGGCCAGTCCAAGGGCTGCCTGGTGTATCGCGCCGATGGCGGCAAGAACGGCAAGGCCGGGGCGGATGGTCAGCCTGGGCCGGTGGGTGCGGCGGGGGCGGTGACTGTGCAGCGCCTCTAAAACACCGTATTTCTTAATTGTGGTGAGGGGATTTATCCCCGATGGGCTGCGAAGCAGCCCACTCCAGATACCGCGTTTCTTCAGATTGAACGCGTCAGCTGATTTGGGGCCGCTTCGCGCGCCATCAGGGATAAATCCCCTCACCACAACAGTGTTCACAGCGCAAGAAAATGGGGTGGGTCAGACCATCGGCCGCGCCGCGGCAATCGCCACCAGCACCAAACCGACAATCAAGTTGATCCCCACCACCCGGCGAATCCGCCCCAGCACTGCCGCGCCCGCCGGCCAGTCCTTGGCTTCCACCGCTTTACGCAATTCCGGCAGCATCAAACCCTGAATCCGGATGAACAGCGCCGTCATCACCACGTATAGCCCGATCATCACCTGGACGTACTTCGGCGCGGTCTCGAAACCGACCTGCTGTAAATGCAACATGCCCACGCCGCTGATCGGCAACAGGATCACCGCGACCCAGACCCAGCGGAAAAAACCTTGAAACACTTCCACCCACAAGGTCAGGCGGCCAGGGCCGTCGAGAGCCTTTACAGCCGCCGGGCGCAGGACCATCCAGGCGAAAAACATGCCGCCGACCCAGACCAGGGCGGACAGGACATGCAGCGGATAAACGAGGCTAAAAGGTGTCATTGGGGCACTCCGTTCTGCGCGGGATTAATTAGCGGGGTATGATAGCCGCCATCCGAAACCACTGAAAATTTATCCAGCGTTTTTAGCGCCCGACAATCAATGATCAGCACTGAACTCAAAACCACGATCCAGGGCGCCTATTCGCGTTTTCTTGAAGCCAAGAGCCTCAAGCCGCGTTACGGCCAGCGCCTGATGATCGCTGAAATCGCCAAAGTCCTCGGGGATATCGACACCGACGACGAAGGCCGGCGCAGTGGCGACCCCGCGATTGTCGCGGTGGAAGCCGGCACCGGTACCGGCAAGACCGTGGCCTACAGCCTGGCGGCGATCCCGACGGCGAAACTGGCCGGCAAGCGCCTGGTGATCGCCACCGCGACCGTGGCCCTGCAAGAGCAGATCGTCTACAAGGACTTGCCCGACCTGATGCGCAACAGCGGGCTGAACTTCAGCTTTGCGCTGGCCAAGGGCCGTGGCCGCTACATGTGCCTGTCCAAGCTCGACATGTTGCTGCAGGAAGGCCACGCGCAAACCGCCACCGCCCAGTTGTTCGAAGAGGAAGGTTTCAAGATCGAGGTCGACGAGGCCAGTCAGAAGCTGTTCACCAGCATGATCGAGAAGCTCGCCGGCAATAAATGGGACGGCGACCGCGACAGCTGGCCCAACGCGCTGGAAGATGCCGACTGGGCGCGCCTGACCACCGATCACAGCCAGTGCACCAATCGCCACTGCCCGAACTTCGGCCAATGCGCTTTCTACAAGGCGCGCGAAGGCATGGGCAAGGTCGACGTGATCGTCACCAACCACGACATGGTGCTGGCTGATCTGGCCCTCGGCGGCGGTGCGGTGCTGCCGGATCCGCGTGACACCATTTACGTGTTCGACGAAGGCCATCACCTGCCGGACAAGGCCATCGGCCACTTCGCCCACTACACGCGGCTGCGTTCCACCGCCGACTGGCTGGAAACCACCGCGAAGAACCTCACCAAACTGTTGGCCCAGCATCCGTTGCCGGGCGATCTCGGCAAGCTGATCGAACAAGTGCCCGAGCTGGCGCGCGAGATCAAGACCCAGCAGCAGTTCATGTTCACCGCGTGCGAGCAGATTGCCGATTTCAAACCCGGCGAAGACGTCGAAGGCCGCGAGCGGCCACGCCATCGTTTCGTCGGCGGGGTGATTCCCGAGCACATGCGCGAAATGGGCATCGAGCTGAAAAAGGGCTACTCGCGGCTCAATGATCTGTTCACCCGTCTGACCGACCTGCTCAAGGAAGGCATGGACGGCGAGGTCAACATCGGCATCGCCAGCAATCAGGCCGAGGAGTGGTATCCGCTGTTCGGCAGCCTGTTGTCGCGGGCGTCGGGCAACTGGGAGTTGTGGACCGCGTTCACCGCCGAAGACCCGGAAGACAGCCCGCCGATGGCGCGTTGGCTGACCCTGGCCGAAAGCGGTTCGCTGTTCGACATCGAGGTTAACGCCAGCCCGATTCTCGCCGCCGAGACCCTGCGCCGCAGCCTGTGGAACGTGGCCTACGGCTGCCTGGTGACCTCGGCAACCTTGACGGCACTGGGCACTTTCGACCGTTTCCGCATGCGCGCCGGCCTGCCGAAAAAAGCCGTCACCGCCGTGGTGCCGAGCCCGTTCCATCATGCCGACGCCGGCGTGCTGCGGGTGCCGGATCTGAAGGCCGACCCACGCGACGCCGCAGCTCACACCGCGGCGATCATCCGCGAGTTGCCGGATCTGGTCGAAGGCTCGCGCGGCACGCTGGTGCTGTTCTCTTCGCGCAAACAGATGCAGGACGTGTTCGATGGCCTCGACCGCGACTGGCGCAAGCAAGTGTTCATTCAAGGCAACCTGTCGAAACAGGAAACCCTGAACAAGCACAAGGCGCGAGTCGATGGCGGCGATTCCAGCGTGTTGTTCGGCCTCGCCAGTTTCGCCGAAGGCGTGGACTTGCCGGGCGCCTACTGCGAGCACGTGGTGATCGCCAAGATCCCGTTCTCGGTGCCGGACGACCCGGTCGAGGCGGCGCTGTCGGAGTGGATCGAGGCCCGGGGCGGCAATCCGTTCATGGAAATCTCGGTGCCCGATGCCTCGCTGAAACTGGTTCAGGCCTGCGGGCGTCTGCTGCGTACCGAAGAGGATCGCGGCACCATCACCTTGCTCGATCGGCGCCTGGTCACCCAGCGCTACGGCAAGGCGATCCTCAATGCGTTGCCGCCATTCCGTCGTGAAATATCCTGAGACAACGGTGGGCAGTTTTGCCCGCCGCGCTGTCTATCTCTCTGCCATGCTTTTCCATTGGCCTTTTGGTCGTTAGGGAGAACTCCGTTCTTATGATTCGCCGCTCGTTGCCTGCCGTGTTTGCCTTGATCTTCGCCGCCCCGTTGCTGGCGGCGCCTGCCGGTCAGCAGACCCTGTTCAACTTCGTCCGTCCTGCCGACGTGGTGAAAGTCGTCACCGAAAACACTGACCTGCCACAAGCCAACGCCGAGCAAACCCCCGAAGGTGAAGTGCTGCGCCGGGTGACGTTTAACCCGGTGGCTCGCCCGACCCTGCGTCTGACTCCGCAAACCGGCGCCTGGGACTGGTCGCAGTCGGGCATGATGAGCCTGCGTCTGCAAAGCGCAATGAACTGGGCCGTGACGGTCTATGTGCAAATCCAGAGCAACAACGGCCAGACCCTGACCAGCCGCGTCGACCTGCCGGCCGGCCCAGCGCAAACCCTTTTGGTGCCGCTGGTGGCGACCTCGCCGCTGAGCCAGGGCATGAAGGCCGGGCCGCCGATGCCGATGACTGTCGATGGCCAGCGAATTCTGCTGGCCAGCAGCAGCGGTGAACTGGATCGCAGCCAGGTGGTGTCGGTGAGTCTGTGGATGGATCAGCCGAAAGCCGCGCAGAGCCTGCTGCTCGAGCGATTCGGCGTGCAGGACGGCGATGCTGTGACCCAGGCCGTCTACGGCAATCTGGTGGACGCCTACGGTCAATCGACCCGCAGCAAATGGCCGGAAAAAATCAGCAACGACGAACAACTGAAATCCGCCGCCGCCAAGGAACAGCAACAGCTGAAAACCTGGCTGGCCGAGCGCGAAAAGTCCTCGCTGGACAAGTTCGGTGGCTGGAATAAAGGCCCGGCGTTCAAGGCCAGCGGTTTTTTCCGCACCGAAAAGCGTGACGGTCGCTGGTATCTGGTGACCCCTGAAGGGCATCCGTTCTATTCGCTGGGGGTGAACACCGTCAGCCCGCAGGTCAACCAGACTTACGTCGCCGGGCGTGAGTGGATGTTCGAATCCCTGCCCAAGGCCGACGAGCCGCTCGCCAGCCATTTCGGCGAGGGCGACAACCGTGGCGGCAACGGTGCCGATCAGGGCCGCGGCTATGGCAACGGGCGCTGGTACGACTTCTATGGCGCCAACCTGCAGCGGGTTTACGGCGAGCCCTGCAAACCGGACAGCGATACCAAGGCCGGAATTGCTGAAGCGGCCAAGGCTGGTGCGGTTGAAGAAACCGCAGTAAAAGCTGCCGAGCCTGTGCCAAAGTCAAATGAGGCGAAGGCCGGTGTCGCCGCAGCGGCGAAAACAGACGCCGTAGCGACGACTGCTGAAAAGGCTGCCGATCAACCCGTCGCTGCGCCGTGCAAGGCCACGGTCGATCAGCAGAAGTGGGCCACGCACACCCTCGATCGTCTGCAGGCCTGGGGTTTCAACACCGTCGGCAACTGGAGTGCCGACTCGCTCGCCGACGCCGAGCGGGTGCCGTACACCTTGCCGCTGTCGATCGTCGGCGACTACACCAGCATCAGCACCGGCAGCGACTGGTGGGGCGGCATGCCTGACCCGTTCGACCCGCGTTTCGCCATGGCCACCGAGCGTGCCGTGGCCATTGCTGCCCGCGATCATCGTGATGATCCGTGGCTGATCGGCTACTACGCCGACAACGAACTGGCCTGGGCCGGCCCCGGCGACGACCCGCAGTCGCGCTACGCCCTGGCCTACGGCACATTGAAAATGACCACCGACGTGCCGGCCAAGCGCGCATTCCTCAAGCAACTGCGCGACAAGTACCGCAATCAGGCGGGCCTGTCGAAAGCGTGGGGCATTGATCTGCCGGCGTGGGAATTGATGGAAGACCCGGGTTTCGTGCCGCCGATGCCGAATCCGGAGCACCCGGAAATCGAAAACGACTTCAAATACTTCCAGAAAGTGTTCGCCGACACCTACTTCAAAACCATCTCCGATTCGCTGAAATGGCACGCGCCGAATCAGTTGCTGCTCGGTGGCCGTTTCGCCACCAGCACCCCGGAAGCGGTGGCGTCCTGCGCGCAGTATTGCGACGTGTTGAGTTTCAATATGTACACGTTGAAACCGCAGGACGGCTATGACTTCGCCGCTCTGCGCGCGCTCGACAAACCGGTGCTGATCACCGAATTCAACTTCGGCTCCAGTGATCGTGGCCCGTTCTGGGGTGGCGTGACGCAGCTGGCGCGGGAAGAAGATCGCGGCCCGGCGTATGCCAACTTCCTCAAACAGGCGTTGAGTGAACCGTCGATTGTCGGCGTGCACTGGTTCCAGTATCTGGATCAACCGGTGACCGGGCGTCTGCTCGATGGCGAGAACGGGCACTTCGGCCTGGTGGGGATTACCGATCTGCCGTATCAGGGCTTTGTCGAGGCGGTACGCAAGAGCAACCTGCAGGCAGTTGATCAGTTGGGCAAAGAGGCTGAGAAGGCCGCGGCCGCCGCCGGTCATGAAGCGGAGGGCGGGCGCAAGGGTGAAGCCGGCAAAGGCCCGGGGGCCGGGCATGTGGGTGGGCATTCGGGCAATGGTCATTAAGGTTCAGACCGCGTTATCGTTTTTCGCGAGCAAGCTCGCTCCCACACTGGATCTCTGCCACACCAAAGAATCTCTGTGGGAGCGAGCTTGCTCGCGAAGGCGTCAGCCGCGTCACCGCATCATTCAACCGTCCGGCCCGCAGCTGTTCCCAAATCCCTCAAGGGCTGGAACAATGCGGGCCACTTTGTAGAGCGTTTTCGCGGGGGAGTTGCGGGTGCAGATTCAGGGACATTACGAGCTTCAATTCGAAGCGGTGCGCGAGGCTTTCGCGGCACTGTTCGACGATCCCCAGGAACGCGGCGCAGCCCTGTGCATCAAGGTCGGCGGAGAAACCGTCCTCGACCTCTGGTCCGGTACGGCCGACAAGGACGGAACCGAGGCCTGGCACAGCGACACCATCGCCAACCTGTTTTCCTGCACCAAGACGTTCACTGCGGTCACGGCGTTGCAACTGGTGGCCGAAGGCAAACTGCAACTGGATGCACCGGTTGCCCGCTACTGGCCGGAATTCGCGGCTGCCGGCAAAGAATCCGTCACTTTGCGCCAATTGCTCTGCCATCAGGCCGGTCTGCCGGCCCTGCGCGAGTTGCTGGCGCCCGCTGCCCTTTACGAATGGCAAACCATGGTTGATGCCCTCGCGGCCGAAGCGCCGTGGTGGACGCCGGGTACCGGCCACGGTTATGCCGCCATCACCTACGGCTGGCTGGTCGGCGAGTTGCTGCGTCGCGCTGACGGTCGTGGGCCGGGCGAGTCGATCGTCGCCCGCGTCGCCAAGCCGCTGGGGCTGGATTTCCACGTCGGCCTGGCTGACGAAGAGTTCTACCGCGTGGCGCACATCGCTCGGGGCAAGGGCAACGTCGGCGATGCCGCGGCCCAGCGCCTGTTGCAAGTGACCATGCGCGAACCGACCGCCATGACCACTCGCGCCTTCACCAATCCGCCGTCGGTGCTCACCAGCACCAACAAACCGGAATGGCGCCGCATGCAGCAGCCGGCCGCCAATGGTCACGGCAACGCGCGCAGCCTGGCCGGTTTCTACGCCGGTTTGCTCGACGGCAGCCTGCTTGAAAGCGAAATGCTCGAAGAGCTGACCCGCGAACACAGCTACGGCGAGGACAAGACCCTGCTGACCCGCACCCGCTTCGGTCTGGGCTGCATGCTCGATCAACCGGACATGGCGAACGCCACCTACGGCCTCGGCCCGCGGGCGTTTGGTCATCCGGGGGCGGGCGGTTCGGTGGGTTTTGCTGATCCCGAGCACGATGTCGCGTTCGGTTTTGTGACAAATACCCTTGGGCCGTACGTCTTGATGGATCCGCGCGCGCAGCAACTGGCGCGGGTACTTGCCACTTGTCTGTAAAGCTTTACATGAGGTTCCAGGGTTGGAACCAGATCCGGTTTTTCGATTCAAAGCGTCAGTTTATCCGGGCAAAAGAGCTCTGATTTTTCATTACTTCACTTTGTGGATTTTCAATGTCATCCAAAAAAACTCTCGCCCTGGCCCTGTGTGTTGCGATCACCGGTTGTGCACAGACTCCTAAAAACGATGCGGACGGCGGTAGCTGGTGGCCGTTCGGTTCCTCCGACAAAGTGGCGGCCAAAGAGCCGGCCCCAGCCCCGGCTCCTGCCGCAGCCCCGGCGCCGCTCAAACCTGCCGCGACCGCACCTGTGGCCAAGACTGAAAGCAGCAGCCACTGGTACTGGCCGTTCGGCGGTTCCGATGATGCGGCGGCCAAAGCCGAGGTGAAACCCGAAGTCAAACCCGAAGCCAAACCGGCGGTAGTGGCCAAGGCCGATGCCGACACCGGCACGAAGTGGTGGTGGCCGTTCGGCGGCAAGGATCAATCGACTGCCAAAGTGGTGCCGATGCCTGACCCGAAAGTCACCCAGGCCTGGCTGGATGACTACGAGCCACGTCTGCGTGCAGCGATCAAGGACAGCAATCTGCAACTTGAGCGCCGTGACAACGTGCTGGTGGTGATCGCGCCGGTTGAAGGCTCGTTCAACCCGAAGCGTCCAGCGATGCTGCTGCCGGTGACCCTCAGCCCGTTCACCAATGTCGCGAAAATCCTCGAAGCTGACCCGAAAACCGCAGTCCTGGTGCTTGGTCACAGCGACAACACCGGTGCCGCGCCGGCCAACGTCAAACTCAGCCAGGAGCGCGCCCAATCCGTGGCGGCGATCTTCCGTCTGAGCGGCTTGCAGCGTGATCGCCTGATGCTGCGTGGCATGGGTGGCGATGCCCCGCGTGCCGCCAACGACAGCGCCGAAGGCCGTGCCCTGAACCGTCGCGTCGAACTGCTGGTGACCCCGCAAAACACCATGGTTGCGCTGCTGAGCAAGTACAACATGCCAGCGCCGGCACCGACCACGATGATTGCGGCTCAGGACGTCAAGCCTGCAGCCAAACCGGTAACCCCGGCGCCGGCAGCGGCGAAAGCTGCGGTGCCTGCGAGCAAAAAGGCACCAGCGAAGAAAGCGGCGGCCAAGGCACCTGCGAAGAAGGCGGCAACCAAGGCTCCGGCGAAAGCTCCTGCCAAGAAAACCGCTCCAGCCAAAGCAGCAACGGCTGACAAGAAAGTCGCCGCCACCGATACTTCCAAGCAGTGATCCGCTAACGAAAAGGAATGCGCCATGACCCAGGCTCTGGCAGATATGCGTCGTGATTACACCCGGGACGGACTGACCGAGGCGCAAGCCCCGGGCGAACCGTTTGCGCTGTTCCACCAATGGTTTGCCGACGCGGTAAAAACCGAACAGGCACCGGTGGAGGCCAACGCCATGACCCTGGCCACGGTCGATGCGGACGGTCGACCGCATTGCCGCATTCTGCTGCTCAAGGGCCTGGACGCGCAGGGCTTCACCTTTTTCACCAACTACGACAGCGCCAAGGGCCAGCATCTGGCGGCGAATCCTTTCGCGGCCATGACATTTTTCTGGCCAACCCTGGAGCGCCAGGTGCGCATCGAAGGGCGGGTGGTCAAGGTCACGCCGCAAGAGTCCGACGCGTATTATCAGGTGCGACCGCTGGGCAGCCGGCTCGGCGCCTGGGCCTCACCGCAGAGCCGGGTGATCAACGGGCGCGGCGAGCTGGAAGATCTGCTCAAGGCGACTGAACAGCGCTTCAGCGACACCCAGCCCGACTGCCCGGAACATTGGGGCGGTTACCGCCTGCTGCCTGAGCGCATCGAGTTCTGGCAGGGCCGTCCAAGTCGTCTGCACGATCGCCTGAACTACCGTCAGCAGGGCGCCAACTGGATTCTTGAACGTCTGGCGCCCTGAGCAGTCTACCGAGCGGGATAGCCTGCCGCAGCGGCCTCAAGCCACTTCGGCAGGTCCCGACGCTTGATCTTCTGCACGCGGGCATCGGCCAGTCGTTCCAGCATGAAGGCGCGTTTGTCTTCATCCTTGCCCGCCAGCGACAGGGCCAGATCACGATCCATCCAGCGTTTGATCCGCACGTACAGCCACCAATGGAAGTACAGACCGGCGACGGTGGTGACGAAAATGATCAGGTAATCCATGAAAATCCTTGGGTCGGCAGGGCGGATTGAGCGATTTGGCGCTACTGTTGGGTGAGTTTGCAGGTGCCTGTACCGGGCCTGAATAAAATCAAGTTTATCCGGGCTGCGTCGTGACAGGCGTCAAGCAGCGGGGTTTAATGAACACATGTTCTTTTGGAGTTGATGCTATGCGTAAGTCTGTTCTGCTGGTTGCTTCCTTTTCCACGATGGCGATGTTGCTGACCGGCTGCCAGTCGAGCCTGACCGGTGACTCCTACTCCCGTGACGAAGCGCGTCGTGTGCAGACGATTCGCATGGGCACCATCGAATCCCTGCGTCCGGTGAAAATCGAAGGCACCAAGACCCCGATCGGCGGCGCTGCAGGCGCAGTGGTCGGCGGTGTCGGCGGCAGCGCCATCGGTGGCGGCAAAGGCAGCATCGTGGCGGCGGTCATCGGTGCTGTAGCCGGTGGTCTGATCGGTTCGGCGACTGAAGAAGGCCTGACCCGCACCCAGGGCGTGGAAATCACCGTGCGCGAAGACGACGGCAGCATGCGCGCCTACGTGCAACAGGTTCAGGAAAACGAAGTGTTCCGTGTCGGTGAGCGCGTGCGCATCTCCACCGTCGGTGGCACCAGCCGCGTTTCGCACTAAGCGGCAACGAGCGGTAAAGAAAAACCCCGATCAGGTGACTGGTCGGGGTTTTTTGTTTGTTTCAATTCGACTGCTTAGTGCTGGGCACAGGTACCCATAAAATACTCCAGACCCTTTGGGAAGCTGACTTTCAGAAGGACCTCCAATGCGCTTACTTGATCCCGGCTCAATAACAACTCTCCAGGCTCCAGTTCGTTAAGTGGCTTGGATTCAATGAGCTGTGCAACCTTTTCATTCATTTCGCTACCGTTGATATCCATTTCAAACTGTAGCGAGCTGTCTTGGAATTCGTCAGGGTAAAACCCGGTTATTGAAAGGTAACGCATGTTTTAGTCCCTTAATTTCTAGAGGTTCTTCTATCCGGCTCGGCAGGCCCGGTTTGTTCACCAGTAATATGATTGAACTCACCCAAATGAGTGGTTCCCAGTTTGTCGTATTTTTCTACAGCATTGCTTTTGTAATCCCATTCATAGATCCGACCTTTGCGGTCTACCCAGCGTGCTCGCCGCTTTCCTCCACCCTGAACCGATGACTTGGACTTCACTCTGACTGCATCAGGAAACGCAGGTAGCGTCTTCGGGTGGTCGTAGTAGGCATGGTCGCGAGCTCGACTGAGCACAATGTAAACCGGCTTAACCCCCGAATCCGCCGGAAACACCAGAATGAAATCCCGATACTCCGGCGGATAAACCGGATTCACCAGAATCCCGTCCGCCGCTTTCGTTGGTGGGTACACCCAGATATGCGGTGCCTGCGGAGCGGCCTCCAGCGCGGGGATGCCGAGGATGTCGGAGCCGTCCACGGCGGGCGTCCAGATCAGTTCGATGCCTTCGCCGAGGTCTGCGACAAAGCGGTTATCACGTGCGGTGAACTGCGCGACATCGACCATTTCCCAGTCGCGATTCTTGCCGGTGTAGAAACCATAACCCTTGAGGCTGCCGTCGGCCTGTTGTTCGACATGTAGGCGCACGCGGGTTCGAGCCTGTCTGAGGGCGAGCAACTGGTCTTCGGTGTAGAGGGCGCTGTCGCCCAGGTTCGATGGCATGAGCAACGCCACCAGCCCGACCAAAGGGGTCACAACGGCGGCGGAAGCGATGGCGGGCAATGCCTTGAACGCCTCACCCGCAAGGGCGAAGGTGCCCAGGCCTGCCGGGATGGCAGTGCCGCTGATTTTCTTGAGTGGAACGCCGCCGCTGTCATCGGCTTCACGGCCGCCGAGCAGGACCAGATCTCCGTAATCTTTCAGGCTGTCGGTGGGTACCATCCCCGAAGGATTCGAGTAGTCGATGATCGCGTCCGGCAATTTGCAGGACTTGGCGAACACGCACCCGGCGCGTACGGGATCAGGCTTTTTCGCCGCAACCTCTCGACTGCGTTCGAAGGCCTCCTGCCGCGCCAGCATGGCGTCGTATGCATTTTGTCGGGCGTCGCGCTCGGCCAGTTCAGTGGCCGTCATGTAGCGCCAGGTGACGTGATGACCGTCGCCCGCCGGCGGGTTGGGGACCCGGGGAATGTCCTTGTTGCGAGCCACTGAGCGTCCTTTCGTTCATCCATCGACAACCCTTCGAAAGGGCTGTGCGACGTTAACGAAGCGGACAAATGCTGGCTGTAGGACGGATCTTTGATTAAGTGCGGATTGTTCGCTATTTGTCAGGCAGGGGGGCGAGCAGGCCGCTTCAGTTCAAAGAACGGGGGATAGGTTCTGCGCAATTACAGCAAAAGCCTGATACCCATTTGCCCAGAACCTGGCAGTTGGTGGATGAATTGAGCCTCAGCTGTATCTGTGAGCCTTGCCGGTTTTTTCCTATGCTGGGGGACTGAGCCTGTGACAAGGCTACTCCTGCCCGACTCAACGAGAGCATGACCATGAGCGACAACCGCCAGTGGGCCCGCGAAGCCATCCGCATCATCGAAGCGGACTTCCAGCGCAGCGCCGACACCCATCTGATCCCCTTGCCGCTGCCGGGGTTTGCAGGCATCGAGTTGTATTTCAAGGACGAGTCGAGCCATCCCACCGGCAGCCTCAAGCATCGCCTGGCGCGGTCGTTGTTCCTGTATGCGTTGTGTAATGGCTGGCTCAAGCCCGGCGCGCCGGTGATCGAGGCGTCCAGCGGCTCGACGGCGATTTCCGAAGCGTATTTCGCGCGCATGCTCGGTTTGCCATTCATTGCGGTGATGCCGGCAACCACCTCGAAAGAGAAGATCGCGCAGATCGCCTTCTATGGTGGCCAGAGCCATCTGGTCAAGGATCCGACGCAGATTTACGCCGAATCCGAACGTCTGGCTCGCGAGCATGGCGGCCACTTCATCGACCAGTTCACCTATGCCGAGCGGGCCACCGACTGGCGGGCGAACAACAACATCGCCGAGTCGATCTTCCAGCAGATGCGTTTCGAGAAACATCCGGAACCGAGCTGGCTGATTTCCAGCCCCGGCACCGGCGGCACCACCGCGACCCTGGGTCGTTACGTGCGTTATCGCCAGCATTGCACCCGCGTGTTGTGCGCCGACGCCGAGCGCTCGGTGTTCTTCGATTACTACCAGACCGGTGACGCGAGCCTGCGTCTGGACTGCGGTTCGCGGATCGAAGGCATTGGCCGGCCACGGGTCGAGGCGTCGTTCCTGCCCAAGGTCATCGATGCGATGGTCAAGGTGCCGGACGCCTTGTCGCTGGCGGCCATGCATTATCTGGCGCAGCGTCTCGGACGGCATGTCGGCGGGTCGAGCGGCACCAATCTGATCGGCGCGCTGATGGCGGCGCAGCAGATGAAAGCGGCGGGGGAGTCGGGGTCGATCGTGGCGATTTTGTGCGATGGCGGCGAGCGCTATGCCGACACCTATTACGATCAGACGTGGCTCAAGGCGCAGGGCTATGAGCTGGAGGGATTGATTGCGGCGGTGGCGGCGAGTGCCGAACGGGGTGAGCCGCTGCCAACCACAGTGCTGCGCGCAAATATCTAAAGCCAGACTCGGAAACCAATGTGGGAGCGGGCTTGCTCGCGAAGGCGCTGTGTCAGTCAACATTGTCGTCGACTGACACAGCGCCTTCGCGAGCAAGCCCGCTCCCACAGGAGGTTGGTGTTACTTCAAGACAGATGTATCAGGCTTCCAGACCGAGAATGTCGCGCGCCACGGCCTCGGCAATCCGAATCCCGTCGACCCCCGCCGACAGAATCCCGCCGGCATAACCCGCACCTTCACCCGCGGGGAACAGACCTTTGACGTTCATGCTCTGCAGCGACTCGTTACGCGTGATGCGCAGCGGCGACGAGGTGCGGGTTTCGATCCCGGTCAAGACCGCATCGTGCAGCGAGTAGCCGCGAATCTGCTTTTCGAACGCCGGCAACGCTTCACGAATCGCTTCGATGGCAAAGTCCGGCAGCGCCAGGGCCAGATCGCCCAGGGCTACGCCCGGTTTGTACGACGGCTCGACTTCGCCCAGTTCGGTGGACGGGGTGCCGTTGATGAAGTCGCCGACCAGTTGCGCCGGGGCCTTGTAATCGCTGCCGCCGAGGATGAACGCGTGGGACTCCAGACGCTCCTGCAACTCGATACCGGCCAGCGGGCCGCCCGGGTAATCGACTTCCGGGGTGATGCCGACGACGATCCCAGAGTTGGCGTTACGCTCGTTACGCGAGTACTGGCTCATGCCGTTGGTGACCACACGGTTCGGCTCGGAGGTCGCTGCAACCACGGTGCCGCCCGGGCACATGCAGAAGCTGTAGACCGAACGACCGTTCTTGGCGTGGTGCACCAGTTTGTAGTCAGCGGCACCGAGTTTCGGGTGGCCGGCATATTTGCCCAGCCGCGCACGGTCGATCAGCGATTGCGGGTGTTCGATGCGGAAACCCACCGAGAACGGCTTGGCTTCCATGAACACGCCACGGCTGTGAAGCATGCGGAAGGTGTCGCGGGCACTGTGGCCGAGGGCCAGGACCACGTGTTTCGAATGCAGGGTTTCGCCGCTCGCCAGTTCGACGCCGACCAGTTGACCGTCTTCGATCAGCACATCGGTGACGCGCTCCTGGAAGCGCACTTCGCCACCCAGGGCGCGGATCTCTTCACGCATGGTCTCGACCATGCCGGTCAGACGGAACGTACCGATGTGCGGTTTGCTGACGTAGAGAATCTCTTCCGGCGCGCCGGCCTTGACGAATTCGTGCAGGACTTTGCGACCGAGGAACTTCGGATCCTTGATCTGGCTGTACAGCTTGCCGTCGGAGAACGTGCCCGCGCCGCCTTCGCCGAACTGCACGTTGGACTCGGGGTTGAGCACGCTTTTACGCCACAGGCCCCAGGTGTCCTTGGTGCGCTGACGAACTTCGGTGCCGCGCTCGAGGATGATCGGCTTGAAGCCCATCTGCGCCAGCAGCAGGGCGGCGAAAATCCCGCACGGGCCGAAACCGACCACGATCGGGCGCTGGCTCAGGTCGCTCGGCGCCTGACCGACGAATTTGTAGCTGACATCCGGCGCCACGTTGACGTTACGGTCGTCGGCGAACTTGCCCAGCACCTTGGCCTCGTCGCGCACGTTGAGGTCGATGGTGTAGATGAAGCACAGTTCGGAGGACTTTTTTCGCGCGTCGTAGCTGCGCTTGAACAAGGTGAAATCGAGCAAGTCATCGCTGGCGATGCCCAGGCGCTGCACGATGGCAGCACGCAGGTCTTCTTCGGGATGGTCGATTGGCAGCTTGAGTTCGGTGATTCGTAACATGGCGAGGATCCGGATTCGCGGGGCGCACAACTGCGCCAGGGCGTTTGAAGGCCGCGATTATAAGCCGCAAAGGCCGGATCCGGTGAGGCTAAAACGCTCAGTCGTTGCGCGATCCGCCGAAATACCCGCAACCACGCTCGACCTTGCCGTCGATGCGCAGCTCGGCGCTCATGTGCTGCACGCTGCCGGTGCTGCTGTCGACGCAGCGTTGCGGCGCAACCCACAACTCGATGCGCTGGTTGTTGGCTTCGCTGCTGAGGTTGAAGCGACCGTCGCCCAGTTGCTCTTCGACATAAGGCACGGCCAGTGCCGGCTGGCCTTCGCGGTCGATGACCATGCCCTTGCCGCTGACTTTGACGTTCCATTCGGGACCGTGGCCGGCAGCACGCAGGATCAACAGCTTGAAGTTCGGGTCATCGCACGCAGTGCCAGAGCGCTCGACCCGGTACAACTGGCCGAGGTCGAGGCGGTCGCCGACGAGCTTGCCGCGCACATCGGCAAACAGCTTGCCCTGTTGGTCGGCGAGGGTCGCAGCCTCTTGCAGCACGCTGGTGCCGCCGATGTCGTTGACCACGTACTGACGCTGTTCGCCACACGGCTGGAACACCAGTTTGCCCTCGGCTGCCGTCAACTGCCCCTGCATCCGGGTCTGCCCGACGTGGGACGCGCTTTCACGCGGGCCATCGAGCAATTGGCAGGCGGCGAACAACGGCAGCAGGGCAACAACGATCAACGAACGGGCAACACGCATCTTCGGCTCTCCAGACAAGTGCCGCCACGTTACGCAGGCTGACCGTTGATCACAAGGGTTTAGCCCACGTGAAAGGTCTGGCCGGTTTGCAGGCCTTCGACACTTTTCGCGTAGGCCAATGCCACATCGGCTGCCGGAACCGGCTTGTAGCCACGGAAGTACGGGGCGTAGCTGCCCATCGCTTCCTGCAGCACGGTCGGGCTGATCGAGTTGATGCGCAGGCCACGCGGCAATTCGATGGCGGCGGCTTTGACGAAACTGTCCAGGGCGCCGTTGACCAGTGCCGCCGAGGCGCCGGAGCGGATCGGGTCGTGGCTGAGCACGCCGGTGGTGAAGGTGAACGAGGCGCCGTCGTTGGCGTATTCGCGACCGATCAGCAGCAGGTTGACCTGGCCCATGAGCTTGTCTTTCAGGCCCAGGGCAAAACTGTCGGCGTTCATCTCGCCCAGAGGGGCGAAGGTCACATTGCCCGCAGCGCAGACCAGCGCGTCGAACTTGCCGGTTTGCTCGAACAGTTTGCGAATCGACGCGCTGTCGCTGATGTCCACCTGGAAGTCGCCGCTGCTGCGACCGATGCGAATCACTTCATGACGCTGACTCAGCTCTTTATCCACGGCCGAACCGATGGTGCCGGCGGCACCGATCAACAGAATCTTCATGGGCTGTTCCTCAATGGGTTGAACGAGGTTTCAGTCTAGAGTGGTTTTTTCTGCGGATAAGCGCACTAATAGGCAACCTTTGGTTTTCAAATGGAAACAATCCATGAGCGAAATGGATGATCTGGCGGCGTTCGCGGTGTTGATCGAGGCCGGCAGTTTTACCCTGGCGGCGCAGCAACTGGGTTGCAGCAAGGGCCAGTTGTCCAAGCGCATCAGCCAGTTGGAAGCGCAGTTTTCGGTGGTGTTGCTGCAACGCACGACGCGTCGTTTGAGCCTGACTGCCGCCGGCGCCGCTTTGCTGCCACAGGCGCAGGCGCTGGTCGTCCAGGTGGAGCGCGCGCGGCAGGCATTGGCGCGTTTGAAGGACGACATGGCCGGCCCGGTGCGGATGACGGTGCCGGTGTCGCTGGGGGAAACGTTTTTCGATGGCTTGCTGCTGGAGTTCTCGCAGAAATACCCCGAGGTGCTGATTGAGCTGGAGCTGAACAACCACTATCGCGACCTGTCCCGGGATGGCTTCGATCTGGCGATTCGCTCCGAGGTGGCCAATGACGAGCGGCTGGTGGCCAAGCCGCTGCTGGCGTGGCAGGAAATGACCTGCGCCAGCCCGGCCTATCTAGAACAGTTCGGCGAACCGCTGACCCCGCAGGAGCTGGCCGAACACCGTTGCCTGCTCAACAGCCACTACAGTGGTCGCGAGGAATGGCTGTATCACCAACAGCACGAATTGCTGCGGGTGCGGGTGTCGGGGCCGTTCGCCAGCAACCATTACAACCTGCTGAAGAAAGCCGCACTGGCCGGCGCCGGTATCGCACGATTGCCGTCGTACCTGCTGCAAACGGAGTTGGCTGATGGCCGGTTGCGCTGGCTGCTGCGCGATTTTCAGACGCGCCGGATGCCGATGTATCTGGTGCACCCATACCAGGGCGGTTTGCCCAAACGCACGCAAGTGCTGGCGGATTATCTGATTGGCTGGTTCAAACGCAGCGGCGAGGCGTTGGATCGACTTCAGCGCTAACTCATTTTCTGTAGGAGTGAGCCTGCTCGCGATTGCGTAAGCAAATTCAACAGAAATGTTGGCTGGATTACCGCTATCGCGAGCAGGCTCACTCCTACAGTTTGTGGTCAGCTGACAAAACGTCGTGCGATCAGATGATCAATCGACAATTTCCCCGGTCCGGTCGCCATCAGGTACAGCAACACTGCCGCCCAGGTGCCATGGGTCGGGTAGGCATCGGGGTAGACAAACACCTCGATGACCAGCGTCATGCCCAGTAGCGCCAGCGCCGAAAACCTCGTGGCGAAGCCGATCAATATCAGCACCGGAAAAAAGTGTTCGGCAAACGCCGCCATGTGTGCAGCGACTTCCGGTGCCAGCAGCGGTACGTGGTATTCGCTCTGGAACAACGGAATCGTCGAGTCCGCCAAGCGTGGCCAGCCGAGTTGAACGGTGCCGTCGATCAAGTCGATGGCCAGCCCCTCGACCTTGGTCTGCCCGGACTTCCAGAACACCGCGGCAATCGAGAATCGCGCGATGAAGGCGATCAGGCTGTGGGGGATTTTTTCCATTAATCCGATGGCGCGAATGATGAGGTTGTTCATGGCGATACCTTGGTGTTCAGGTCGGTGATGGCGTTGTGGCCGATCAGCAGGGCGAGCGTCTGCGGCAGATCGAAAGGTGGACTGTCTTGCGCGGCTTGCAGCAGCGGTCGGTGATGGAGCAGATGGCGGATGAATACGCTGGCGCCGTGATCGAGGGCAAACACCTCGACCTCCAGACCGTTGCGCAGCACCAGTGCGTGTTGCCCTTGATGGATGTCGATGCCTGCCAGCGTCGCTTCTCCTTGATGCGCCGCCCAGATCGAAACCACCGCGTAAGCCGAATCGAGCAGGTGCAGCGAGGGATGCAGGGTGATGTCCAGTTCGGCGAGTGTTTGCGGATCGGCCAGTGCAGCGCTGATCTGTTGCGCACTGACCGTCGCGGCATCGGCGGCGTGATAAGCGCGGGTGCGCAAGCGTTCGAGCCGTGCGACATCGGCCAGATACGGCACCTCGGCCGCCGGTTCGAATGCGTCAATGAAGTCCGCCAGACCGTCGCCGTAACGGCTCATCAACGGACTGTGCGGCGGCTGCTGCTGGATGAATATGCCGGCCATGCCACGAAAGAATTCCTCGCCGACCAATTGCTGCACCACCGGATAACTGTCGGCCAGCGCGTTGATCAACGAACCTTGCACGTTATTGCGATACACCGAGAATCGGCTGGCAGGATCGGCACCGTTGGCGCTGCACAGGCCGGCGGGGCAGGGCAGGCGAGTGTCGAGCAGGGCGGCGCTGAAGTCGGCTTGCGTGCTCATGGCCGACTCCCAGCGTGCAGCAACAACGCTTCGGCCTGCTGCGCCTCGGCCAGCAGCACATTGAACGCCGGAACCTGATTGTCCCGCTCGATCAAGGTTGCCACCGGGCCAACGCGTTCGAGCGCCTGTCGGTATAGCGCCCAGACCGCGTCATCAATCGGCGCGCCGTGATCGTCGATCAGCAAACGGTCGCCGAGGCTGTCGGCATCTTCGGCGAACCCGGCCAGATGAATCTCGCCAACCGCGTGCAACGGCAGCGCGTCGAGGTAGGTCAGTGGATCGCGTTGATGATTGATGCACGAGACGTAGACGTTGTTGACGTCGAGCAGCAAACCGCAGCCGCTGCGGTGGATCACCTCGGTGATGAACGCCGGCTCGTCGATGGTCGAGCGCTCGAAGCCGAGATAGGTCGCTGGATTCTCCAGCAGCATCGGCCGCTTGAGGCTGTTCTGCACTTGATCGATGTGTTCGCAGACGCGGTTCAGCGTCGGCGTGTCATACGCCAGCGGCAGCAGGTCATTGAGGAACACCGGGCCGTGGCTCGACCAGGCCAGGTGTTCGGAAAAGGCTTGCGGTTGATAACGCTCGATCAGTGTTTGCAGGCGTTGCAGGTGCTGAATGTCCAATGGCCCTTCGGCCCCGATGGACAGCCCGACACCGTGCAGCGACAGCGGATACTGCTCGCGGATCAAGCCGAGAAAATGATGAAACGGACCGCCGTCGACCATGTAGTTTTCGGCGTGGACTTCAAAGAAACCGATGTCCGGTTGGGTGCCGAGCACTTCAACAAAGTGCCCGGTCTTGAGCCCCAGCCCCGCGCGGGGCGGGAGCCCGCAGAGGGCTGCCCGAGTGCGCGGTGGGACAGGTTCGCTGGTGGTGAACATGGGCGTCACTCGGGCAGGCAATGGATCAGGACTTGGCTTTGAAGGCTTCCATCTGACCGAAACCGGTCGGCGAGGTCTTGCTCTCGGTGGTGGTGCAGGTGCCTTTCGGCACGAACTTCCACGAATTGGCCTGGTAGTCCATCTTCGCTGTGCCGGCACAGGTAGTGCCCGCGCCCGCGGCGCAATCGTTGTGACCCTTCATGGCCACACCGAAGCATTTTTCCATGTTGCTGTTGTCGGCGGCATTGGCGCTGGAAACGGCAGTCATGCTCAGGGCGGAACCAAGAGCCAGAACCAGTGCAGCGGCGGACAGGGTGCGAGTGGTAGCAGTCATGATGTTTCTCCAGATTTGAGCTTGGGTTTTACAAGCGAAGTGCGCTTGCTTACCCCACTAGAGAACGCTCATGGCGATGCGTTACAGCGCAGTGCAAAGTTTTTTCGAAAAGATTTTCGAACACTGCAATCCACTGTGTGAGCGGGCTTGCTCGCGAAGGCGGTGTGTCATCAAACATCAATGGCGTCTGACACTACGCCTTCGCGAGCAAGCCCGCTCCCACACTGGATTGTGTTCACTCTCGCCTGTTCTATAGTCATTTCAACGGCCAACTCTGACAGGCCGATTTACCAGGACGGTATCTCATGACGAAGGATCGCTCAGCCCGCGCTGCGCTATTGCGCACGACTTCATCTTTTACGCTCGCCTGCACGCTGCCCCTGCTGTTCGGCACGGCTTGCGCCCAGACGCAGGTTGATCCGCTGGACACGCTCAAGCGCATCAACAGCAACTACAACACCCTCAAGGACGCTTGCCAGGAACCCGATACCGGTGCTGCGCGCGGGTTGTATTACTGCAGCGGCGTGACCTTGCGCATGGTCAATGACGGGCCATTCAATCCGTGGGATTACAGCCCCTATGCGATCAAGATCGGCGCGACGTCCTACTCGTGGATCCGCAGGGATCTGAGCACGCGCATTCTGATTCACCCAGCCGGTTTCATCCTGCGCACGCCCACCGATGCCGCGGCATTGAAGCTGCCGGTCAAAGAGCAGGGCTTTACCTGCATCTATGCGTTCGATGGCGGCACCGGGCCGGAGCGCAAGTGGTATGGCTGCGGTTTCTTCGACAGCCGCGAACCGCCTCGCGCGGCGCAAGGCACGCTGAACAATCGCAATGCCGCGCTGGCATACGGCACCTGCGCCGAGGCCGGTGTCACCACTGCCGAGCAGTGGACGCAGAAATACACCGGGCTGATGAAGGGGCCGATCCAGTACGGCCAATGTTCGTGGAACGCGGAAAAACCCAGCGACTGGCACGCGATGATCCGCGTGCACGAGTCGCGGCCGAACACCACCAACAAGGATCCTTTTGCCTTCAGTGCCCAGGTCAACGAGTTCATGTTGAAGAACGCCACCGCGAGCAACGATGGCAGTGAAAACATGAAGTACATCGATGCCTTCATCTACAACGTCAACAGCACGCAGAATTTTGCGACCCGCGGTGATCAGGCGCCGCCGAAACCGGAGAACGGTCTGAACAGCGCGCGCAATTTCCAGAAAAAACTCCAGGCCCAGGGCTACAGCGTGCCGATCCTGCGTCTGGACTTCACCAAGCCAGCCGAACAGCGTTTCAGCTATGTCGCTGCCGATCAGGCGATCGCCGAAATGGTGGTGGGTGGGGCCCCGGTGCCGCAATACATTGCCTCCGCCGACTGGATCAAACGTTACGACCCCGGCACCCGCAAGGATGAATGGAGCCTGAGCATCGTGCCCACCGCGGCGGGGCGCGCCTTGCCCGGTGAGCAGGTCGGCGCTCTGTACGATCAGTTGTTCGCCCTTAAGGGGCCGGACAGCAACTGGCGCGACAACGAAAAGTCCGCTGGCAGCATGCGTCAGCAACTGCGCTGCGTGATGGTCAATTACCGCAACAAGACGCCATGGAATCTGGAACCGTTCAGGCCGGCGTTGTCGAACAGCGAGACTCGCGCCGCGGGTTGCAACCCGGTCCCGCGTTGAGTGTGTTGGCTAATCAAGGAGATGCAAGCCATGAAGAAACGTCTGAACAGGATCGCCCCGTTGCTCGTGTTGCCGCTGTTGGTGCATGCGGCATGGGCCAATGCCGAGTCATGCGACGAAACGCTGAGGAAGGTTGAAAAACTCTACAACAATACCGTCGACAGTTGCGGTCAGGACCCCGCGTCGGACTGCTCAGGGCTGCTGGTGCGCGGCACGCACCGGGCCGATCCGGCCAAGGGGCAAAAGTGGGACGTCTGGAACCCCAGCCCGAAAGCCGTGGAGCTGGGCACATTTGCCGCCTCGTTCATGCGCGCCGACGGCATCAGTTATGAAGACCCTGGCATGAGCACGCAGAACGGCTACCTGATTACGCCCCGGGATCTGGTGAAAGACCCCGAGACGCCGGTGCATGTCTATTGCGCGTTTCCCAACGATGCCTGGACCGACTTTCGCAACGATCGTGGCTGTGGCGACAACAAGAACACCGCCCCGACCGAGGCAGTCTGCCAGGCCATGAAGCCACCTATCACGAGTCCGAATACCTGGGTGGCGCACTTCACCCAATACAACAACAATCGTCAGCAGGATCAGTTGCAGTGCGGCTTCAACATGCGCAATCCGATGAGCAGCAAGGAGCGAGTTGACGCCTTTCGCAACTTCATGGGCGCGCGCAAAGTCATCAACAGCCGTGAGTTTCAGACTCAGACCGAGCTGCGCCTGGGCAATCCGAAAACCGATGAACTGCCGATTCTGGCGTTTTTCTACAGCGATCAGCGCGGCTTGAATGATGCCTTGGCCAATCAAAAGGATTACAAGGCCAAGACCGGCAAGGATCGCAACATCATCAAGATCGACTTCCCGAGAACGCCGGTGGCCAAGGCCTCTTTCTCGTGCATCCAGACCTCGACGCCGACAGAACCGAAATTCTGCGACAAGTACATCGAGTCCAGCACCTGGGTACAGCGTCCCGATCCGAAACTGGGGCCGAAGACCTGGTCGCTCTCGGTCGTACCGACTGCATGTGGTCGGGCGATCAAGGACGACCAGACCGACCGGATGTTTGCCGAGCTGTACAACAAGCACAAAGACGATCCGCAGTGGCGAGAATACAGCGTCAATGGCGGGTCGTTGCGGCGGCAGATGGTCTGCCATCTGGCGGCGGTCTACGACGGCAAGCCTGTGAGGAACAAGCCTGAGTGGAACCTTGAGCCGGCACGGCCTTATGTCGATCAGGCGAAGGCGGTGGCGCAGTACTGCAACCCCTACTGACGGCTTTTGATTGTGTGGGAGCGGGCTTGCTCGCGAAGGCGTAGTGTCAGACACCATTGATGTCGGATGACACAGCGCTTTCGCGAGCAAGCCCGCTCCCACAGGGGATCTGTGTTGGATTCAATCTATCTGCCAGGCACAAAAAAAACGGCCCGAAGGCCGTTTTTCTGTTCAGCGAAAAGGATCAACCGCCGAGGTACGCCTCGCGCACTTTCGGGTCGGTCAGCAGCGCTTCACCGGTGCCTTGCATGACCACGCGGCCGTTCTCCAGAACGTACGCACGGTCAGCGATTTTCAGCGCCTGGTTGGCGTTCTGCTCGACCAGGAACACCGTTACACCGTCCTTGCGCAGCTGTTCGATGATGTCGAAGATCTGCTGGATGATGATCGGTGCCAGGCCCAGCGACGGCTCGTCGAGCAGCAGCAGTTTTGGCTTGCTCATCAGCGCCCGGCCGATGGCAAGCATCTGCTGTTCGCCGCCGGACATGGTGCCGCCGCGCTGGTTGAAGCGTTCTTTCAGGCGCGGGAACAGGCCGAGGACCTTGTCCATCTGCTCCTGATAGTCGCCCTTGTCGGTGAAGAAGCCGCCCATCGACAGGTTCTCTTCGACGGTCAGCCGGGCGAATACCCGACGACCTTCCGGCACCACCGCGATGCTCTTGCGCATGATCTGCGAAGAGTCCTGGCCGACCAGTTCCTCACCCATGTAACGGATGCTGCCGCTGTGCGCCTGCGGCGAACCGCAGAGCGTCATCAGCAACGTGGACTTGCCGGCACCGTTGGCGCCGATCAGCGTCACGATCTCGCCCTGACGGACTTCGACGTTGACGCTGTGCAGGGCCTGGATCTTGCCGTAGAAGGTGGAAACGTTTTCGAACTGCAGCATTTACGCTTCCCCCAAGTAGGCTTTGATCACTTCAGGATTGTCGCGGATCTGTTCCGGCGTACCGTCAGCCAGAGGTGTGCCCTGGTTGATCACGACGATGTGGTCGGAAATGCTCATGACCAGTTTCATGTCGTGTTCGATCAGCAGCACGGTGACGTTGTGCTCTTCACGCAGCACGCTGATCAGCGCCTTGAGGTCTTCGGTTTCCTTCGGGTTCAGACCGGCGGCCGGTTCGTCGAGCATGAGGATCCGTGGGCGGGTCATCATGCAGCGGGCGATTTCCAGGCGCCGTTGCTGACCGTAGGCCAGGGTGCCGGCGGTACGGTTGGCGAACTCTTTCAGGTTGACCTTTTCCAGCCAGTATTCGGCGTATTCCATGGCCTCGCGTTCGCTCTTGCGGAACGCCGGGGTCTTGAACAGGCCGGACAGGAAGTTGGTGTTCAGGTGACGGTGCTGGGCGATCAACAGGTTCTCGACCGCCGTCATGTCCTTGAACAACCGCACGTTCTGGAAGGTGCGCACCACGCCCTTGAGGGCAATCTTGTGCCCCGGCAGGCCCTGGATCGGCTCGCCGTCCAGCAGGATGCTGCCGCCCGATGGCTGGTAGAAACCGGTCAGGCAGTTGAACACGGTGGTCTTGCCCGCGCCGTTCGGCCCGATCAGCGCCACCACTTGTTTTTCCTTGACGGTCAGGGCCACGCCATTGACCGCCAGCAAGCCGCCGAAGCGCATGCTCAGATTTTCAACCTTCAGGATCTCGCGGCTCATTTTCGCAACTCCATGTGTGGGCGTTGCATCGGCAGCAGACCTTGTGGACGCCAGATCATCATCAACACCATCAGCGCACCGAACATCAACATCCGGTATTCGCTGAACTCACGCATCATTTCCGGCAACAGGATCATCACCACGGCCGCGAGAATCACGCCCAGCTGCGAGCCCATGCCACCCAGCACGACGATGGCGAGGATGATCGCCGACTCGATGAAGGTGAACGACTCCGGCGTCACCAGACCCTGACGGGCAGCGAAGAAGCTACCGGCGAAACCGGCGAAGCTCGCACCCAAGGTGAACGCCGACAGCTTGATGATCGTCGGATTCAGACCCAGTGCACGGCAGGCGATTTCATCTTCACGCAGCGCTTCCCACGCACGGCCGATCGGCATGCGCAGCAGGCGGTTGATGATGAACAGCGCTGCCAGCGCCAGCAACAGGGCAACCAGGTAGAGGAAGATCACCTTGTTGATCGAGTTGTATTCGAGGCCGAAATACTCGTGGAAGGTTTGCATGCCTTCCGCCGCTTTACGTTCGAAGGTCAGGCCGAAGAACGTCGGTTTCTCGATGTTGCTGATGCCGTTCGGACCACCGGTGATATCGGTCAGGTTACGCAGGAACAGACGAATGATTTCGCCGAAACCGAGGGTCACGATCGCCAGATAGTCACCGCGCAGACGCAACACCGGGAAGCCCAGCAGGAAGCCGAACGTCGCCGCCATCAGACCGGCAATCGGCAGGCAGATCCAGAAGCTCAGGCCGTAGTAGTGCGACAGCAGCGCGTAGCTGTAGGCGCCGACGGCATAGAAACCGACGTAACCGAGGTCGAGCAGACCGGCCAGACCGACGACGATGTTCAGACCGAGGCCGAGCATCACGTAGATCAGGATCAGCGTGGCGATGTCCACCGCTCCGCGGGAGCCGAAGAACGGCCACACCAGTGCACCGAGGATCAGCGCAATGATGATGTAGCGTTGCGTGGTCGGCAGGGTCAGGAAGTTGCTGGCCTTGGCCGGGATCAACGGCAGGCCCGGCGAGGATTTCCACGCCTTGCTGATCTGCTGGTTGAACAGCACGCGCAGGAACATCAGCACCGAGCACACGGCGATGGTCGCCAGAATGGCCGGGCTGGTGCCGTGCACTTCGAGGTTGATGCCGACGATGGTCAGTTTCAGACCGAGTACCGGGTAGGCCACGGCCCACACCAGCAAGGCACTGAACAGTGCCTGTTTAAGATTCCTAGTCATACTTTCTCAACCTCCGGACGGCCCAGAATGCCGGTCGGACGGAACAACAGCACCAGAACCAACAAGCCGAAAGCCACGACGTCCTTGTACTGGTCGCCGAAGATATCGGCGCCAAAGGCTTCCGCCACCCCAAGCACCAGCCCGCCGAGCATGGCGCCGGGGATGCTGCCGATCCCGCCCAGTACCGCAGCGGTGAAGGCCTTGAGGCCGACGAGGAAACCGGCGTTCGGGTTGATCACGCCGTACTGCATGCTCAGCAGCACAGCCGCAACGGCTGCCAGCGCAGCACCGATGACGAAGGTCAGGGCGATGATGTTGTTGGTGTTGATGCCCAGCAGGTTGGCCATCTTGATGTCTTCGGCGCAGGCACGGCAGGCGCGACCCAGGCGAGAGCGGGAGATGAACAGCGTGAGGCCGAGCATGGCGACCAGGGTCACCACGAACACCACGATTTGCATGTAGGAAATCAGCACTTCATGTGCACCACCTGGCCCGATGGAGAAGTTGCCGGGGATCAGGTTGGGGATGGATTTGTCCTTGGAGTCTTGCGCGAGCAGAACCGTGTTCTGCAGGAAGATCGACATACCGATCGCGGAAATCAGCGGGATCAGACGGTTGCTGCCGCGCAGGGGGCGGTAGGCGATCCGTTCGATGCTGTAACCGTAGGAACTGGTGACGACGATGCTCGCGATGAACGCGGCGGTCATCAACAGCGGGACGTTGTCGATTCCCATCATGGCCAGCCCGGCGATGGCGATGAACGCCACGTAGGAACCGATCATGTACACCTCGCCGTGGGCGAAGTTGATCATTCCAATGATGCCGTAAACCATCGTATAGCCGATGGCGATCAGGGCATACGTGCTGCCAATGGTCAGGCCATTAACCAGCTGTTGGAAGAAGTGATAGATGTCAGGCATTACAACGCTCCTAAAAACCTGATACGCATTTCACTGGTGGAGTCATTTTCCCGCCCGGCCCCGTGGATCTTTATCCACTTCGAATCCGGGTTTTGCCAGCGAACCGCTGATGACGGTTTTGAGATTTTCAGGTGGGGAGACTGGCGGATCACGCCAGCGCGGCCCATACATTCGTAAAACAAAGCCCACGGCACGCCGTGGGCTTTATTGGCAGTCAGTCAGGGCGCGCCTTACTGAGGCGAAACTTCAGTTTTCGGTTTGCCGAAGTGCCACTCGTAAACCACAAATTTGAAGTCCTTCAGGTCGCCCTTGGCGTCGAAGCTCAGGTCGCCGGTAGGGGTCTTGAAGGTGCCGGCGTGGATGGCTTCGGCCACTTTGGCAGGGTCTTCGGATTTGGCTGCGGTGATACCGCCGGCAATCACTTCAACCGCCGAGTAGGAAGGGAACACGAACGGGCCGCTCGGATCTTCTTTCTTCGCCTTGAAGGCATCAGCCAGGGCAACGTTGGCCGGATCCTGGTCGAAGGATTTCGGCAGGGTCACCAGCAGGCCTTCGGAGGACTCTTTGGCGATCTGCGAAATGGAGTCGTTACCCACGCCTTCCGGACCCATGAACTTGGCTTTCAGGCCTTTTTCCTGGGATTGACGCAGGATCAGACCCAGCTCCGGGTGGTAGCCGCCGTAGTAGACGAAGTCGACGTTAGCTTGCTTGAGCTTGGCGATCATCGAGGAGAAGTCCTTGTCGCCGGCGTTGACGCCTTCGAACACGGCGACTTTCACGCCTTTCTTCTCCAGAGTCGCCTTGACTGCGGTAGCGATGCCTTCACCGTATTGCTGCTTGTCGTGCAGGACGGCAACGATTTTCGGCTTCACGTGGTCGGCGATGTAGTTACCGGCGGCAGGGCCCTGGGCGCTGTCCAGACCGATGGTGCGGAAGACCATTTTGTAACCACGGGCGGTGATGTCCGGGCTGGTGGCAGCCGGGGTGATCATCACGACGCCTTCGTCTTCGTAGATGTCCGAAGCAGGCTGAGTGGAGCTGGAGCACAGGTGACCGACCACGAACTTGACGCCGTCGTTGACGACCTTGTTCGCGACCGCTACCGCTTGTTTCGGATCGCACGCGTCATCGTATTCAACGGCTTCGAGTTTCTTGCCGGCGACGCCGCCCTTGGCGTTGATCTGCTCGATGGCCATTTTCGCGCCACTGAACTGCATGTCGCCGTATTGGGCTACAGGACCGGTTTTAGGGCCGGCGATACCGATCTTGATGGTGTCAGCGGCGAACGAATGGCTGGCAACCCCGGCCAGAACCATAGCGGCAAACAGTTTGGAAATCTGCTTAGTAGCCTTAGTCATAGTGCTCCACTCTTACTGTTGTAATTTTTTTGAGTTCTGGCGCCGTAGCTGCAGAACCGGGTCAGATATCTTTGCGATACCCTCCGGAAATGCCCCCGGCAACTGTACCGGTACAGTGTAGAGCGCCGGTTGTTGGCCTGGGAAGCAGGCGCCGAGGGGCAAAACTTGGGGGTGTCGCATTTTTGAATGAAAAAGACAGAATTGCGGCGGGGCTTTCGCGGGCATATATCCCAAACACCAGCATTCCTTGGCGTTCCTGCTCTTTTCGTTCGGTGAAGCCATTTGCAACCGGGTTTTTCTGCCGGACCACCGACGTTATCATTCGCGTCGATTTCTTTTCCGGACAGTCCCATGAATCAAGAACCTAGCACCCTCTATGCCAAGCTGCTTGGTGAAACCGCATCTATTACCTGGAAAGAGCTGGAGCCGTTCTTCGCCAAGGGTGCCCTATTGTGGGTCGACCCGGCCCTGGATTTGATCGCCGCTGCCGAGGCCGTGGCGTCGGATGATGGCGAGAAAGTCGCCGCCTGGCTGGCCGAAGACAAGGTCGCCAAGCTGTCTGAAACGCGGGCGCTGGATATTTTCGAGCGTGATCCAGCGCTGTGGGCGGTGGTGGTGAGTCCGTGGATTCTGATCCAGGAAAGGGCGGTCGCTTGAACTCCCGCACCTTTGTAGTGCGTGAGACCATCAGCGAAAAGTGTGTAGCCGAGTAGCGTGATGGCACGTTGCCGTAGAGAAAGGCCACAAGCGTGGGTGGCCTCACGGTGACGTAAACGTAACGGGAACAGTTTATTGAGCAGCCGGAGGGCTGCTTAATTGTTTCTGGATATTGGAACGACTGAAAGTTATCAGGGAATTTGAGGGCCTCTTCGCGAGCAAGCTCGCTCCCACATGAGAATGCATTTCCCTGTGGGAGCGAGCTTGCTCGCGAATGGGGCGACTCGGTCTGGGATCAGACCGAGTAAGTCTTCCCGGTATGGTTATTCAGGGAAATAACCTTGGTCTTGCCGATTCGGTGACGGTAGATCTCGCGCAGGTACTTGATCGACTTCTTCACGCAATCGCGCGACAGGCGAATGTCGTTGATCGAGACGAACTTGTCCTTGTCGTTGATCAGCTCGCGGTACTTCTTCTCGTACATCGGCTTGATCGCGTACCAGTTGGTGTCGAGGATCTTCGCCGGGTTCTCGAACTCGTTGAGCAGATCGTCGATGCGGTCTTCGTCGAACTCTTCATTAATGATGAAGTCGAGGATCGAGTTGTCCAAAGTCTCGTCAAAACGGTACGGAGTCTTGGCAAAGCAGCGCTTGATGAACGCCACGATCAGGGTCAGGAAGTCGTCCGACAGGCACGGGCTCTTGGCGATCAGGGTGGTCAGCGACAGGTTGGCCGAGGCACCGATCACCAGCGCATAACGCTTGAGCGTGGTGTTGGGGAACAGGCTGTTGAGGTGGGTCTTCAACCGGTTCAGGTCCATGTACGACAGCTTGTAGTCTTTGGGCAACGAGACGATCGACACCACCGACGAGCAGTTCTTGAAGAAGTGCAGGTCGTGCAGCGCCGCGGCGTCGTAGCCGGAATTCTTGTACTGCTCGAGCGAGGCGCGATAGCGCTTGGATTCGATCGGCAGCAGGCTGATGCCTTCGATGGCCTGGGTGACCTTGTTGAAGTGCGGCAGGTCGATCGAACGGAAGAACAGGTCGTCGATGTTCAGACGCTGTGGCTCTTTGTCGAAGACCTTGAACTTGTCGCTGCTCGGCGGCGGGGTTTCCGGCACCACCGATTCGGCGTAGGCAATCGCCACCGGGCCGGCCAGACTCATGAACAGGTCGTTGGCATCCAGGCGAATGGTTTCGCCGATGTCGATGCCGGCGCGGCGGAAGTAGTTCTGGTCGTAGTCGGTGGTCACCGCCTGCGCCGTCAGAATGTTGAAGATCTGCTGCGAGATGTACTGGTTGGCGTGCTTCTCCATCGCATTGACATCAATGTTCTGGATGTTGCCGTCATCGCTCTCTTCGGCGTAACGCATGATGTCGTTGGAGATCAGCATCATCGCGTTCCATGGGCGGATACGGCCCATGACGCTGGCTTCGCTGCTGTCTTCATTGGCGAAGTTGTAGGAGAAATCCCATTCCTCCGACAGGTATTTGCACAGCAGGCGTCCGGCGTTGATGTGCAGCGCCTCGGACATTTCACTGCGGTGATCGGAAATGTTCGGCAGCACGCAGATGCCGCTGGTGAAGATCGGCTCGAACACGAACGAATGCCCGCTCTTGCCGTCGTGTTCGTCCATCGGCTTGGTGTCGAACGTCTTGTTCATGTACGAGTGCTGCTGGGCCAGACCGAATTCCGAAGCCATGCCCGAACCGGTACCGCCGCCGGCACTGAAGATCGAGAAGTACAGGCGCGACTGGTTGGCTTTGATGCCGCAGCTGTCGATCAGGTACGAGTGGATCATTTTCCAGTCAGGGCTGGAGAAGCGCTGGGTGTCCTTGTTGAGGATGATCTTCGCCAGATACTGGCCGAGGATCGGCGCGTTACCGGCGCCACCGGCGTGGACTTCGGACAAGTCCATGATCTTCATTTTGCTGTAATCGCGCAGGAAGCCGCTTTTCTCGCCCTTGCGCGAGAAGCGGATGCGCCCGGCGATGTCCTTGTCGAGGTCGCCGAGCATCACCAGCGGTTCGACGAGGAACACCGGTTTGCTCGACTTGTTGGTGCCGATCCGCAGGTTGTTTTTGATCCACTGCGCCGGGCTGTAGCCCTTGTCGGCCAGACGGCGGTCAGCAGCGCGGTCTTCGTTGTTGAATTCGTTGAGGTAGAACTTGCGCGCGTTGTACACCAGCTCCGCGACGTCGAGTGCGATGTTCGAGCCGCAGCGACCGAGGCCGATCAGGCACACCGACGGAAACTCCTGATCGTTGTGCTGTTCGTTGTCGCCTTCCAGGTGCGGTGGACGCGGGAACACCAGATCACGCAGGCCATCGAGGTTGTCGAGGATGCGGTCGGTGTTGGTTTCGGTGTAGTACAGATATTGCTGAGTGCCCAGCGGGCGCGAGGGAGGCAATGGCTTCGATGATGACGGGCTGTTTGCGGCAGGGCTCAGGGTCAGATCGGATACCGCGGTGGCGGGATTGTTTTTAGAAGTCATTGTGCGCCATATACCTGGACTGGTTGGTCCGCTGACCAGTGTCAGCGAGCCTCACGGAATAAGATCTCGCGTCTTTTATTGCGCGAATTTGGCCCGGGCGTCAGGGGCTTGGCCTGATCGTCGCACGGGGGAATCCTTTCCTGATCGCTCATGAATCGGCCATTATTCAGTGATCTTTAATCAAAAAGAGGCGAAATGATGTCAACGCTCCCTTCGTTGGGTTTTGCCGGAATCGGCCTGATGGGCCTGCCGATGTGCCGCCGTTTGCTGGCTGCCGGCTACCCGTTGACCGTGTGGAATCGCAACCCGGCCAAGTGCGCGCCACTGGTCGAAGCCGGCGCCCGGCAGGTGGCAAGCCCCGCTGAACTGTGCGAACACGCGGACGTGGTGATGCTCTGTCTGGCTGACACGGCGGTGGTGCGCGAGGTGGTGTTTGGCGCCGGGGGTGTCGCTGAAGGTGCGAAAAGCGGCCAGTTGCTGGTGGACTTTTCCAGCCTCGAACCGACCGCTACCCGCGAGATGGCAACCGAGTTGGCCGACAAGACCGGGATGAGCTGGCTCGACTCACCGGTGTCCGGCGGCGTGGTGGGTGCCGAGGCCGGCAGTCTGGCGATCATGGTCGGCGGCGCGGTGGCGAATCTGGAGCGGGTGCGCCCGGTGCTGCTCAACCTTGGTCAACGGGTCACGCACATGGGTGGCATCGGCGCCGGGCAGGTCACCAAGGCTTGCAACCAGATGATCGTCGCCTGTAATGCGCTGGTGATCGCCGAAGTAGTGGCGCTGGCCGAACAGGCCGGAGTCGATGCGAGCCTGATTGCCGAAGCGCTGGCCGGTGGTTTTGCCGATTCCAAACCGTTGCAGATCCTCGCCCCGCAAATGGCCGAGAGCCGTTTTGAACCGGTGAAATGGCACGTGCGCACGCTGCTCAAGGACCTCGATACCGCAGTGAAATTCTCCCGCGAACAAGGCTCGGCCACGCCGATCAGCGGATTGGCCGCACAATTGATGCGCCTGCATGGGGCGCAGGGCTTTTTGCAGAAGGATCCAGCGACACTGGTACAAATGTACCGCGCGCCAGACTCAACGGATTGACCGCGTGCGAGTGTTTGCGCTGATTGATTTCTTCCAGCACCGGGCGTAATTCGTCCAGCGGCACCGGGCGGCTGAGCAGGTAGCCCTGAATGAAATCGCAGCCTGAGCGCTCGAGGAATTCGTACTGTTCCAGGCTCTCCACGCCTTCGGTCACCACCTGCAAATGCAGGGTGTGGGCCATGACGATGATCGCCTGGACGATCTCCATGTCGGCGGTCGCCGTGGGAATGTCGAGGATGAACGAGCGGTCGATTTTCAGCGTATTGAGCGGCAGGCGCTTGAGGTAGGCCAGCGATGAATAGCCAGTGCCGAAGTCGTCGATCGACAGCGACACCCCGAGGGCGCGGATCTGCCGCAGCAGCACCAGGGTGTTGGCGATGTTGCCCATCAGCGCGTTTTCGGTGACTTCCAGTTCCAGCCGTTCCGGCGCAACGCCAGCGCTGCGCAGTGCGCTTTCGATCTCATCGGCCAGCTCTTCCCGGGCAAGGTTGAGCGGCGAGCAGTTCCAGGCGATTTTCAGGTCGTTGCAGCCATGCCGCGTCAGTTCGCCAAGGTCAGTGCAGGCCCGGCGCAACACCCAGTTATCCAGTTCGGCGATCAGGCCATTGGTTTCGGCAATCGCGATGAAGCGATCCGGGGCCAGCAAGCCATGCACCGGATGCTGCCAGCGAATCAGCGCTTCGAGTTTGGTCACTCGACCGGTTTTCAGTTCGAAGATCGGTTGGTAATACAGCGTCAGCCCGTTTTCTTCGCGCAGGGCCTGGCGCAGTTCTTCTTCCAGTTGCAGTTCGAGGCTGGCGCGGGTCTTCATGTTGGCACTGAAAAAATGCAGGCCGTTACGCCCGGCGCCCTTGGATTGATACAGCGCCAGATCCGCGTGCTTGAGCAGTTCTTCGCAGGTGGTGCCGTCGTCCGGGAACAGGCTGATGCCGATGCTGGTGGTCATCACCATACGGCGGCCGGCCAGTTCGATCGGCTCCTTCATTTTCAGCATGATCCGTTGCGCCATGTTGCGCGCTTCCTCACGTTCACGCAGGCTGATCAGGATGCAGAACTCGTCACCGCCGAAGCGGGCGACCACGTCTTCATGGCTGCGCACCGAGCCTTTGATGTGATTGGCGATGACTTTGAGCAGGGCGTCGCCGGCGTCATGGCCGAGGCTGTCGTTGATTCGCTTGAAGTGGTCGATGTCGAGAAACATCACCGCGAGCATGCCGCCCTCGCTGGTTTTCTGGTTGAGTTTCTCGGCGAAAAGCTGGTTGAAACCGCGGCGGTTGATCAGGTTGGTCAGCGCGTCGTAATTGGCCACTTGCTGCAATGACATCCGCGCCTGATCGAGCTGGCCGAGCAGGGCGTTGACCCGGCGCAGATCCTGCTCCTTGTTCTGCAGTTTCTTGTCGGCGAGTGCCGCGCTGATCGCGCTGCCGAGAATCAGCAGGATGATCAATGCGACGGTCAGGCCCAGTTGCAGGTAATTGGTTTCGCCACTCAGGGGCGGCACTGCGCCCTCGGGCACCACCAGATGCAACGCGGCCATGCCGGTGAAGTGCATGCTGATGATGCCGGCGCCGAGGATCACTGCGGCGGCGTATTTGAGCAACTGATGAAAACGGCCGCTGCCTTCACGCAGATAACCGGCGACCCACAGCGCGGCGAAGATGGCGCCGATGGCAATCACGATCGACAGGCAGAACAGCAGCGGCTGGTAATACGCAGTGGCCACCGAGTGCATCGCCGCCATGCCGACGTAATGCATGCCGGCGATGCCCAGGCCAATAACGATGGCGGTTTTCAGGTATTGCATCAGCGAGGGTTGAGGCACGCTCAGGGTGTGCATCGCCAGCCATGAGGCGAGCAGGGCGATCACCAGGGAAAACAGAGTGGTGGCCAGTTCGTAATGGATTTCCAGCGGCGCCTGGAATGCCAGCATGGCGATGAAGTGCATGGCCCAAATGCCGCCAGCCAGGCAGGTGGCGCCGATCCAGCGCCAGACCCGTTGCGAACCCGGATCTTCGGCGTGGCCAACCCGCTCGGCCATGTCGAGGGTGGCAAAACTCGCGGCGCAGGCGACCAGATAGGCCACCAGCACCAGCAAGGGATTGTGTGTGCAATCGAGAATGACCTGCCCGCTCTGCGGCAGCTCGGTAACAAACTGCAAACCAAGCCACTCCATAGCATCCCCGTCTGTGAAGTCGTCCCTGCTGCGTCAGCAACGCAGGCGAATGAGAGGAGTATAGAGGCGGTTTTTGCCATGCAAGCGGTAGTGGCACATTGGCGCCAACCATTTCGGCATGAGCCTTATAGCGATTGGCGCTAAACCATCAGGCGCTTTGGTCGTAAGGGATCTGATTCCATTCCGGTTCGAGCGGCGGCAAGCCGAAGCGGGCGCGCGCCTTGTCGCAATCGACATTCTGTTCGCCGTATTCCCAGGAAGCATCGAATTCGCGGCAGGGACTGGAGCGTTGCTCGTAAATCGAGCACTGCACGTTACTGCCCACTTCACCGATCAACGCCGTACACCGCGGCGATTTGCAGTCGGTGCCGTTCATCGCTACCCGACTGGGACTGATCTGCGTCACCAGTTCATCGGGCACTGTACCGCCGGAGGAGGCGCATTCACCCCAGAAAAAAGACACGCGAAAATGGGAACAGCAGGCACCGCAATTCAGACACGGACTGACTTCGGACATGGGGAGGGTATCAAAGGGGTTGATCGGCGAATCCGGACGGATCCGGCGGCTATTCTAGGCTTCGCCATGAACTTGGGAAGGGGGGCGCGAAAGTATTTTTTTGTAGCCGGGTTTTGCCGCAAAACCCCAGGTTTATGGGGGATTGCTGACTTATCAAGGGCTTACGTTTCTTTACAGTGCCATGCCTCGTTATCAGCTTGACGAATGATCACAGACAGCCCCGGCAGGCCTGTCTAGATTGCAGGTTCCGGGCTCGGATGCGTCGGCAGTGAAGCCCACATAACAATAAAGAGACGGACCCATGCAGAACTCGACCCAAGCGGCGAATGCCTGGCGCATTCTGTTCCTGTTATTCCTTGCCAACCTGTTCAATTTCTTCGACCGCACCATTCCGGCGATCATCATCGAGCCGATCCGCATGGAATGGCACCTCAGCGATTTTCAACTGGGAATCGTCGGCACCGCGTTCACCCTGGTTTATGCGATCGCCGGCCTGCCGCTGGGGCGCATGGCCGATACCGGTTCGCGCAGCAAACTGATGGGCTGGGGCCTCGCGACCTGGAGCGCGCTGACGGCGGTCAACGGTCTGGTCGGCAGTTTCTGGAGTTTTCTGCTGGTGCGCATGGGCATCGGCATTGGCGAGGCCAGTTACGCGCCGGCCGCCAACTCGTTGATCGGTGACCTGTTCCCGGCGCACCGTCGGGCGCGGGCCATGGGTATTTTCATGCTCGGTCTGCCGTTGGGCCTGTTGCTGGCATTCTTCACCATCGGCGCGATGGTCAAGGCCTTCGACAGCTGGCGCGCGCCGTTCTTTATCGCGGCGGTGCCGGGGCTGATCCTCGCGGTGTTCATGTTCTTCATCAAGGAACCCAAACGCGGCGCGGCGGAAACCGTGCAGGTGTCCCAAGAGAGAGTCGACAAGCCTATCCGCCGGGTGCTGGCGGTGCCGACATTCCTGTGGCTGGTGATGGCCGGTTTGTGTTTCAACTTCGCCACCTATGCCTGCAACTCGTTTCTGGTGCCGATGCTGCAGCGCTACTTCCTGATGCCGTTGCAGGAGGCGGCGGTGGCGACCGGCGTGATCGTCGGTGTCACCGGGTTGATCGGTCTGACCCTCGGCGGCTGGATCGCTGACAAGATTCATCAACGAGTCGCCAACGGCCGGCTGCTGTTTGCCGGCTTCAGCCTGATCATCTCGACCCTGTGCACCGCGTGGGCGCTGCACGCCGGACGGGTCGAGATCGGCGTGTTCGTCGCGGTGTTCAGCGTCGGCTGGCTGTTTGCCTATAACTTCTACACCTGCGTGTACACGGCGATTCAGGACGTGGTCGAACCGCGCCTGCGGGCCACGGCGATGGCGCTGTTCTTTGCCGGGCTGTACCTGCTCGGCGGCGGCTTGGGGCCAGTGGTGGTGGGGGCGTTGTCCGACCATTTCGCCAAATCGGCGATGCTCTCGGCGGGGGCCGAGCAGATGACTGAAGCGTTCAAGGCTGTGGGGCTGCATGACGCGATGTACCTGATTCCGGTGGCGCTGTTCTTCACCATGGTGTTTCTGTTTCTGGCGGCGCGGTGTTTTGTGCGCGATGCGCAGCGGATGAAGGAGGGGTTGGTTGCGGTGGTTGAGCCTGATGTTTCTGTAGCGACTGCATAACCGCCTTCGCGAGCAAGCCCGCTCCCACATGGGAACGCATTCCAAATTGTGGGAGCGGGCTTGCTCGCGAAGGGTCCATCAGCATCAGCCGATAAATACCAGACAAACAAAAAGGCCCGCATCGCTGCAGGCCTCTTCATTTATAGCGGCAGAGCAGGGGACTTAACCCGCCACCAACACCCGGATCGCTTCCAGACGCAATGCCGCTTTATCCAGCATCGCCAGACCCAGTTCACGCTGCTTGCGCAACGCATCCAGTTCGCTGTCGCGTACAGTCGGGTTGACCGCTTGCAACGCGGTCAGGCGCGCCAGTTCTTCGTCGGTGTCCGCCGCCAGACGACGACGGGCCTCGGCCACGCGCTCGGCGTGACGCGGGGTGATCTTGTCTTCACCGGCGTTGATCCGTGGCGTCAGCTGATCGCGTTGGGCCTGGATGAACTTGTTGGCGCTGGCGCGTGGCACGCTTTCCAGTTGATCGTTCAAGGTTTCGAACGAGACGCGGGCCGACAGATCGTTGCCGTTGGCGTCGAGCAGGCAGCGCAGGGCGGCCGGTGGCAGGTAGCGGCCCAGTTGCAGCGAACGCGGTGCAACCACTTCGCTGACGTAGAGCAGTTCCAGCAACACCGTACCCGGTTTCAGCGCCTTGTTCTTGATCAGGGCGACGGCGGTGTTGCCCATCGAGCCGGACAGCACCAGGTCCATGCCGCCCTGCACCATCGGGTGTTCCCAGGTGATGAACTGCATGTCTTCGCGCGACAGCGCCTGGTTGCGGTCGTAGGTGATGGTCACGCCTTCGTCGTCGCCCAGCGGGAAGCTGGCGTCGAGCATCTTCTCGCTCGGCTTGAGGATCAGGGCGTTTTCCGAATGGTCTTCGCTGTCGATGCCGAACGCGTCGAACAGGGTTTCCATATAGATCGGCAGGGCGAACTGATCGTCTTGCTCAAGGATGTCCTCGACCAACTGATCGCCTTCGCCCGAACCGCCGGAGTTCAGCTCCAGCAGACGGTCGCGGCCGGTGTGCAGCTCGGCTTCCAGACGCTCACGCTCGGTGCGCGCTTCGTCGATCAGCGCTTGCCACTCACCGTCGTCGGCTTCTTCAAGCAGCGGCAGCAGGCGCGGGCCGAACTGATGCTGCAAGGCGTTGCCGGTCGGGCAGGTGTTGAGGAACGCGTTCAGGGCTTCGTGGTACCACTGGAACAGGCGCTCTTGCGGGCTGGTTTCCAGGTACGGCACGTGCAGTTCGATGATGTGCTTCTGGCCGATCCGGTCGAGACGACCGATACGCTGCTCAAGCAGGTCCGGGTGCGACGGCAGATCGAACAGCACCAAGTGATGGGCGAACTGGAAGTTGCGACCTTCACTGCCGATTTCCGAGCAGATCAGCACTTGCGCGCCGAACTCTTCGTCGGCAAAGTAGGCGGCTGCGCGGTCACGCTCAAGGATGTTCATGCCTTCATGGAACACCGTGGCCGGGATGCCGGAACGCACGCGCAGGGCGTCTTCCAGGTCCATCGCGGTTTCGGCGTGGGCGCAGATCACCAGCACTTTGGTGCGCTTGAGCATTTTCAGCTGATCGATCAGCCACTCGACACGCGGGTCGAATTTCCACCAGCGCTCTTCTTCGCTGGCGTCCGGCTGGGCCTGGAAGCTGACTTCCGGGTACAGCTCGGCGTGATCGCCCAGCGGCAGTTCGAGGTATTCGTCCGGGCATGGCAGCGGGTACGGATGCAGTTTGCGCTCGGGGAAACCCTGCACCGCGGCGCGGGTATTACGGAACAGCACGCGGCCGGTGCCGTGGCGGTCGAGCAACTCGCGCACCAGACGCGCGCTGGCTTCGCTATCGCCATCGTTGACCGCAGTCAGCAGGGCTTCGCCTTCGTTGCCGAGGAAACCGTGGATGGTCTTGTGCGCTTCCGGCGACAGGCGCCCTTTGTCGAGCAGTTCCTGAACGGCTTCGGCCACCGGGCGATAGTTCTCGCTCTCGGCGCGGAACGCGGCCAGGTCATGGAAACGGTTCGGGTCGAGCAGGCGCAGACGGGCGAAGTGGCTGTCCTGACCGAGTTGTTCCGGGGTCGCGGTGAGCAGCAGCACGCCGGGAATCACTTCAGCCAATTGTTCGACCAGCGAGTACTCGGGGCTGGCCTTGTCTTCGTGCCACACCAGGTGGTGGGCTTCGTCGACCACCATCAGATCCCAGCCGGCGGCGAACAAGGCGTCCTGCGCCTTCTCGTCTTCGACCAGCCACTCCAGGGCAACCAATGCCAGCTGGGTGTCTTCGAACGGGTTGGTGGCATCGCTTTCGATGAAGCGTTCTTCGTCGAACAGCGCGACCTGCAGGTTGAAGCGGCGGCGCATTTCCACCAGCCACTGGTGCTGCAGGTTTTCCGGCACCAGGATCAGCACTCGGTTGGCGCGGCCCGAGAGCAGTTGGCGATGGATCACCAGACCGGCTTCGATGGTTTTCCCCAGACCCACTTCGTCCGCCAGCAGAACCCGCGGCGCGATACGGTCGGCGACTTCACGGGCGATGTGCAACTGGTGCGCGATCGGTTGCGCACGCACGCCGCCCAGGCCCCAGAGCGAGGACTGCAACTGGCGGCTGGTGTGTTCCAGGGTGTTGTAGCGCAGGGAGAACCACGACAGCGGGTCGATCTGCCCGGCGAACAGACGGTCGCTGGCCAGACGGAACTGAATGAAGTTCGACAGCTGGGTTTCCGGCAGGGTGACGGCTTCGTTCTGCCCGTTGAGGCCGTGATAGACCATCAGCCCGTCGACGTCGTCGACTTCGCGCACGGTCATCTTCCAGCCTTCGAAGTGAGTAATGGTGTCACCCGGCGAGAACCGTACGCGGGTGAGGGGCGCATTCCGTAGCGCGTACTGGCGGGTTTCGCCAGTGGCCGGGTAAAGCACGGTCAACAAGCGGCCGTCCTGTGCCAGAACGGTGCCTAAACCAAGCTCTGCTTCGCTGTCACTGATCCAGCGTTGCCCCGGTTGATACTGCTGCGCCATGCTGCCTGACTCCCACCTTGAAAAAGCGGGCTATCTTAACGGAATGCAGGCTTCAGGGCCAAAGATTACTGGGCAGAAGCTGCCGCAGGCTTCGATCTTTTGATCTACGGAAACACCTGAGTTCTACGTTGTCCCATGAAAAGATCGCAGCCTTCGGCAGCTCCTACAGTGCCAACCCGGTCACAAGTTTGCGACCAGTGGCTCAAGGCGCCTTTGCCGCAGCCGATAGCCTGCTGACAGGAGACCCTTTATATGCTGCCACCGATGCTCCCCCTGAGCGCTGTGCCGATCACTTCCCAGCAGGATCCGATTCGCCAGCGGCCGGACATTCCTCCGGTGGTGCCGGTGCAGGAAAGCTCCAACGAAAGCACGATCGACCTGCAAAAACGCGACCCTGAAGAGGATCGACTGCTGGCGCGCGAAGAACAGCGTCGCCAACAGGAACGTGATCGTCGCCGCCGCGAAGCCGACGAAGACCCGGAAGAACATCTGGCCGTGCCGGGCACCGAGCTGAATGCCGACAACACCGTGCCGGTGGTGCCGCTGATGGAAGATCAGCCGCGTCAGGGCTTGTGGGTCGATATCGAGATCTGAGTCTGCTTATTTACATCAATTGTTGTCGAGCGCTGGCGTCAGGCTGCATGATTGGCGCAGTCCTGCCTCTGATGCGGCAGTTGTGTTTTCTTCAAGTGATGCGCTGAACGCCATGAGCCAAGATGAAAAACTGATCGACCTCGGCACCGAGCGCGCCAAGCGTGTGCATGATCTCAACGAAAAGCGGCTGAACGAAGTGCGCAAGGCCTTTGAGCAAGCCATGCCGTTGGGAAAAGCTCAGAAAAAGCCGAAAAAGAAACCGAAAAAGCGTTGATCTTCCCCTGCATCCTTTGATGCAGGTCAGTTATTTTCCCGCCTTTGCCTTCTGTGTTGTCCGGACTTGATCCTGGTCAATTTCTGCGCCTGCGCGATTGGTTAACTTAGCTCCATCGCAGCAAAGCAGGGGCCAGGAGGCCACAGTCATGTTTTTCGATAACGTGGTGTTTGCCGGGGTTCTGACCGTGGGGCTCATGGTTCTGTTTTTTGCAGGGTTTGGATTTTTTATCTGGAAGGATGCGAATAAGCGCAAGAAGTAGGTCTTTCCGGGTTTGATGAGCACGCAAGGCATTTTGGGCGACTTCGGTTGCCCTTTTTTTTGTGTCTTGGCGGCCTTTGGGCCGACCAGACTTTGGGTGTGCTTTGTGAATATCCGTTGCTGTGGTAACGGCGGCTTAGGGTTCCGCCCTTACGGCGGGTCACCTTTTCCAAACGCCGAAAAGGTAACCCAAAAGGCTTTACCCTGACGTTCGGCCCTCGCCTAGGCTCGGGTTCCTTCGCTGCGGGATTCATCCGGGGGGCAGCGCCTACGGTTTGCTTCGCTGCACCTCCTCTCGCTGTGTTTGGCTGCGCCAAACGGTCGCTGCGCTCCCACCCCCGGATAAATCCCTCCACTCAGCCTGCCGACGGGCCCTCAGATCAAAAGCTTTACTCGAGCTAACGCTCATCGTGTTGAGTGGTGGAAAAGCGTGCGCTCGGCTTTTGCTTTTTTGTAGGAGCCAGCCTGCTGGCGATGGCGGCCTACGAGCCGACCGATCTCCAACTGAATACACCCACTCCAACTGTGGGAGCGGGCTTGCTCGCGAAGGCGTCCTGTCAGCCAACCAATCTCCAACTGAAAATACCCAATCTCAAGTAGGAGCTGCCGAAGGCTGCGATCTTTTGATCTGCTTTGGCTTTGGCTTTGGCTTTGGCTTTGGCTCTTGCTCTTGCTCTTGCTCTGGCTCTTGATGTGGCTTTTGATCTTCAGCCCCTTCGGCAGGCCGAGCGAAGGTGTCCATCAGGGGGTTAGGCGCGCAGCGCCATGCGGCGAAGCCGCATACATCGAGAGGAGGTGCAGCGAAGCAAACCGGAGGCGATGCCCCCTGATGGACACCGTAGCGAGGGAACACTGAGCCTCAGCGAAGTGCCGTACGCCGGGGCAAAGCCTTTTGGGTTACCTTTTCGGCGTTTGGAAAAGGTGACTCGCTGTAAGAGCGAAACCGCCAGCGGCAGCACCCGCAGCAACGGATATGCTCACAAAACCAAACCCAAAAAAAAAGGCGCGATCCTCAAGAATCGCGCCTTTCTCATGTGCTGCGGTCTATCAGCTACCCAACGCTTTGGACGCCAACCAGAACAACCCAGCCGACAGCGCCACAGTCGCCGGCAAGGTCAGAACCCACGCCAGCAGGATAGTGCGAACAGTCCCACCCTGCAGGCCGCTCTTGTTGGCGACCATGGTACCGGCCACGCCCGAGGACAGAACGTGAGTGGTGGACACTGGCAGGCTGAAGATGTTGGCCATACCGATCAAACTGGCGGTAGTGATCTGCGCCGACATGCCTTGGGAATAGGTCATGCCTTGCTTGCCGATCTTCTCGCCGATGGTCAGTACCACGCGTTTCCAGCCGACCATGGTACCCAGGCCCAGGGCCAGGGCCACCGCCAGAATCACCCAGAACGGGGCGTATTCAGTAGTGGTGGTCAGGTCTTTGCGCAGTTTGTCCAGGTCAGCCTTCTCACGCGCTTCGAGGCCTGGCAGCTTGCCGACTTTCTTCGCGGTGTCGTCCAGGCACAGCAAGTAGCGACGGACTTCGATGCGGCTTTCCGAGGACAGCGAATGGTAGTCCGCTACACCTTTAAGGGTGCCAAGCAGGGCGTTGATGGTCGGTTCGGTCTGCTGCGGGTTGCAGCGGAATTTCTCCGGCAGATCGCCTTCAACACTTTTGCCCAGGGCCAGGAATTCGCCCAGGGAATCGGCATTGCGCTTGTAGAACTGGCTCAGGTGCAGGGTCGCGTCGCGGGTGCGCTCGATCTGGTAGGTGGTGCTGCTCAGGTCGAGGACGAACTGCGCAGGCACGATACCGATCAATACCAGCATGATCAGGCCGATGCCTTTCTGACCATCGTTGGAACCGTGCACGAAGCTCACGGCCATGGCCGAGATTACCAGGACCAGGCGGTTCCAGAACGGCGGGTGCTTTTTGTCGTCGATCTTGCGGCGCTGTTCCGGGGTCTTGTGCATCTTCGACAGCGGACGCCACCACTTCAGGCCGATCAGGATCAGCGCGGCGATCAGGAAACCGGCCATTGGCGAGAACACCAGCGAGGCGCCAATGTCGATCGCTTTCTGCCAGTTCACGCCGTCGGCCAACGGGATGTTGTTGATCAGGGCATTGGCCAGGCCGACGCCGAGGATCGAGCCGATCAGGGTGTGGGAACTGGAGGCCGGGATACCGAAGTACCAGGTGCCCAGGTTCCAGGTGATCGCCGCGGCGAGCAACGAGAACACCATCGCCAGGCCATGGCCGGTGTTCACATTGATCAGCAGTTCTACCGGCAGCAGGTGAACAATGGCATACGCCACGCCAACGCCGCCCAGCAACACGCCGAGGAAGTTGAACACACCGGAGAAGAACACCGCCAGGTGAGGCGGCATGGCTTTGGTGTAGATAACAGTGGCTACCGCGTTAGCGGTGTCATGAAATCCATTGATGAACTCGAAGGCGAGGACAAACGTCAGGGCGAGCAAGAGGCTCACAAGCACCCAAGCATCCAGTCCGCTGAATAAATCGATCATGAAGGTTTTCTGACCCGGTCATAAGGGGGCGCGATTATGCCAGAAAAGACTGGAAATCGATCCCCTACCTGCTCATCGGTAGCAATCAATGTCGAATTAAATTGTTGCAAGGTGCAATCCCCGAGCATGTTGCAGGGTTTTTCAAGTGTTTGATTAGCTTGAAAAAACCTTCGGGCAGCAGGCATTTCATCGAGCGCGCGCGAGCCTCAAACGCTTGTGTGAAATATCTCTGAAACGAGTCAGACACGCTCCTTTCCCGTGCAGGCCGGGGGAGGTGGGCCGCTGCCCGCGGATAGCGGGCGCGCAAGGCATGGTCGGGTCACCGTGCTTTTAGCCGGTGGCGACGCAGACCCTCGAAAATCTCAGGATCGCCCGTTCAGGGCTCTTCGGTTTTGAGTTCTTCTTCCATCTTTTTCAGTTCTTGCTGGAAAACCTGATCCTGAACGGTGGGGCGTTTGCGCCATGCCTTGCGTTCCGGTTCGGGTTGCGCGGCGTAGGTGGTGACTTCCCCGCCGTAAACTTCCTTGTAACGTTGTTCCTGGCGCTCAAGTTCCGCGCGCAGTTCGTCTTTCGTCACAGTGCTACCTGTTTGAGTTGAGATAAATATCTGGTGAAACGCACGGCAACGAGTCGATTGAACACGTTCACCAAAGGGCCATGCCGGTTCAGGCATTGGCGTTATCGGCAGGGCGATCAAGACTTCCATGTTGCAGGCGGCTACGGCACCAGATTAAAACTGACGCAGCATCAGTTTCCTGTTTCAGCAAGCGCGCTGGCGGTGCATGAATAATGAGCGTCAGGCGCTGGCCGGGCTGACGGCAATAGGCATCGGGTCAGCGGGCGGCACCCTCGGCCAGTGAAAACGTGGCGCCACTGAGGTGCATTATAGCGGTCGATTCGGGAATGACTATCTTTGCCAAGTTAAAAACGGTTCGGGATGTGTGATCGTTTTGTTACTGACAAGTTTTATCGCTAGTTGAAATTCGCCGAAACCTTTTAAGGACTCGCGTTCAGTTTCTGGCGCCATTAAGTCGATCAACTAATGAGGCATGCGAAGTTGGATGAACAGGCAGGTGAATGAATGAAGAAGCCAAGAAGGACAGAGGCTGATGGATTGCGATAATCGGTCGGCGGTTCGATAATCGCCCAATCTTGGCGTCTCGACTCTTGTGCATCTGCTGGCGAGCCGCTTGTATAGCCATTGATTCGTGCCGGAAACAAGGACAAGAAATGAACGATCAAATGCGCAACTCCTTCAGCTCCGTGGCGCCGCCGATCGTCGCTTCGCCGGCCAAACGCATCCAGGCGCTGACCGGCGATCCGGATTTCATGACCTCGCTGGCCCGTGGTCTGGCAGTGGTGCAGGCGTTTCAGGAGCGCAAGCGGCACCTGACCATCGCCCAGATCAGCCATCGCACGGAAATTCCCCGCGCTGCTGTGCGCCGTTGCCTGCACACTCTGATCAAACTGGGTTACGCCACCACCGATGGCCGCACGTACTCGTTGTTGCCCAAAGTGCTGACCCTCGGCCACGCGTATCTGTCGTCGACGCCGCTGGCGGTGTCGGCCCAGCCGTACCTCGACCGCATGAGCGAGCAACTGCACGAAGCCTGCAACATGGCCACGCTCGAAGGTGACGACATTTTGTACATCGCCCGCTCGGCGACCACGCAACGGCTGATCTCGGTGGACCTGTCGGTGGGCGGGCGTCTGCCGGCCTATTGCACATCGATGGGCCGCATCCTGCTGGCGGCGCTGGACGACACCTCGCTGCGCGAATACCTCGACCATGCCGAACTGGTGGCCAAGACCAGCCGCACGCTGCACACACCCGAAAGTCTGCTCGAATGCCTGCAGGAAGTACGGCAGCAGGGATGGTGCATCGTCGATCAGGAACTCGAGCAAGGCCTGCGTTCGATTGCCGTGCCGGTTTACGATGCGTCGGGCCAGGTGGTGGCGGCGCTTAATGTCAGCACCCACGCCGGCCGCGTCAGCCGTACCGAACTGGAACAACGCTTCCTGCCGGGCCTGCTCAGTGCCAGCCGCGACCTCAGCGCGCAGTTGTTCGCCTGATGAAGCTGTTCGATAAACGCACAGTGTTGCGTTTATCGAATTGACGCTAAAAGCCCCGGATCATTAATGTCGCGGCAGCGTCATCCGGCGCAGATTTGAATGAGCCTGCCGGATTGTCGACTCCCATAATAATGACAAGAGGCAACTCACCATGCGCATGCTCCCCGACTGTCTCAGCTCCGTTCCCTGTTGCCGGATTCACCGCAACGCCTGATTTCGATCTTCTATTCTTGTGACCGTGCCGCTCCTCGGCCGGCCGCCGTTCGACTGCGTTTTTTGCGTGGAATAAAAATAATGAACCAGCCTCAGTCCGCTGTAGGTAACTGCCTCGACGTGCAGACCTTCATCAATGCCCAACCGATCTCGCGCTATCAGTGGCGGGTGGTGATCCTGTGTTTCCTGATTGTATTTCTCGATGGTCTCGACACCGCGGCGATGGGTTTTATCGCGCCGGCACTGTCCCAGGACTGGGGCATCGACCGCGCCAGCCTTGGCCCGGTAATGAGCGCCGCGTTGATCGGCATGGTCTTCGGCGCACTGGGTTCCGGCCCGCTGGCTGACCGCTTCGGACGCAAAGTGGTGCTGGTTGGCGCGGTGCTGCTGTTCGGCGCTTTCAGCCTGGCCTCGGCCTACAGCACCAACGTCGAGCAACTGCTGGTGTTGCGCTTCCTCACCGGCCTCGGGCTGGGCGCCGGCATGCCCAACGCCACCACGCTGCTCTCGGAATACACCCCGGAGCGCAAGAAATCCTTGCTGGTGACCAGCATGTTCTGCGGCTTCAACCTCGGCATGGCCGGTGGCGGATTCATTTCGGCGAAGCTGATCCCGGCGTTCGGCTGGCACAGCCTGCTGCTGATCGGCGGGATTCTGCCGCTGATCCTCGCGGTGGTGCTGCTGTTCTGGCTGCCGGAATCGGCGCGCTATCTGGTGGTGCGCAATCGCGGCACCGACAAAGTCCGCAAGACCTTGTCGCCGATCGATCCGGTCACCGTCGCGCAGGCCTCGAGTTTCAGCGTGCCGGAACAGAAAACCGTCAAGGCGCGCAACGTGTTCGCGGTGATTTTCTCCGGCACCTACAGCGTCGGCACCTTGCTGCTGTGGCTGACCTACTTCATGGGCCTGGTCATCGTTTATCTGCTGACCAGTTGGCTGCCGACCCTGATGCGTGACAGCGGCGCGAGCATGGAGCAGGCGGCGTTCATTGGCGCGTTGTTCCAGTTTGGCGGGGTGTTGAGTGCGGTCGCTGTGGGTTGGGCGATGGACCGCTTCAATCCGCACAAGGTCATCGGCACGTTCTACCTGCTGGCCGGGGTGTTTGCCTACGCGGTGGGGCAGAGCCTGGGCAACATCACGCTGCTCGCGACCTTGGTGTTGGTGGCGGGTATGTGCGTCAACGGCGCGCAATCGGCGATGCCTTCATTGGCGGCACGGTTTTATCCGACCCAGGGGCGCGCGACCGGGGTCTCGTGGATGCTCGGGATTGGCCGCTTTGGCGCGATTCTCGGGGCGTGGATGGGCGCGACGTTGCTGGGGTTGGGCTGGAATTTCGAGCAGGTGCTGACGGCGCTGGTGATTCCGGCGGCGTTGGCGACGACGGCGGTGGTGATCAAAGGCATGGTCAGTCATGCGGATGCGACTTGAGTCGAGTCATTTTGATTGGCGTTGAATGTTCCGACGCCTTCGCGAGCAAGCCCGCTCCCACAGGGAAAACACATTTCAAATGTGGGAGCGGGCTTGCTCGCGAAGCTTTTGCTTGTGATTGATAGGGTGATAACAATCCGTTCGATAAACGAACACTCAGTCGATTATCGGATTGTTTGGCGATTTTCAGCGGCTTAATCTGCAGTGACTCCGGCGCTGAACCTCGCGCCTTTTTCTCACTGGCGATTCACTACAAAAACGGGAGCCTGCTCCATGGCTGAGATCCTTTCGCTGCACGACGCGGTGAAGCAATTCGTCAACGACGGCGACACCGTCGCGCTCGAAGGCTTCACTCACCTGATCCCTACGGCGGCAGGTCATGAAATCATTCGGCAGGGCAAGAAAGATCTGACCCTGGTGCGGATGACGCCTGACCTGATCTACGACCAACTGATCGGTGCCGGTTGTGCACGCAAGCTGATCTTTTCCTGGGGCGGCAATCCGGGTGTGGGTTCGCTGCACCGTCTGCGCGATGCGGTCGAGAAGCAGTGGCCGCATGCCCTGGAAATCGAAGAGCACAGCCACGCCGACCTGGCCAACGCCTACGTCGCCGGCGCTTCCGGCCTACCGTTCGCCGTGCTGCGGGCCTACGCCGGTTCCGACCTGCCGAAGGTCAACCCGCTGATCAAGTCCGTGACCTGCCCGTTCACCGGTGAAGTGCTGGCGGCCGTGCCGTCGGTGCGGCCGGACGTCACCGTGATCCACGCACAGAAGGCCGACCGCCAAGGCAACGTTCTGCTGTGGGGCATTCTTGGTGTGCAGAAAGAAGCGGCACTGGCGGCCAAGCGCTGCATCGTCACCGTCGAGGAAATCGTCGACAACCTCAACGCCCCGATGAACGCTTGCGTGCTGCCGACCTGGGCCTTGAGCGCGGTTTGCCACGTACCCGGCGGCGCGCATCCGTCCTACGCCCACGGTTACACCGAGCGTGACAATCGCTTCTATCAGGCGTGGGATCCGATCGCCCGCGACCGTGAGACGTTTACCGCGTGGATCAACGAATACATCCATGGCTGCGCTGACTTCAGCGAGTTTCAGGCCAAGTTGGCCGCTGCTTCGGAGGCCAAGTAATGACTTACACCACCAATGAAATGATGACCGTCGCTGCGGCCCGTCGCCTGAAGAACGGCTCGGTGTGCTTCGTCGGCATCGGCCTGCCGTCGAAAGCCGCCAACCTTGCGCGCCTGACTTCGTCGCCGGACGTGGTGCTGATCTACGAATCGGGTCCGATTGGCGCCAAGCCGAGCGTGTTGCCGCTGTCGATCGGTGACGGCGAGTTGGCGGAGACCGCCGACACTGTCGTCCCGACCGGTGAGATTTTTCGCTACTGGCTGCAAGGCGGGCGCATCGACGTCGGTTTTCTCGGCGCCGCGCAGGTTGACCGTTTCGGCAACATCAACACCACTGTGGTCGGCGACTATCACGCGCCGAAAGTGCGCCTGCCGGGTGCCGGTGGCGCGCCGGAAATCGCCGGTTCGGCGAAGAGCGTGTTGATTATCCTCAAGCAGTCGGCGCGTTCGTTCGTCGACAAGCTCGACTTCATTACCTCGGTCGGTCACGGCGAGGGCGGCGATTCGCGCAAGCGTCTGGGCCTGCCGGGTGCCGGCCCGGTCGGGATCATCACCGACCTGTGCATCATGGAACCGGAGCAGGGCACCCACGAATTCGTGGTCACCGCCCTGCATCCAGGGGTGACCCGCGAGCAAGTGGTCGCCGCCACCGGTTGGGCGATCCGCTTTGCCGACAACGTTGAAACCACGGCGGCACCGACCGAGGTCGAACTGACTGCACTGCGCGATCTCGAAGCGCGCACCGCCGCCGCCCACGGCCAGGCACCGGGAGAAGCATGATGCGTGACGTGTATATCTGCGACGCGATTCGTACCCCCATCGGCCGTTTTGGCGGCGGTTTGTCCGCCGTGCGCGCCGACGATCTGGCCGCCGTGCCGATCAAGGCGCTGATGGAGCGCAATCCCTCGGTGGACTGGAACGCGATCGATGAAGTGTTCCTCGGCTGCGCCAACCAGGCTGGTGAAGACAACCGCAACGTGGCGCGCATGGCGCTGCTGCTGGCGGGTCTGCCGGACAGCGTGCCGGGCGTGACCCTCAACCGTCTCTGCGCTTCGGGCATGGACGCGATCGGCACTGCTTTCCGTGCGATTGCCAGCGGCGAGATGGAGCTGGCGATTGCCGGCGGCGTCGAGTCGATGTCCCGCGCGCCGTTCGTGATGGGCAAGGCGGACGCAGCGTTCTCGCGCAACATGAAACTGGAAGACACCACCATTGGCTGGCGTTTCATCAACCCGCTGATGAAAGCCCAGTACGGCGTCGATGCGATGCCGCAAACCGCCGATAACGTCGCTGACGACTATAAGGTTTCGCGTGCCGATCAGGACGCTTTCGCCCTGCGCAGTCAGCAACGCACGGCCGCTGCACAAGCGGCGGGCTACTTCGCCGAGGAAATCGTCGAAGTGCGGATCGCCCACAAGAAGGGCGAAACCGTGGTCAGCCAGGACGAGCATCCACGCGCCGACACCACGCTTGAAGCGTTGGCCAGATTGAAGCCGGTCAATGGCCCGGACAAGACGGTTACCGCTGGCAACGCGTCCGGCGTCAACGACGGTGCTGCTGCGCTGATTCTCGCGTCTGCCGAAGCGGTGAAGAAACACGGCCTGACCGCCCGCGCCAAAGTGCTCGGCATGGCCAGTGCCGGTGTCGCACCTCGGGTAATGGGCATCGGCCCGGTGCCAGCGGTGCGCAAACTGATCGAGCGTCTTGGTGTGGCGGTCAGCGATTTCGATGTGATCGAACTCAACGAAGCCTTCGCCAGCCAAGGCCTGGCGGTGCTGCGTGAACTGGGTCTGGCCGACGATGCGCCGCAGGTCAACCCGAACGGTGGCGCGATTGCCTTGGGTCACCCGTTGGGCATGAGCGGCGCGCGACTGGTGCTGACCGCGTTGCATCAGCTGGAAAAGACCGGCGGCAAGAAAGGTCTGGCGACCATGTGCGTCGGCGTCGGGCAGGGTCTGGCCCTGGCCATCGAACGCGTCTGACGCAGCGCGTCGACTGATAAGAACTGAGGAAAGCGAAATGACTGACAAGCCTGGCTACCGTCGTCCGCAGGAAGGCACCCAGCCTGAATACCTGCACCCGACGTATCAATCCACCAACCTGCGCTCGCCGTCCAAGCCGTTGGTGTTTCTGCCGCATTCGTTGTCGGAGATCACCGGCCCGACCATCGGTGCCGAACGCGTCGCCGAGAAAGACAACGACCTGACCGCGCAGCACGACGGCGAGCCGTTGGGCGAGCGCATCATCATTCACGGCCGTGTGCTCGACGAAAACGGTTTGCCGGTGCCGGGGATTCTGGTGGAGATCTGGCAGGCCAACGCCGCCGGTCGCTACAACCACAAGCGCGACCTGCACGACGCACCGCTGGACCCGAACTTCACCGGCACCGGCCGCACCGTGACCGACGCCGATGGCTGGTATCAGTTCCAGACCATCAAGCCCGGCGCCTATCCGTGGGGTAACCACCACAACGCGTGGCGCCCGGCGCACATCCATTTCTCGCTGTTCGGGCCGAGCATCCTCACTCGTCTGGTGACACAGATGTACTTCCCCGGCGATCCGCTGCTGGCCTACGACCCGATCTACAACTGCGTGCCGGACACCTCCGCCAAGGAACGTCTGATCGCCGCTTTCGATCTGGAAAAAACCATTCCGTCCTACGCCCTCGGCTATCGCTGGGACATCGTCTTGCGCGGCCGCGACGCCACGCCGATGGAGAAATAAGATGACGCTGACTGCCACCACGTCCCACACCGTCGGGCCGTACTACCACATCGGCCTGACCTGGCTGAACCGCGAAAATCTCGCGGTCGAACAAACCCTCGGCGAGCGCGTGGCGATCACCGGCCAAGTCGTTGACGGCAACGGCGATGTGGTCAACGACGCGATGCTCGAAGTCTGGCAGGCCAACGCCGCCGGCAAGTACGCGCACCCGGAAGACGAGCAGGACAAACCGCTGGATCCGCATTTCGAAGGTTTTGGCCGGGTGCCGGTGGACGCCGAAGGGCGCTTCCGTTTCACCACGATCAAACCGGGCACGGTCGAAGGCCTGAAGGGCTCGACCCAGGCCCCGCATCTGGTGGTGCTGGTGTTTGCCCGTGGTCTGGTCAAGCACTTGCTGACACGCATCTACTTCGAAGGCGACCCGGCGAACGTCGATGATCCGCTGCTGGAATGTGTGCCGGCGGAGCGCCGCGGGACGTTGCTGGCGAAGCCGGATGCGGCGGGTGTTTATCAGTGGAATGTGATTTTGCAGAGCACAGAGGCTGAGACGGTGTTCTTCGATTATTGAAGGGACAACATACATCCTCTGTGGGAGCGGGCTTGCTCGCGAAGAGGGCGTGTCAGGCGATATTAATGTTGACTGACCCACCGCCTTCGCGAGCAAGCCCGCTCCCACAGGGGGAAAACTGTGTTGCTGATTCGATGTGGAACGGGACTGTTGCGAAGTGTGTCTAGACTCTCACCTGTCCCTTCAGAGTAAAAAACAATGACCACTACCACCGCTCATTACACCGGCGAGGAGCGCAGCAAGCGCATCTTCGCCATTGTCGGTGCCTCGTCCGGCAACCTCGTCGAATGGTTCGACTTCTACGTCTACGCCTTCTGCGCGATCTATTTCGCCCCGGCGTTTTTCCCCTCCGACAACCCCACGGTGCAACTGGTCAACACGGCCGGGGTGTTCGCTGCCGGGTTTCTGATGCGCCCGATTGGCGGCTGGATCTTCGGGCGGCTGGCGGACAAGAAGGGCCGCAAGACCTCGATGATGATTTCGGTGCTGATGATGTGCTTCGGCTCCCTGCTCATCGCCTGTCTGCCGACCTACGCCAGCATCGGCGTCTGGGCACCGTTGCTGTTGCTGTTCGCGCGGCTGTTGCAAGGCCTGTCGGTGGGTGGCGAATACGGCACCACCGCCACCTACATGAGTGAAGTCGCGCTCAAGGGCCAGCGCGGCTTTTTTGCCTCGTTCCAGTACGTGACGCTGATTGGCGGGCAACTGCTGGCGGTGTCGCTGGTGGTGATCCTGCAGCAGTTTCTCAGTGAAGATGAACTGCGTGCTTACGGCTGGCGGATTCCGTTTGTGGTCGGTGCGGTGGCGGCGGTGATTTCGCTGTTCCTGCGTCGCTCCCTGAAAGAAACCACCAGCAAGGAAATGCGCGAGAACAAGGACGCCGGCAGCATCCGCGCGCTGTTCCGTGATCACAAAGCCGCGTTCATCACCGTGCTCGGTTACACCGCCGGTGGCTCGCTGATTTTCTACACCTTCACCACGTACATGCAGAAGTACCTGGTGAACACCGCCGGCATGCACGCCAAGACCGCCAGCTACATCATGACCGGCGCGCTGTTCCTGTATATGTGCATGCAGCCGCTGTTCGGCATGCTCGCCGACAAGATCGGCCGACGTAATTCGATGCTCTGGTTCGGCGCGCTCGGTACGCTGTTCACTGTGCCGATCCTGTTGAGCCTGAAAAGCATCAGCAGCCCGATTCTGGCCTTTGTGCTGATCACCGTGGCGCTGGCGATTGTCAGTTTCTACACCTCGATCAGCGGCCTGGTGAAAGCCGAAATGTTCCCGCCGGAAGTCCGCGCCCTTGGCGTCGGTCTGGCCTATGCAGTGGCCAACGCGATCTTCGGCGGTTCGGCGGAATACGTGGCCCTGAGCCTGAAAGCCGGGGGCATGGAAAACGCGTTCTACTGGTACGTCACGGTGATGATGGCGGTGGCGTTCCTGTTCAGCCTGCGCCTGCCGAAACAGGCGGCGTACTTGCACCACGATCTGTAAACCGATGTGCGCGGGCCGCATTGGCACGCGCCGGCAAGGACTGTTTATGACTCAGCGACCGGGCAATCAATTGTTCGATGCCTACTTCACGGCCCGCGACATGCGCGAGGTGTTCTGCGATCAGGGCCGGGTGCAGGCCATGCTCGATTTCGAAGCGGCGCTGGCCCGGGCCGAGGCGCGGGTCGGGGTGATTCCGGCGTCTGCCGTGGCGCCGATTGCCGCCGCTTGCAATGCCGGTCTGTATGACTTCGCGGCGCTGGGCGAGGCGATTGCCACGGCCGGCAACTCGGCGATTCCACTGGTCAAGGCATTGGGCAAGCAGATCGCCGCGAGCAGTGCCGAGGCCGAGCGCTATGTGCATCTGGGCGCTACCAGTCAGGACGTGATGGATTCCGGGCTGGTCCTGCAATTGCGGCAGGCGCTGGAACTGATTGAATGTGATCTGGCAGCGCTGGCCGATTCGCTCGCCACCCAAGCCAAATGTTATGCGGCGACGCCACTGGCCGGGCGCACTTGGCTGCAGCACGCCACGCCCGTCACCCTCGGGATGAAGATTGCCGGTTGGCTCGGCGCGGTAACCCGCAGCCGTCAGCGTCTGCGCGAACTCAAACCACGGCTGCTGGTGCTGCAATTCGGCGGTGCTTCCGGCACCCTCGCGGCGCTCGGCGAGCAAGCGCTGCCGATCGCCCAGGCGTTGGCCGAAGAGCTGCAACTGACTTTGCCTGAACAACCGTGGCACACCCAGCGGGATCGCATCGTCGAGTTCGGCGCGGTACTCGGTTTGATCGCCGGCAGCCTCGGCAAATTGGGGCGCGACGTCAGTCTGTTGATGCAGACCGAAGCGGCGGAAGTGTTCGAGCCGTCGGCACCGGGCAAGGGCGGTTCCTCGACCATGCCGCACAAGCGCAATCCGGTCGGCGCGGCGGTGTTGATCGGCGCGGCGACGCGGGTGCCGGGGCTGGTTTCGACGCTGTTCAGCGCCATGCCGCAAGAGCACGAGCGCAGCCTCGGTCTGTGGCATGCGGAATGGGAAACCCTGCCGGAGATCTGCTGCCTGGTGTCCGGTGCGCTGCAACAGGCGCGCTTGCTGGCCGATGGTCTGGAAGTCGATGCCGAGCGCATGGCGCGCAATCTGCAATTGACCCAAGGGCTGGTGCTGGCCGAAGCGGTGAGCATCGTCCTCGCGCAACGGGTCGGTCGCGACACCGCGCATCACTTGCTTGAACAGTGCTGCAAACGCGCGGTGGCCGAACATCGCCACCTGCGTGCGGTGCTCGGCGACGAGCCGCAAGTGACCGCCGAACTGAGCAGCACCGAACTGGATCATCTGCTCGACCCCGCGCATTACCTCGGCCAGGCACAAACCTGGGTCGAGCGCGCGGTGGCCGAACACAACGCATTGTCTGTCTGAAAGGAGAGGGCTGTGGCTTTCGTTCAACTCGCCGATGGCGAACTGCATTACGTTATTGAAGGCCCGGTCGATGCGCCGGTGCTGGTGCTGTCCAACTCGCTGGGCACCGACCTGCACATGTGGGACGCGCAGATGCCGGCATTCACCGAGCATTTCCGGGTGCTGCGTTTCGACACCCGTGGTCACGGCCAGTCGCTGGTGACGCCGGGGCCTTACAGCATCGAGCAACTGGGCCGCGACGTGCTGAGTCTGCTGGATGCGCTGCACATCGAGCGTGCGCATTTCTGCGGATTGTCGATGGGCGGGTTGATCGGCCAGTGGCTGGGGATCAATGCCGGTCATCGTCTGCACAAACTGATTGTGTGCAATACCGCCGCGAAGATCGGCGACCCGTCGGTGTGGAATCCGCGCATCGAAACCGTGTTGCGTGATGGCCCGGCAGCGATGGTCGCATTGCGTGATGCGTCGATTGCCCGTTGGTTCACGCCTGATTTTTCCGCGGCCAATCCGGCCGCGGCGAAGAAAATTACCGACATGCTCGCGGCGACTTCGCCTGACGGTTATGCGGCCAATTGCGCGGCGGTGCGCGATGCCGATTTCCGTGAGCAACTGGCCTCGATCAACCTGCCGTTGTTGGTGATTGCCGGTACTGAAGATGCGGTAACGCCACCGTCCGGTGGGCATTTCATTCGGGAGCATGTGCGCGGCGCCGAGTACGCCGAGTTCTATGCCGCGCACCTGTCCAACGTGCAGGCGGGTGCCGATTTCAGTGATCGTGTGTTGGCGTTTCTGAACGCTCAGTGAGGGGAAGTTTGTGGACGAGAAACAACGTTACGACGAAGGCCTGCAAGTACGCCGTGCGGTATTGGGCGATGCCCACGTCGATCGCAGCCTGAATGCGCTGACCGAGTTCAACTCGGAATTCCAGGAGATGATCACCCGTCACGCCTGGGGCGACATCTGGACCCGCCCGGGCCTGCCTCGGCACACGCGCAGCCTGATCACCATCGCCATGCTGATCGGGATGAACCGCGAGGCCGAGCTGAAATTGCATCTGCGTGCGGCGGCCAACAACGGTGTGAGCCGGAGCGAGATCAAGGAAGTGATCATGCAGAGCGCGATTTATTGCGGGATCCCGGCGGCGAATGCGACGTTCCATCTGGCGGAGTCGGTGTGGGATGAGCTGGGCGTCGAATCCCGGGAGTGATGGTGCCTGAACTGACGCCTTCGCGAGCAAGCCCGCTCCCACATTTAGAATGCATTTCCCTGTGGGAGCTGGCTTGCTCGCGAAAGCGGCAGACGCCGTGATGCATCAATCAGCACAGACACTCAGACCTTGGCGACAATAAAAATCCGCTTGAACGGAAACAGAGTCTGCCCGTTGTTCTCCGGCGGGTAATGTTTATGCACCCGCATCAGGAAGTGATAGATAAACCGCGCCTGTTCCTGAGACGTCAGCGTCTGCATCACCGGCCGCAGCGCCGAGACCTTCACCCAGTCGTACACCGGCGATTTGCCGCCAACCACCTGCAATTGCTCGGTTTCCCAGATCTCCAGCGACGTGGTCAGCGGCGCCAGCACGCGGTAATAGTCCTCCAGTGTCAACAATGACCGCGCAGCCATGCACTGGCGCAGTTGCGGTGTGCCGATGGGGGTGTGTCCCGGTCCCGCGTCGTCGAGGGTGTCGAGCATCAATCGATACCACAAGGCATCGCGCCAGTCCGGCATGTGCACCGCCAGACAGCCGCCCGGGCGCAGATACCCCAGCAGGCGCGGCAGCAGGTGTTGATGATCGCCAATGAAATGCAGCACCGCCGCCGCGAGCAGCAGATCGGCCGGTTGTTCGGGTTGCCAGTCGAGCAGGTCGCACTCTTGCCATTGAGCGTTGATCGGCAGGCACCGGGCCTGATCAAGCATCTGCCGCGAGCTGTCGACACCCAGCAACTGCGCACGCGGCCAGCGCTCGGCCAGCAGTTGAGTGGCGATGCCGGTGCCGCAGCCCAGGTCACAAATTCTTCTGGGATCGGGCAGATCGATACGGTCGAGCAATTCGTTGACCGGGCGTTGCCTGAGACGGGAAAACTGCTGGTACGCCTTGGCGTCCCAGTCGGGGGCTGCGTTGAGTGGGTTGATCATGAGGTGGTCCTCCGATGATCAGCAGTGTCTTCCGATGACAACCTGGCCAAATCTTGAGGACCAACAACTTTGGATAGCGGAAGTGGGGAGGGTGTGGCGCCTGAGTCCTTCAGGTGTTTCCTACTCTACCCGAGGCTTTGCTAAGTGCCACAGATCCTGACGGATGGCACAACACCCCTGTGGGCGCGGGCTTGCTCGCGAAGGCGGAGGGCCAGGCAGCATTGACGTGACTGGTAAACCGCTTTCGCGAGCAAGCCCGCTCCCACAGGGGCTTGGTGTTTACAGCAAGCTGATCGGATAGCTGATGATCAGACGGTTTTCGTCGAACTCGTTGTTGCTGAAATCGCGGCGCATGGTCGAGTTGCGCCAGCGCACGTTGAGGTCGCGCAGGGCGCCGCTCTGTACGGTGTAGCCCAGTTCCGATTCGCGGCCCCATTCCTTGCCGTCGGTGATCGTTCCGGTGTGTACGTTGTCGCCGCTGATGTAGCGGTTCATCAGGGTCAGGCCGGGGATGCCCAGGGCGGCGAAGTTGTAGTCGTGGCGCACCTGCCAGGAACGTTCCTGAGCGTTGTCGTAGCTGGAATTGTAACTGTCGTTGGCCAGGGTGCCGCCGCTGGTGCCGTTGACCCGCATCCAGGCGCTGTCGCCAGTGAGTTTTTGCAGGCCGACGTAGAAGGTGTTGCCGCCGTAGCGGGCCGAGAACATCCCCGACCAGGTCTTGTTGTCGAGTTCGCCGGCGCGGGCGCTGCCGTCGTCCTTGCCGTAGAAGAAACCAAGGTTGGCGCCCAGCGTCCAGTCGCCGAGTGGCTGGCTGTGAGTCAGGTTGAGGTATTGCTGGCTGTAGATGTCCTTGAGTTCGGCGTTCCACAGGCCGATCTGCGTGCGTTTTTCGTTGAAAACGTACTCGCCGCCCTGAAAGTTGAAGCGATCAGAGGTGAACGCCGCTTTGCCGAACATCGACATGTCGCTCATGCTGCTGTCGTCGCGCGGGCTGTTGGCGCGGAACTGCCCGCCATACAGGGTCAGGCCGTTGATTTCCTTTGAGGTGATCTGCCCGCCACGGAAGGTTTGCGGCAGCGAACGGCCGTCGTCCGAACGCAGGATCGGCAGCACCGGCATCCATTCGCCGACCTTGATTTCGGTCTGCGACAGTTTGGCCTTGAACGCGACGTTGGTGCGGCCGAAGTTGTCCGCCGGTCGCCCGTCGTGATCCAGCGGCAGCAGTTGCGTGCCACCGGTGCCTTTGCCGCCATCGAGTTTCACCGAGTACAGGCCGAGCACGTCCATGCCGAAGCCAACGGTGCCTTGGGTGAAGCCGGATTTGGCGTCGAGGATGAAGTTCTGCGTCCACTCTTCAGCCTTGCCCTGAGCCTTGGTCGGGTTGGTGAAGTTGCGGTTGATGTAGAAGTTGCGCAGGTTGAGGTTGACCTTGGCACCTTCGACGAAACCGGCTTCTTCGGCTGCGGCGGGGAGGGCGACGCCGGTCAAGGCCAGGGCGATCAGGCCGGGGAGTGCGTACGGCGCAGTGGGATGAGTCATCGCAGGGTCTCTTGTTATTTTTTTTAGGTCGAACAGAGCCGTTGCCGCCATTTTCGGGGCGGGCACGAGCTTGCAGAATCAGGGATGAAGCGGCGGCGATCAGCCGGACGGGACAGGGCGCGGGAGCATGGTGTCGAACCTGTTGTTATTGGTTTTGTGGAGCGAATGGTGCGGGGGGCGATGGGCGGGATTCAATCGGGCAAAGCGGGTTTTGGGCGATTATCGAACGCAAGATTGAGCCGGGTTTTTTCTCGCGTCTATCAGGGCCTCTTCGCGAGCAAGCCCGCTCCCACAGGAGAATGCATTCCAAAAGTGGGAGCGGGCTTGCTCGCGAAGAGGCCGGCTCAGACGCCACAATATTTCTGACAGGCAACAAAAAGCCCGCCAAGTGGCGGGCTCCTTGTGTTCACCGGATGATCAGAACAGCTTCATCTTCGGTGCTTCTTCTTTCAGCGGTTCGTTCTGCGCGGTCTGCGCATTCCAGCCACCACCCAGGGCCTTGTACAGGTTGACCGCACTGGTCAGCTGCGCGAGGCGGTCGGTGATCAGTGCCTGTTGCGCGCTGAACAACTGACGCTGGGCGTCGAGGAAGGTCAGGTTGCTGTCGACACCGATGCGGTAACGACGCTCGGCCAGGCGGTAGTAATCCTGGTTGGCCGCGACGAAGTCACGCTGCGCCTGCAACTGCTCGGTGTAGGTCTGGCGGGCAGCAAGGCCGTCGGCGACTTCCTGGAAGGCGGTTTGAATCGACTTCTCGTAGTTCGCCACGCCAATGTCCTTCTGGATCTTGGCATAGTCGAGGCTGGCACGCAGGCTGCCGGCGTTGAAGATCGGCAGGTTGATCTGCGGCTGGAACAGCCAGGTACCCGAGCCGCCCTTGAACAGACCGGACAGGTCCGGGCTCAGGCTGCCCGCGTTGGCGGTCAGGCTGATGCTCGGGAAGAACGCTGCACGGGCGGCGCCGATGTTGGCGTTGGCCGCTTTCAGGTTGTACTCGGCTTGCAGGATGTCCGGACGACGCTGCAGCAGGTCCGAAGGCAGACCGGCCGGTACATCGCTGAGCAGGTCATCCGACAGCGGTTTGGCCGCTTGCAGATTGGCCGGGATGCCGGTGCCGAGCAGCAGGGTCAGGCTGTTTTCGTCCTGAGCCACCTGACGGGTGTACTTGGCCAGTTGCGCCCGGGCGTTTTCCACCGAGGTGCGCGACTGCGCCAGGTCCAGCGCCGAGGCCACACCGACTTCATTGCTGCGGCTGGTCAGCTTGTAGCTTTCTTCAAAGGCACCGAGGGTGTCTTGCGTCAGCTTGAGCAGTTCCTTGTCGGCCTGCCAGGTCATGTAGGCGTTGGCGACACTGGCCACCAGACTGATCTGCGTGCTGCGGCGCGCTTCTTCGGTGGCGAAGTATTGTTGCAGCGCTTGTTCGCTCAGGCTGCGCACCCGACCGAACAGGTCGAGTTCGTAGGCGCTGATGCCGACGGTCGCGGTGTAGGAGCTGCTGATGTTCGCTTCACCGGTCTGCGAGGCGCGGGCCGGAACCCGCTGACGGCTGCCGCTGGCATTGGCCGATACCGCCGGGAACAGGTCAGCACGCTGGATGCGGTATTGAGCCGCATAAGCGTCGATGTTCAGCGCCGCGACACGCAGGTCGCGGTTGTTTTCCAGTGATACCTGGATCAGCTGTTGCAGGGCCGGGTCATGGAAAAACTGCTTCCAGCCCTGCTCGGCAGCGGCTTGCGCCGGAGCCTGGGCCGGCGAGTACGCCGGGCCCTGCGGGTACTGGCCCGCGACCGGTGCTTCAGGCTGCTGATAATCGGGGATCAGCGAGCAACCGCTCAGCACGAAGGCGGCGACTGCGATGGAGAGTAGCGACTTGCTCATTGGCCAGCCTCTTTAGGAGTTTCAGTCGTCTCGTCCGGGTCGGCGATTTTACGCTGGCCGATGGACGAAACCGTGACGAAGAACAGTGGGACCCAGAAGATCGCCAGGATCGTGGCCGTGAGCATACCGCCAATCACGCCAGTACCGATCGCGTGCTGGCTACCCGAACCGGCACCGGTGGAGATCGCCAACGGTACTACACCGAGGACGAACGCCAGCGAGGTCATGATGATCGGTCGCAGACGCATGCGGCACGCTTCGATCGCCGCATCGCGCAGACTGCGCCCTTGTTCATGCAGCTCCTTGGCGAACTCGACGATCAGAATGGCGTTTTTAGCCGCAAGACCGATGGTCGTCAACAGGCCCACCTGGAAGTACACGTCGTTGGACAGCCCGCGCAGGCTGGTGGCCATCAGCGCACCGATGATCCCCAGCGGTACCACGAGCATGACCGCGATCGGAATCGACCAGCTTTCATACAGCGCCGCCAGACACAGGAACACCATCAGCAGCGACAGGGCGTACAGCGCTGGCGCTTGCGAGCCCGACAGACGTTCCTCGTAGGACAGACCGGTCCAGGAGATACCGACACCGGCCGGCAGCTTCTTGGCAATCGCTTCGACTTCGGCCATCGCTTCACCGGTGGAGTAACCCGGCGCCGGAGAACCGAGCACTTCCATCGCTTCGACGCCGTTGTAACGGGCCAGTTTCGGCGAACCGTAGATCCACTCGCCCTTGGCGAACGCGGAGAACGGCACCATGGTTCCGGCGCTGTTGCGCACGTACCACTTTTTCAGGTCTTCAGGGCTCATGCGTGCGCCGGCCTGGCCTTGCACGTACACCTTCTTCACTCGACCACGGTCGATGAAGTCGTTGACGTAGCTACTACCGAAGGAGATCGACAGGGTGCTGTTGATATCGGAGAGACTCAGACCCAGGGCCTGGGCTTTCTCATCGTCGATTTCCAGATGGTATTGCGGCTCGTCGTTCAGACCGTTCGGACGCACCTGGTAGAGCACCTTGCTCTGCGCGGCCATGCCGAGGAACTGGTTGCGGGCTTCCATCAGTTTTTCGTGACCGATACCGGCGCGGTCCTGCAGGAACACGTCGAAACCGGTGGCGTTACCCAATTCCAGTACCGCAGGCGGGGCGAACGCAAACACCATCGCATCGCGGAAACTGAAGAAGTGTTGCTGCGCACGCTGTGCCAGGGCAAACACGCTGTTGCTCGAATCACGCTCGTGCCACGGCTTGAGCATGATGAACGCCAGCCCCGAGCTCTGACCACGACCGGCGAAGTTGAAGCCGTTCACGGTGAACACCGAGGACACCGCACCCGCTTCTTTATCCAGCAGGTAGGTACGCATCTCATCGATCACGACTTGAGTACGTTCCGCACTGGAGCCGGCCGGGGTTTGTACCTGGGCGAACAGTACGCCTTGGTCTTCTTCCGGCAGGAACGCGGTTGGAATGCGGGTGAACAGCCAGATCATGCCGACGACGATCAGCAGGTACGCCAGCAGGTACGGGGCTTTGCGCGACAACATGTTGCCGACACCGCGCTCGTAACTCCTGACACCGCGATCGAAATTGCGGTTGAACCAGCCGAAGAAACCTTTTTTCGGCGTGCCGTGGTCACCCTTGGCGATCGGCTTGAGCATGGTTGCGCAGAGCGCCGGGGTGAAGATCAGTGCAACCATTACCGACAGGGCCATGGCCGAGACGATGGTGATCGAGAACTGCTTGTAGATCACACCGGTGGAACCGCTGAAGAACGCCATCGGCAACAGTACCGCCGACAGCACCAGGGCGATACCGACCAGGGCACCCTGGATCTGGCCCATGGATTTCTTGGTCGCTTCCTTCGGTGACAGACCTTCTTCGGCCATCACCCGCTCGACGTTTTCCACCACGACGATGGCGTCGTCCACCAGCAAGCCGATGGCCAGCACCATACCGAACATGGTCAGGGTGTTGATGCTGAAACCGGCGGCGGCGAGGATGCCGAACGTACCGAGCAATACCACCGGCACGGTCATCGTGGTGATGACGGTAGCGCGGAAGTTCTGCAGGAACAGGAACATCACCAGGAACACCAGCACGATCGCTTCGACCAGGGTTTCAACCACACCCTTGATCGACTCGGTCACGACCGGAGTGGTGTCATACGGGAACACCACTTCCATGCCTTGCGGGAAGAACGGCTTGAGGTCGTCAATCGTCTTGCGCAGCGCTTTGGCTGTGTCGAGGGCGTTGGCACCGTTGGCCAGTTTTACCGCCAGACCGGACGCCGGGCTACCGTTGAACTGCGCGGAAATACTCGAGTTTTCACCGCCCAGACCGACGTCGGCCACGTCGCCGACACGGACCTGGGAGCCATCCTGATTGACCTTCAGCAGGATCGCCTTGAACTGCTCGGCAGTCTGCAGACGGGTCTTGCCGATGATCGTGGCGTTCAGTTGCTGACCTGGCAGCGCCGGCAAGCCGCCGAGCTGACCGGAAGACACCTGGACGTTCTGCGCCGAGATCGCGGCGCTGACATCCGACGGCGTCAGGTTGTACTTGTTCAGCTTGGCCGGATCGAGCCAGATGCGCATCGCGTACTGGGCACCGAAGACCTGGAAGTCACCGACACCGGCGGTCCGCGAGATCGGGTCCTGCATGTTCGACACGATGTAGTTGGACAGGTCGTCCTTGGTCATGCTGCCGTCACGCGACACCACGCCGATCACCAGCAGGAAGTTCTTCACTGCCTTGGTCACGCGGATACCCTGTTGCTGCACTTCCTGCGGCAGCAGCGGGGTGGCCAGGTTCAACTTGTTCTGAACCTGAACCTGCGCGGTGTCGGAGTTGGTGCCTTGCTCGAAGGTCGCGGTGATGGTCATGCTGCCGTCGGAGTTACTTTCCGAGGACACATAACGCAGGTTGTCGATACCGTTGAGCTGCTGCTCGATCACCTGGACCACGGTGTCCTGCACGGTTTGCGCCGAAGCGCCCGGGTAGGTCACGGAGATCGCGATGGCCGGCGGTGCAATGCTCGGGTACTGGTTGATTGGCAATTTCAGGATCGATAGTGCCCCGACCAACATGATCACCAGGGCAATTACCCAGGCGAAAATCGGACGGTCGATAAAAAATTTCGACATGAGTTACTCCCCTTTGCCGCCAGCGGCTTTGTCAGCTGCTTGAGCGGGGGCCGGGTTCTTGGCTACGTTGGTCGCTTCGGTCGGGTTGACCTGAGCACCTGGGCGAACGTATTGCAGGCCTTCGGTGATCAGACGATCGCCGGCTTTCAGGCCATCTTCGATCAGCCACTGGCTGCCAACGGTACGGCTGGCCTTGAGCTGACGCAGTTCAACCTTGTTGTCCGGGCCGACGACCAGTGCGGTCGGGGTGCCCTTGAGGTCACGGGTCACGCCTTGTTGCGGCGCCAGAATGGCCGCGGCGTTGACCCCGGCCTGCAACTGGGCGCGGACGAACATGCCTGGCAACAGGGTGTGATCCGGGTTCGGGAACACGGCGCGCAGGGTCACGGAACCGGTAGTCGGATCAACCGATACTTCGGAGAATTCCAGCTTACCGTCGAGCTTGTACTGGCTGCCGTCCTCAAGGGTCAGCTTGACCGCTGCCGAGTTGTCGCCGGCCTTCTGCAGACGACCGCTTTCCAGCTCGCGGCGCAGTTCCAGCAGCTCAACCGAGGACTGGGTAACGTCGACGTAGATCGGGTCCAGTTGCTGGATCGTCGCCATCGCGTCGGCCTGACCATTGCTGACCAGTGCGCCTTCGGTCACCGAGGAACGGCCAATGCGGCCGGAGATCGGCGCGTAGACCTTGGTGTATTTCACGTTGATCTGCGCACTCTGCAACGACGCTTCCGATTCCATGCGATTGGCGACGGCGGTGTCGTATTCCTGGCGGCTCACGGCCTGCTCGTCGACCAGTTGCTTGTAGCGGTCGGAGATCGACTTGGTCGAACGCAGGCTGGCTTCGGCGCTTTTCAGGGTCGCTTCATAGACTGCCGGATCGATCTGATACAGCTGCTGGCCGGCTTTGACGTCGCCGCCTTCTTTGAACAGACGTTTGAGAATGATGCCGTTGACCTGTGGTCGAACTTCAGCGATGCGGTACGCACTGGTGCGCCCCGGCAGTTCCGACGTGAGGGTGAACGCTTGTGGTTGCAGGGTGACGACGCCGACCTGAGGAGGCGGAGCGGCTGGGGCCGCTTCTTCCTTTTTACATCCGCTGAGCAGCGATGCCAGGGCGACGGCAGTGACCAGAGCGGTAACAGCTGGCTTGAATTGCATGAAGATCCTCGGGTCAGGCGCGCACATTGCGCACAAGAAGTGTGAAAGGGTAAAAAAATCGGGTCGAGTGGATAAGTAGCTTGCTAAGGAATATACTTACGTTCATGGTTGTTTGTAAATAGCTTGGCGTCGTACCCACCCTGTTACAAAATGCGTCGCAAGGTTTGAAATTGTAGGCCGGGGAGCCGATTCGTGAGAGATCAGCCCCCTCTTTATTCAGCGGATATTCAGCCATCCCTGAAACATCCTGTTTGAGGTTTTACTGCCATGGTCCGTCGTACCAAAGAGGAAGCTCAGGAAACGCGCAGCCAGATTCTCGAAGCGGCCGAGAAAGCGTTTTATGAAAGGGGTGTGGCCCGCACGACCCTGGCGGATATCGCGACAATGGCCGGCGTGACGCGCGGTGCCATCTATTGGCATTTCAGCAACAAGGCCGATCTGGTGCAGGCGATGCTCGACAGCCTGCATGAACCGCTGGATGAATTGGCCAAGGCCAGCGAGAGCGAGGACGAACTCGACCCGTTGGGGTGCATGCGCAAGCTGTTGATCCATCTGTTTCATCAGGTAGCCCTGGATCCGAAGACCCGTCGCATCAACGAGATTCTGTTTCATAAGTGCGAATTCACCGATGAAATGTGCGATCTGCGCCAGCAGCGCCGCACGGCCAGTCTCGATTGCAACCTGCGCATCGGTCTGACCCTGCGTAATGCGGTCAATCGCGGCCAGTTGCCGGAAGATCTCGACACTGCCCGGGCGGCCATCAGCATTCATGCGTATATCGATGGCCTCCTGTATGGATGGCTGTTGGCGCCGGACAGCTTTCAATTGCATGCCGAAGCCGAGCGCTGGGTCGATACAGGGCTTGATATGCTGCGCCTGAGCCCTAGCCTGCGCAAATGAAACAAAATGCGTAATTGAATCTGTCCGTGTCAAGACTTGAAGCGGGGAAATGTCCCTGCTTCAAGTCTTTTTGTAATGGAGTGCTTTTATATACGTACGTTGGCCAGGTTGATAGGTAGCGAGCTACGTATTTTGTAGGGGTTTTGTGTCGACTGTGTGAATGAATGTTAACGACTCGGGCTAAAAGGGCGCCGAGCAGCCGATACGCACCAACCGATCCGTTTCGTTTTTGAGTTCCCTTTGCCCGATCCTCACCACCAGGCTGCGTTACTTCCGATGGGCTCGAGCCACGGCCTTTAGTTTGCTCGCGCCTCTATAATGTCAGCGTTGTCCGTACCGTTACTGCATGAGCAGGTAACTCTCTATCAGGCCGATGGCGTCATGAATGCGATCATCTTATAGCTGTAAGGGTAAACCGGGTTTTCATTTTCCAATGCTGCGCCGCAGGTGATGGGGTCGGCGCCAACAGAGAACGCGTTGGTATCCCAGAAAAGTTCGACTTTTGGAGCCCTGTGCCCCGCCATTTGTCGGTAGCAATAACTGAGCGTAGTGTCGAACCGTACTTTCTGCTTGTAGTTGGTGTAGCAGATGTAAGTGTTGAATACCTCTTTTTTTATATCGTAATCAATAACGATGTCCTGTTTCAGATGAGGATCTCCTTCAAACAGCATAAAGACGGTCTGGTAGGGGAGGATCTTGTCGATACGCGTCAAGGGTGGGTGCTTTGGAGAGGCATCGTCAAGCCAGAAAGTAGAGTCCGTGGCATTGGTGATTTGCAGAAGGAATGTAAGTTTGTTTGGATCTATCTCATTCATTTTTATATAACCTTGCTTGATTAAGTTGGTGGGTTGTAATTGATGAGTTGCTGGGCGGAGCTTAGGTTTATATTGTTCTGATGGCGAATCTTTAAATGTATGAAAATAAAAAAAGCCCCGCCTCTTTCGAGGCGGGGCTTACTTGTTAGTTGTTGTTGTTTACAGCGTTGGATAATCGATATAACCGACCGGGCCTTTCGCGTAGAACAACTCGGGACGTGCGTCGTTCAGCGGTGCGTCGGCCTTCAGGCGTGCCGGCAGATCCGGGTTGGCAATGAACGGTACGCCGAACGCTACCGCGTCAGCCTTGCCTTCAGCCAGCCACGCATTGGCGCTGTCCTTGGTGAAGCGTTCGTTGGCGATGTACGCGCCGCCGAAAGCTTCTTTCAGCTGTGGGCCGAGGCTGTCGGCGCCTTCTTTCTCGCGGGAGCAGATGAAGGCGATGCCGCGCTTGCCCAGCTCGCGAGCCACATAAGTGAAAGTCTCGGCCAGATTGTCGTCGCCCATGTCATGGGAATCGGCGCGGGGTGCCAAGTGCACGCCGACACGGCCGGCGCCCCAGACGTCGATCGCTGCGTCAGTCACTTCCAGCAGGAGACGCGCACGGTTTTCCAGGGAGCCACCGTAGTTATCGGTGCGCTGGTTGGTGCTGCTTTGCAGGAACTGGTCGAGCAGGTAGCCGTTGGCGCCGTGGATTTCCACGCCGTCGAAACCGGCGGCTTTGGCGTTTTCGGCACCGGTGCGGTAGGCCTCGACGATCTCGGCGATTTCAGCGGTTTCCAGAGCTCGCGGGGTCGGATAGTCGGCCAATGGACGCACCAGGCTGACGTGACCTTTAGGCTGGATGGCGCTCGGCGCGACCGGGGTTTCGCCGTTGAGGTACGACGGATGCGAGATGCGGCCGACGTGCCACAGTTGCAGGACGATCTTGCCGCCGGCAGCGTGCACGGCTTTGGTCACGTTGGTCCAGCCGCGAACCTGGTCGTTGGACCAGATGCCCGGGGTGTCCGGGTAGCCGACGCCCATCGGCGTCACCGAAGTGGCTTCGGACAGGATCAGACCGGCGGAGGCGCGTTGCACGTAGTACTCGGCCATCAGCGCGTTCGGCACGCGGCCTTCGTCGGCGCGGCAGCGGGTCAGCGGAGCCATGATGATGCGGTTGGACAGCTCGAGGTCGCCCAGTTTGATCGGATCGAAAATAGTTGCCATGTGTACAACCCTCGTCAGTTAAGTGGTTAATCAGTGGGTAGCGGGGGCCAGACCGGCGTCGCCGTTCTGACGGAAAGTGATCAGGGTCACCAGCAGCGCGAGCACGGCCAGCGCGGCGGCGGCCAGGGGCACGCTGGTCAGGCCGAAACCGTGGGCGATGACGCTGCCACCGACCCAGGCGCCCAGGGCGTTGCCGATGTTGAATGCGCCGATGTTCAGGGTCGACACCAGGTTCGGTGCGGCCTTGCCGAAGGTCACCACGTTGACTTGCAGCGCCGGGACGGCGGCAAAGGAGGCGGTGGCCCAGAGGAACAGGGTGATTTCCGTCGGGATCAGCGCAACGCTGGTCCAGCTCAGCACAGTGGAGACCACCGCCATCGCCACGAACACGCCGATCAGGGTCGCGCCGAGACGCTTGTCCGCCAGTTTGCCGCCGATGATGTTGCCCACCGTCAGACCGAGGCCGATCAGCAGCAGGGTCCAGGTCACGCCTTTGGGCGAGACGCCGGTGACATCGCCGAGCAGCGGCGCGACGTAGGTGAAGAGGGTGAACATCGACGCGGCGAACAGCGCGGTCATGCTCAACGACAGCCAGATACCGGCGCCTTTCAGGGCGGCGAGTTCGGCGCGCATGTCGAGTTTTTCCTCGTCACGCTTGGCCGGCAGGAAGCGGATCAGACCGATCAGCGCCACTACACCAATCACAGTCACGGCCCAGAAGGTCGAACGCCAGCCGGCTTCCTGACCCAGCGCCGTGCCCAGCGGTACACCGAGGACGTTGGCCAGGGTCAGGCCGGTGAACATCAGCGCTACGGCGGATGCGCGCTTGTTCGGCGCCACCAGCCCGGCAGCTACCACAGAACCGATACCAAAGAACGCACCGTGGCACAGCGCCGTGACGACACGGGCAAACATCAGCACGTTGTAGTCACTGGCGATGGCACACAGCAGGTTACCGACGATAAAAATGCCCATCAGCGCTACCAGTGCGGCCTTGCGCGGCAGTCTGGCAGTGGCCAGTGCCATGAACGGCGCACCGATGGCCACGCCCAGGGCGTAACCGGTCACCAGCCAGCCGGCGCCGGGAATCGACACACCGAGGTCGGCCGCCACATCGGGCAGCAGGCCCATGATGACGAACTCGGTGGTGCCGATGGCGAAGGCGCTCAAGGCCAGAATGAGTAGCGAGAGGGGCATTTGAATCAATTCCTTGTGGGAGCGCTGAGCTCTTTGACGATGGCGTCGAGGAACGCCTGGATCACGTCCTCGTTGCGTTTGAAGAAGTGCCACTGGCCGGCTTTCTGGCTGCTGATCAGACCTGCGCGTTGCAGGGTCGCCAGGTGGGCGGAGACGGTCGACTGCGACAGGCCGCAGCGTTGATCGATCTGCCCGGCGCAGATGCCGTACTCGTGGTTGTGTATCTGCTCAGGAAACTGGGCTTTGGGGTCTTTCAGCCAGATGAGGATGTCTCGCCGTACTGGGTGCGCCAGGGCTTTTATTATTTCGTCGAGGTCGAGGTTCATGGCTTTATGCTCGTGATGTGTAGCGCTATATCGCGATGAGGCGAACTTTAAATCGGTATTTCGCGATATACCAATATGAATTTGATCTGACGACCGTATAAATCGGTATATCGGGTTATAACGATACGTGTGCTGTAACGATGAAAGCGCGCAGTGCTAAGCTGCGCCCATGAACTATCTCGCACATTTACACCTCGGAGGCCAGCACCCCGAGCAATTACTCGGCAGTCTGTATGGCGATTTCGTCAAAGGACGCCTGCAAGGGCAATTTGCACCGCAGATTGAAGCGGCGATTCAGCTGCATCGGCGGATTGATGTATTCACCGATCGCCACCCCTTGGTGGACATCGCCCTCGGGCGTTTCACCGAGACCCGGCGGCGTTACGCGGGGATTGTCCTCGATGTGTTTTTCGACCATTGCCTGGCGCGCGATTGGACGCTGTACGCCGATCGACCGCTGGAACATTTCACCCGCGATGTTTACCGGGTGCTGTCGAATGAACGGCAATTGCCAGAACGCCTGGCGAAAATCGCGCCGCACATGGTTGCCAATGACTGGCTGGGTTCGTATCAAGAGTTTGAAGTGTTGGAGCAGGTGCTGCGTGGGATCTCCCGCCGCCTGACCCGGCCTGAGGAGCTGGCGGGGGCGATGCAGGAGTTGCGGCGTTTGTATGAGCCGCTGAGTGAAGACTTCCGCTTGTTCTATCCGCAACTTCAAGAATTTGCACAAACGTCGACAACGCAGTAACCCCCTGTGGGAGCGGGCTTGCTCGCGAATGCGGTAGGTCATTCAACATGTGCATTGGCTGAACCACCGCTTTCGCGAGCAAGCCCGCTCCCACAGGGGGGATCTGTGTTTCAGGCAGCGATCAATTCGCCGGCGCGACGTGGTTCGGCCGGTTTGGCGATATCACCAAACAACGCCTTCTGCACCGCCTGCTGCGCTTCGAACGCCAGCGCCGCACGTTCGCGGCCCTGACAGGCGATCGGCTTGAGCAGATGCACTTCGACATCGCCGCAGTCGTGGCTGAACAGACGCATCAGATGCGACAGCAGATCATCGTCACCAATGAACGGCGCCAACGCGTCGATTTCGCCATTGCGCAGATAACGGATTGCCACCGGTTGCAGCATCACCTCCGAATCAATCGCCGCCGACAGCAGGCGACCATGAAAGGTGCGCAGCGAGCGGCCATCGGTGGTGGTACCTTCCGGGAACATCAGCAACGGATGTTGCGTTTGCAGGTGACGGGTCATCTGTTTGCGGATCAACTGGCTGTCACCCGAACCGCGACGGATGAACAGACTCCCAGCCTTGGCCGCCAGCCAGCCGGCCACCGGCCAGGTGCGCACTTCGGCCTTGGACAGAAACGACAGCGGCGTGAGCATGCCCAGCAGCGGAATGTCAGTCCATGACACATGATTGCTGACCCACAGCATCGGCTGCTTCGGCAAGTCGCCGTGCACGGTTACGCGAAAGGGCAGGGCATTGCTCAGACGCGCCATGAAAAACCGCGACCAGCGCTGCCGACGTTGCATCGAGTGCGCCAGGCCCAGACGTTCGAACATCCCGAAGACGCTGGCCATGGTCAAGCCCAGCGCCACCACCAGTAGCACCCGCGCGATCCGCGCGTACACGCGCAACCGGCTCATCACACGGCCGCCTTGAAGTGCTTGGCGTAGCGCGGGCAGAGTTCGTCGCGCTTGAGCAGGATGAACACGTCGGCGACCTGGAAGTCTTCGTCCCAGCACGGCTCGCCGCAGATCTTCGCACCCAGACGCATGTAGGCCTTGAGCAACGGCGGCATCTCGGCGATCACGTTCGATGGAATGTCCAGCGACGGCAGGGGATTCTTCGGCTCGGCGCGCAGGTGTTCGGTGCACAGATAACGCTCGCGCAGACGCTGCATGATCGCGTGGGCCTGCACGCCGCCGTCCTGCATCGGGATGCTCGCGCAACCCATCAGATAGCTGTAGCCGCCCTGATTCAACACTTCGGCCAGTTCACCCCAGAGCACGGCGATGGTGCCGCCGTTGCGGTAGGCCGGGTCGACGCAGGTGCGGCCGATTTCGAGGATCGGGCCTTGCAGATGGGCGAGGCCGTGCAGGCTGAATTCTTCTTCGCTGTAGAACTTGCCCAGGCTGCTGGCGGCGGTGTGATCGAGCAAACGGGTGGTGGCGACCAGACGCCCGGTGTTCAGGTCACGCACGCCGATGTGGCTGCAGTGAACATCATAGTCATCCATGTCCAGACCCAGTTCCGCGCCTTTCAGCTTGGCGTTGAACTCGCCGCTGAATACGCTGAAGCGCAAGGCCTGGGCTTGCTGCAAGGCCTCGGCGCCGATCAGGCGTTCGGCTTGCAGGCGGCGTTCATTGCCGGTGTCGCTGATGCGGGCGATCTGAGTCATTTGAATCTCCGTACGGGCCTTGAACCCGTCGTGGGTTGCAGCCGATCGACTTTCTTTATGCAGCCATGTTGTGCAAAGTCAGGCTATGTAGCCCCGGTGTCATCACCGTGAACGTTTGGTGATGCTTGTATGACAGCCCTCAAGGAGCCTCTTATGCCTTGGCCCAGCCTGCTCGAAAACCATGAACGCCTGCCCGCCGTGACTGATCTGGCGGAAGGTTTCGCCACCTTGTTGCAGCAAGTGGGCAACGTGACACCGTTCGAACTGGCGGTGGCCGGAGGGCGTCGGATGGCGACGCCGGGGCTGGCATTTCTGGTGGGGTATCAGGCGGCGTTGCGCATGCTCTGGCCGAGCGCGCCGCCGAGTCTTGGCGCGTTGTGTGCGACCGAACAGCGCAGCCTGCGCCCGGCGGACATGCAGACGCGCCTGACGGATTTGCGCCTCAACGGGCGAAAGGATTTCGTCACCGCCGGGGACGCCGCGGACTGGCTGCTCGTCGCCGCGCGCAGTGAAGAACCCGGCGAAACGCCGCGCCTGAGTCTGGCGGTGGTCTATCCCGGCGAGCCCGGCGTGCGCGTGGAAAAACTCCCGGCGCTGCCGCTGATGCCGGACATCAGTCACGGTCGGCTGCATCTGGACGGCGCGTTGTGCGAATTGCTCGCGGGCGATGGCTGGGACGCTTATGTGAAGCCGTTTCGTAGCCTGGAAGATGTCTATGTGCTGAGCGCGATGACCGCGTGGCTGTACGGTGTCGGTCAGGACAGCGGCTGGTCGCAGCCGCTGCTGTTGCGCTTGCTGGCGCTGTTGGCCGGGTGCGCGGAAGCGAGTCGCCAGGCACCGAACAACCCGGCCGGGCATGTGCTGTTGGGCGGTTTGTTTGCGCAGTTTGATGCGCTGAAGGGCGAGATCGATCAGGCGTTGCGCGCGGGTAATCCGGAGTGGGCGCAGATGTGGCAGCGTGATCAGGGGGTGATGCAGTTGGCGGCCGGTGCGCGGGCCAAACGCTTGGCCAAGGCTTTGGCGGTGGGCTGACTGGCCTCTTCGCGAGCAAGCCCGCTCCCACCCTTGGAAAGCGTTTCAAATGTGGGAGCGGGCTTGCTCGCGAAGGCGGTGGCAAAAACACCACACATCTGTCATGTGGCAAGACTACCCTCAGCAGGTTCTCCCCAAGAGCCCTCACCATGTGCAAAAGCCTGTCCCTGTTTCTGCTGCTGATCAGCTTCACGGTCCAGGCCGAGCAATGGCCAGATGAACAATGGCCGATTGGCGCAAAAATCAGCGGTGCAGCGGTCGAGGCATTAGAGACCTACGCCTTCCCACCCCGCGACGACGCCGGCCGCCAGGGCATCCGCACGGACGCTCTGCTGATCATCCGCGACGGCCAGTTGATCTACGAACGCTACGCCGGCCCGACCCGTGCCGAGACCCCGCACCTGACCTGGTCGATCAGCAAAAGCCTGATGGCCACGGTACTCGGCGTGGCGTATGGCGAAGGCCTGTTCAAACTGGATGATCCGGTTTCGAGGTTTTATCCGGCGCTGGAAAAACATCTGGCGATCACCGTGGCGGATCTGCTGCACTGGGCTTCCGGGCTGGACTGGCAGGAAGACTACGAATATGCGCCGCTGAAATCCTCGGTGGTGGCGATGCTCTACACCCGTGGGCACCGCGACATGCCAGCGTTTACTGCCGATCACGATGCCTACGCGCCACCGGGGCAGACGTTCCGTTACTCCAGTGGCGACAGCAATCTGCTGGCGGCGGGGCTGAAGAACATGGTGGGCCCGCAGCGTTATCCCGACTATCCATGGACCGCGTTGTTCGAGCCGCTGGGCATCCGCCACGCCGTGTGGGAAACCGATGCCGGCGGTACGTTTGTCGCGTCCTCTTATGCCTATCTCACGGCGCGGGATCTGGCGCGGGTCGGTCTGCTGATGGCTCGCGACGGACGTTGGCACGACCGGCAATTGCTGCCCAAGGATTGGGTCGCTTTCAACCGCACTGCCTTTGCCGGCTACAAGGCGCATCAGGACGAAGCGGTGCCCGGTGGTCAGTGGTGGCTCAATCGCCCGGCGGATGGCGCCGCCGCGCCGTGGCCCGACGCGCCGCCCGACACCTTCGCCGCCCTCGGCCACTGGGGCCAGGCGCTGTATGTGATCCCCAGCGAGAAACTGGTGATCGTGCGTTACGCCGATGACCGCGACGGCAGCTATCGCCACAACGAGCTGCTCAAACGCGTGCTCAAGGCGGTGCAGCTATGAAACTGTTGAAGCGGGTGTTGCTGCTGGCGCTGATCGTGCTGCTCGGCTGGATCTGGCTCGAACGGGAAAACCTCTGGGCGTTCCCCGACATCATCAGCGCCTACACGGCCAAGGAATATTGTTCGTGTCGTTACGTGATGAACAACGATGCCGAATACTGCCGGGGTTATGTGAAACAGTGGCTGCCAACCAGCGAATTCAGCGATGACAGCGCGAGCAAAACCATCACCGTCAGCGGCATGGGCCGCAGCAACCGCGCGCAGTGGCTGAGCGAACGGCAGGGCTGCCGCCTCAATCCTCAAGTCAATAGATAACCCTGTGGGAGCGGGCTTGCTCGCGAATGCGGTGTGCCATTCAGCATTTGTGTTGACTGATTCACCGCCTTCGCGAGCAAGCCCGCTCCCACAGGAGGTTTCACCAATCGATAGATTTGCGGCGATCAGTTTGCAATAACGGCGTGGGCGGTTAAGGTTCGTGCAGGTTTATCGCCCCCACGAGTATTCAATGTTCAACCGCTCCCTCTATACAGCCTTCGCCAGTCTGCTGCTGACTGCCGCCGCGCTGCCGGCGCAGGCCAACTGGTATCTGGATGGCGAGTCGTCGCGGCTGTCGTTCGTCAGCACGAAAAACGCCCACATTTCTGAAGTGCAGCGCTTTCTGGTGCTGCACGGCAAGGTCGATCCGGATGGCCGCGCTGAAGTCGAAGTCGAGCTGGATTCGATCAACAGCGGCATCCCGCTGCGCGACGAGCGCATGCGCAAGGAGCTGTTCCAGATCGAGCAATTCCCCGAAGCGACCATCAGCACCCGGATCGACCTGCGCCCGATCAACGATCTGGCCCCCGGTGCGCAGCTGGAATTGCGTCTGCCGCTGACCGTCAACCTGCACGGCAAGCAACATGAATACCCGGCAGAGTTGCTGGCCACCCGTCTCGATGACCGACGTTTTCAGGTGGTGACCCTGGAGCCGTTGGTGATCAACGCCGAGGATTTCGATCTGGCGCCGGGGCTGGAAACCCTGCGCAACCTGGCCGGCTTATCGGCCATCAGTCTGTCGGTGCCGGTGGGTGCGGTGCTGATTTTCACGGCGCGCTGACATGCGCGGCGCGGTGTTTCCATGGCGTGACGGCAACCGGTTCGAACTGTTGATTGACGGCCCGCAATTCTTCCCGCGCATGCTGGTGGAAATTGCCCGCGCCGAGGAGCAGGTCGAACTGGAGTTGTATCTGGTGGAGGCGGGCGCTTGTGCCGAGGCCGTGGTTCAGGCGCTGGTCCAGGCCGCCGAGCGCGGCGTGCGGGTACGCTGCCTGTTCGATGACTACGGCAGCCTCGCGTTTACCCTGCACCTGCGTCAGCGCCTGACCAAGGCCGGGGTCGAACTGCGTTTCTACAATCGCCTGAACTGGCGGCGCTGGGTCGGCAACTTCTATCGCGATCACCGCAAACTGCTGCTGGTCGATCAGCGTCTGGCGGTGGTCGGTGGCACCGGTGTCACCGATGAGTTCTGGACGCCGGGGCAGGACAGCAGCGAATGGCACGAGGTGATGGTGGAAATCAGCGGCCCGCTGGTGCTCGACTGGCAAGTGCTGTTCGACCGCCAATGGATCGCCAACCGCCATCGCCGGGCCTGGAAACCGTCGGCGCATGTCGGCCTGCCACGCTTGCCCAAGGTCCCGGACATGGGCGAGGGCATGGGCCGTGTGGCCTATGCCGATGCCCGTCAGCATCGCGACATTCTGCAGTCGCTGTTTCGTGCACTGAACAGCGGGCAGAAGCGCATCTGGATGGCCACCCCGTATTTCCTGCCGACCTGGAAAATCCGCCGCTCGCTGCGCAAGGCTGCTGCTCGCGGTGTCGACGTCCGGTTACTGCTGACCGGGCCGCGCACCGATCACCCGTCGGTGCGTTACGCCGGCCATCGCTACTACCCGCGCCTGCTCAAGGCCGGGGTGCAGATCTTCGAATACCAGCCGTGCTTCCTGCACCTGAAAATGGTCTTGGTGGACGAGTGGGTGAGTATCGGATCGTGCAACTTCGATCACTGGAACCTGCGCTTCAATCTGGAGGCGAATCTGGAGGCACTGGACCCGTCGTTGACGGCAGCGGTGGTGCAGAGTTTCGAGAAGGATTTCGGTCTGAGCCAGCAGGTCAGTCTGGAGGAGTGGCAGCGCCGGCCGTTGTGGCGGCGAGTGAAGCAGCGGATCTGGGGTTGGGTGGATCGGCTGGTGGTCAATATTCTCGACAGACGCGGTTAACGCCAATTCCGAACCCAATGGATTCCAATGTGGGAGGGGGCTTGCTCCCGAAGGCGGCATGTCATTCAGCATTAATTTAGCTGATACACCGCATTCGGGAGCAAGCCCCCTCCCACAAAGGCCCCTCTCACACGGGCATTGGTTACTGAATAATTACAGCAACTCAAAACTCTGCTGCGTCACATCCTGCGAATCCAGGCCGATCTGCACGTTGAACTTGCCAGGCTCGGCCGCGTACTTGAGCTGGGCGTTGTAGAACTTCAGGTCATCCTCGGTGATGGTGAAGTGCACGACTTTCTGTTCGCCGGCCTTGAGCATGACTTTCTGGAAGTTCTTCAGTTCTTTCACCGGGCGGATCATCGAACCGGCGACGTCCTGGATATACAGCTGCACCACGGTTTCGCCGTCACGTTTGCCGGTATTTTTCAGGGTGACACTGGCATCGAGCTTGCCGGTCTTGTTCAGCGTGGTTGACGACAACGCCATGTCGCTCAGCGTGAACTGGGTGTAGCTCAGGCCGTAACCGAACGGGAACAGCGGACCGGTGGTGTCATCGAAATACTGCGAGGTGTAGTTGCCCGGCTTGCCCGGCGTGAACGGCCGGCCAATGCTCAGGTGGTTGTAGTAGGTCGGGATCTGGCCCACCGAACGCGGGAAGGTCACCGGCAATTTGCCCGACGGGTTGTAGTCGCCGAACAGCACGTCGGCGATCGCGTTACCGCCCTCGGTGCCGCTGAACCAGGTTTCCAGAATCGCATCAGCCGACTGGTTCTCTTCGAGAATGGTCAGCGGACGGCCGTTCATCAACACCAGTACCAGCGGTTTGCCGGTGGCTTTCAGGGCACGGATCAGCTCGCGCTGATTTTCCGGGATGTTCAGGTCGGTGCGGCTGGAGGATTCGTGGGACATGCCACGGGACTCGCCCACAGCGGCGACGATCACGTCAGCGTCCTTGGCTGCTTTCACCGCTTCGTCGATCAACACGTTGGCCGGACGCGGGTCATCGACCACTTCCGGGGCGTCGAAATTGAGGAAGTTCAGGTAGTCCAGGACCTTCTTGTCGCTGGTGATGTTCGCGCCACGGGCGTAGATCAGGTTGGCCTTGTCGCCAATCACCGAGCTCATGCCGTCGAATAGCGTCACCGATTGCGCCGGCTTACCGGCCGCCGCCCAACTGCCCATCATGTCGATCGGCGCCTTGGCCAATGGACCGACCAGCATGACTTTCGCGTCTTTCTTCAGCGGCAGGGTTTCGTTCTGGTTCTTCAGCAGCACCAGGCTGCGGCGTGCCACGTCACGGGCTTCGGCGCGGTGCAGGCGGCTCTCGGCGTAAGTGTCAGCCGGATCATCCTCGGCCTTGCCGATGCGCAGGTACGGGTCCTTGAACAGGCCCATGTCGTACTTGGCGGCGAGCACTTCGCGCACGGCGTTGTCGATGTCTTTCTGTTCGATCTCGCCGGACTTGAGCAGCCCCGGCAGCTCTTTGCCGTACAGGGTGTCGTTCATGCTCATGTCGATGCCGGCCTTGATCGCCAGCTTCGCCGCTTCACGACCGTCGGCGGCCACGCCGTGCTTGATCAGCTCGAAGATCGCCCCGTGGTCGCTGACGGCCAGGCCCTTGAAGCCCCAGTCCTTGCGCAGCAGGTCGTTCATCAGCCAGGTATTGGCGGTGGCCGGGATGCCGTTGATCGAGTTCAACGCCACCATCACCCCGCCGGCACCGGCGTCGATCGCCGCGCGGTACGGTGGCAGATAGTCCTGGTACATCTTCACCGGGCTCATGTCGACGACGTTGTAGTCGCGCCCGCCCTCGACCGCGCCATACAGGGCGAAGTGCTTGACGCTGGCCATGATGCTGTCGGCTGCGCTCGGCGTGTCGCCCTGATAGGCCTTGACCATCACTTTGGCAATGCGCGAGGTCAGGTAGGTGTCTTCACCGAACCCTTCGGAGCTGCGGCCCCAGCGCGGATCGCGGGAGATGTCGACCATCGGCGCGAAGGTGATGTCGAGGCTGTCGGCCGCGGCTTCCTTGGCGGCAACGCGCCCGGACTGACCGATGGCGTCCATGTCCCAGCTCGATGCCAGGGCCAGCGGAATCGGGAAAATCGTACGGTGACCGTGGATCACGTCGTACGCAAAAAACATCGGAATCTTCAGGCGACTGCGCATCGCCGCGTCCTGCATCGGACGGTTTTCCGGGCGGGTGATCGAGTTGAACGTACCGCCAATGTTGCCGGCGGCGATCTCTTTGCGGATCAACTCACGGGGCATTTCCGGGCCGATGCTGATCAGGCGCAACTGGCCGATCTTTTCATCGAGGGTCATTTGTTTCATCAGATTGCTGATGAACGCGTCCTTGTTTTCCAGGGGTACCGGGGTCGTGGCGGCCAATACTTGATGACTGGCCAGGCTGACGAACAGGCCCAGCAAACACAGCTTCTTCATGAATATTTTTCTCAAGGGCCCAAGCGGCAATGCAATGCCGGCCAGCCAAAAGTTAGGGAGCGACTATTGTTGTTCGGGTGCAGGCTCAAAATGACCGAGCCAAAAACGCCCGCCGACACTCGGCAGCGTTTGCGCAGGGCCTCTTTTTAGCCCATCGGCCCGTTGCAATCCAGTGGCGCGGCCGATTATGCCCCAACCGCTGATGCAGAAGGTTTCACGGTCGGTTTTTTATGAAATACGCCAGGGAGCATTACTTTGATGAATGTCAGTCCAACCTACCGCTCGCGTCTGCAGGTCGCCACGCTGCTGGTGCTTGCCACGTTGTTGACCGCGTGCGGCATCAACAATATCCCGACCCTCGACGAACAGGCCAAGGCGGCCTGGGGCCAGGTCCAGAACCAGTACCAGCGCCGTGCCGACCTGATCCCCAACCTGGTGGAGACCGTCAGAGGCTACGCCAAGCATGAGGAGGCGACCCTGACCGCCGTGGTCGAGGCGCGGGCCAAGGCGACGTCGATCCAGGTCGATGCCAGCACCCTCGACAATCCGGAAAAACTCAAGCAGTTCCAGCAGGCTCAGGATCAGTTGAGTGGCGCGCTCAGCCGTTTGATGGTGGTCTCCGAGCGTTATCCGGACCTGAAGGCCAACCAGAATTTCCTTGCCCTGCAATCGCAGCTCGAAGGCACGGAAAACCGGATTGCCGTGGCGCGGCGCGATTTCATTCTGGCGGTGCAGAAATACAACACCGAGATCCGCACGTTTCCCGGGCGCCTCTGGCACAGCGTGATGTACAGCGACCTGCCGATTCGCGAAACCTTCGAAGCCACCACCCCCGGTGCGGAAAAGGCCCCGGAAGTGAAGTTCTGATTCGAGGTTGCCCATGCGTGTGTTGAAGATAGGCCTGGTGCTGATGCTCTGGCTGTTCGCCGTCAGCGCCCGGGCCGAGTTGACGTTCCCGGCGCTGAGCGGGCGGGTGGTGGACGAGGCGCAGATGCTCGAGCCGTCGGTGCGCGCCCAGTTGAGCCAGCAATTGCAGGCTCACGAGCAGGCCACCGGCGAGCAACTGGTGGTGGTCACGGTGCCTGATCTGCAGGGCACCACCATCGAGGATTACGGCGTGCAACTGGGCCGGCACTGGGGCATCGGCCAGAAGGACAAGAACAACGGCGCGCTGCTGATCGTTGCCCGGGACGAGCGCAAACTGCGCATCGAAGTCGGTTACGGTCTGGAGGATCGGCTGACCGATGCGCAGAGTTCGGTGATCATTCATCAAGTGATCACCCCGGCGTTCAAGGCCGGCAATTTCAGCAAGGGCATCAGCGACGGCGTGGCGGCGATGCTGGTGGTGCTCGGCGGCAATCCTCTGGACGAACCATCGACGGTGTACGAGTCGAGCGGCGATCCGCAGAGCGATTTTGTCTCGCGTCATCCGCTGTTGTTCGTTTTTCTGGTGGTGTTGTTCATCCTGACCGTGTTTGTCTGCCAGATGCTCGGTATCCTTCCCGCCGGCCGTGGCGGCTCCGGAGGCGGGGGCGGTTTCGGCGGTGGTGGATTTGGCGGTGGCGGTGGCGGTGGAGGCGGGGGCTTCAGCGGCGGCGGGGGCAGTTTCGGCGGCGGCGGTTCGTCCGGCGGCTGGTGAACACACAACAATAATGATCAGGCACTTTTCGACATGGCATTACTGACTGAACACGAACAACGCAAAGTCGCCGAGGCGATTGCCCGGGTCGAGCGCGACACCGACGCCGAACTGGTCACCGTGCTGGCGGCCCGCGCCGATGACTACGCGTACATTCCGCTGCTGTGGGCCAGTCTGCTGGCGCTGCTGGTGCCGGGCATCGTCCATTACCTGACTGGCTGGCTGACCATGCACAGCCTGTTGCTGGTGCAATGGGGGCTGTTCATCGTCCTGTGCCTGCTGTTTCGCCTGCCGAAGATCACCACCCATCTGATCCCGCGCCGCGTGCGCCACTGGCGGGCATCGAATCTGGCGCGGCGACAGTTCCTCGAACAGAACCTGCACCACACCGTCGGCAGCACCGGGATGCTGATCTTTGTCTGCGAGGCCGAGCGCTACGTGGAGATTCTGGTGGACGAGGGGATTTCCCGGCGGCTGGACAACAAGAGCTGGGACGCGATCGTCGCCGCGTTCACCGAGCAGGTGCGGCAGGGGCGCACGCTCGAGGGATTTGTCACCTGCATCGAGGCCTGTGGGGAACTGCTCAAGGTGCACGTGCCGGTGACGCAGGTGAGGAATGAATTGCCCAATCGGTTGGTGGTGCTGGCCTAGAAGCCCCTCACCCCAGCCCTCTCCCGGAGGGAGAGGGAGCCGACCTAGATGTCTTGCGCTCGACATCGGCCTTAGAAACCGAGTCGATTATGGATTCAAAGGCACTCTTTCAAGTCGGTGAACCTCTTCAATATCCCCCAATCAGTCCCCTCTCCCTCCGGGAGAGGGTTAGGGTGAGGGCGCTTTTAAAGCCGTTGGGTAAATAAGAACGTGTCCCCAACCCCCATCCCCCCTAAAATACTCGCCATTCCCGTTTCGCCCCGCCCGAGGCCGCTTGTTCATGTCCGTTACCGCCCCATCCGCGCCGTCTGCCAAACCCGCGCCCGATCATCACGCCCAGTTCATCGAGCTGCTGCAAACCAGCCTCGAACACAACGGCTTCATCAAACTGGTGCTGGCCAAGTACGTGGGTGAAGAGGCGGATCTGCAGCGGATCATCATCAAAGCGGTGACGGTCAAGGCGCAGCCACACCTGTCGTTTGTCTATCGCTACAAGACCCGCGACATCACCAAGAATCTGCCGCTGAGCGAAGGCGTGGCGGTGATTGCCGAGCTGTTGCCGGCCGCGTTCAAGAATGCGCATTTGCTGACCGTGACCGACGAAGCCCAGCTCGAATACAGCAAAAAGGGCAAGAGTTCACTGTTCAAGAGCAAACCTCAGCAATTGCGTGAAGCGCCGTCCGCCGAGCACAACCGTGAGAAAAACCGTTTTCTGGACTTGAGCCGACCGTTCCTCAAGGATCTGGGCGTGACCAACGCGCAGCATGAGCTGATCCCGGCGATGTCGCGCAAGTGGAAGCAGATCAACAAGTTCATCGAAGTCTTCAGCCACGCGCTGACCTCGTCACCGCTGGCGCTGGACAAACCGGTGCGGGTGGCGGACTTCGGTTCGGGCAAGGGCTATCTGACGTTCGCCATCCACGATTACCTGCGCAACACGCTCAAGGCCGAAGGCGAAGTCACCGGCGTCGAGCTGCGCGAAGAGATGGTCAACCTGTGCAACGCCGCCGCGGCCAAGTTGGAGCACCCGGGGCTGGTGTTCAAGTGCGGTGACGTGCGCAGCGTGGCGCCGAGCGAACTGGACGTGATGATCGCCCTGCATGCCTGCGACATCGCCACCGACTACGCGATTCACACCGGCATCCGCTCGGGCGCGTCGATCATCATGTGCTCGCCGTGCTGCCACAAACAGATCCGCCTGCAGATCCAGAGTCCGGCGCTGCTCAAGCCGATGCTGCAATACGGTCTGCACCTGGGCCAACAGGCGGAAATGGTCACCGACAGCCTGCGTGCACTGTTCCTCGAAGCCTGCGGTTACGAGACCAAAGTGTTCGAATTCATCTCGCTGGAACACACCAACAAGAACAAGATGATTCTCGCGGTGAAACGCGCCGAGCCGGTGGACCCGGCTCAGTTGCTGGTGAAGATTGCCGAGTTGAAGGCGTTCTACAACATCAGCGAGCACTGTCTGGAAACGCTGCTGCGTTCGGATGGCTACCTCTGATCCTGTGGGAGCGGGCTTGCTCGCGAAAGCGGACTGACAGTCAACGATGATGTCGACTGTTACGGCCCCTTCGCGAGCAAGCTCGCTCCCACATTTGATTTTACTGCGGTCTTGCGCCCTAGCATCACAGTGGCAATCACCCCGCAGGCAAACACCCAGGTAATCGGCTCGACATGTTCACCAAAGAACAGCGCCGAAAACGCTATGGTGAAGAAGATCTGCAGCAACTGGATCTGACTGACCCGCGCGATCCCGCCCATCGCCAACCCGGCGTACCAGGCGAAGAAACCAAGAAACTGCGAAAACAGCGCCACATAGCCGAACGCCCACCATGTCCTGGCCGATACCGCACCGTGATGCTGCAGCGCCAGATACAACACCGGGCCGATCAGCAGCGGCGTCGACAGCACCAGCGCCCAGCAGATCACCTGCCAGCCGCCCATCTCCTTGGCCAGCCGACCACCCTCGGCATAGCCCAGACCGCCGACGGCAATCGCCCCGAGCATCAACAAGTCACCGGCCTGAATGCTCCCGGCTCCGGTGTACAACGCGTAGCCGAGCACCAGCGCACTGCCCAGTGCGGCGCAGGCCCAGAAGGCTTTCGACGGCCGCTCGTGGGACAGCCACGCCGCATACAGCGCCACGCACAGCGGCTGCAACCCGTTGACCAGCGCGCCGTGGGACGCCGGCAAGGTCTGCATGGCCCACGCCGACAGCACCGGGAAGCCAAGAATCACCCCGGCGATCACCAGGCTCAGGCCTTTGATCTGCTGCCAGCTCGGCCACTTCTCGCGTCGCCATAACAACAACGCTGCCGCGGGAATCGCCGCGAACAGCGCGCGGCCGAGGCCGTTGAGCAGCGGATGCAGTTCCTGCACCACGATCCGGGTGAAGGGCAGGGTCAGGCTGAAAATCACAACCCCGAGCAGGCCGAGGGCCATGCCGGTGTTTTCGCGCGAGGACATGATGGGGAACCAGAATAGAGGGTGGCAGGGGATTGCCTTAATCAAGCCATAAACCGGGGCGCTCGGGCTGGTACAGCCAGGCACAGAGTTATCCATACAGTTGGATCCCCTGTGGCGAGGGAGCTTGCTCCCGCTGGGCTGCGAAGCGGCCCCCGCTTTTTTCAGGAAAACTGTGCAAACAGGTTTTGCGCCTGCTGCGCAGTCGAGCGGGAGCAAGCTCCCTCGCCACAAAGGCGGGGAGGCGTAGTAGCCGGTTGTTACCCGGCCCAACCGATAAGGTCTACCTTGAATACTCCTGCAAGCCCATTCCCAGAGGAGTCCTCCCCATGGCCGCGAAAAAAATCCTGATGCTGGTCGGCGATTACGTCGAAGACTACGAAGTGATGGTGCCGTTCCAGGCCTTGCAAATGGTCGGTCACACCGTGCACGCCGTGTGCCCGGACAAGGCTGCGGGCAAGACCGTGCGCACCGCGATCCATGACTTCGAAGGCGACCAGACTTACAGCGAGAAACCGGGTCACCTGTTTGCCCTCAACTTTGATTTCGCCAAGGTCGCCGAGGCCGATTACGACGCGCTGCTGATCCCCGGGGGACGAGCGCCGGAATATCTGCGCCTGAACGAAAAAGTTCTGGAGCTGGTGCGCGCCTTCGACAAGGCTGGCAAACCGATTGCCGCTGTGTGCCACGGCGCGCAGTTGCTCGCGGCGGCGGGTGTTCTGGAAGGTCGCGAATGCAGCGCCTATCCGGCCTGTGCGCCGGAAGTACGCCTGGCCGGTGGCACGTTCATCGATATCCCGGTGACCGACGGCCACGTTCAAGGCAATCTGGCGACTGCGCCAGCGTGGCCGGCGCATCCGAACTGGCTGGCCGGTTTCCTCGGCCTGCTCGGCACCAAGATCACCCTGTAACGAGGATCCGCCGATGTGCGAGCTCTACGTCAAGGCCGACCCGATTCTCTACGAATCCCGCTCGCGCTCGCTGCGCATCTGCGGCGTGGTGACGACGCTGCGCCTGGAAAACCAGTTCTGGGACATCCTCAGCGAAATCGCCGAAGTCGATGGCATGACCACCAATCAACTGATCGCCAAACTGTATGAAGAGGTGATGGATTATCGCGGCGAGGTGGTGAATTTTGCCTCGTTCCTGCGGGTGAGTTGTACACGCTATCTGAGTCAGCGGCGGGTGACGGAGCCGCAGTTGTCGGTGGTGCGGGCGGGGGTGAAATAGCCCCGACCGAGTTGACCCCATCGCGGGCAAGCCCGCTCCCACAGGTTTCTCTGGTGCTCACAAGTTTTGTGGCCGCTGAAGAACCCTGTGGGAGCGAGCTTGCTCGCGAAGAGGCCATTACAGGCGACAGAAATCTTGGGCTGGTCTTTACTCATTGGCGCAAAACCTTTCAACCGCCAAGGAGAAACGAGCATGTCCGGATGGTACGAAGTGAGCAAAAGCAGCAACGGCCAGTTCAGGTTTGTGCTGAAGGCCGCCAACGCCGAAACCATTCTCACCAGCGAGCTCTACACCACCCGCGCGGCAGTCGACAACCGCATTGCTTCGGTGCAGAGCAACAGCCCGCTGGATGAACGCTACGAGAAGAAATCGACGAAGGATGGCCACCCATACTTCAACCTCAAGGCCGCCAACCATCAGATCATCGGCAGCAGCGAGTCGTACTCCACGGACGCCGCGTGCGCCAAAGGCATCGCCAGCGTCAAGGCCAACGGGCCGAGCAAAGTGATCAAGGACAAGACGTTGCCGGTGCTTTGAAATAACTCCACGACTCAGTCGCCAAAACAATGGCGACTGAATTCTGGCTATGTGCCACTACATCGCTTATCCTTCGCGACCAATCCATGGAAGGGGCGGCGTTCAATACTCTTTCGTGTGTTTTTCAATGTTTACGCGAGAGTTTTTCCTTTGATGATTCGCTTTTTCGCTGTTCTGACGGCGCTGCTCGGCCTGAGCGGTTGCTACAGCATGTCACCCACCCACATTGACGATGAACTCAAGCCAACCGCCGATTCCGGCGTGGCTTATGTGGTAGGTGTGGTCGGCATCTGGCCCAAGACGAGGTTTTCAGCGAAGGAACAAATGCTGATGATCCGTAAGCGTGGAAGCGATGATTTCGCCACTGCACGCCTGCACAACGAGTTTTACGCCCGAACCGAGCGAGATGTACGCGAGACCGATCACGGCATCGGCACGTTGTTTGTGATGCCGCTCAAACCCGGTCGTTACGAGATCTACAACGTGCGTTTCGATCATGGGCAGTCGGTGACGTGGAGCCGTGAAGACTTCACCATCGGCATGCAACTCGAGGCGGGCAAGGCTTATTACATCGGCGATTTTCGCGCCGGGTGCCTGATCGGTCTTCAGCTGTCATGCCTGTTCCTGCACAGCGATCATCTTGAACGTGATGCGGCGCTGGTTCGTGCCAAATACCCGCAAGTACCAGGATTGCAGCGTCTGGACATGCCGAATCTGGACACCGCCACGCCGTTCATTCGCGAAGAAAACGGCCCCAGCGCCTCTGTCTATAAAGCCATGTTGTCAGGAAAACTCTAATGCGCCTCAAGCTTCTGTTTCTGGGATTGCTCATGTTGCTGGGTGGTTGTCAGGCGACCCACAGCCTCAAGGCCCCCGACGTCGACTACAGCCAGCAACTGCCGGCGATCAACGTCAATGTGCTCGGTCTGCCGAGCTGGATGTTGCGAGACGAACTGCGTCGGCGCGGCACTTTCGACGAAGTTCGCGCCGGTCGAAGCGAGGATGGCTACAACGTTCTGGTAGTCGCCAACAGCGATGTCGGCGCGCTTCAGCCTCAGTTGTTCCTGAGTGCCTTCACGCTGTTCCTGGTGCCGGTACCGGTGAGCTTCGACAGCACAGTGGTGTTCAGTCTCAGCCATGGCAAGGAGATACTGGGTGTCTATGCCGTGCACAATCACACTGAATCCTGGCGGGGCGCCTTTAACGCCTCGGGCGGGCAGTTCGAACATGTGCGCTTGATCACTGACACGTTCATTGCGCAGGTCCTGAAGGATCAGCCCTTCCACCGCGAAGCGATGAAGCACGCCGCCAGTCTTTGACCGACAGGCAGGAAAAATCCCGCCCGGAGTGTTCCGGGCGGGATTTTTTTCATCAGCGCAAAACGTCGAGCAGCGCTTTGAGGTGATGTCTGCCGGTGTCACTCAACGGAAACACTGGCAACCGCGGATCGCCGACCTCCAACCCCGTCTCGCGCAGCCCGGCCTTGATCGTCGCTGGCAAACCGCCCTTGAGAATGAAGTCCAGCAGCGGCAACTGGCGGTAGAACAACTCACGCGCCCGTTCCAGATCACCGGCCAGAGCGGCCGCATACAGATCCAGGTTCAACTGTGGGATCAGGTTCGGCGCAGCGGTGCACCAGCCCTTCGCCCCGGCGGCAAACGCCTCCAGCGCCAGCGGATTGCAGCCGTTGTAGAACGGCACCTGGCCGTCACCGAGCAATTGCAGTTTGTGCATGCGCTGAATATCGCCGGTGCTCTCCTTGACCATGGTCACGTTTTCCACGCCATTGACGATGCGCAGAATCAGCTCGACCGACATGTCGGTGCCGCTGGTGGCCGGGTTGTTGTAGAGCATGATCGGCACGCCGATGCTGTCGCCGATGGCGCGGTAGTGCGCGAGGATTTCCGCTTCAGTCAGCTTCCAGTACGACGCTGGCAGCACCATCACCACGTCAGCGCCGTGGGCTTCAGCGAAGCGTGCGCGGCGTACGGCTTTGGCGGTGGTCAGGTCGGACACGCTGACAATGGTCGGCACCCGTTTGCCCACGTGCTTGATGCTGAACTCGGCGACCTGATCCCACTCGGCGTCGCTGAGGTAAGCGCCTTCGCCGGTGCTGCCGAGCGGGGCTATGGCATGGACGCCGCTGTCGATCAGACGATCGATCGATTGGCCGAGGGCCGGCAGATCGAGGCCTTCGCCGTGGGTGCCGAACGGGGTGATGGTGTAGCCGATGATGCCGTGAATATTGGACATGATGAGTCTCCGGGAAAGGCTGAAATCAGTTCAGGCAATCGGCGTGTTGGCGCAGGTTCTGCCGGGCGTAGTAGTTGAAGGCGGCGGCGTGGCGTTTGGGTTTCGACACCCAGTCATGGGCCTCGCGCCCCAGTTCCGGGATGATCGGTTTGATCGTACCGGCGGCCATCGCCAGCAGCTGCAGTTTGGCGGCGCGCTCGATCAGTTGGGCGATGACACACGCTTCTTCGATCGTGCTGCCGGTCGACAGTTGGCCGTGGTGCGACAGTAGAATCGCGCGCTTGTCGCCCAGTGCACCGGCAATCAGTTCGCCCTCTTCGTTACCCACCGGCACGCCCGGCCAGCCTTCGAGAAACGCGCAGTCGTCGTACAGCGGGCACAGGTCCATGTGGGAAATCTGCAGCGGCACCTCCAGCATCGACAGCGCGGCAATGTGCGTCGGGTGCGTATGGATGATGCAGTTCACGTCCGGCCGGGCGCGGTAGACCCAGCTGTGGAAACGGTTGGCCGGGTTGGCCATGCCGTGGCCTTCGAGCACTTCCAGATCTTCGTTGACCAGCAGCAGATTGCTCGCGGTGATTTCATCGAAACCCAGGCCTAGTTGTTGAGTGTAATAGGTCCCCGGTTGTGGGCCGCGAGCGGTGATCTGTCCGGCCAGACCGGAGTCATGACCTCTCTCGAACAGGATCCGGCAGGTCAGCGCCAGCTTTTGCCGGTCAGTCCACGTATTATCCGCCAGTGTGTTCTGCATCTGGGTCAGCGCTTGCTTGACCAGTTGCTCTTTGGGTAGTGCTAATGTCTTGGCCATGTCTGTGTCCTTTGGGTGATTGCAAATGACACTAAAGAGCCTATATGACACAAAGTGTCATAAGCAAGCATCAATCGTCGTTTCCTTGATGGAATAACTGCTGCGCATGTCTATCCGTTTGAAATTGTTGAGAAAAAAACTTGGCGTGACACTTGAGGCGCTGGCGGAAAAATCCGGCATGACCAAGAGTTATCTGTCGAAGGTCGAGCGCGGGCTGAACACCCCGTCGATTGCGGCCGCGCTGAAACTGGCGAAGGCACTGAACGTGAAGGTCGAGGAATTGTTCTCCGAAGACAACGTCAGCCTCGACAGCTATAGCCTGGTACGCAGCCACGAACGCCAGTCACTGGCGGCCAACGATCAGAGCCCGGGGTATGCGGTGCTGGCGCATCAGGTCAGCGAACGCAATCTGCTGCCGTTCATCATCTACCCGCCGCGCGAGTTCACCGACAAGACCTTCAAGGAGCACTTGGGCGAGGAGTTTCTGTTCGTCCACGAAGGGCAGGTGGAAGTGGATTTCATGAACGAGCGGGTGCTGCTGGAGCGTGGCGATGCGCTGCACTTCAATGCGCAGAAGCCGCACCGGATCAGATCGGTGGGCGAGGTGCAGGCGCAGTTGCTGGTGGTGGTGCACAGCAGCGAAGAATGAGTTGGCCCCAAAAGCTTCGCGAGCAAGCTCGCTCCCACAGTAGTTCGCGTTCCAATGTGGGAGCGAGCTTGCTCGCGAAGGCGTCAGTCCGGTTACATCAAACCTCGACCGGCACCGAAAGCTTCGGATCCCCCAACGCATGCGTCTTCGCATCAAAAAACCGCAACGCAATCCCGGTGCCCTCGAACACCTTGGCGTAATGGCGTTTCTGATGCTGAATGAACGCCGCACTGCGCGGATAGATCGAGATGGCCACGCTCGCCGGTTTCGCCAGGCGCAGCGCCCTCACGATGTGAGCATCCTGCTCGCCCAGCGCATGCCCGAAGATGCACAGGTTATCCGCGTGTCCCAATAACTGCTCATAACAGAACGACAGATAATCCGAGCTGCGAATGGTCTTGAGCTTGTCTGCGCTCGGCCCTTCGTTGACGAACAGCGGCACGTCGTCGAGCGTCTTGATCGTGTTGTTGATGGCAAAACTGCCGAGCAGGGTGCCCTCGGTCGAGGTCAGTTTGCGCGCGGTGCCGTCCTGATTGCGCACCAGGTGCAGCCCGCCGTGCAGATACAACAGACGCGGTTTGGCGCTGCTGCTTGCGCTCAGATCGAAACTGGCGTCGGGACCGTTGAACAGGTCGTCGATCGCCTCGCTGCGGTGCTGGATCGCCCAGTAGCTGAGCAGGTCGTAATTGGTGGTGAACACCGTGCGATACCGCGCCAGTTCTTCATTGAGCGTGGCCAGAGTCGGGGCCTGCACCAGGCGCCAGGGAATGTGCACGGCGTGTACGGTGTTGATCAGCGCTTCCTTGATCGCGTAGTAGCGATTGCGCGGTGCCGCCGAACTGACGGCCAGGGCCTTGTTGACCCGGCTGGTGGTTTTCAGCGCACCGAGCACCTGCTCGAAGCTGCGCGTCTGCATCGCGTCGAACACGCTCAGTTCCGACGGGCTCAGTGGTTTCTCTTCCACGGTGCGCGCGTTTTCGAATAGCGAGTCATAGCCAAAATCGTCCCACACCGCGCGACTGGCGCCATTGCCCACCAGCAGACCATTGAAGTCGGCGGTGGCGCGCAGGGCGCTCCAGTCTTCGAGGGTGGCATCGACGTCCAGAAAATCGGTCATTGCGTGGGCAGTCTCAAAACAAAGGGCGGATGGACGGCGACTTTATCACGAGCGGGCATTGAGCCAGATCAACATCGGTGGTGACCGATCGGTCGATCCTGTGCACATCCGCCGGATCGGAGCAGTCGATTCGGCCCCAGTCAGGAGACGCGCATGAGCAGCACCTTTTTCATTCCGGCCGTAAACATCATGGGCAACGGATGCCTCGACGAGGCCATGGTTGCGATCCGCAACTATGGGTTTCGCAAGGCGCTGATCGTCACCGACGCGGGGCTGGCCAAGGCCGGCGTGGCGACCATGCTTGCCGAAAAACTGGCGATGCAGGACATCGATTCGGTGATCTTCGACGGCGCCAAACCGAATCCGAGCATTGCCAATGTCGAGGCCGGGTTGGCGCTGCTCAAGGACAGTCGCTGCGATTTCGTGGTGTCGCTGGGCGGCGGTTCGCCCCATGACTGCGCCAAGGGCATTGCTCTGTGTGCGACCAACGGCGGGCAGATCCGCGACTACGAAGGCGTTGATCAATCGAGCAAGCCGCAATTGCCGCTGATCGCCATCAACACCACCGCCGGCACCGCCAGCGAGATGACCCGTTTCTGCATCATCACCGACGAATCGCGCCACGTGAAAATGGCCATCGTCGACCGCAACGTCACGCCGCTGCTGTCGGTCAACGACCCGGCGCTGATGGTCGCCATGCCGAAAAGCCTGACTGCCGCCACCGGCATGGACGCGCTGACCCACGCCATCGAGGCCTACGTCTCGACCGCGGCCAACCCGATCACCGACGCCTGTGCGCTGAAGGCCATGGCCCTGATCAGCAACAACCTGCGCCTGGCCGTGCGCGACGGCAGCGACCTCGCGGCGCGGGAGAACATGGCCTACGCGCAGTTCCTCGCCGGCATGGCGTTCAACAACGCATCGCTCGGCTACGTGCATGCGATGGCCCACCAGTTGGGAGGTTTCTACGACTTACCCCATGGCGTGTGCAACGCCGTGCTGCTGCCGCATGTGCAGACTTTCAACGCGTTGATCTGTGCCGAACGCCTGACTGACGTCGCCCACGCCATGGGTGCGGACATCCGTGGTTTCAGCCCGGAAGAGGGCGCTCAGGCGGCGATCAACGCGATCCGTTGTCTGGCCAAAGACGTCGAGATTCCGGGCGGCCTGCGTGAACTCGGCGCCAAGCTCAGTGACATCCCGGTGCTTGCCACCAACGCGCTGAAAGATGCATGCGGCCTGACCAACCCACGGGCGGCGGATCAGCGGCAGATCGAGGAGATTTTCCGTAATGCGTTTTAAGGGCTGACGCGCGTCGGCGTGAATGTCACACAGAGCATCGCGCCGACTGCAAGCAAACTGCATAACAGTGCCAGCGGCCACGCCGAAGGGCTAGCGACAAGACTGGCAATCGCGCCGATCATTGCCGCCATCAGTTGATGAATAAATCCGCTCAACGCCATTGCGTAAGCACCCGCAATCGGTGCGCCATCGTTGGCCCGGGACAGGCTGATCGGGTAGTTCAGCGATTGTCCGAACACCGCTACGCAATAGGGCAGCCACAGCATCAGCGCGACGGAACTGGCTGTCAGACTGCCCAGCAGCATTACTCCGCACCCCGCCATCACCAGCACCACGCCCAACGTCATCAACCGGTGTTGACCCGTGCGCAGAACGAAGCGATTGACCACCAGTGCCCCGAGAAAGTATGCCGCACTGATCGGCCAGCCGAGCAGACCGTAATCCACCGTAGACCAATTGAACGGTCCTTGCAGGATCAGTGGCGCAGCCGTGTTGAAGGCGATGATCACCCCGTAGCCGAGGCCTCCGGCCAGTGCCGGCAACAGGAACGCGCGATGGATCAGGATGCGCCGGTAAATCAGCCATGCCGAAGCATTGGTTTGCGCCTCCTTCAATGTCGCAAAATTGACCCGGAATACGATCATGGCCATCAGCAGGCACGTGATGCCGAGCAAGTAGAAGATTGCCTGCCAGCCCAGCGTGACCTGAATGATCGAACCCAGGTACTGGCCGATGCCTAGAGCCACCACGAACGAAATCGAAATCCATGACAATGCCTTGGCCAGCAGGTCGCCGCGAAAACTGTCGCGAATCAGCACCCGTGCCATCACCGAAATCCCGCTGGCGCCGACGCCCTGAATCAGGCGCAGTAACAGGAACGACTCCAGCGTCGAACCCAGCGGCAACGCCAGGTTCGCCGCGCCATACAGCCCCAATGCTGCGAGTAACACAGGTTTGCGCCCGATACGCTGGGCCAGTGATCCCCAAAGCAGCATTGGCAGCGCCATGCCGACCAGATAAATCGATAAACCCCACGCCACTTGCGCAGGCCCTGCATGCAGATGGCCGGCAATCTCCGGCAGCGCTGGCAGGTAAATACTCATGCCCAACTGTGCGAGGAACACAGTGCAGCAGGTGATAAGAAGGGTGGCGCTGGCGTTCATCGATCGTCCCTGGCTCAGATGTCGAAATCGACGCGGTGTGTGCGCAACAATTCGCTGACTACATCGCAGAAACGTCGGATCAGCGACGGCTCCATATCAGCACGCAAGGTTACCCGAATGGCCGCTTTACCTTGGGCAACTACCGGGAAAAATACTGCGCTGGTGAAAAAGCCTTGCTCGGCCAGCTCGCTGGCGATGCGATTGGCCAGATCCGCCTGGCCGCAGTCGATCAAGCGGATTGCCATCGCGCTGTGGCATTGCTCTGTACTGATCAAACTGTCGAAGAGGCGGATATTAGCCTGGAGGCAGGCCTGTAGAGCGGCGAATTCGGCGGTGTAATGTAGACGAATTGACGCTCGTCCGGCGCCGATTGCCGCACAGTTGAGACTTTGTGACCAATTGCTCGGGCCGCCATAACGCTGGATGATTTTTTTCTGGCGCTGGTTGCCAAGCATCACCAGTCCACCACTGGCGCCAAATGACTTGGCCAGCGACGCGACGATCACGCAGTCATCTTCCAGCGTCTGGATTCTCGGGCGTATCAGACCGACGCCGTTATGGCCCACGGCTGACAACGCGTGTGAATCATCCAGATAAAGAAACAGCCCGTAACGATCCTTGAGGTACAGCAGGCCTTCCATGTTGGACACACCGCCCATGCTGTAGGCGCCATCGCCAATATAGGCCACACGACCATATTGCTGGCAGATCTTTTCTAGAAAATTCATATCGTTGTGCGGACAGGTCATCACACGGGTTTCGTCGGCGCATGCAGCTTTCAAGTGATTCATCGAGTAATGCGCCTGACGGTCAAAGACCATCACTGGCGGGCGATTCTCGGTCAATACACCGCTGGCCAGCAGCGGCAAGATCCCCGCACTTGCAGCGCTGCAGGACAGGGTCGTCAGGCACACTGCATCGAACAACTGCGAAAGCTCGGTTTCGTATTTTTCGAGAATCCCCAGCTTGCAGCGATTTTTCGAGTTGGCGACGCGCAGGGTGCCAGTTTCCTGCAGTGCGGCGATTGCACCTTGGAGCAGGGCTGGGTGGTGATCAAGGCCAAGGTAGGACGTGGTACAGAAGTGTTGTAACTCCCGTCCGTATTGATCGAGCAGGTGGTTGGAACCCATGACCTCGACATTGAGCCCGGCGACTTTGCCGAGCTCGGCGTTTTCCCAGTCCTGGTTCGCCAGGGCGATGACTTTTCGATAGTTGGAATAAAGGTTTGGTGCTTGCTGTATATGGTTCATCAGGGCATCCCTTGAGCGTGGCAATCCGTGGGTCGTTGCAATTTGTGTGTATTGCCAGACTTTACGGAACACGACTTCGGGCCTGAATCAGACACTTCCTGCAATACTGAGCGGAATTGGATATTTGCTTGTAGGGCGATGTTCTGATGCGGTGTCGGGCGCCTCCGAATCCTACCCGGCAGGTGCCAGATTCCTGCTCGCCGCCCCACCAAACTGAATCAACACCACCCCGCCAATCAGCAACAACGCGCCCAACACCCGCGACATCGACAGCTGTTTTTCCACCAGCCCGAACAACCCGAAGTGATCGAGCAGCATCGAAGCAATCACCTGCCCGGCCAACGCCAGCGCAACAAACCCCGAAGCGCCGAGCTTCGGCAGCAACATCACCGCCAGCGCCACAAAGCACACGCCGAACGCACCGCCAGCCCACATCCACAACGGCGCCTTGCTGATAAAACCCAGCGACGGCAGCGGCAGGCGCAACGCCAGAATCACCGGCAACAGCACCAACACACTCACCAGCAACGAGGCCAAGGTTGCCCATAGCGGATGGCCGAGGCCCCGCGCCAGATTGCTGTTGATCGCACTCTGAAACGGCACCACCGCCCCGGCAAACGCGGCCAGCAGCAAAAAGCCAACCCACTGCAACGTACTCATGCTCAGTCTCCAACAGGTTTTTCTGGACTCTAGAGTATTCGTCGCGCAGATTTAAATTCCGTTTTGTCATCCAGAACATGCACGAGATGAATGATCTACGCCGTATTGATTTGAACCTGCTGGTGGTCCTCGATGCCTTGCTCAGCGAGCAACACGTCACCCGCGCTGCTGAGCGGCTGCACCTGAGTCAACCGGCGGTCAGCCATGCGCTGGCGCGGCTGCGCGACTTGCTCGGCGATCCGCTGCTGGTGCGCGCCGGTTCGACCCTGGTACCCACGGCGCGGGCGCTGGAACTGGTTGCGCCACTGGCCGAAGCGTTGGCCCAGGTGCAGTCGCTGCTGGCGCCGAACACGTTCGATCCGGCCACTGCGCGGCGAACCTTTCGTGTGGCGATGTCCGACTACGGCGCGGCCATCATCCTGCCCGGGCTGATCCGCATCTTGCGCCGCGAGGCCCCGGGCATCGACCTGCAAATCAGCCACGCCAGCCGCGAGGGCATGTTGGAGGGTGTGCTCAACGGCGACATCGACGTGGCCGCCGGAGTGTTCCCGGAAATGCCCAACGAATTGCGCAGCACGTTGCTGTTTGAAGAACGCTACGTCTGCCTGCTGGATCGCCGCAGCTTGCCGGCCGACGGGGTTCTGGATTTGCCCACCTACCTGTCGCGCCCGCATGTTCTGCTGGAAATGCGCGGCAGCGGCACCCCGGAAATCGAGCGGGCGCTGACCTCATTGCGCGAACGCCGCCGCGTCGCCATCAGCCTGCCGCACTGGAACGTCGCGCCGCAGTTGATCAGCGGTACGGATCTGATTCTCACGGTGTCGTCACGCAGCGTGCGCGAGATTGATCAGCAGGAGCTGATTGTGCTGCCGCCACCGTTCGAGATTGCGCCGTTCACCTTTGTGCTGGCGTGGCATAAGCGCCGGGGTGGGGATCAGGCGTTGAACTGGTTGAATCGCCGGATTGAGGAGGGGATAGTGCGCGGCTGAAAACGTTATCAAGGAGTGGGATGTGACAGTGAAGTCTGGATGGATCGGCTGGGTGGCCCTGAGTGGGTGGTTGATGGCAGGTCAGGTATTGGCTGATTGCGTGCCAACACCGATGGCAGGAGATCTGGATCTTTCTGTCTGCAAGGAGTGGCCTGCATATCCAGGATTAACCATCAACGCCACTGCACAGTTTAAGCGCGGATCCCCATCTGATGACCCAGAAGCGCTGAGTACCTACGATTTCGACTTGTCCGTTCTGGACACCGCTCAATCGAAGCCCCTTGCGACTTATTACAAAGCGGCTGCATTTGTATTGGATGGCGTCAGTTTGCGAGAAATAACGCTCGATACGGCTCGCTACACACTGACTACCGATCTTCGTGCCTTTGGCGTACGTGCGTTATCCACTAACGGATCCCGGATCAATCCGATGGAAGAAAACCTGCTTTCGCTCTACGTGAAAGAGGGCGAAAAATTGCGCCCGGTATTGGATAAATTAGTGGTTTATCGGTATGGCGGCGAGTGGGATGGTGACTGCGAAGGCGAGCGATATGAGATTTCAAGAACGGTAGAAATCGCTAAAACGAGCTCTCACGGCTATGCAGATCTGATTGTCAAAACCTTGGAGAAAGACACAACAAGTGTGGGGACGGGAGACGCATGTAAAACTGAAACCACTGACAACAAACCCGTTTTGACAACATTGCACTACGACGGAAAATCCTACGTTTTGCCAAACGGTTTCCAAGGCCTGTAACCCGCCAGCCCAACACGACACTTATCAAGGAAGAACCATGCTTAACCCCACCAGACTCCTGATCGCCCTCGGTTTGCTGGCCATCACCACCCAAGCCTACGCCGCCTGCACCACCAAGAGTTTCGACGGCAAATCCATGTCGCGCTGCAACGTCTGGCCGGCGTTTCCGAGTCAGGCGATTTCGGTCAAGTCCACCTATCTGGCCGATTCTGGTGGTGACGATGCCGGGGCGTTCGATCTGGATCTGGCGCTGCTCAATGCGAGCAACGCCAAACCGATCGCCACTTACCACAAACCGGGCGCCTACAACTCCGATGCCGTACGCCTGGATGATGTGCGCATCGACACTGCGCGCTACCGACTGACGCCGGATGTACGGGCTTTTGGGCTGCGAGCCAAGTTCGTGCACAGTTCCCATGCCATTCCCTACGAGAAAACCGATCTGGCGCTGTATGTTCGCGAGGGGGACGGGTTACGTCCGGTGCTTGAAGGCCTGGTGGTCTTCAAGGACAACGGTGAGTTCGTGAATGACTGCGAGGGCTACAGCAAAAAAATCCGTCGGACCCTCGAGATCGCTCCAACGAGCCACAATGGTTTCGCCGATCTGATCGTCACCACCACCGGCAGCAAAATGAAAAACACCAAGTCCGGCAATCAGTGCGTTTCGACAAACACCGACCTGAAGAAAAAACAGATCACCCTGACGTACGATGGCCAGCAGTACAACGTTCCTGAAGACCTCAGAGGTTACTGACCCCATGCTTACCGGCCTCAACCACCTGACCCTCGCCGTCATTGATTTGCCCCGCAGCCTGGCGTTCTATCGCGATGTATTGGGTCTGCGCGTCGAAGCCTCGTGGGACGCCGGTGCCTATCTGTCGCTGCCGGGGCTGTGGTTGTGTCTGTCGCTGGATGCGCAGCGCACCACCGAGCCGTCCGTCGACTACACCCATTACGCATTCAGTCTGGCCGAGGCGGATTTTTCGTCGTTCGTGCAGAAGCTAAAAGTGGCGAACGTACGGGAATGGCGCGACAACCGCAGCGAAGGTGCGTCGTTCTACTTTCTTGACCCTGATGGCCACAAGCTTGAGGTTCACGTCGGTGATCTGGCTTCGCGACTGGCAGCCTGTCGGTTGAAACCGTACACGGGCATGCGTTTTTACGACGCGTCGTGATCAGACACATTGGGCTGATATAGACTGGCCATCATTTGTACTGGCGCCAGCAGGTTTTCCATGACTCCATCGCTGCTAATGGCCGTTCTGGCCTCGGGTTTCATATACGGCATCACGCCCGGGCCGGGTGTTCTGGCGGTGTTCGGCATCGGTGCGGCGCATGGGCGACGGGCCGGGGCCGGGTTTCTTTGTGGGCATTTGCTTGGCGATGTGGTCTGGTGCAGCACCGCGCTGATCGCCATCGTCGGTGCCCGCGAGATCGGCAGCACCGCATTCGATGTGCTGGGTGTGCTCAGCGGTTTGTACCTGTTCTGGCTCGGCTGGCGCGCAGTGCGAGCCCAGCGGCGCAGCGCTGATGAGCCACAGGGCGCCGCGCGTCAGCCGTTCTGGCACGGCATCCTGTTCGGCCTGACCAATCCCAAGGCGTATCCGGTAGCGGTGGCGACGTTTACCGCGCTGCTGTCGAGCCGCGCCGAACTGCTCAACTGGTCGATGTTGCCGACGCTGATCGCCCTGAGCTTTCTCGGCGGATTGCTGGCTTACGCTATCTTGATCGGCGTTGTCGGCGCCCGACGGGTGCGCACGCTGTATCAGCGCCACGAGCTGATGATCACGCGTTTGTGTGGCGTGATGTTCATCGGTTTTGCGATCAACGCACTGATGCACGCACTACCGGGATTGCTGCCGAACAAGGCTTGAAGTTGTGTGCAGGGATGCGTGAACAAAGGGTCAGGGATGGTTGAACAGTGCTGCATTGTCCGGACACCCACGCTGAACCATGGAAAGCCGAAATTCCGCGCCGTTGGCGAGTTATATGGACCTGTTGCTCGATGCCGTCTGCGCGGTGGACAGGCAGGGCCGTTTCGTTTTTGTCAGTGCTGCCTGCGAGCGTATTTTTGGTTATACGCCTGACGAGTTGATCGGCCGGTCGATGATCGAACTGGTGCATCCCGCAGACCGCCAGCGCACCTTGGCCGCCGCCCACGACATCATGAGCGGCGAACCCAAACACAACTTTGAAAACCGTTACGTGCGCAAGGATGGCCGCATCGTCAACATCCTCTGGTCGGCGCGCTGGTCGGAGGTCGATCAACTGCGCATCGCCGTGGCCCGCGACATCACCGAGCGCAAGCAGGCGGAATCGCGTCAGGCTGCGCTGTACGCGATTTCCGAGGCGGCGCATGTCGCCGAAGACTTGCTGGCGCTGTTCAAACGCATCCACCTGATCATCGGCGAATGGCTGCCGGCGCTGAATTTCTCCGTGGCGCTGTACGACGAGCACTGTGCGCAGCTGAATTTTCCCTATCACGTCGACGATCACGAATTGCAGCCCGAGCAACCTGGCACCGTTACCGGGCGTTTGTGTGCGGAGGTCATCCGCAGCGGTCAGCCGATTCTGCTGACGCCGGACAGCCCCGACGCCTCGCCCGACTTCGCCGCGCTGGTGGCGGGGCAGGACTCACCGTGCTGGCTCGGTGTGCCGCTGAATTCGAAGAACGGCACCATCGGTGCGCTGATCGTCAAAAGCCTGCCGGGCGGTGAGCGTTATACCGAGCAGGACAAGGAACTGCTGCAATACGTCTGCGCCCAGGTCGCCACCGCCATCGAGCGCCAGCAACTGCACGCGCGGCTCAAACGCATGGCGCAGTACGATCAACTGACCCAGTTGCCCAATCGCGGGTTGCTCAAAGACCGCCTCAAAGCTGCGCTGGCCGCTGCCCGCGAAACCTCGGGAAACATGGCGCTGCTGTACGTCGATCTGGATCGCTTCAAACAGGTCAACGACACCTTTGGCCATGCGGTCGGCGACATGCTGCTGCAAACGGTGGCGAGTCGGCTCAAGGGCTGCGTACGCGACACCGATACCGTGGCGCGCATCGGTGGCGACGAATTCGTGGTGCTGTTGCACAGCGTTCACGCCGCTGAAGACGCCGACATCGTGGCCGGAAAAATCCGCCATGTGCTGGTGCAGCCGATGCGCCTGGACGGTCACAACCTGTACATCGAACCGAGCATCGGCGTGGCCCGTTATCCCGAACATGGCAGTGAGGAGCAACAATTGTTCCGGCATGCCGACCAAGCGATGTACGCCGCCAAACGCCTCAATCATCGGGCGGTGGATAGCTGAAGCAGTGCGCGCCGTTCGTCGCGGCGCGGGCAACTTTTCTAAACCTTTGGCAGTCCGGCAATTCTCAATCTAGGCGGGCATCTGCTCGCCAACGATCAACACCAAGAGGAAGAGAATCATGCCTAATTCAAGAAACTCGAACTCGGGAAACTTCGCCAACGATCGAACCAAGGCCTCTGAAGCCGGTCGCAAAGGTGGGAAAACCACCACCACGACGGTCGACAAAGAGCCTGCGAAAACCGAAATGGGCCGCAAGCCAGCTCAGAAGTCGAAGTAGTCGGTGAGGTAGTTTTGATTGAGAGGCGGGGGCGCAAGCCCCCGCTTGAATTTGCAGAGATAGGAGGGCGCGACCATGAGCCGGATGGCCACCCAGATACGTCGTTTCAGTTTTGCCACGCTGTTGGGTTTGTTCGCGGGCACAGCATTCGCCCAGTCGCCTGCCGACTTCATCAACGATGCGTCCGCCAAAGGCATGGCCGACATTGAAGCCAGCCGGCTGGCGCACCAGAAATCCGAATCCAAAGAGGTCAAGGATTACACCATTGTCGTGATCAATGACCGCACCACGGCCAACCAGCATCTGGCGAAGATCGCGAAGAAACTCGATCTGCCGGTCGCTCCCCGTGAAGAAATTGCCGACAAGGCCAAGACCATGATCCCTCAGGTCAAGGACGGTGAAACCTTCGACCAGGCCTACGCCGCGAGCCAGGTGAAAGCGACCGAAGAGGCCATCCAGCAGATTCAGCAGGAAGCGCAGTCTACCGACGTGCCGGAAATCAAGGCATTTGCCGACGAGACGCTGCCAAAACTGCAAAGCCATCTGGAAATGGCCCGAGCTCTGCAAGCCAGTCGCTGACACCAACTGCCAATCAAAAGATCGCAGCCTGCGGCAGCTCCTACATAGAACGGTGTAGGAACTGCCGCAGGCTGCGATCTTTTGCTTTGTTCAACTTTACTTAGCAGTCATTCAAATCCTGCTTCGGCTTGCTCTTCTCCCCCAGCCCTTCAAGGTTGAACACCTCACTCTCGCCCAAGCTGCGGTAATGCTTGCGCAGCGCCTCGAGTTGTTTGAGATCCAGCGATTCCAGGCCGAGCATTGCGTTCTGCGCTTCCTTGTTCACCCGCAATAACTCATCGAGCTTCAGATGCAGGATGTCGGTATCACGGTTCTGCGTATTCTGGATCAGGAATACCATCAGAAAAGTGATGATCGTGGTCGAGGTGTTGATGATCAGTTGCCAGGTGTCATTGAAATCAAAAATCGGCCCACTCAAACCCCACAGAAAAATCAGGATCAATGCGCCCATGAAGGTTTTCGGGCTACCGGCCCAGAGGGCCAGGGTCTGGGAGATTTTCGCGAATTTCATTGCGGTGTTCCTTATTGGGAGAGCTTGAAATTCAGACATTCGGGGCGCGGTGAAAATTCTACTTACAAATGACGTCTGCCAATAATTGTGAGGGTGAAGACATCCCTTGCAATAAGCCTGTCTGGAACTGCGCGCAGCGCTGCCTGTATTGTGAGGAACCGCACGAATGTCCCGACAGGAGAACGCAATGAGTTGGTCCGCCAGACAATACGTCGCTTTCGAAGATGAACGCACCCGCCCGGCACGTGATCTGCTGGCGGCGATTCCCACGGTTCAGGCGCGATCGGTGGTCGATATCGGTTGCGGTCCGGGTAACTCCACCGAACTGCTGGTGCAGCGTTTTCAGCAGGCCCAGGTCAGGGGGCTCGACAGTTCGCCGGACATGGTCAACGCCGCGCGCAAGCGCCTGCCGCAGTTGCAGTTCGAGGTCGCAGAAATCGATAGTTGGGCGGATCAAGGGCCGTTCGATGTGATCTTCGCCAATGCAGTGCTGCAATGGGTGCCGGATCACGCGACATTGCTGCCGGCGTTGGCGGCTAAACTTTCGGACGGTGGCAGTCTGGCGATCCAGATGCCGGATAACCTCAACGAGCCTTCCCACCGACTGATGCGTGAAGTCGCCGCCAATGGCCCATGGTCCGCCAAACTGGCTGGCGCCGCCGGGCAGCGCACCGACATGGTGAGTGCCAGCGAATACTTCTCGATGTTGCGTCCGCACTGTTCGCGGGTCGATGTGTGGCGTACTACCTATCACCATCAGTTGTCAGGTGGAGCGGCGGGGGTGGTGGAGTGGTTCAAGGGCAGTGGCTTGATTCCGTTTCTGAGCCCGCTGACTGAAGAGGAACGGGCGCAATATCTCACGCAGTATATGGCGGTGGTTGCCGAGGCTTATCCGGCGTTGCCGGATGGTTCGGTGCTGTTGCCGTTTCCGCGGCTGTTCATCGTCGCGACTCGGTGAAGCCAGCCTTCAGCCACCTGTAGTGAGGGGATTTATCCCCGATGGACTGCGCAGCAGGCCCTTTAAGCGGTTGCTACGCAACCATCGGGGATAAATCCCCTCACCACATATTGTTTGCTCAGCTCAGATTAGCGCTGCACCGCCACCAACATCATCATCGGCCGCTCCCGCTCTTCAGCCAGCGCTGGTTGCGCCGCCACCTCCGCATCGCTCGGCCCCCATTCATTGACATGGCGAATGGCAAAACCCGCCGCGATCAACGAATTCAACAGCGTGCCCATCGTGCGGTGCTGCTTGATCACCCCGTCGGCCAGCCAGTGGGTCACTCGCTCGCCTTCCATCTGATAACTGTCCAGCGGCCAGCGCTTGCGACCGTCGCTGTCGACCAGCCAGCCTGGATTGCGCGGGGCCATGAAGATCGGGTGCTCGATGGAGAACACAAAATGCGAACCCGGTTTCAACGCCGCGTACAGACGAGCGAACAGCCCTGGCAGATCCTTGATGTAATGCAGCGCCAGTGAACTGTAGGCGAGATCGAAACTGCACGCTGGGAGATCGAGATGCTCAAGATCGGCGCGTTCATAGCGGATGTTCGCCGCCTCAGTGGTTTCGCGCGCGCGCTCCAGCATCTTTTCCGAGACATCCAGCCCCAGCACATTGGCGGCGCCGTGCTCACTGGCCCAGCGGCTGAACCAGCCATAGCCGCAGCCGAGGTCGACCACGTTCAAGTCGTGCATCGATGGCAGCAACGCCTTGAGCGCCGGCCACTCCGGCGCGGCATCGAGGCCACCGATGGAGCGGTTCATCTGGCTGTAACCCTGGAAAAACTCCGGATCGTCGTAAATATTTTGCGTCATGGGGGAAATACTCTTTTGAGTTCGGTCATCAGCGGCACAGAGGCCGCGCCATGGAGTCCCTCGAAAGTCAAAACGCGTATTCGTCGATGGCCGCGCAGGGGGAGGGTGGTGGGTGATGGGGAAATGCTAGCGGGTCGTGGGGAAGGTGAGAATCGTCGGTGTGTTGTGGATCTGTAATGTCGGAACAGTGAGAATAAAAAAGCCCGGCAAAGGGCCGGGCTTTTTGAATATCAGTGATGTGATCAGGTCTGCTTTTCACGCGCCGCCAACATCAGATCATTCTGTTTTTTGGTGGCTTCGCTCAGCACTTCGCTGTAAACGCGCTTTTTTTCTTCCGATTTCGCATTGCGAATGAAATCTGCGAATGGACTCGTGGACTCCTTTGTGGATCCGAGTTTCATGCGGTTGCTCCGTAATTGATCCCAAGCATGACCATCAGTTCGTGTCTCGTATGCTTCTCGGGGATATGGTAGTCAATCTTGTCGACACCAGCCTTGTAGAGGCGTCCAGAATTATCAATATGCATCACAAGCAGATCGACATGCAGGTCTTTGCCAAACTCTAGCTTAAGCGTGTTTACCACGTCACGCGCTGCAAAGTATTGGTCGACGAAATGCTCCGGTCGAATCCTGCGTCCTTCAACTTCCTCGCGGGCTCTGACAAAGGACCAGGCCAGGCTAGGGTCTTGGTAGACGTAGAGAATTTGCACAAATCTCCCTTTGTGGAGGCACCGCTGCACATTTTTCCTTGCGATTTCGATATTCGAAAGTGTTCCATCCAACAGGAAGGATTGCTTTCGATCCAGAGCCAGATCAATCAGCTTTCCAACCAGAATCGAAACGGCGCCTTGGAAAAGCCAGGCATTGCCACCTTGATAGGCTTCAAATTCATATCTGAGTTCGTCTGGATCAATTCGCAAGATGGGCGTATCGGAGAAAAGGTTCAGCAGAGCTAATGACGCCTCCGTTTTGCCAGCGCCCGGCGACCCCGCCATGAAAACCGAAACAGGTTCTTCTTCGGGTGGATACTTGGTTTGCGCCGTGAGCCGCTTGCCAATCGCCTTCTTGTTTGATCGAGCAAACCTGATCGCATCATTCCAGATAGCCTGCTCTTCCCCCGTCATTCCAGATTTTTTGTTTTCCTGCACTGATGGAAACCCTCTTGAGTGAAAGGTGATTTACCGGCGGTGCTTCGGACTTACCGAACTGCCGCGCCTTCCAATCAGTCAAAGCCCAAGAGCGGCTCTGCTAATACCGATTGGGAAGCCCATGCATGGGGATCATCCCTTTGAGCAGGCAGCGCTTCGTCGTTAGTAACGATCAAAGCGTAAAGAGGGCTGGTGCATCTGCAATAAACGGTGTGTTGCATAATGGTTCGGTGCCGACCAAGTAGCCGACATCAAATCCCGGACACAAAAAAACCGGCCCTGTAGGCCGGTTTTTTCTGTTCCTGCATCCCCCGTGATAACACGACGTGGGACCTGATTGAGTGGAGCGGGTAGAGGGAATCGAACCCTCAACTAAAGCTTGGGAAGCTTTCGTTTTGCCACTAAACTATACCCGCTCAGAGCGGCTGACTTTGTACCAGAGTCGGGCGCAGATTTGAAGTTTTTCTTTTGCTCGCAGCGCGTTACAGCATTGAAAACGGTCATTCGCGGGCAAATCTGCAGGGCAATCAATGCTGGTTTTTCAGCCCCACAGACTCGCTCGCGACGACGCTTTTTCAAATGGCCAATGCATGGTGATCCTGGACGAACGCGTAGCGCGTTCGGCTCGACTGCGGTGAGGGTTTCAGGAAACCCAGCAGGGCGTTCTGGCTATCGCGGCACGCAGCCTTGTGTTCCATGTCGAGGAAGTGGCCGGTGGCCTGCAGCGTGGTGAAGGTGCTGTGCGCCACATGGTTGCCGAATATCCGGGCGTCTTCGGCGGCGGTGTATTCATCCCATTCGCCGTTGAGGAACAGCACCGGCACGTTGATCTTTTTCGCCGCATTCAAATAGCACTGGCGATCGCTGTGCAGCACGTCACTGATGTGGAAGTGCATCTGCCCGTATTCGTGTTCGGCCAGGCTGCTGACGTGGCGATAGTTAAAGCGCTTGAACAGTGACGGTAGGTGTTTGCCGATAGTGCTGTTGACCAGGTGCCCGACGCGGTCGCCATCGCGCTGGCCGAGATAATCGACACCGCGCTCCAGGTAATCAAGCATGTGTGCGTTGATCACCGGCGAGAACGAGCTGATCACGGCTTTCTCGATACGCCGCGGCTGATGGGCCAGGGCAACCAGGGTGGCTGCGCCGCCCCAGGAAAACGACAGCACGTGTTCGGCGCCGAAGTGGTCGATCAGCTCCAGCAGGATCTGCCCTTCGACTTCCTTGGTCAGATGTTTCTCGTGACGGTTGTGGATTTTCGACCGGCCCGCGTAGGGCTGGTCGTAGCAAACCACGTTGAATTGCGGGTGCAGGTTTTTCACAGTCTGTGCAAACGACGCAGTCGTGGCCATCGAGCCGTTGACCAGGATGATGGTCTTTTCTGCGGCGTCTGCGCGATAGAACTCCGTGTAAACCCGATACTGACCCTGTATATCCAGCACAGCGATTTCTGGCCTCATGTCATAAGACTCCTGGCAAGCAAGCGGGTATGCGCGCAAATAGAGATTGCACGAGCTTTGTGACAGGTAGGCATACGCCTGGAATTTGCTTGGCCCATGTCGATCCATGACTGCGGTCGACGGGTGTTGTTATTGGCGGGCAGTCTGCCGGCTGAGGCGCAACCCAAGGGGCTGACGACCGGCAAAAAGTTTCTTGGAAGTATGTGGTGACTCATCGGTCACAATTTGGCCGACGTCCTGATTCAAGCAGTGGGATGGGGATCGCGCAAGTGCCGTTGGTAAATTGTTCGACAACTTCTGCTGAGCGGTCGCCGGCTTAGAACAAATGGATCTCTTCGGTGCGCAAAGCGCGGTACTCGCCCGGTTTTAGCGCGTTATCCAGCGACAGCGGGCCCATGGATTCGCGGTGCAGGCGCAACACTTTGTTGTTGAAGTGACCAAACATGCGCTTCACCTGATGGTAGCGACCCTCGACGATGCTCAGACGCGCCGCCCTCGGGCCGAGCACTTCGAGTTGCGCCGGTTGCGTGGTCAGGTTTTCGAAGGCGAAGTAGATGCCCTCGGCAAACCTCAGCGCGTATTGCGGCCCGATCTCCTGTTCGGTCTCGATGTAATAGACCTTCGGCAGTTTGGTCTGCGGTTGGGTCAGGCGTCGCGACCAGCTGCCATCGTTGGTGATCAGCATCAGCCCGGTGGTGTTGAAGTCGAGGCGCCCGGCGATGTGCAGGTCGTCCTTGTCCGGTTCATCGATCAGATCAAGCACGGTCGGGTGCTGCGGATCGCGAGTGGCACTGACGCACCCCGGCGGCTTGTGCAGCATGAAGTAGCGTGCCGGTTTGCCGAGTTGCAGGATTTCTTCGTCGACTTCGACGCGGCTGAATTCCAGCACCTCGCTGTGCGGGTCGCTGACGACTTTTCCGTCGATCCGCACACGCTTTTCCACCAGCAACAGGCGAACCTGCTGACGGTTGTAGCGGGGCAGGTTGCTGAGGAAACGGTCGACGCGCATGGTCAGGAATCGGCGGATAAAGGGGCGCGTATCTTACGGGATTGGCCGAGCCGCTGCTTGCAGTTGCGCTTCGACCTGAGCGCAGCGCGGGCACAGACAGGATTGATTGCGCAGCGCTGCGGGCAAGGCTTCAAGCACTGCCGGATCGATGCTCACGGCATAGCACCAGCAGGCCTGGTCGGCGGTGCGCGGGTCAGCCAGGCTGCAGTCGTTGCGCGCGCCGCAGGCCGGGCAGAGGTCGGGTTTGATGTCGGAATCAGGCATAGGACGAGTAAGGCATTTCCACGCAATTGCGGTTACGGCCAGTTTGTCTGGCCTGCTACATCGCATGATCGGCCCGAGACAGCAGGGTATGCAAGGTGTCATCAGCATGTACGGTGGTGGCACCGATGTATTCCTGGGCATTACGCAGGTCAACAGTGGGAGCGGGCTTGCTCGCGAAGGTGTCCTGTCAGTCAGTGATTCATCACTGACCCACCGCTTTCGCGAGCAAGCCCGCTCCCACAGAGGATTTTCAGTGTGACTGACACCGCTGATCTGAAGCCTTTGCGCGCCCGGCACTTGCCCCGGACCTGACAGTCAAAACTGTGTCGGCTGCGCTGTCCTGCTGCGGCCGTGGGTCTTTCAGGAGGCCGTCATGGGTATTTCAAAACTGTTACGTCGAGTGCTGCTGGGAGCGGTGCTCGGTTCATGCCTGTCCGGGTGTTATTACTATGCCGGTCCCTACGATGCTTATCCCGCCACGTCTTATTATCCCGGCTACTACTCGCCTTATTACTACGGCGGATATTACGGACCGCGTTACTACGGCGGTGCTCATTATTACTACGGCGGCTACGGACGCGGTTATCACGGTGGCGGCTATCACGGTGGGCACCACTGATCAGTAGCTGAATGACAGTGGTTTCCAAATGAACAGGATTTCATCAATCACATGTTTCAACTTGTTACGGAAGCGCACCAGATTCGGAAAACGCTGTCAGATGTTTCGTCAGTCACCGAATAAACGACTGATGCCTGCCAGCGTCGCTGGTGTGGCTACCCGCGGTCCAGGAGGCCGCCATGTATCGACGAATTCTTCTACTTGCTGCGATGATGTTTTCCGTTGCCGGTTGCGCTCCCTACTCCTACGCAGACAGTTATTACAGCTCGGAGGTCTACACCTCACCCGCTCCGGCGTACTACAACACTGGCGGCACCTATTACAGCGGCGGCAGCACCTACTACTCGGCCCCGCGCTACTACCAGGCGGCCCCGCGTTACTATCAACCGGCTCCGCGTTACTACTCGGCGCCGCGTTACTACCAGCCAGCGCCACGCTACTACGAGAGCCGCCGCTGGCACGACAACGATCGTGGCCGTTGGGACGGGCACCGTGGTGGGGGTTGGGATCGTGACCGGGGTGGCCGTGATCATCACGGTAACCGCGGTGACCACGGCGGTCGAGGCGGTCGCTGGTAATCATCCGCAAACAAAAAAGCGGCGCATTGAGCGCCGCTTTTTTTGTGCCTGCGATTTACCGGGCGTTCAGTATTGCGTCAGATCCGCCAACGGATGCCGACCTTCCCAGACCTTGTGAAAATGCGCCTCGACCACCGCGTCCGGGACGTTATTGATGTCCGGCCAATGCCAGTGCGGTTTCTGATCCTTGTCGATCAGCCGTGCCCGCACCCCTTCGCTGAATTCCGGGTGCCGACAGCAATTGAGGCTCAGTGTGTATTCCATCTGAAACACTTCGGCCAGCGACAGATAGCGGGCGCGGAGGATTTGTTCCCAGACCAGATGCGCGGTCAGCGGCGAGCCTTCGCTCAGGGTTTTCGCGGCGCGGGCGATCAGCGGGTCGCTGCTGTCGCGTTGCAGGCTGATGGCTTTCCAGGCACAGGTGACGTCGCTGACGTCGAGCAGTTCGTCGATCTGCTGGCGGCGCGGCAGCCATTGCGCCTCGGGCATCTGCCCGACGGCTTCCTGTTGCAGGGCTTTGAGCAGACTGTTGAGCTGCATGTCGGTCTGTTCCTGCCAGTTGAGTTGCAGCAGGCCTTCGATCAGTTGCGGTTGCTGCTCTTCAAGCAGGAAACGGTCGGCCAGATCCAGATCGATCGCATCGCGGCCGTTCATGTGCGCGCCGGTCAGTCCAAGAAACAAGCCGAGCTTGCCCGGCAACCGTGAGAGAAACCAACTGGCGCCGACGTCCGGATACAGACCGATGGTGATCTCGGGCATCGCCAGGCGACTGCTCGGCGTGACGATCCGCGTGCTCGCGCCTTGCAACAGGCCCATGCCGCCGCCGAGCACGTAACCGTGGCCCCAGCAAATCAGCGGTTTGGGGTAGGTGTGCAAGCTGTAGTCCAGGCGATACTCGGCGGCGAAAAACTGCGCCGCCAGTGGCGGGACTTCACCGGGGTGGGCCCGGCAGGCCTCCACCAGGCTGCGCACTTCGCCGCCGGCGCAGAACGCCTTGGCGCCATTGCCGCGCAGCAGCACGCAGACGATTTGTGGGTCCTTGGCCCAGGCGTGCAGTTTGTCGCTCAGGGCGTTGATCATCGGCAAGGACAGTGCGTTGAGCGACTTTTCAGCATCCAGGCTGGCGATCCCGAGGCGGGCGCCGTCGGTGCCGGTGAGTTCTTCGAAGTGCAGATTCATCGTGACCTCGATCGGGAATTTGAACGATCAGTATGATCGCTGTGTGGGAAAGTGCCGGATCTGTGTCAGATCAATTGACAAGCGTGGTCGGCTTTCCTAGGGTTCGCCCCATTGTTTTTGCCGGGTATGACCATGACTGCTGACGACCGTATCAAACTCGAACCAAGCTGGAAGGAGGCACTGCGTGCTGAATTCGACCAGCCTTATATGGCAGAGTTGCGCAATTTTCTGCAGCAGGAGCGGGCTGCCGGCAAGGAAATCTATCCGCCGGGGCCGCTGATTTTCAACGCGCTGAATTCGACGCCGCTGGATAAAGTCAAAGTGGTGATCCTCGGCCAGGACCCGTACCACGGTCCGGGCCAGGCCCATGGCTTGTGCTTTTCGGTGCAACCCGGCGTGCCGGCTCCGCCGTCGCTGGTCAACATCTATAAAGAGTTGAAGCGCGACCTGAACATCGACATTCCCAACCACGGCTACCTGCAGAGCTGGGCCGATCAGGGCGTGTTGATGCTCAACACCACCATGACCGTCGAGCGCGCCAATGCCAACGCGCACAAGGACAAGGGCTGGCAGTTCTTCACCGACCGGATCATCGAACTGGTCAGCGAACGCCAGCCGCATCTGGTGTTCATGCTGTGGGGGGCGCATGCGCAGAGCAAACAGAAGCTAATTGATGCGACCAAGCATTTGGTGCTGACCTCGGTGCATCCGTCGCCGTTGTCGGCTTATCGGGGCTACCTCGGTTGCGGGCATTTCAGCCGGACCAACAAGTTTCTCGAGCAAAATGGTGAAGCGCCGATCGAGTGGCGGTTGCCGCCGGTCTGATCGGCAGACCGGGCCGGCCCCTTCGCGAGCAAGCCCGCTCCCACATTGGTTTTGCGGCATGCACATAACCAATGTGGGAGCGGGCTTGCTCGCGAAGAAGGCAACTCGGTCTATCGGTGTTACTCGGGATTACGGTTCCAGTACTTGAACAACGGCTCCGCCAGAAACAGCACAAACAGCAACCGCATTACCTGCATCGCCGTCACCAGCGGCACCGACAGTTGCAGGGTCTCCGCCGTCAGGCTCATCTCGGCAATCCCCCCGGGCATCATGCCCAACGTCAGCGAACGCAGATCCAGATGGGTCAGTGCACTCAAACCTAAAGCCGCCAAGGTCGCGATCAACATGGTCAGCGCCGTGCCGATCAATGTACGCCCCATGAATGACGGCGCGCGGCGGAAGAACTGTCGATTGAAGTGACAGCCCAAGCCGCTGCCGATCAGCCACTGGCCGATCTGGCTTCCACCGTCCGGCAGGCCGATGTGCAAATCCCAGGCAATGCTCACCGTGGCACTGACCAGCAGCGGCCCGAACAGCCACGGATTGGGCTGACGCAAACGCTGCCAGAGCCAGGCGAGCAGGGCGCCCGTGGGAAACAGAATCGCCAGCCAGCGCCAATCGACGTTGCCGGCGTGGGAAATCGGTGTGCCATCGCCCAACAGATACTTGAACGCGGCCGGCACGCACAGCACCACCACCAGCACCCGCAGACTCTGCCCCGCCGCGACATGGCTGAGCAGCGCGCCATTGCGCGCGCCGAGGTTGACCATCTCCCCGGAGCCGCCGGGCATGCTTGAGAAAAACGCCGTGGCGCGATCTTCGCCGGTGCGGCGCATCAACCACACCCCGACCACCGCCGACAGGCTGGTGACCAGCGCACCGAAGAAGATCAATCCGAAATGACTCAGCACCTGCTCCATCACCAACGGGGTGAAGTGCAGGCCGATGCCGATGCCGACAATCCATTGGCCGCATTTGCGCCCGCCGGGGATTTCCGTGAGTTGCCACGGGGTCAGGCAGCGCACCAGGATGATCGCCAGCAGCGAGCCGACCATCCACGGTAGCGGCCAGCCGATCTGGCTGGCGATAAAACCGCCAAGCAGACCGACCAGCGGGGTCGCCCACCAGCTTCTGAGGGAGGAGCGATCAGACATCGGCGATGGCGCGTTGCGCCGCCGAACGTTTGCGCCAGATGCGCAGCAGCGGCATCAGCAACATGAACGCGGTCAGGATCCACACGCCGAAAGTGATCGGGCTCGACCAGAGGATTTCCAGCGCACCGTTGGAAATCGACAGCGCACGACGCAGGTTCTGCTCCATCAGCCCGCCGAGAATGAACCCCAGAAGCACCGGCGACAACGGGAAATCCAGCTTGCGCAGGATGTAGCCGAAGATACCGATGCCGACCATCAGGAACAGGTCGAAGGTGGTCGCATGCACGGCGTAGACGCCGATCCCGGTGATGATCGCGATCACCGGCACCAGTGCCCAGTTCGGCACGGCGAGGATGCGCGTGAAGATGCGGATCATCGGGATGTTGAGGATCACCAGCATGATGTTGGCGATGAACAACGACGCGATCAGGCCCCAGACGATGTCCGGTTGCTGTTGGAACAGCAGCGGCCCCGGGGTGATGTTGTACAGCGACAACGCGCCGATCATCACGGCGGTGGTGCCCGAACCGGGTACGCCGAGGGTCAGCATCGGCACCAGCGCGCCACACGCTGAAGCGCCGATCGCAGTCTCAGGAGCGGCGAGGCCACGGGCGTCACCCTGACCGAATTTGCCGCCGGCACCGGCGATGCGTTTTTCGGTCATGTAGGCCACGGCACTGGCGAGCGTCGCGCCGGCACCTGGCAACACGCCCATGATGAAACCCAGCAGGCCGCAACGGATGTTCACCACGAACACCGACGCCGCTTCCTTGAAGTTGAACATCATGCGCCCGGTGGCTTTCACCGCTTCCTGGCCGCGATGGGTTTTTTCCAGCAGCAGGAGGATTTCACTGACCGAGAACAGACCCAGTACCAGCACCACGAACTGGATGCCGTCGGTCAGGTGAATGTTGTCGCCGGTGAAGCGGTATACGCCGCTGTTGGCGTCGATGCCAACGGTCGACAGAAACAGCCCGATCAGCGCCGCAATAAAGGTTTTCAGTGGTCGATCGCCGGCCATGCCACCGAGGCAGACAATCGCGAACACCATCAACACGAAGTATTCCGCCGGGCCGAAGGCAATCGCCCATTTCGCCAGCAGTGGGGCGAACAGCACCATGCCGCAAGTGGCGATGAACGCACCAATGAACGAGCTCCACGCCGACAGCGACAGCGCCACCCCGGCCAGGCCCTGACGCGCCATCGGATAACCGTCGAGGGTGGTCATCACGGTGGAAGCTTCGCCCGGGATGTTGAGCAGGATCGAACTGATCCGCCCGCCGTATTCGCAGCCCAGATACACCGCCGCCAGCAGAATCAGCGCCGACTCCGGTGGCAGGCCGAGGGCGAAGGCGATCGGGATCAGCAGGGCCACGCCATTGATCGGACCCAGGCCCGGCAACAGCCCGACCACGGTGCCGATCAGCGTGCCGGTCAGGGCCGTGACCAGGTTGTACGGACTCAGCGCGACGCCGAAGCCCTGACCCAAATAACCGAGAGTATCCATATCAGTTCTCCAGAACGTCGAGCAGGCCCAGAGGCAGTGGAACGTCCATCAGACGGTCGAACAGCAGGTACAGACCGATGGCCATCAACGTTGTCACCACAATGCTCGGCAGCCAGCGACCGCCATACAGGCGCGCCATCGGGATGCCGATCAGGATGCTGCTGAGGATGAAGCCCAGCGGTTCGAACAGGCCGGCGAACACCAGCAGCAGGACGACGCAGATGCCGATCTTGGTCAGGGTTTGGCGATCCAGCGGTGGCTCGTCTTCGCTGTGTTTGATCGGTGCCGGGCGGAACACCATGTACAGCAGCGCCACGCCCATCAGGCCGAGCATCAGCAGAGGAAAGGCGCGCGGGCCGACCGGTTCATAAGAAAAAGCCGCTTGATACGGCCACGCCATCAGCGCCAGGCCAACGCAGGCCAGCAACAGCACCGAGGCGAAAATGCGTTGTAAGAGCATGGGAAACTCCTGTGCCGAGGCCTCGATGCGCGAGGCCGCAGCCGCTAGACAGAGACGATCACTGAATCAGGCCGAACTCTTTGGCCAGCACTTTGTAGTCCGCGACCTGCTTCTTCACGTAGGTGTCCAGCTCCGGGCCGGTCATGGCGAACGGGAACAGTTCACGTTGATCGCGCAGCTTGGCGAAGTCGTCCGAGGCCAGCAGTTTGTCGAAGGCGTCTTTCCACCAGGCGTAGTCTTCGTCGCTGACTTTTGGCCCGAGGTAGAAACCGCGAACTACCGGCCAGACGATGTCGTAGCCCTGCTCGCGCGCGGTCGGGATGTCCTTCATTTCCGGCTCGTCGATGCGCTTGTCGGCGAACACTGCCAGCAGGCGCATGTCACCGCTCTGGATGTGCGGCATGGAGTCGGAGATGTCGGTACTACCCACCTGGATGTGACCGCCGAGCAGTGCAGTAGCGATTTCGCCGCCGCCTTCGAGGGCGACGTAACGCAGGTCACGCGGGTTGATCCCGGCAGCCTTGGCGATCAGTGCGGTCTGCATCCAGTCCTGGCTGCCGACGGTGCCGCCGGAACCGATGACCACGGAGCTCGGATCTTTCTTCAGGGCTTTGACCAGATCGTCGAGGGTCTTGTAGGGCGAATCGCTTTTCACCGCGATGGCGCCGTAACTGGTGCCGACGGCGGCCAGCCAGCGCACATTGGTTTCATCGAAACGACCGAACTTGCCTTGCGCCAGGTTCAGCAACGAACCGCTGGACCACGCCACCAGCGTGCCTGCATCGGCCGGACGCTGGGCGACGACCGCGTTGTACGCCACTGCGCCGACACCGCCGGGCATGTAGGTCACGCGCATCGGTTTGGTCAGCAGTTTTTCGTTGACCAGCGCGCTTTGCGCCAGTTTGCAGGTCAGGTCGAAACCGCCGCCGGGGGAGGCCGGGGCGATGCATTCCGGACGTTTCGGTTCGGCCATCAATTGGCCGGCGAACAGCATGACGCTAGCGGCCAGAGCAACTTTACGCAGTGATAAGTTCATCTATGTCTCCTTGGGAGTTGTTGTTATGGACGTACTGAATTACCAAAGGGCAACGCTATAGCTCACCAGCAGACGCACTTCATCGGCATCGCGAGCGGAGTAGTTGGAACGGTAGGTGGCATTACGCAGGCGTACGGCAACGTCCTTCAGGGCGCCGCTTTGTACTACATATTTGATCTCGGTGTTGCGCTCCCACTCTTTGCCTTCTTCGCCATTCTTGAGCTTGATGTTGTCACCGCTCAGGTAACGGCTCATGAACGACAGGCCAGGGATGCCGAGGCGGGCGAAGTCGAAATCGTAACGCGCCTGCCAGGAGCGTTCTTCGGCGCCGGCAAAGTCGTTGATCTGCACGAAGTTGACCAGGTACGGGTCGCTGCCATCGACATAGGGGAACGCGCTGTCGCCGGACATGTGCTGATAACCGGCGCTGAACTTGTGGCCGCTCAGGGCGTAGCTGACCAGACCGTTGAGCGAGCGGTTGTCGATCTCGCCACCACGGGCCGCGCCCTGATCGTCACTGACCGCAAAGCGCAGGTCGGTGGCGAAGGTGCCCGGGCCCATCGGCCGCGAGGCGACCAGACCGAAGAAGTGCTGGTTATAGACTTCGTCGAGCTGGGCGAAGTGGTAACTGCCGGTGATCTTGTCGGTGAACTTGTAGTCCACGCCGGCAAAATCGAAATGCTTGCCGGCCACGGTGCCCGCGAAGCGGCTGTTCTTGTTGTTGAGGGCTATGTCCTCGAAATCGGTGCTGTCGCGATCCTTGGCTTTCTCCAGACGCCCACCGGTGAAGGTCAGGTTCTTGATCTCTTTGGAGGTCAGCAAACCACCTTCGAACGTCTGCGGCAGGATGCGCCCGTCATTCGGTTTGAGGATCGGCAGTTCGGGAATCAGGCTGCCGATTTTCAGTTCGGTGGCGGAGATTTTCACTTTGCCGGTCAGGCCGACTTTCGAGTATTCGTTCGCCGCGCGCCCGTCATCGTGGGTCGGCAACAGGCCGGTGCCGGTACGATCCGGGCTCGAATCAAGTTTGACCCCGAGCATGCCCAGCGCATCGACACCGAAGCCCACGGTGCCGTCGGTGTAACCCGATTGCAGGTTGAGCATGAAACCCTGCGCCCATTCATCACGCTTGCTTTGCTGGGCACTGGTGCCGTCGCGAAAGTCGCGGTTGAAGTACATGTTGCGGGTTTCGAAGGTGGCGGAACTGTCTTTGATGAAGTCGGCGTAGCTCAACGGTGAGAAACCGGCGAGGGCAGCGGTGCTGGCGAGGGTGGCGTGGCGCAAACGAGAAGGACGAACAGGCGTAGAAGCCTTGGTCTGCAAGGACGGCATGCGGGTGTACTCCGTTTATTGTTCTTATTGGTCGAAAACGCTTCGAGGCGTTTTTCGTATCGCTGTGTGGCAGCAGCGACGGCAGTCGAAACTGTCCGTGACCGGACTCTAACGGGCTAACCTTTCACTAACCTTTCAGCTGGATTTCGCGGGTTTCGGGCTTCACAGCGGCGGTTGCGGCTGTAAACTCCGCGGCAAAGAGTGGCGTCGGCCATCCCTGAATGAGGTAGAGATCCATGCGTGTTCTGCTCGTCGAAGACCATTTGCAACTGGCCGAAAGCGTCGCCCAGGCGCTCAAGAGCACCGGTCTGACCGTGGACGTGTTGCACGATGGCGTGGCCGCCGACCTGGCGCTGGGCAGCGAGGAATACGCGATGGCGATCCTCGATGTCGGCCTGCCGCGCATGGACGGTTTCGAGGTGCTGGCACGCCTGCGCGCACGTGGCAAGAACCTGCCGGTGTTGATGCTGACAGCGCGCAGCGATGTGAAGGACCGCGTACACGGCTTGAATCTCGGCGCTGACGATTACCTGGCCAAACCGTTCGAACTGACCGAGCTCGAAGCCCGGGTCAAAGCCCTGTTGCGGCGCAGTGTGCTCGGTGGCGAGCGTCAGCAGCGCTGCGGCGTGCTGGCCTACGATCTCGACACCCGGCGCTTTAGTCTCGGCGAAGAACTGCTGACTCTGACCTCCCGCGAACAAGCCGTGCTCGAAGCGTTGATCGCCCGCCCGGGCCGGGTGATGAGCAAGGAGCAACTCGCCGCACAGGTGTTCGGTCTCGACGAAGAAGCCAGCCCCGATGCCATCGAAATCTACGTGCATCGCCTGCGCAAGAAACTCGACGGCCAACCGGTGGCGATCGTGACCTTCCGTGGCCTCGGTTACCTGCTGGAAAGTCGCGATGCATAAGCCCAGCAGCCTGCGCTGGCGGTTGCTGTGGAACCTCGCGTTGTTGCTGGTGGTGTTGATGCTCGCCAGTGGTCTGAGCGCGTACTGGAACGGGCGCGAAGCTGCCGACACGGCTTACGACCGAACCCTGTTGGCCTCGGCGCGAACCATTGCCGCCGGCCTGTCGCAGCGCGACGGCACGCTCAGCGCCGACGTGCCCTACGTGGCGCTGGACACCTTCGCTTACGACAGCGCCGGGCGGATTTACTACCAGGTCAACGACATCCACCAGAAGCTGATTTCCGGCTACGAAAACCTGCCCGGACCACCACCCGGTACGCCAAGAACTGACGATTATCCAGCGCTCGCGCGCTTCTATAACGCGACCTATCGCGGGCAGAACGTGCGCGTGGTCAGCCTGCTCAAAGCGGTCACCGAGCCGAACATGAATGGCATGGCGGAAATCCGTGTCGCCGAAACCGACGAGGCGCGGGTCAGCATGGCCCGCAGTCTGGCGGCCGATACGCTGCTGCGTCTGGGCATGCTCGCGATCGGCGCCCTGTTGCTGGTGTGGTTCGCGGTGAGTGCCGCGCTGCGCCCGCTGGAGCGTTTGCGCACGGCGGTGGAGGAGCGTCAGCCCGATGATTTGCGGCCGCTGCCGCTGGTGGAAGTGCAACATGAATTGTGGCCGCTGGTGCGCGCGCTCAATCACTTCACCGAACGCTTGCGCGGGCAGTTCGAGCGGCAGGCGCAGTTCATCGCCGATGCCGCCCACGAACTGCGCACGCCACTGGCGGCGTTGAAGGCGCGGCTGGAACTGGGGCTGCGTTCGACTGAAGCGGAAACCTGGCGCAGCACGCTGGAATCCTCTGCGCAAAGCACTGATCGCCTGACCCATCTGGCCAATCAACTGCTGTCGCTGGCGCGGGTGGAAAACGGTGCCCGGGCGATTGCCGAGGGCGGCGCGCAATTACTGGATCTGAGTCAGTTGGCCCGCGAGCTGGGCATGGCCATGGCGCCGTTGGCTCATGCACGCGGGGTCGCGCTGGCTCTGGAGGCGGATGAGCCGGTGTGGCTGCGCGGTGAGCCGACGTTGCTCAATGAACTGCTGAGCAATCTGGTGGACAACGCACTGGCGCATACGCCACCGGGCGGCAACGTGATTCTGCGGGTCGCGGCGCCGGCGGTGCTTGAAGTTGAAGATGACGGGCCGGGCATTCCGCTGGAGGAGCGGGATCGGGTGTTTGAACGCTTCTATCGGCGCAATCAGCAGGTTGCGGGCTCAGGGTTGGGGCTGGCGATCGTCGGAGAGATCTGCCGGGCGCATCTGGCGCAGATCACCTTGCACGATGGAGAGCAGGCCGGTTTGAAGGTTCGGGTGAGTTTTATTGCTGGATAAATGTGGTGTTGGTGCGGGCCTCTTCGCGAGCAAGCCCGCTCCCACAGGGAATCCACGCCGTACACAAATCCCCTGTGGGAGCGGGCTTGCTCGCGAAGGCCGCGCCGCGGTTCCGGATCAGTAAAACATCGTCCGCGATTCTTCCAGATCCGCGCACAACTCCTTGTTCTCCGGATCGATCCCAAGCTTCCTGAACGCCGGCACGCTGAGTGGGTCAATCCGCGCAATCGGATGATCGCTGTCCTTGTGACAATACAGACTCGCCACCTGCACCAGATCGACGTAATCGAGGTGCGCCGAGTCGCGTTTGAAATCCAGATACAGCCCCGGTAACGCCACCAGTTGCTCGGGAAATTCCCAGACCCGCAACAGCTTGTCGCCCAGCAACGGGTGGATGTGGTCGATCACATGGTTGAGGCTGACCGGGTCTGACAGCAGTTCGTAGTGATCTTCGGCGTATGTGAGGATCGGCAATACGCCGATCTGATGCACCAGTCCGCCCAGCGCCGCCTGATCAGGTTTGAGTTGGGTGTGCCGACGGCACAGAGCGTAGCTGACGCCGGCGATCTCCAGGCTCTTGCGCCAGACTTCGCGCATCTTCTGTTCGACCACCTCGGAGCGGGCGTGGAAGATCTGTTCCATCACCAGGCCGATCGCCAGGTTGCTGCTGTAGTTCACCCCCAGTCGGGTGATCGCGGTGTGCAGGTCGGTGACTTCCTGGGTCGCGCGCAGCAACGGACTGTTGACCACTTTGATCAGGCGTGCCGACAGCGCCGTGTCGCGGCCAATCACTTTGCTCAGGTCGCTGACACTGATCTCCGGGTCTTCGGCGGCCTTGCGAATTTGCAGGGCCACTTCCGGTAACGTTGGCAGAACCAGGTCATCGTTATCGATGGCCTCAACCAAATCCTGTTGGACCTTATCCGCCAGCTCGCTCATGTAGATTCTCTAGGGTGTTGCAACAAAAGCTGCGATCAGCGCTGGATTTCGCGGTCGCGATCCAGTTCGTAGGGCAGGTCGAGCAAATGCAGGGCTGGCCCTTCAAGGGCGCCCAGGTGCAGATCACCCGCTTCGGCAGCTTCGGCCTGCAACACCGCCAACAGTTCAATCTTTTCTGCGGCGCGGGCGGCAATCACCACTTCGCCGATGGCGCTGCTGTGGCTTGGGGCGAACAGCGGGGTGCCCGGCTCTGGCAGTTCAGTCGCGTCAAGTTCTACGCGATAGAGGCGACGCTTGAGCTTGCCCAGGTACTGCATGCGCGCGACGATTTCCTGGCCGGTGTAGCAACCTTTCTTGAAACTCACGCCACCGACGGCCTGCAAGTTGAGCATCTGCGGGATGAACAGCTCGCGGGTGGTCGGCATGACCTGACCGATACCGGCGCGAATCTGCCCCAGCAGCCATTGGTTCAATTCGCCTTCAGGCAGGGCGGTGGCCAACTTGGCTTTGATGGCGTCGGCTTGATCGGCCGGTACCCAGAGTTCGGCGCGTTCCGGCGAGACGCGAAGCGCAATCAGGGCTGCGCTGCGCACTACGCTGTCGGTTTCGCTTGGCAGGCTCAGACCCAGGCTGGCCAACGCGGCGTCGCCGTGCTCCAGGCCAAAACGCACCCAGGCGGCGCTTTCGTCGGTCAGTTTGGACTTGGAGAACACCGCGTACTTTTTCAGATCCGCCAGTTGCGGCTCCAGCAGTTCACTGGCCATTGCCAGCAGCACGCCGTCACCTTCGAGCAGAATGCGGAAGCTCGACTGCATCCGGCCTTTTTGCGTGCAGCGCGCGCCCAGGCTGGCCTGGCTGTCGCTGAGGTAATTGATGTTGCAGGTCAATTGGCCTTGCAGGAATTTGCCGGCATCCACGCCGCGAACCGCGAGTACGCCTTCATGAGACAGGGTGCAGAAAAAAGCAGAATCGGCCATGGGTCATCGCAGGGTAAAAAAGTCTGGGGCACATCATAAGGGCGCGTTGTTGAAATGGGTAGTTGATAAAGGATCGGTGGTGCCCGACCAAAGCCGACTGTGCGACCCGCGCCGGGGCTGTATACTGCGCGCCTATTTGAGGAGGGCTCCATGGTCGAACAAGTTGAACTCAATCGCCTCTTCTGGCACAGCCGCCGCGGCATGCTGGAACTTGACGTACTGCTGGTGCCGTTCGTGAAAGAGGTCTATCCGCACCTCAACCAGGTCGATCGCGACTTGTATGTCCGTCTGCTGACCTGTGAGGATCAGGACATGTTCGGCTGGTTCATGGAGCGCAGTGAGTCCGAAGACCCTGAGCTGCAGCGCATGGTCCGGATGATCCTGGACCGTGTTCAGCCCAAGTAATACGTTCGAATGCCGCTGGCATGCCTCTCGGCAGTTGCTGGCGGCGTATCTGTTGACCCAGGCGTTCGCGCTGGGTGTGTTGTTTCTCCTGTCGATTCCACTCTGGGCCTGTCTGCTCGGGGCTTTCGCCTGTCTGCTGCACGCCGTGTGGGTGTTGCCACGGCAGATTCTGCTGACGCATCCGCAGGCTTTTTGCCGATTGCGCCGCGATGCCGATGGCTGGCAATTATGGAATCAGGCGGGCGGCTGGCAAGCAGTCCAGCTGCGCCCTGACAGCCTGGCGTTGCCGTTGATCGTGGTGCTGCGCTTTCGTTTGCGCGGGGAGCGGCGGGTGCGCTCGATCTGTGTACCGCGAGACTCGCAGGCAGCGGATGTGCACCGACGCCTGCGAGTGCGGCTCAAGTTCAGCCGGCGTAGGTGGGCGGCACCAGAATAGTGTCGAGCGCCTCGGGCAGCAGGTTCGGGTAGTCGAGGGTGTAATGCAGACCGCGACTTTCCTTGCGCTCCATGGCAGAGCAGATCATCAGTTCGGCGACTTGCGCCAGATTACGCAGCTCGATCAGGTCGCGGCTGACTTTATAGTTGCTGTAGAACTCGTCGATCTCGTCCAGCAACAGACGCACGCGGTGCTGCGCTCGTTGCAGGCGCTTATTGGTGCGCACGATCCCCACGTAGTCCCACATGAAGCGGCGCAGCTCGTCCCAGTTGTGGGCGATGATCACGTCCTCGTCGGAATCGGTGACCTGGCTGGCGTCCCACTCGGGCAGGGCGGTTGGCGCGGTGACGTCATCCAGTTGTGCAAGGATGTCCGCTGCCGCCGAGCGGGCATAAACGAAGCATTCGAGCAGCGAGTTGCTGGCCATGCGGTTGGCCCCGTGCAGGCCGGTGAAGCTGGTTTCGCCGATGGCGTACAGCCCCGGCACATCGGTGCGACCGTGTTGATCGACCATCACCCCACCACAGGTGTAGTGCGCCGCCGGCACGACCGGGATCGGCTGTTTGGTGATGTCGATGCCGAAACCCAGGCAACGTTCGTAGACGGTCGGGAAGTGGTTTTTGATGAAGGCTTCAGGCTTGTGGCTGATGTCGAGATACACGCAGTCGACGCCCAGCCGCTTCATTTCATGGTCGATGGCGCGGGCGACGATGTCGCGTGGCGCCAGTTCGGCACGTTTGTCGAAGCGCGGCATGAACCGTTCGCCGTTGGGCAGCTTCAGGTGCGCGCCTTCGCCACGCAAGGCTTCCGTGATCAGGAAACTCTTGGCCTGCGGGTGATACAGGCACGTAGGGTGGAACTGGTTGAATTCCAGGTTCGCCACTCTGCAGCCCGAGCGCCAGGCCATGGCGATGCCGTCACCGCAAGCGCCGTCGGGGTTACTGGTATAGAGGTAGACCTTGGCGGCGCCACCGGACGCGAGGATCACGAAGCGTGCGCCGTAGGTGTCGACTTCGCCGGTCGCGCGATTCAGCACATAGGCGCCGAGGCAGCGCTCGCCACTCATGCCCAGACGGCGTTCGGTGATCAGATCAACGGCAACTCGCTGCTCCAGCAGTTCGATGTTGCTGCGTTCTCTGGCCTGGGCGAGGAGGGTGGTGAAAATCGCTGCGCCGGTTGCGTCCGCGGCATGGATGATGCGCCGATGGCTGTGGCCGCCTTCGCGAGTCAGGTGGAATTCGAAACCGCCGTCTTCGGTGCCGGACTGTTCGTCGCGGGTGAACGGCACCCCCTGGTCGATCAGCCACTGGATGGCTTCGCGGCTGTGCTCGACGGTAAAACGCACCGCGTCTTCATGGCACAGACCGCCGCCGGCGTTCAGGGTGTCGTCGACGTGGGATTCGACAGTATCGGTATCGTCCAGCACGGCAGCGACGCCGCCCTGGGCCCAATAAGTCGAGCCGTTGGCCAGATCACCTTTGCTCAATACGGCAATGCGCAAATGACCCGGCAAGGTCAGCGCGAGACTCAAACCGGCAGCGCCGCTGCCAATGACCAGAACATCGTGTTGAAACTGTTGGCTCATTTCAGGATTCCGCTCAAAGCGACCCGGATCGGGGGTGGCGCAGGACAGCTGGATCGGCGAGTCAAGACAGCCACACAGCCCACTAGTATATAGAGGGGTGGAGCGGCACAATAGCCGAGCTCGTATGGCATTGTGAAACTACTGTGACGACAAAAGCTTGACGCTTCGTCGGACGTTTTTTTCTGTCGTTTTGGGAAAAGGCGACTGTATCGAGGATGAAACAGGCTTTTTCAGCGCACGGTTGCTCGATGTCGCTTCAGCGCGGCTATAAATAATTGGAACTTTTGCCAGAGGCCCAAGATCAATAGTCAGTTGCCAGAAGCACGGGACAGTGTCGGCTTCAATGCAGAACCTGCGATTGGGTTTTTGCCGGCGAACCGATGACAAGATTATTCGCGCAGCCGGTTTATCCCGCGCTGCGTTTTTCGTGCGTGCCAAATCAGAGCCCGCAGGAAACTTGCCTGGAGGGGGAGAACTTTTGCGAAAAGCCCGAGTCTATGTTTGCAAGTCTGGTCGTTTAGTTATGCAAGCCTCCTCCATGCTTATCGAGGAGTGTTCATGCTAACCCAGGAAGAGGATCAGCAGCTGGTCGAGCGCGTTCAGCGTGGCGACAAGCGAGCTTTCGATCTGCTGGTGCTGAAATATCAGCACAAAATTCTCGGGTTGATCGTGCGTTTCGTGCACGACACCCATGAAGCCCAGGATGTGGCTCAGGAAGCCTTTATCAAGGCCTACCGAGCGCTAGGAAACTTTCGCGGAGACAGCGCGTTCTATACGTGGCTTTACCGCATTGCCATCAACACGGCAAAGAACTATCTGGTTTCACGCGGCCGCCGGCCGCCGGATAGCGATGTAAGTTCCGAAGATGCAGAGTTCTACGACGGCGATCACGGCCTGAAGGATCTCGAATCGCCGGAACGCGCGTTGCTGCGGGATGAGATCGAAGGCACCGTCCATCGAACCATTCAGCAACTGCCAGAGGATTTACGTACGGCTTTAACTTTACGTGAATTCGATGGTCTGAGTTACGAGGACATTGCGAGCGTCATGCAGTGTCCGGTGGGTACCGTGCGCTCCCGGATTTTCCGCGCCCGGGAGGCCATCGATAAAGCCCTGCAGCCGTTGTTGCAGGAAAACTGAGACAGCGGCGACAGCCAAGAGAGGAACGCCATGAGTCGTGAAGCCCTGCAGGAATCGCTGTCCGCAGTGATGGATAACGAAGCGGACGAACTGGAATTGCGTCGAGTGATCAATGCACTGGACGATGTTGAAACCCGTGAGACCTGGGCTCGTTATCAGATCGCTCGGGCAGCCATGCACAAGGATCTGCTGCTTCCGCGTCTGGACATTGCTGCGGCAGTTTCTGCTGCGCTGGAAGACGAAACGGCTCCAGCCAAAGTATCCCGCGGCCCTTGGCGCAATCTGGGTCGTCTGGCCGTTGCGGCTTCGGTGACCGTTGCGGTACTGGCTGGTGTGCGCCTGTACAACCAGGACGAGATCGCTGGCGTCGAGCTGGCCCAGCAGTCCAATCAGCCTTCGCTGGTTGCGCCGCAGGTCAAAGGCCCGGCCGTCCTGGCTGGCTACAAGGAAAGCTCGGAAACTACGGGGCCGATGGCCAACGGCGTTCTGCAAGGTCAGCCAGGCTGGCACGATCAGCGTCTGCCAGGCTATCTGCGTCAGCATGCCCAGCAAGCTGCGTTGAAAGGTACTGAAAGCGCTCTGCCTTATGCGCGTGCAGCAAGCATGGAAAACCGTTAAGGAGGATCATGCGCGCCATACCTCTACTTTCGCTTCTGCTTAGCGGCTGGTTCATTGTTCCAGCCCATGCCGACGAGGCCCAGGACTGGTTGATCCGCCTGGGTCAGGCCGAGCAGCAGCAAAGCTTCCAAGGCACTTTCGTATACGAGCGTAACGGTAGTTTTTCTACCCACAATATCTGGCATCGTGTCCAGAGTGGTCAGGTCCGCGAGCGTTTACTTCAGCTCGACGGCTCGGCTCAGGAAGTCGTGCGTGTTGATGGGCATACTCAATGCGTCAGCGGCACTCTGATTGCGGGGTTGGGAGACTCTCCCAACTCGACCGCTCGTTCGCTTGATCCCCAAAAGCTGAAAAACTGGTATGAGCTTGCCGTCATCGGCAAGTCGCGCGTGGCCGGGCGTGATGCGGTCATCGTATCGTTGACGCCTCGCGACCAGCATCGTTATGGTTTCGAACTGCATCTGGATAAACAGACCGGATTGCCACTGAAGTCGTTGTTGCTCAACGATAAAGGGCAGCTACTCGAGCGTTTCCAGTTCACCAGCCTCGATACCGCTGATGTCCCGTCGGACAAAGACCTTCAAGCTGGCGCCGAGTGCAAGGCCGTCACTATTGATAGTGACAAGGCGTCTGCCGTGAAAACGGCTCAGGTCTGGCATTCCGACTGGCTGCCTCCGGGTTTCGTGCTGACCAGCAGTACTTCACACAAAGATTCCGAAACCAAAACTCAAGTCAGCAGCCTGATGTATGACGACGGGCTGGCGCGGTTTTCAGTGTTTCTTGAGCCGTTGAACGGTGCAACAGTGACCGATACCCGCACGCAGTTGGGGCCGACTGTCGCAGTTTCCCGCCGCCTCACTACGCCTGAGGGTGAGATGATGGTGACGGTGGTCGGCGAAATTCCAATCGGCACGGCCGAGAGGATTGCTCTTTCGATGCGTAACGATGGCGCTGCAACCAGCAAGCAGTGAGCTGATTTCAGTCATTTCCACTTCTTCTTTGAGACGTAGATGAAATGTTTGCTCAGCATTTTCATTTGCAAATCACCCGAAAGTTTTTTATAGGTCAGAGCCTCACGGCTCTGGCCTTGTCTGTTGTTCCCGGAACAAAAATACCGGCCCGCGGTTCCCGGTGTTCCTTGCTCCATATCGCTTAACCCTGCTCGTCGTAACGGGAGCTGTATGTCGATACTTAGCTTGAAGTCTTATCTCTCCATTTTCGCCACCGTGCTGGTGCTGGGTCAGGCTGTCCCCGCTGCCCAGGCGGCCGACCTGCCGGATTTCACCCAACTGGTTGAACAGGCCTCGCCTGCAGTGGTGAACATCAGTACCACGCAGAAGCTGCCGGACCGCAAGGTGAACCAGCAGATGCCTGACCTGGAAGGCTTGCCGCCGATGTTGCGCGAGTTCTTCGAGCGTGGCATGCCGCCTCAGCAGCGTTCGCCGCGCGGCGATCGTCAGCGTGAAGCGCAATCGCTCGGTTCGGGCTTCATCATTTCCTCCGATGGCTACATCCTGACCAACAACCATGTGATTGCCGATGCCGACGAAATCCTCGTGCGTCTGGCTGATCGCAGTGAAATGAAAGCCAAGCTGATCGGTACCGACCCACGTTCCGACGTGGCCCTGCTGAAAATCGATGGCAAGGATCTGCCGGTGCTCAAGCTCGGCAAGTCCCAGGACCTGAAGGCGGGTCAGTGGGTCGTGGCGATCGGTTCGCCGTTCGGCTTTGACCACACCGTGACCCAAGGTATTGTCAGCGCCGTCGGCCGTAGCCTGCCGAACGAAAACTACGTGCCGTTCATCCAGACCGACGTGCCGATCAACCCGGGTAACTCCGGTGGCCCGCTGTTCAACCTGAACGGTGAAGTGGTCGGGATCAACTCGCAGATCTACACCCGTTCCGGTGGCTTCATGGGTGTGTCGTTCGCCATTCCGATCGACGTGGCGATGGACGTTTCCAATCAGCTGAAAAGCGGTGGCAAAGTCAGCCGCGGCTGGCTGGGCGTGGTCATCCAGGAAGTGAACAAGGATCTGGCCGAGTCGTTCGGTCTTGATAAGCCGGCCGGTGCGCTGGTTGCGCAGATTCAGGATGACGGTCCGGCAGCCAAGGGTGGCCTGCAAGTGGGCGACGTGATCCTGAGCATGAACGGTCAGCCGATCGTCATGTCCGCCGACCTGCCACACTTGGTCGGTGCGCTGAAAGCGGGCGCCAAGGCCAACCTCGAAGTGATCCGTGACGGCAAACGCAAGAATGTCGAGCTGACTGTCGGTGCGATTCCGGATGAGGACAAAGAGCTGGCTGCACTGCCGAAGTCGGGTGCGGAAAGCAGCAGCAACCGCCTCGGCGTTTCGGTGGCGGAACTGACCGCTGAGCAGAAGAAAACCTACGACCTCAAGGGCGGAGTGGTGATCAAGGAAGTTCAGGACGGTCCTGCGGCTTTGATCGGTCTGCAACCGGGTGACGTGATCACTCACCTGAACAACCAGGCCATTGGCTCCACCAAGGAATTCGCCGAGATCGCCAAGGCGCTGCCGAAGAATCGTTCGGTGTCGATGCGCGTCCTGCGTGAAGGTCGCGCGAGCTTCATCACCTTCAAACTGGCTGAATAACCCGGTTGCGGTGAAATAAAAACCGCCTCGAAAGAGGCGGTTTTTTTATGCCTGAAATTTTTATGTCGCTGATGAAAACTCAGCCCATCATGTCCTTGATCATGCGTTCCTGCTCCATCAGCTCGCGCTGGCGTGCATCGATCCGCGAGGACAGCGGGAAGTTGCTGCCCGCCTTGCGCTTGGCAAAATCAAGCTGCTGGATCGCCTGACGATAATCGCCGACCAGCGCGAAGTACTCGGCGCGGGCCTGATGCAGACCAATGATGTTGCCAGAGAGGCCACGGGTTTCGGCGACCTGATACCACACGTCCGGATCATTCGGACGGGATTTGAGCAAGCTGTCGAGGGCTTTCTCGGCGTCGGCGGTGCGATTCTGTTTCAGCAACAGATCGACCCGAACCTGATTCAGTGGGTAGTTGCCCGGATACTGGGTGAGCATGCGGTCAACCCGCGTTTGCGCATCCGGCAGGCGGTTGTTGGTGATGTCCAGGTCGATCTGTGCGAGGTTGTAGATGATCTCGTTGGGTGACTTGGCCAGCAGCTGTTTGAGATTCTCCCTGGCTTCATTGAGCTGGCCGCCCTTGATCTGGGCGATCGCCAGGCCATAGCGCGCCACGTCGTTCTTCGGGTTCTCGTCCAGTTGTGCACGAAAGCGCTTGGCGCCCAGTCCCGGGGTTTCTTCGTAGATCAGCTGTACGCGGGCGCGGATCAACTGATAGCGCATGCTGTCTTCAATGCCGCCCGCTGGCGCTTGTTCTGCGCGGTTACGGGTGTCGGCGATACGCGATTCGGTCACCGGGTGAGTCAGCAGAAATTCTGGCGGCTTGGCGTCGAAGCGATACTGGCGCATCAGGCGTTCGAACATGGTCGGCATCGAGCGCGGGTCGTATCCGGCCTTTTCCAGATTGAGGATGCCGATACGGTCGGCTTCCTGCTCGTTCTGGCGCGAGAAGGTACGCTGCGACTGAATGGCTGCGGCCTGAGTACCGGCGATGGTCGCGATCCCGGCATCACCGCCACCGGCGGCGGCAATCACGATCCCGGCGAGCAGCGCCGCCATCATCGGCACCTGCATGCGCTGCGAAGCTTCGACGCCGCGCGCGAAGTGGCGCTGTGACAAGTGCGCCAGTTCGTGGGCCAGTACCGAGGCGTATTCGCCTTCAGTCTGCGCGTTGAGGAACAGGCCACCGTTGACCCCGACCACGCCACCCGGCGCCGCGAAAGCGTTGAGTTGCGGGCTGTTGATCAGAATGAATTCCAGGCGACGATCGGTCACCTGGCTGGTTTCCACCAGCTTGTAGACGCTGGATTCGACGTAGTCTTTGAGCTGCGGATCGTTGAGCTGTGCAACCTGACTGCGCAACATGGCCAGCCAGGCGCGGCCCAACTGGTATTCCTGTTGCGGAGAGACAATGGCAGAACTGGCGTCGCCAAGTGACGGCAGATCGTCGGCAAAGCCCGGTGAGGCGAGCAGGCAAGCGAGCGTCAGCAGGGTAGGGCGCAGAAATGTCATGCACAAAGCCTTAGAAGACAAAGACCTTACTGTAGCCGGACACCGGGCTTGCGACCAGATATTCTAGGCAGCTCAACCACCTGAACCGGAGTGACGCAATGACTGACGCTGTAGCCCATGACTGTGAATTGGATGCCAGTGGCCTGAATTGCCCGTTGCCGTTGCTCAAGGCCAAGATGGAACTCAACAAGCTGCCCAGCGGCGCGGTGCTCAAGGTGATCGCCACGGACGCGGGTTCGCAGCGTGACTTCCGCACCTTTGCCCGTCTGGCCGGTCATACGCTGCTGCGCGAAGAAGACGAAGCGGGCGTCTACCGTTACTGGTTGAAAAAAGCCTGAACCGACAGCGTAAAAGACCTAAGGATTATTGATGTTCAAAGTGTTACGCGACTGGATTCAGCGCTACTTTTCCGACGAAGAAGCGGTGGTGCTGGCGGTGCTGCTGTTTCTCGCCTTCACCGCGGTGCTCACGCTCGGTGGCATGCTCGCGCCGGTATTGGCGGGGATGGTGTTGGCGTATCTGATGCAGGGGCTGGTGCTCGCTCTTGAACGCATGCGCTTGCCTGGTGCGGCGGCGGTGGGGCTGGTGTTTGCGCTGTTCATGGGCGTGTTGCTGGTGTTCATCGTGGTGGTCTTGCCGTTGCTGTGGCATCAGTTGATCACGCTGTTCAACGAACTTCCGGGCATGCTCGCCAAATGGCAGTCGCTGCTGCTGTTGCTGCCGGAGCGCTATCCGCATCTGGTCTCTGACGAGCAGGTGCTGCAGGCCATCGAAGCGGCGCGTGGCGAAATCGGCAAGTTCGGCCAATGGGCGCTGACCTTTTCCCTGTCGAGCCTGCCGCTGCTGGTCAACATCATGATCTATCTGGTGCTGGTGCCGATTCTGGTGTTCTTCTTTCTCAAGGATCGGGCCATGATCGGCGAGTGGGTGCGCGGCTATCTGCCCCGTGAGCGAGCGCTGATCACCCGCGTGGCGCAGGAAATGAACCGGCAGATCGCCAACTACATTCGTGGCAAGGTCATCGAGATTGTGATCTGTGGCGGCGTGACCTACATCGCGTTCGTCGCGCTCGGCCTCAACTATGCGGCGCTGCTGGCGTTGCTGGTCGGGGTGTCGGTGGTGGTGCCGTACGTCGGCGCGGTGGTGGTGACCGTGCCGGTGTTGCTGATTGCGTTGTTCCAGTGGGGCTGGAGCGATCAGTTCATCTATCTGATGGCGGTCTACGGGATCATTCAGACCCTGGATGGCAACGTGCTGGTGCCGTTGCTGTTTTCCGAGGCGGTCAACCTGCACCCGGTGGCAATCATTTGTGCGGTGCTGTTGTTTGGCGGGTTGTGGGGGTTCTGGGGCGTGTTCTTCGCAATTCCGCTGGCGACGCTGTTCAAGGCCGTGCTGGATGCGTGGCCGCGCAAGGAGCCGGTTGTCGCTCCGTTGCTTTAAAGCCGGATTACTCGTTGCGGCTTATGGCCTCTTCGCGAGCAAGCCCGCTCCCACAGTTGACCGAGGTCTATGTGGGAGCGAGCTTGCTCGCGAAGGCGTCAGTGAAAACGACGCAGAAATATCAGGCCTTGTTCAGCGCCTGAGCCGCAGTCAGCACAGCATCCACATGTCCCGGCACTTTCACGCCGCGCCATTCCTGGCGCAGCACGCCATTCTTGTCGATCAGGAATGTGCTGCGATCAACGCCCAGATATTCCTTGCCATACAGTTTCTTCAGCTTGATCACGTCGAACAGCTGGCAGACGGCTTCATCCTTGTCGCTGATCAGCTCGAACGGAAATTCCTGCTTGCACTTGAAGTTCTCGTGAGACTTCAGGCTGTCGCGGGAGATACCGAAAATCTCGGTATTAGCGGCCTGGAACGCCGCGTACTGGTCACGAAAACCCTGGCCTTCGGTGGTGCAGCCGGGGGTGCTGTCCTTCGGATAGAAGTAGATCACCACTTGCTTGCCCTTCAGGGCGGACAAGCTGACGGTCTGCCCGCTGGTGGCAGGTGCTTCGAAATCCGCAACCGGTTGGTCGATGACAACGGCCATGAAAGCTTCCTTACATTGGGTTTTGTGGGCGCCAAGGTTCGATCAGCGCATCCAGGTTCATCGCGTCGGCGAAGTCCAGGAACTGGTCGCGCAGCCAGCTGATCTGGGTGCCGGCCGGCAGCGTTACGGTGAACGTGGCGTTGAGCATGGTGCCGCCAGTCTGCGGGGCCTGATAGGTATCGCAGGTCAGGTTTTCCAGCTCGACGTTGTGATCCATGAAGAACTGGCACAGCTCATTGATGATGTCCGGGCGATACGCCGAGCTGACATAAGCCACGTACGGCAGGGCCTGTGGACGATTTTCCAGGGCCGCGCTGCGTACCACGTTGACGGTGAATGCGTGGCGCTTGGCCAGGGTCGGCAGGCTGCCTTCGAGGCGGGCCAGCGCGTCCCAGCTGCCGGAGATTTCCAGCACCAGGGCGCTGCATTCGCCATGGCGAGTCAGGCGGGAGGTGACGACGGCGCAGCGATTTTCATGGCTGGCGCGGCACAGGACGTTAGTCAGCTCCATGGGGTTGGCGCCAAGGGCACTGATGACAAGGAATTGTTCGCGAACTGTGGGGGTGGACATGCAGCATTCCTAAAGCGATGAGCGGTCGGTAGGTCGATGGGCGTTGGCCGTCGGGAAGCGTCTGCGCGTGCCCGTTCAGAAAGCCCCGGGCCGTGGCTCGCAATTCGCTCCAATAAAGGCGGAGCGTGCAGCAGCGACACTGGAACGGGGCCTGGGAGGCCGAAAGGGGAGGCTGGAACCCGGCGTACAAGCTGATCTGTACCGATCAAAGTCTGAAGGGTAGCGAAAACCGACGCCAAGGGGAATGGCGGCGCAGTACTTCGCTTGTGCAAGCATCTTGGCGCCAGTACCATTACCGCTCTCTTTTTCCGGCAGGAGCGGTTTCATGATTGCGGGCAGTATGGTGGCACTGGTCACTCCCATGGATGCACAAGGGCGTCTTGACTGGGACAGCCTCAGCAAACTCGTGGACTTCCATCTCAAGAACGGCACCCATGCCATTGTCGCGGTCGGTACTACCGGCGAGTCGGCGACCCTTGATGTAGAAGAACACATCGCCGTCATCAAAGCCGTGGTCAAACAGGTAGCCGGGCGCATTCCGGTGATCGCCGGTACCGGCGCCAACTCGACCCGCGAAGCCGTCGAGCTGACCCGCAACGCCAAGGAAGCCGGCGCCGACGCCTGCCTGCTGGTAGTTCCGTACTACAACAAGCCGACCCAGGAAGGCCTGTACCAGCACTTCAAGCACATTGCCGAAGCCGTCGACATTCCACAGATTCTCTACAACGTTCCCGGCCGCACCTCCTGCGACATGCAGGCCGAGACCGTAATTCGCCTGTCCAGCGTGCCGAACATCATCGGCATCAAGGAAGCCACCGGCGACCTGAAACGCGCCAAAGCCATCATCGACGGCGTGAGCAAGGACTTCATCGTGCTGTCCGGCGATGATCCGACCGCGGTCGAGCTGATCCTGCTGGGCGGCAAAGGCAACATCTCCGTAACGGCCAACGTCGCCCCGCGCGAAATGGCTGACCTGTGCGAGGCCGCGCTGAACGGCGACGCCGAGACCGCACGGGCGATCAACGAAAAATTGATGCCGCTGCACAAGGACCTGTTCATCGAAGCCAACCCGATTCCGGTGAAGTGGGCTTTGGTTGAAATGGGCCTGATGCACGAAGGCATCCGCCTGCCGTTGACCTGGCTGAGCGCTCCTTGTCATGAAACGCTTCGCACGGCCCTGCGCCAGTGCAGCGTCCTGGTTTAATTGAGGAAGTACAACGCATGAAGCGAATGGCCGGACTTTCCGCACTTGCCTTGATTATCTCCAGCACCAGTGGCTGCGGATGGGTCTGGGGCCCGGAAGGTTATTTCCGTGACCGTGGTAGCGATTACCTGGAAGCGCAACAGACTGCACCGATGCAACTGCCACCGAATGTCAGCACCTCCAAGCGTCTGGATCCGCTGTTGCCGATCCCGCGCAACGTGGCCGATGACACGGCGAAGGGCGAATACGTGGTACCGCGCCCGCAACCGCTGACGGCGGTTGCCGAGGCGACCGACTACTCGCTGCAGAAGAGCGGTGACTCGCGTTGGGTCGTGGCCCAGCACCCGCCGGCCGAAGTCTGGCCAGTGGCGGTACAGTTCTTCCAGGACAATGGTTTTCGGCTGGATGAACAGCGTCCGCAAACCGGCGAATTCACCACCACCTGGCAGCATTCCGACGAACTGTCCGCCGCCATGGCCAAGCGCCTGAGCGCCGCCGGTGTCGGTGCCGACAGCGAAACCCGCGTGCGGGTGCGTATCGAGCCAGGCGTGCAGCGCAACACCAGTGAAATCTACGTGGTCAGCGCCGAGCGTCCTGCCGGCAGCACCGCCGACGTCGATTTCACCAACCGTTCGGTCAACACTGGCCTGGACGCCGCGCTGGTCGACGACATGCTCGCGAGCATGAGCCGGATCTCCGAGAAGGGTGGTTCGGTGTCGATGCTGGCTTCGCGCGATTTCGATACCCCGAGCCGTGTCAGCCTCAGCGAAGACGGCAGTGGCAACCCGGTACTGAACGTCGGTCCTGACCTGGATCGTGCCTGGTCGAGCGTCGGTCGTGCGCTGGAGCAAGGTCAGTGGCGCGTTGAAGACATCAACCGCAGCCTGGGCCTGTACTACATCAACCTGGCCGAGAAAGCCGAGAAGAAAGACGACAAGCCTGGTTTCTTCAGCAGCCTGTTCGGCAGTGCGCCGACCAAGGAAGAAGTTGAAGCCCGCGCCGAGCGTTATCAGGTTCGCCTGAGCAAGGTCGGTGAGAACGTTCAGGTGACCGTAGAGAAGAACATCAATACCGTTGCGCCGGCCGATGTGGCGCGCAAAGTGTTGAGCGTGATTCAGGACAACCTGGGCTGATCACATGCGCTTTGCCGTTCTCGGCAGCGGTAGCCAAGGGAACGGCACGCTGATCGCCAGCGCTGATACCTATGTGCTGGTGGATTGTGGTTTTTCCCTGCGGGAAACCGAAAAACGCCTGTTGCGTCTGGGGATTCACCCGGCGCAACTGAGCGCGATACTCGTAACCCACGAACATGCCGACCACGTGCATGGCGTGGGTTTGCTGTCTCGGCGCTACAATCTGCCGGTCTACCTCAGTCGCGGCACACTGCGCGGGATGCGCAAACCGATCGAACCCGCAGGCTTTCTGGCCGGCGGCGAGCAGCTGCAGATCGGCGCACTGAACATCGGGGTCATTGCCGTGGCCCATGATGCGCAGGAGCCGACCCAGTACGTATTCAGTGATAACGAGCAGCGGCGCTTCGGCCTGCTGACCGACCTGGGTTCCTATTGCGAGCGGGTGCTGGACGGCTATCGGGATCTCGATGCGTTGATGATCGAGTCCAACCACTGCCGCGACATGCTGGCCCGTGGTCACTATCCGTACTTTCTCAAGCAACGGGTGGGCGGCGAGCTGGGACATTTGAACAACCATCAGGCGGCATTCCTGGTGGCCGAGTTGGGGTGGCAGGGCTTGCAGCATCTGGTTCTCGCCCACCTGAGCAGCAAGAACAACCTGCCGCAGCTGGCCCGGCAATGTTTCGTCGACACCCTCGGGTGCGACCCGGACTGGCTGCAACTGGCCGATCAAGATTCAGGGCTCGACTGGCGCCATATCGCCTAGCCCATCTACTTAGCAAGCGGAGCCCATCATGGAAAAACGTGAAGAACTCTACCGCGGCAAAGCCAAATCGGTTTACAAGACCGACGACGCTGACCGTTTGATCCTGCTGTTTCGCAACGACACCTCGGCGTTCGACGGCAAGCGCATCGAGCAGCTCGACCGCAAAGGCATGGTGAACAACAAGTTCAACGCCTTCATCATGCAGAAACTCGAAGCGGCCGGCATTCCGACCCAATTCGACAAACTGCTGGGCGACAACGAGTGCCTGGTGAAGAAGCTGGACATGATCCCGGTCGAGTGCGTCGTGCGTAACTACGCCGCCGGCAGCCTGGTAAAACGTCTGGGCGTCGAAGAGGGCATGAAGCTCAACCCGTACACCTTCGAACTGTTCCTCAAGGACGACGCCAAGGGCGACCCGTTCATCAACGAATCCCACGTCGTGGCATTCGGTTGGGGCACCGCCGAGCAACTGGCACGCATGAAAGAGCTGTCGCTCAAGGTCAACGAAGTCCTGAGCAAACTGTTCGACGACGCAGGCCTGCTGCTGGTGGACTTCAAGCTTGAATTCGGCGTGTTCAGCGACGGCTCGATCGTCCTCGGCGACGAGTTCAGCCCGGACGGCTGCCGCCTGTGGGACAAGGACACCAAGAAGAAGATGGACAAAGACCGCTTCCGCCAGGGCCTCGGTGACGTCATCGAAGCCTACGAAGAAGTCGCCAATCGTCTGGGTGTACCGCTTTAATCGACGCAAGCATCTGATAGCACGAAGAAAATTTTCGAAAGAGGGTTTGCTTTCGGCAGAAGTGTTGTTATGATGCGCGCCGTTGGAGAGATGCCAGAGTGGCCGAATGGGACGGATTCGAAATCCGTTGTACCTTCACCGGTACCTAGGGTTCGAATCCCTATCTCTCCGCCATATATAGAAAAAGCCCCGTAGCTGAGAAGCTACGGGGCTTTTTTGTTTCTGCTCGCTTGAGTAATCAGCAAATCCTGTCGCCGGAACCCGAGGTTGAAAACTCGATAATCGGATGTGACTCGATTGATGCCGGTTCGTACGTAACTCTCGGAGTCTACCTACAGCTCTATTTCCAATCACTCCTTATCCTGACCTATGTGCCCAATATTGACCGGATTCGGATAAAAAGACGCCGTTTTCAAGCTTGGAGGGTGGCGTTGTCCGCTTGTTCAAGGGGGCGCTTCATGGATCAGCGATATGAATCGCGATTGTCAATTTTTCCTGCGCGGTATCATGGTGTAATACTATGAACAACAAACAACTCGGTACGCTCGCAGCTATATTTTCACGACCCACACCCGCCACGTTGGAATGGGCGCGCATCGAGTCTCTGTTCAATGCGGTCGGGGCCAGAACCGTGGAAGGCAATGGTTCGCGAGTTCGGTTTGAATTAAGAGGTGTGGTTGCTACGTTCCACCGACCTCACCCGGATAAAGAAGCAAAGCCCTATCAGGTTCGTGATGCTCGGGCTTTTCTTGAACAAGCAGGAGTCATTCCATGAACGTGATGAATTACAACGGGTATGCAGCCCGAATTGAATACAGTGATGAAGACGGTCTTTTTGTTGGTCATATCGCTGGGATCAAGGACGTTGTAGGTTTTCATGGCGAATCTGTAAAAGAGCTTCGGTCAGCGTTCGAAGAGGCTGTTACTGACTATCTGGAGACTTGCGCAAAACTGGGCCGTGCTCCTCAAAAGCCTTATTCGGGCAATCTCAGTCTGCGTTTGGCGCCAGCTCTTCATGCGACTGTTGCCGTAAAAGCGCAATTGGCTCAAAAAAGCATTAATCAGTGGGTTGCGGATGTTCTTGACCGAGAGGCCCATGCCTAGCTTGATTCTGGTCTGGAGGTTGTACGTCGTTCCCGAACAGAGCAAATAGCCCCGTAGCTGAGAAGCTACAGGGCTTTTTTGTATCTGCGAGTTTTACCGAGCACCCGCCTCAGCCACTCACGGCTGCGGATGCCCGAGCTTCTGTTTGATCAGGTCATACACTTCCTTGTGCGTCGAGTTGCGCAGGGTGTTGTCCTTGCAAGCCGAGGCCAGGAAGGTTTTCACTTCGTCCTTGGCGTGCGGATAGAGGCTGGCGACGTAGTCGGCTTCGTGTGTCTGGGTGCAGTTGAAGTGCTTGTCGTCTTTCGCTTTGTCTCTAGCCATGGTGCGGCTCCTTTTGAGTTTGAACGTCATTTGGCGAAACAGGGCTGGATGGCCCCGTACGCTGAACAGCGTAGGGGCGCAAAAGTGCTTTGCCAGTGCTTCAGACGAAAAAGGAAGAGGCTGTAGGACGCGGCGCCATCAGATTTCCTTCACCGGCGTCTCCCCCTGCACACCCTTGATCAACTCGATCACGTGTAAACAATCGGCCTTGTTCACATACGACTCGCCACTGGCAATCGTCTCGTGGTTCCCCGCCCGCAGCCTCCAGCGCCATTGGCCTTTGCCGGTGCTCGGGGTGCCTCGGGATTGCCTGTAGATCTCGAAATACATTCAGTTCGCTCCTTGCGATGGTGTTTGCGACAACCTGTGTGGCGCATCGTCGCAAGCCTAGCGGAGCGAGTTTTTTTCGCTATCGGGTATTTGTTTCCAATCGTTGGCAGATGTTTCTGAAGAGTGCGGGCTAGAGCGCACGCATCGGCGTCTGGATTGGCCAGAATGTCGCCCTTTGCACCTTGCAAGGCTATCGACGCTACTGCTTAATACGGGACGGCTCATGGCGTTGAAAATGCTTCGACGACCGACAAACACTATAAAAAGAGCACTCCATTGACTGAGCATGGAACGGCACAGGCCACACGGGCCACGTTATCGCTGGTTGTCCCGGTTTTTAACGAGGAGGACAGTCTCGACGCGTTCATTCTGCGCATCGATGAAGTCTTCCAGCACCAAGCCTCAATTGCTTTGGAGCTGGTGTTCATCAATGACGGCAGCACTGATGCCACACTTGAGCGGCTGCTGGATCGTCAGCGGCACGACTCGCGGCTGCGCATCGTCGATCTGAGCCGTAACTTCGGCAAAGAGGCGGCGTTGTCTGCGGGATTGCAAATCGCCAATGGGCAGATTGTGGTGCCTATCGATGCCGATCTGCAGGACCCACCCGAAGTCATTCTGCAAATGATCGAGCGATGGCGCGAGGGCTATGAAGTGGTGCTCGGTCATCGTGTCAGCCGCCGCAGCGACACCTGGGCCAAGCAGACGTCGGCGCATTGGTTTTACCGCCTGCACAACAAGATCGCCGAGCAACCGCTGCCGGAAAACGTCGGCGATTTCCGCCTGATGGACCGTTGTGTAGTCGATGCCTTGCTGACTTTGCCCGAGTCCCGGCGCTTCATGAAGGGCCTGTTCGCCTGGGTCGGTTTTCGGACTACCCACGTTGATTACGAGCGGCCCGAGCGCGTGGCGGGGCAGAGCAAATTCAACGGCTGGCGGCTGTGGAATTTTGCCCTGGAAGGCATCACCAGTTTCAGTACCGAACCGTTGCGGATCTGGACTTACATCGGCGCCGCGGTGTCGCTGGTGTCCTTTGCCTTTGCCATTTTTATCGTGTTGCGCACGCTGATCCACGGCGTCGACATGCCCGGTTATGCCTCGCTGATGGTGGCCGTGACGTTCCTCGGTGGCCTGCAATTGATTGGCATCGGCGTACTCGGCGAGTACCTCGGCCGCACTTATATCGAATCCAAACGCCGGCCGGTTTTTCTGGTGCGTCGCGTCTACGACCCCAAGGACTGAAACATGGATCTCAAGGAAACCGATATCCTCGGCGACAGCATCGGTGAGCATTGGTATTACTGCTCCAAAGCGGCGGCGACTCGTCGTCTGCTCGGTGATGTACCGATTACGCGGATTCTCGACGTGGGCGCCGGCTCGGGTTTCTTCTCCCATCACCTGCTGACTCAAACCGATGCGCGCGAAGCGTGGTGCGTCGACATCAGTTACCCCGCCGATTCCGATACGACCACCGTCGGCAAACCGGTGCATTACCGCCGCGATATCGACGCCATCGACGCTGATCTGGTGCTGCTCATGGATGTGCTGGAGCATGTCGACGATGACCTCGGTCTACTCAAGGCTTACGTTGACAAGGTGCCGTCCGGCAGCCGTTTCCTGATGACCGTGCCGGCGTTTCAGTTCCTGTGGAGCGGTCACGACGACTTCCTCGAACACAAGCGCCGCTACACCCTGCCGCAGTTTGAAACCCTGGCCCGTGATGCCGGTTTGAGCGTGCAGCGCGGTGCCTACTATTTCGGCGCGGTGTTTCCGATCGCGGCGGCGTTGCGTTTGCTGCCCAAAGGGCCGCAGGCCGCAGCGCCGCAGTCTCAGCTCAAACGCCATCATCCCATGGTCAACGGCGTGCTCAAGACGTTGTGCAGCCTCGAACTGCCGCTGATGAGCCACAACCGTCTGGCCGGGCTGAGCGTGTTCGTGCTGGCGCAAAAACCGTGACTTCAGTTGAAAGGAAAACGCTGATCCAGCGCGGTCTGCGCTTTGCCGTGACCGGTCTGTTCGTCACCGCGCTGCATGCGCTGGTGGCTGTGCTGTTCATCAATTTCGTTGCGCCGCAACCGCCGCTGGCCAACGGAGTGGCGTTTGCCGTGGCAACGGTGGTGTCCTACGTGATCAATACCACTTGGAGTTTCTCGGCTCGGTTGCACGGCAGAACGTTGCTGCGATTTCTATTGGTATCGGCGTGCGGTTTTCTGTTGGCGATGTTTGTCGCCTGGGCCGCGCAGGTGGCCGGGTTGAATTATCTGTTGGGCATTGTCGCGGTGGCGCTGACGATTCCGGCATTCACGTTTGTCTTGCACAACTTCTGGACGTATCGATGAAGCTCTCCGCAACACATCGGGCGACTGCGCTGCTGCCCGTGCTCTTGGGAATTCTGGCGTTTTTCATTGTGGTCGGCCCACGTGCCTTGAACCCGATGAACATTGCATGGCTGGGCGACGGCGACCCCGCCACGCACTATCAGGGTTGGGTTTTTTTTCGTCATTCGCCCTGGACGTTTCCACTGGGGCTTAACCCGAGCTATGGGCTGGAGTTGGGTAACGGGATAATTTTCTCGGATTCCAATCCGTTGTTCGCCTTTATCTTCAAACCGTTCTCAGCCCTGTTGCCTGAACCCTTCCAGTATTTCGGGCTGTGGCTACTGACGTGTTTCATTCTGCAGAGCTGGTTTGCCTGGAAGCTGATTGGCCTGTTCAGTCGCGACGTGGCGTTGCGTTTGCTTGGTGCCGGAATGTTTTTGTTCATTCCGGCGATGATCGTCCGCATGAGCGTACATCTGTCTCTGGCTGGGCATTTTCTGTTGCTGGCAGGGTTATATCTGGCATTGCGCCCCTTTACGCCGAAACGCCGCCTCGCCTGGGGCGCGCTGCTGGCGGCGGCTGCGCTGGTGCACGCTTATTTGCTGGCGATGGTTGCGTTGATCTGGCTTGCCGACCTTGCCGCGAAAACCCTTCAGCGGCGCCAGACGCCGGGTAAGGCCTTGATCGAGTTGATCGGTCTGTTTCTGCTGGTCAGTGTCTGCTGCTGGCAGGCGGGTTATTTCAGCATAGGCGACAGCGGTCTGGCGTTGATGGGGTATGGCCTGTTCCGGGCGAATGTGCTGACCTTTTTCGATGCGGGTGTCTGGTCCTATACCTTGCAGGACATGCCGGGTGTACTGGGCGACGGCGACGGGTTCGCATTTCTGGGCCTGGGCGTGATCTGCCTGGGGATCTTTGCCTTGGTGCCGGTGCTGCAAGGGACGACTGACCTGGGAGCCAAGGCTCGCCGTTACCCGTTGGTTTTGCTCGCGCTGGCAGGGCTGGCGATATTCGCCGTTTCCAACAATATCGGCATAGGGCCATTCGAATTCAGGATTCCGCTGCCGGATGCGGTGGTTGCCGTGGCCACGATTTTTCGTGGCTCGGGGCGAATGATCTGGCCGCTCATGTACATGGCCATTTTTGCGATCCTTTATGTGGTGATTCGCGGGCACTCCTCGCGCGTGGCGTTGATGCTGCTGAGTGTGGCGCTGGTGGTTCAGGTGGCAGACACGCGCGCCGGCTGGGCGGTGTCGCGCGGTTTCTTCATGGCCACGCCGTCGCCCACATGGAAGACGCCATTGGTCGACCCGTTCTGGGAGCAGGCGGCGAAGCGTTATCAGGCAGTGCGCTGGCTGCGACCGGAGAATTATCCGGAACAGTGGATGACCCTGGCCGACTACTCGGGTCGCCATCACTTGCCGACCAACGCGGTCTACCTTGGGCGCGCCAGTACGGTTGCCACTGAAGCCGCTCAAGCGGTGTCGGATCGAATGGTCAGTTCTGGAAACTATGCAGCCGATACCCTGTACGTGCTCAGTAACCGTACTGTGCTGGAAGCAGCTCTGACCTTGAATCGCGACACCGATGTGCTCGCCAGAATTGACGGGTTGAACGTCTTGGCGCCGGGCTGGAAGCGTTGCACCGACTGCCTGCCGATATCGGCCCCGGACCCATTGACGCTGATCCCGCCACTCAAGTCGGGCGAGAGAGTCGTGTTCAATCCCAGCAGTCTGGCGACGTTTTTCCTCGGTAAAGGGTGGGCGAACAATGAACCGTGGGGCACCTGGTCCGAGGGGAATGAGTCGCAAATTGCCCTGCGGCCGACTGCTCGGGTGCACTCGTTCTTGCTGGAAACCACTGCGCTGCTGGCCCCTTCACACACCGAGCAAGCAGTGGAAATTTTCGTAAACGATGTACGCGTGCTGTCCACCCGGCTGGTCAAGCCTGAAGCGAATCGCCTGAATGTCGAGTTGCCGGTCGAAGTGCAGCAGCGTGTCGAGCAACAAGGTGTGCTGAATATTCGTTTCAAATACGCCAACGCTATCAGTCCGGGGGAGTTGGGCATGGGCAAGGACATGCGCAAGCTGGCGATCGGGATACAGGCGTTGACGGTGAATTGAGCCGGTGTTGTTCCTTTCGCCCATAGACGCTGTCCATGGGCCTTTCTAAACTGCCCGCAGACCGGGGAGTAGGGGCAATGGATGAATCGAAATGAATTACGCAAGGCCGACATCAATCTGATGGTGGTGTTCGAGACCTTGATGCTCGAACGCAACGTGACCCGGGCGGCGGAGAAGCTGTTTCTCGGCCAGCCGACCATCAGTTCGGCGCTCAATCGCTTGCGCGCGATGTTCAACGATCCGCTGTTCATTCGCGTCGGCCATCGCATGGAGCCGACTGCCCGGGCCGAAGAGCTGTTCAAGTACCTGTCGCCGGCCCTCGACTCACTGTCGGTGGCGCTGAGCCTGACTCACGATTTCGACCCGGCCGTGAGCAACATGACGTTCCGGATCGGCCTGTCCGATGACGTCGAATTCGGCCTGCTGCCACCGTTGCTGCGGGCGCTGCGTCAGGAAGCACCCAGCGTAGTGTTCGTGGTGCAACACGTCGACTACTGGCGCATCCCCGACCTGCTGGCCGCCGGCGACATCACCGTCGGTATCAGCCAGACCCGGGGCCTGCCGGCCAATGCCAAGCGCAAACTGCTGCGGCATATCCAGCCAAGCATCCTGCGCGCCGACGCCTCGGATTCGCCGCTGACTCTCGATGAATACTGTTCGCGCCCACACGTACTGGTGTCGCACACCGCCAACATCAGCGGCTATGCCGATGAGTGGCTGGCGGAAATCGGCCGCACCCGGCATGTGGTGTTGTCGGTGCCGCAATACAGTGCGCTGCCGGCATTGCTGGCCGGCACCGACCTGATCGCCAGCCTGCCGGACTACACCGCCGAAGCCATGGCTGCCTCCGGGCTGTTGTTCAAGGAACCGTTTCCGTTCAAGACGCCGATGCTGGATCTGTCGATGGTCTGGCTCAGCCACGTCGACAGCGACCCGGCCGAGCGCTGGCTGCGTTCGCGGCTTGAGGCGTTCATGAGCGAACGGCCACTGACCGCCCCCTGAATCCCACCACAAATCTCCCCTGTAGGAGTGAGCCTGCTCGCGATGAGGGTGTGTCAGTCGACATTGATGTTGTCTGACACGACTCCATCGCGAGCAGGCTCACTCCTACAAGGGTTTGCGTTCGTCTGGTCGGGCTGCTTTGCTCAATGGCAATGACCCCGGCTGGAGACTTGTCCGATGAGCATTTCCCGATCGTTGCTGCGTGGGCGCGGCAGTCTCGACAGTGGCAAGGTCGGCATGGTCGAGTTGTTTTTCGATCTGGTGTTCGTGTTTGCCGTGACTCAGCTCTCGCATTCGTTGCTCGCGCAGTTGTCGATTCTGGGCGCGGTGCAGGTGGCGCTGTTGATGGTCGCGGTGTGGTGGGTGTGGATTTTCACTTCGTGGATCACTAACTGGCTCGACCCGGAAAAATTGCCGATCCGTCTCGGCCTGTTCGGGCTGATGATCGCCGGTCTGTTGCTGTCGTCCTCGATTCCCAAGGCTTTCACCGAGCGCGGGCTGATGTTTGCTTCGGCGTTCGTGTTCATGCAGGTCGGGCGCACGTTGTTTGCGATCTGGGCGGTGCGTGGCGAATCGCTGAGCATGACCCGCAACTTCCAGCGGATTCTGGCGTGGTTGATGTGCTCCGGCGTGTTCTGGATCGCCGGGGCCTTTCTCGACGGGCAGCAACGTCTGCTGTGTTGGGCGCTGGCGCTGCTGATCGAGCTGATCTCGCCTTCGCTGTATTTCTGGGTGCCGGGGCTGGGGCGTTCGTCGTTGAGCGACTGGAACGTCGAAGGCAATCACATGGCCGAGCGTTGCGCGCTGTTCGTGATCATCGCCCTGGGCGAATCGTTGCTGGTCACCGGCGCGACGTTCGCTGAACTGACGCTGAGCGCAACCGGGATCATGGCGTTTCTGGTGGCGGTGCTGGGCAGCATCGGCATGTGGTGGGTGTACTTCGACAGCGGCGCCGAGCGCGCGCATCACCGCATCGCGCATTCGAGCGATCCCGGGCGCCAGGCGCGCATCGCCTACACCTACCTGCACGTGCTGATTGTTGCCGGGGTGATTGTCAGTGCGGTGGCCGACGAACTGGTGCTGGTGCACCCGGATCACGCCAGTGACGCCGGGATCCTGGTGATCGTGGGCGGGCCATGGCTGTTTCTGTTGGGCAATGCGCTGTTCAAGTGGGTCATGTCCGACCGACCGCTGCCGCCGTTGTCGCATCTGGCGGGGCTGGTGTTGCTCATGCTGGCGCTGCCATTGGCGTTGAATCACTGGTTTTCGGCGCTGGTACTCGGGGCGCTGACCACGGCGATCGTGGTGCTGGTGGCGCTGTGGGAAAGCCTGGCATTGCGTCAGGCGTCGGCCTCGATAACCTCGGAAAAAGCCGCAGGAGAGTAGGGCAGCGCTGTGGTATATGTACGACCTTTCTGCCGACTGACTGGAGCACCCCATGCCACACCTGCACATGGAATACACCGCCAACCTGCCGCAGTTGAACGCTGATGTGGCGTTGATCCGGCTCAACAACGCCCTGGTGGGTTCCGGTCAGTTCGCTGCGGAGTTCGATATCAAGAGCCGGGCGGTGAAGGTCGAGACCTTCAAGGTCGGTACCGGCATGGGTGAGCGTGCTTTCATCCATGTGAAACTGGCGCTGCTCAGTGGTCGCTCGCCGCAGATCAAGAAGCAGCTCTCGGATAGCCTGCTGGCGGTGTTGCAGGATCTGTGCGAGTGGCCGGCCGGAGTTGAAGTGCAGTTGTGTGTGGAGTTGCTCGATATCGACCGCGATTCCTACACCAAGACCGCCATCGGCATGTAGGACTCAGGCCGTTTCCAGCTCACTGCACACCTTGATCACCTGCTCGCGCAGCCAGACGTTGGCGCTGTCCTGATCGGCGTTCTGGCTCCATTGCATGTCGAGGGTGAACCCCGGCAGGCCGTTCGGCGCCTCGCAATGATTGAACACCGCGTCGTTGGTCAGCAGGCGCTGGATGCGCCGGGGCAGGGTGAGGATGAAATCGGTGCCGGTGATCATCTTCAATGCCGCGCTGTAGCTGTTGGAACGCGCGACGATCTGCCGTTTCTGCGCCTGACGCGCCAGCCAGCCATCGACCATGTTGGTGGTGGAAGTCCACGGTGTCGGGAACACATGGCGCCGCTCGGTGAAGGCCTGCAGGCTCAGGCGCGGTTCCAGCGGCGTGGCGCGTTTGTCGAAGACACAGACCAGATCGTCCTCCAGCAGCATCCGCGATTTCAGGTCGGTGTGGCTGCGGTGGAAGTTGGGGCCGAAACAGATCACCAGGTCGAGGCTGCCGTCGCGCAGTTCGTCGGCGGGCACATCGGTCTCGAACTTGTGCATGTTGACCACCACCGGCAAATCGTCGAAGTCGAAACGCTTCAACAGCCGTGGCAGCACCAATTGCTCGAAGTATTCCGGGGCGCAGATATTGAAGGTCACCGCTTGCCGGGTCGGATCGAAGGCCGGGGCGCCGGCGTGGCACAGGTTGATGCTTTCGAGGATCTTCTGCACATGGCCGTACATGGTGCCGGCCTTGTAGGTGGGACGCATGCCCGTGCGGGTGTTGATGAACAACTCGTCTTCGAAACTGGTGCGCAATTTTTTCAGGCAATAGCTGACAGTGGACTGGCTGACGCACAGCGTCTCCGAGACATCCGTGACGCTGCTTTGCTCATACACGGCGATAAACACCATGAGGTCCTGCATGTCGAGCTTTCGAAGCAAGTTACTGTTCAGCATCCGTTCCGTCCCGCTGTGCTCCTTGCGCTGAATCCGCGCAAACGTGTGCGCATGATCGTAGCGGAACGATGGTGCCAGGACAAAGCCCTGTAGGACGTTTCGATGTCGCTAGTGGGACAGAAAGTTTTAGTAACACGACGTCGACAAATAAACCGCAAAAAGATGGCAACAGGCCTCTAGCCCGGCGGCGGCATTCGGCTTCAACGGATGTGTCGGGCGTACAGCCGAGGGTCGAAGCGCAGCACTATCAGCAGCATCACCACCATCACTGCGGTCAGCGACCACCAGGCCCATTCAAAGCTGCCGAGCCGGTCGCGGATGATTCCGGCCAGCAGCGGCGAAAGCCCGGCGATCAAGTAGCCGATGCCTTGCACGAACGCGGTCAGGCTGCCGGCGCGCTGCGGGTTGTCGAGGTGATCGAGCGAGACGATTAGACTCATGGGGAAGAGGCCGCCAATCCCCAGCCCCAACAGGCATGGCCACAACAGGCTGAGGTGTTGCGGGCTGAGGATCAATCCGCAGAAGCCGCCGATGATCAGCAACAGCAACGCTACGAGGACGGCACGGCGATCACGGCTACGGTTGGCGATGGCCGGCGTCAGCAGCCCGGAAATCACCTCCATGGCGGTCAGAAAACCTAGCAGCAGCCCGGCCTGCTGTTCGCTCCAGCCTTGCTCCACGTAGTACGGCGCCAGCCACGCGAGTACGCAGGTGTAGGACGCCGTGCCGAGGCCGAAGAAGATGGCGAGCAGCCAGGCGCGGGAATTACGCGTGAAGGACTCTTTTCCTACAGGCGTGATCTGGAGGGATGACGGGATCGACTGTGTCCACCAGACCAGCAACGCGAGCAAGGAAAGTGCCGCCCAGATCGCCAGCCCGATGCGCCAGCTGCCGGTCTGCCCCAGCACCAGCGGCGAAAATGAGGCGGCCAGCGCGGCGCCGCCCATGATCGATGTGACATACAAGCCCATGCACAGCGCCACATGGTCGGGGAAGCGTGACTTGATCAGCACCGGCATCAGCGCCTGAATCAGGGCGATACCCATCCCGGCCAGCACTGCGCTGCCAATCAACTGCGGTGCCGAATCGAGCACCAGCCGCGACAGCGTCGCCAGGCCGATGATCAACAACGACAGGATCACCGTGCGTTGCTCGCCCAGGCGCCGGCTAATGCCAATACCGAAAAACATCGCCAGCCCCATCGCCATCACTGGCAGCATGGTCAGCAGCGAAGCCACGCTGAAACTCAGCGGGATATCGCCACGAATTGCCGACAGCAACGGCCCGACGGCGGCCATGGATGGGCGCAGATTGAGTGCGACGAGAATGATCCCGAACATCAGCCAGGCAGCGGGGCGAGCGGGGGCGCGGACGTGTTCCATCGGCAGACTCTGGATTGCGGAGGCTGTCGATTAGGCGGCGCGCAGCACTTATCGGCAAATCAGATTTCCCGAGCATTATTTAAAAATTAAATATGGCTCTCCTACATGGGGAGGTTCGGATTCCTCTTGCTGACCACGCTGTAAGACTATTCTTTCTTTCTGGCAGGACATTTCGTTACAGCTCTGGCCCAGCGCAGGCGCGTAAAACGCCGGCGGCGATATATACTGCGCGCCATTCTTCAAGGGAGAGCCGTGTGGCCATCGATATTCACTGGATTCGCGACAACGAAAGCCTCGCGCAGTTTTGCGCCGAGTGGCAGCAACTGCCGTTCGTTGCCCTCGACACCGAATTCATGCGGGTCGACACCTTCTACCCGATTGCCGGTTTACTGCAGGTCGGCGACGGCAAACGCGCCTACCTGATCGATCCGCTGACCATCGACGCCTGGCAACCGCTGGCGGCGTTGCTGGAAAACCCGGCGGTGCTCAAAGTCCTGCACGCCTGCAGCGAAGACCTCGAAGTGTTGCTGCGCCTGACCGGCAGCCTGCCGGCGCCGCTGTTCGACACACAATTGGCAGCGGCCTACCTGAACCTTGGGTTCTCGATGGGCTATTCGCGGCTGGTGCAGGAAGTGCTGGGCATTGAGTTGCCGAAGGGCGAAACCCGTTCCGACTGGTTGCAGCGTCCACTTTCCGACACACAAATCAGCTATGCCGCTGAAGACGCAGTGCATCTGGCGGAAGTTTTCGTACAGCTGCGGCCGAAGCTGTCCGACGACAAATTCGCCTGGGTGCTGGAGGACGGCGCCGAACTGGTCGCCAACCTGCGCCGCGAGACCGACCCGTACGAGGTCTACCGCGAAGCCAAACTGGCGTGGAAACTGTCCCGTGCGCAACTGGCGGTGCTGCGTGAACTGTGCGCCTGGCGTGAAAAGGAAGCGCGTGCCCGTGATCTGCCGCGCAACCGCATCGTCCGTGAGCACTCGCTGTGGCCGCTGGCCCGCACGCAGCCGGACAACCTCGCCGCGCTGGGCAAGATCGAAGACATGCACCCGCGTACCGTGCGTCAGGACGGCCAATTTCTGCTTGATCTGATCAAGCGCTCTGGCAGTGTGGGCCCTGATCAATGGCCGCCGGCGGTGCCGGAGCCATTGCCGGTCGAAGCGGCTGCGCTGATCAAGCAACTGCGCGCCCTCGGCCAGGTCGAAGCCGAACGCCTGGGCATCGCCCCGGAACTGATGCTGCGCAAGAAAACCCTCGAAGCGCTGGTTAAAAGTGGCTTCCCCGAGGGTCCTTATCAATTGCCTGAGTCGCTGCGTGGCTGGCGCCGCGAACTCATGGGCCAGAAGCTGCTGGACAGCCTGGCCACCGCCGGAGAACAGCCTTGAAACGTATTTGCTCCATTTACCAAAGCTCGAAGAAACCCGGGATGTATCTTTACGTGCTCAAGAGCGATGCTCTGGAGCGTGTGCCGGAACCCCTGATGCTGGCGTTCGGCAAGCCGAAACATGCCTTCGATCTGGTGCTGTCGCCTGAGCGCAAGCTGGCCAGCGAGGACATCGTCGTGGTCCTGGAAAACCTCGACAAGCAGGGCTATCACCTGCAGATGCCACCGGCCGAGGACGAGTACATCGAACACCTGCCCGAAGAATTGCTACGACGCAACGACCCGGTCTGATCTGCGAGGCCCTGTTCTGGGCCTCTTGCCCCCCTGGAACTGATTTTACGGCGACGACCGCCACGAAGGAGCGCGACTCCTTCGGCGGTTGCCTGCACGGTTTGCGAAAGGTTTGAAGATGCGCGTTCTGATTGCTGAACACGACCACGCGGTGTACGCCCGGCTGCTGCGTCAGGCGGCCCCCGAGCTTGAAGTACTGACCAGTGGCGACTCCGCCGAACTGGCCCGGCAGGCGGCCGATTGCCCGGTGTGGCTGGGGCAGCCGGATCTGCTGGCGACCCTGCTGCGTCAGGGCCATCAGCCGCAATGGCTGCAATCGACCTGGGCCGGCATCACGCCGCTGCTCGCTGACGGCTTGCGCCGCGATTACCGCCTGACCCGCGCGGTGGGAATCTTCGGTCAGGTGATGGCCGAATACGTGCTGACCTACATGCTTGGCCACGAGCGTGAAGTGCTGGCGCGCCTGGTCAGCCAGGTCGAGCGCAAGTGGGACAACCGCACCGGCCAGAGTCTGGTCGGGCGCAAGGTGCTGATCGTCGGCACCGGCGATATCGGCCAGAGCGTGGCGCAGTTTCTGCTGCCGTTTGGCGTCGAGCTGTACGGCATCGCCAGCAGCGCGCGCGAGCAGGCGCCGTTCGTCGAAGTCGGCTCGATGGCGGATCTGCCACGGCTGGTGGGCGCGGTCGATTACGTGGTCAATCTGCTGCCGAATACCGAGCACACCCACGACATTTACGACGCGGCGCTGTTCAAGCAATTCAAGCCTACCGGGTTGTTCATCAACGTCGGGCGCGGCGTGGCAGTGGTTGATGCGGATCTGGTGGAAGCCCTGAAGGAAGGGCATCTGGCGGGCGCGGTGATCGACGTCTGCCGTCAGGAGCCGTTGCCGCAACGCCATCCGTTCTGGACCGCCTGGGGCCTGCTGCTGACCGGACACAGCTCGGCACCGACGTCGCCGGCGTTGATGGTGCAGTTGTTCGTCGAGAACCTGAAGGCGTATCAGGCGGGAGAAGCGTTGCGCGGGGAAGTGGATTTCAACCGCGGATATTAAATCCACCGCGATACCTGTAGGAGTGAGCCTGCTCGCGATGGCGTAGTGTCAGTCGACATTGATGTTGTCTGACACTACGCCATCGCGAGCAGGCTCACTCCTACAGTGGTTTTTGCATGGTGGCTTAGAGGGTGAAGTTGCCTTCTGCGGCCAACTCGCTCAGCGGGCGACGCGGGCTCGGCACTTCACGAGCCTGCAGGTATTCGGCCAGGGTCACCTTGTCACCCAGCTTGCCGATAGCGACCGCCGCATGCAGCGCATAACCTTGCGGAATGTTCAGCTCCTTGCGGGTCAGCTCCTGATCGAAACCGGCCATGCCGTGGGTGTGCCAGCCGCTGATGCTCGCTTGCAGCGCCAGGTGGCCCCAGGCCGAGCCGGTGTCGAAGGTGTGCCACAGCGCCGGGGACTCTTCGCTGGCACCGGGGGCGGTGAAGGTGGTTTTCGACATCACGATCACCAGCGCCGAAGCGTGTTGCGCCCAGCTGCGGTTGAATTCATTCAGCAGGCCCAGGAAGCGCTCCCAGTTCGGCGTGTCACGGCGCGCATACAGAAAGCGCCACGGCTGCGAGTTGTACGCCGAAGGCGCCCAGCGTGCGGCTTCGAAAAAGCTCAGCAGGGTTTCTTCCGGGATCGCTTCGCCGGTGAAGGCGCGGGGCGACCAGCGGTCGGTGAACTGCGGGTGAATGGCGTAATCGGCGACGCGAGGGTTGGCACTCATCGAAAGATTCCTTGCTGTGTTTGAGTCATGAATTCGTGGCAAAACCCTACTGGGCGGCGATTCGGCTGACAAGCGCGATTTACCGACAGTCGCCAGCGCTTGGCCCGCAAGGCCTTGGGCACTAGACTGGCGGCCTTTTCACCACCTGATGTTGATGCTTGAGCCATGGCCGCCAAAGTCGAACCGTTCTGGAAACGCAAAACCCTCGAGCAACTGGATCACGAGGAATGGGAATCGCTGTGCGACGGCTGCGGTCTGTGCTGCCTGCAGAAACTCGAAGATGAAGAAGACAACAGCGTCTATTACACGCGCATTGCCTGCAAACTGTTGGACCTGAAAACCTGCCAGTGCAGCGATTACCCGAACCGCATCAAGTTTGTCCCGGACTGCATCCAGCTCACTCCTGGCCAGGCCGAAGAATTCAAATGGCTGCCGCCGACTTGCGGTTATCGTCTGGTAAGTGAAGGCAAGGATCTGCCGCTGTGGCACCACCTGGTGTGCGGCGATCGTGACGCCGTGCACCACGAACGGATTTCCCAGTCCGGGCGCATGCTCGCCGAAGGCAGCGTGCCGGAGGACGACTGGGAAGATCACCTGATTTTCCGGGCTGGTTAAGCACCAAGGGTTTCCAGGATTCAACAAGGAGTGTGTATGGCTGGGGGATTGCTGCGGGCATCGCTGATCGGCCTGCTGGCGCTAAGCGCACCAGTGTGGGCGGCGAAAAAAGTCGACCTCGATTACCACGTACGCCTGTTGCCGCAAAGCGATCAGGCCGAAGTGCGCCTGACCCTGGCCAAAGGTGAAGCGGTGCGCAGTCTCGACTTTGACCTCGGTGACGGCAGCCATTACAGCGACTTCAAGGCCGATGGCCAGTGGCAACTGACCCCGGGCAAACAGACCCGGGGCCTCTGGCGCCCGATCGGCGACAAGCCCAGCCTGACTTATCGCGTCACCATCAGCCACGGCCGCAAGAGCGGTAGCTTCGACACGCGCATGACCCCGAGCTGGGCGCTGCTGCGTGGTGATGATCTGGTGCCGCCGGCCAGGCTCGATCAGCAGGATGGCATCGAGCTGGTGTCGCGTCTGCAATTCGAACTGCCCAATGGCTGGCAAAGCGTTGAAACCGCCTGGCCGCGCATCGGCAAGAACAAATTCCGCATCGACAACCCGTCACGCCTGTTCGACCGCCCGACCGGCTGGATGCTCGCCGGTCACCTCGGCAGCCGCCGCACGCGCCTGGGCGAAACCGAAGTCACCGTGGCCTCACCGCAAGGGCAGGGCATGCGGCGCATGGATGTGCTGACCTTGCTGACGTTCGTCTGGCCGCAGGTGCAAGCGGTCTATCCCCGGCATCCGAAAAAACTGCTGATCGTCGGTGCCAACGACCCGATGTGGCGCGGCAGCCTCGGTGCGCATGAGTCGATTTACCTGAACACGCGTTTGCCGCTGGTCAGCGAGAGTGGCAGCAGTGCGCTGGTGCGTGAGCTGGCGCAGGTGTTCGGGCGCATCAATGACGAGCAGCGCAGCGACTGGATCAGCGAAGGCTTTGCCGAGTACTACGCGATCGAACTGGTGCGCCGTGCCGGTGGCATGAGCGATGAGCGCTATCAGGCGTTACAGGCGAAGCTGAACAGGGACAGTCAGAAAGTCACGACCCTGCGCGGCGAGCAGATCAGCCCGGCGCAAATTGCCAAAGCGGTGGTTGTGCTGCAGGAACTCGATCGCGAGATTCGCTTGAAGACGCGCAACAAGCGTTCGCTGGATGATGTGTTGCGTGGGGCGATGCATCTCGGGACGGTGGACACCAAGGCGTTTGTGCAACTGGCCGAGAGTGTTCTGGGCGAGTCTTCCAAAGTCCTCGATAGCGCATTACTTCAGTAATACCGCCTTCGCGAGCAAGCCCGCTCCCACTTTTGATCGCATTCCAGCTTTCAATGTGGGAGCGGGCTTGCTCGCGAAGAGGCCAGAAGCCTCACCGAAAATTCAGGCTCAAACCCCGGCCTTCGGCGATTTCACCGAATCATTGCCGGTCACTGTCGCGGTGCTGGTCGCCGCCTCGGCATTGGCCTTGAGCTTGCTCAGTTCTTCCCCGGCCCGTTCGATCTTCGCCCGCACGTTATTCATGTCCTCACGGCTTTTCTCCAGCAGGCTTTTCACCGAGCTGTGCCCGGTGATGCCACGGGCCATCGCCACGCCGCCAATCGCCACCTGAATCAGACCGAACACGCCGCCACGGCGCAGGCCCTTGCCGACCATGATCACGCCACCGGCCAGCGAGCCGATGCGCTCCCAGCCCTGGACGTTCTGCTCGGTCTGGCTCTGGAACGGGGTGGAATCGATACGTTGGACGCGTTTGAGTTCGGTCATGATCTGTCTCCCAGGCAATGTGCAATAGATAGATAAGCTGACTGCCGCAGCGGCCGGCTCGTTCCATCGGATGTGCGACGTTTCAGCGGAATTTCGGCCCGGAGCGGGTATTCAGGCCCTTGGCCATGCGGTCGTAGAGCACGACGTTGACCGTGGCTGCCAGATTCATGCAGCCGGTGGTCGGGATGTACACGACGTCTTCGCACCAGTCGCGGATCTCTTTATCCAGCGAGCCGTCTTCCGGGCCGAAGATGTAAAGGGCGCGATCCGGATGGGTGTATTCCGGCAGCGGGCGGGCGCCCTCGACCAGTTCCACGGCGACCGGGACGCAGTTGAGCGGGAGGATCTTTTTCAGGTCGTCGATGCCGATCAGCGGAATGTCGTAGTGCACGCGCTTGGTGTCGGTGACGAAATCGGCGGCGCGCTCATAGCGCTTGCCGGTGTAGAACACCGACGCCACGCCGTAACAGCCTGCGGCGCGCATCACCGAACCGACGTTCTCCGGTGATTTGGGGTTGTACAAACCAATGCAGCTGTAACGTTTGTCTGCCACGAGCGGGGTGCCTTCGGGAAAAAGAGGGCGATTATACGGGGATTGGGGGAGAGCGGGCAGATTCGAGATCTGTTGTGTCTGGCCGGCCGCCTTCGCGAGCAAGCTCGCTCCCACAGTGGTTTTGTGTATGACACCGATCCAGTGTGGGAGCGAGCTTGCTCGCGAAGGGGCCAGTCGGGCCAATGAAGAACTTCAGTCTTCTTTTTTCATCAACCCGGCGAGGGCAGCAAACGGGTTATGCGTGGCCTTGGCGATTTTCGGCGTGCTCAGCGAGCCGTCGCCGAAATATTGCTGGTCGGTGTAGCGCGAGTGTTCGTTGTCGTGGCAGTACAGGCACAACAGCTCCCAGTTCGAGCCGTCCTGCGGGTTGTTGTCGTGGTTGTGATCGCGGTGGTGCACGGTCAGTTCGCTCAGGCGCTTGCCGGAAAACTCACGGGCGCAGCGGCCGCAGACGTGCGGGTACATCTTCAGGGCCTTGTCGCGGTAGCCCATTTCCTTGTCGCGCTGGTTGTCGGCAAGGATGCGATCGAGCTTCGACGTGTTGGTCGGGGTGGACGAACTCATGGGTTCACCTTTGTAAAAAGACTAATGACGGTTATGTGCAGAGTTTAGCTCAGCCCTTGAGCTTCTCGGCAATCCAGATCGTGTGGCGGGTGCCCTTGTTGCCGTGGGCGAAGACCTGGACTTCTTCGGCCTTGAACCCGGCCTTCTTCAATTTGTCGGAAAACTGCCGGTCAGCACTGGCCGACCACACCGCCAGCACACCTTTGGGTCGCAGGGCCTTGGCGCAGGCGTTGAGGCCAGCGGCGGAGTACAGCCAGCTGTTGGCCTTCTGGGTCAGGCCTTCGGGGCCGTTGTCGACGTCGAGCATGATCGCGTCGAAGCCGTTCGGCTCGCTTTGCAGGACCTTGGCCACGTCGTCCTGACGGATCACTGTGCGCGGGTCGAGCAATGGTCGTCCGGACTTTTCACCGAGCGGCCCGCGATTCCACTCGACCACGCCGGGCACCAGTTCGGCGACCACCACCTCGGCACCCTTGCCCAGATGCTTGAGCGCCGAGGCGAGGGTGAACCCCATGCCCAGACCGCCGATCAGCACCCGTGAATTCGGCCGGCCGGCGACCTTGCGGCAAGGGATTTCGGCCAGCGCATCTTCGGAACCGTGCATGCGCGTGTTCATCAATTGCCCGCCGTCGCCACCCTGGATCTTGATGACGAAATCCTCGCCATACTCGAACAGGCACAGGGCGCCACCGTTGTCAGGGATCGGCGTGGTGTCGAGCAGAACGAAACGTTTCATGGAAATCTCTACAAGGGGGAAGGCAAGCAGGCCCGTTGGGAGTAGCCTGAGCGCAGACTAAAGGCCAAACGGAGCCCTTGATGAAGCGCACCATTCTAACGGTCATTGCCCTGGCCGCGCTCTCGATTACTGCAGTGCAGGCGCAGCAGACCATTCCGGTCAGCCCGACGCCGCAACCCGGCTCGCCGGGAACCGCCACGCCGACCCCGTATCCGCAAATCACCCCGATCAGCGCACCGAAGGCCGGTGCCGGCAGTGGTAGCCCGCCGCTGGTGCCGATCGAAATGCCCAGCCCGCCGAGCAAGGATCAACCGGTGCCGGGCATCGAGCCGAGCGGCACCAAGGTCAAATCCCCCGGCGGTTAAACCTGTTGCGCCGCCAGTTGGCCGTCGGCCATGCGCAGGCGTTTGGAGAGGGACACGGCGAGGGCGCGGATGATCTTGGCGGCGATCTTCGGCGCGTCGTTGAGCATTTTTTCCAGCGAGTCCTTGCCCAGGTTGAGCAACTGACAGTTGCTCGCCGCGACGCAGGTCGCCGAACGGCGCTCACCATCCAGCACCGCCATTTCGCCGAACGCCCGACCGCTGCGCAGGGTGGCCATGGTGATGACCTGGCCGTCGGGGCCAGTCTTTTGCACCGCGACCTGGCCGCTGTGGAGGATGCACATGAAACTGCCGGCATCACCCTCACGGAAGATCGCTTCGCCCTCCGCCACGGTGCTGATGCTGAAGTAGCCCGAGGCTGCGGCAAAGTCCGCCAGTTGCAATTGATCGAACAGGCCACAGTCCATCAGCCAGTCGCGAATTTCGTTGTTCAGCAGGGTGGGTTCTGACATGTCGTTGCGGTCTTTATTGTTTTCACGGTTTTCAGGCACTACACGAACCCCTGTGGGAGCGGGCTTGCTCGCGAATGCGGTGGTTCAGTCAATATCAGTGTCGACTGACCCACCGCATTCGCGAGCAAGCCCGCTCCCACAATGGGATTTGTGGTGTATCGACCACCGGGGTCTGGAATTAAGACCCAAGTGACCGACGGAGTTCCTCAGGCCAGGCCCAAAACCTTGAACACAAATGCATATTCGAGCGCTACGTCACGTAATCCCTGATAACGCCCGCTCATCCCGCCATGCCCGGCGCCGAGTTCGGTCTTGAGCAGCAGCAGGTTGTCGTCGGTCTTGGTCGCGCGCAGTTTCGCCACCCACTTGGCCGCTTCCCAGTACTGCACGCGGCTGTCGTTGTAGCCGGCGATGACCAGGGTTGCCGGATAATCCTGCGCGGTGACATTTTCGTACGGTGCGTAGGCCTTGATCCGCTCGTAGACGTCCGGCTCTTCGGGGTTGCCCCACTCGTCGTACTCAGTGACGGTCAGCGGCAAGTCCGGGTCGAGCATGGTGTTGAGCACGTCGACGAACGGCACTTCGGCAATCGCCACGCCGAACAGGTCCGGGCGCTGATTGAGCACCGCGCCAATCAACAAGCCGCCAGCGCTGCCGCCGCTGATCGCCAGTTTCTCGGCGGTGGTGATGCCGTTGAGGATCAGGAATTCGGCGCAGGCAATAAAGTCGCTGAAGGTATTGTGTTTGTGTTCCTGTTTGCCGGCGCGATACCAGGCTTCGCCCAGCTCACCGCCGCCACGCACGTGGGCGATGGCGAAAGCCATGCCGCGATCCAGCAGGCTCAGGCGTGCGTGGGAGAACCACGGGTCGAGGCTGGAACCGTAAGCGCCATAACCGTACAGGTACAGCGGCACTGGTTTGCCGACCATTTCGCGTTTCATCACCAGACTGATCGGCACCTGCGTACCGTCCGGCGCGGTGGCCCACAGGCGTTGGCTGACGTAGGCGTCGGCGTCGAACGGGCCGAGCACCGGGGTTTCTTTCAGGACGGTTTGCTCGCCGCTGGCCAGCAGCAATTGGCGCACCTGTGCCGGACGATTCAGCGCCTCGTAACGCAGACGGATGCGGTCGCTCTCGAACTCCAGGCTGTTCTGCACATAGAGGCTGTAGGCCGCGTCCGGCAATTGCACGCGATACGGCGTCTGGCCCTGTGGGTGAACTTCGATGATCGGCAGACCGCCTTCGCGCAGGCTCAGGGTCATGGCCGCGGTGTTCAGCGTCACGCCGTCGAGCATCACCGTGTCGCTGTGCGGGATCAGGTTCTGCCAGTCGGCTTCGCTCGGTACCACACCGGTGTCCGGCGCCTGATACAGGGCGAAATTGATGCCGTCACGGTTGGTGCGGATGAACCAGGTCCACACGCCATCCAGCGCGCCGTGATCGACATCGTATTCGTGATCCTCGACCCGTGGCGCCAGGCAAGTGAAGGGCAGGTGCGGCTGATGCGCGTCCAGTGCCCAGACTTCGCTGGTGGTTTTGCTGCCCAGGGTCAGCAGCAATTGCTGCTCGGAACTGGAGCGGTAGCAATGCAGGAAGAAGCGTCCGTCCGGCTCGTGGAATACCTCTTCGGCAGCGGTGCCATCGAGGCGATAGCGAAACAGCTTGTGCGGGCGGTGAGTGTCGTCGAGCACACCGAAGAACAGCGTCAGGCTGTCGTTGGCCCAGGTCATGCTGCCGTCGCAGTCCTGAAACTCCAGTTCGCTGACCTTGTCATTGGCCAGTTCCTTGACGAACAGCGTGTAGATCTCGTCGCCCGAGGCGTCGACGCTGTAGGCCAGACGCTGGTGATCCGGGCTGATGCTGAACGCGCCGAGCGAGAAGAAGCCGCCATTGGCCAGCACGTTCGGGTCGAGCAGCAGTTGCTCGCGGCTTTCGTCGAGGGTCAGGCTGTCGTCGGCCGGACGCGGGCAACGGTAATGGCGGGCGTATTCGTCACCCGCCGTGGTGCGCGTGTAATACAGGTACGGGCCCCATGGCGAGGGCAGGGACAGATCGGTTTCGAGGATCCGGCCCTTGATCTCTTCGAACAGGCTCTCGCGCAGGCCGGCCTGATCGGCGGTTTGCGCTTCCTGATAGGCATTTTCGGCCTTGAGGTAGTCGAGCACCGCGTCGGTGTCGCGTTCCTGCAGCCAGGCATACGGGTCGGCACCGGCTGCCTTGCGGGCGATCGGGGAGCGGATGACGTGGGCGGATTCGGGCATGGAAGGCTCTCGGACAAATGACGGAATAGGTTTTTCGCAGGTCTCGCTGGCACCGCAAATCCTGTGGGAGCGGGCTTGCTCGCGAAGGCGTCCTGTCAGTAAAGACTTATTTGGCTGACACACTGCTTTCGCGAGCAAGCCCGCTCCCACAATGATTGCGGCGGGCCGTCTGGCATTGGGACAAGCCTGACGGGCGAAAAGTCGTTACTATAAGCGCCTCTTTGCCTGCCTTGCCATGGACACCATGACCGAGAACGACTATCTGATCGCCTGGGGCCTCTACGCCTTTGCCGCTGTGGGCTGCCTGTTGGTATGGATGCGCCTGACCCGCTGGATGTGGCGCTGGCTGCGCGAGCCGCTGCGGGTGCTGATGGCCGTGTTGCTGTTCAGCCCGACCATCATTGACCCGGTGAAAGCCAAGGTCGCGCCGTCGATCGCCATCACCGCGCTGGATCTGGCCTTCAAGGTCGGCAACAACGCCTGGCGGGCGATTTCCGATCTGTTCATGTACGGCATGATTGCGTTCGGCATCTACCTGATTTTCGTGCTGATCCGCTTCCCGATCGAACGCGCCTCGCGCGCCCGCCGCGAGCAGGCCGAGGCCGCCAAAGCGGCGGCGCGTGCCGATGATCGCGACGACGATCAGCCGTTCGGCGCTGCCGGTGATGACCGTTACGGTCGCCCGCCATTGCCGAACAATCCGCAGCGCATGCGCGTCGAGCCGCGCCTGTAATCACGAGAGTCAGCACATGTGTGAACTACTGGGCATGAGTGCCAACGTGCCGACCGATATCGTGTTCAGCTTCACCGGCCTGATGCAGCGCGGCGGGCGTACCGGCCCGCACCGCGACGGCTGGGGCATCGCCTTCTATGAAGGTCGTGGCTTGCGCCTGTTTCAGGATCCGGCCGCGAGCAGTGAGTCGGAAGTCGCCAACCTGGTGCAGCGCTATCCGATCAAGAGCGAAGTGGTCATCGGCCACATTCGTCAGGCCAACGTCGGCAAGGTCTGCCTGTCCAACACCCACCCGTTCGTGCGCGAACTGTGGGGGCGCAACTGGTGTTTTGCGCACAACGGCCAGCTCGCCGATTTCACCCCGATCAAGAGTTTCTACCGCCCGGTGGGCGATACCGACAGCGAAGCGGCGTTCTGCGATTTGCTCAACCGCGTGCGTGCAGCATTCCCGGAACCGGTCGATATAGAAGTGCTGCTGCCGGATCTGGTCGCTGCATGTGCCGAATACCGCAGCAAAGGCGTGTTCAACTGCCTGCTCAGCGACGGCGACTGGCTGTTCTGCTATTGCTCGACCAAACTGGCACAGATCACCCGGCGCGCACCGTTCGGCCCGGCGCGACTCAAGGATGTCGATGTGATCGTCGATTTCCAGGCGGAAACCACGCCTAACGACGTGGTCACGGTGATCGCCACCGAGCCTTTGACCGAAAACGAAACCTGGACCCGTTACCAACCGGGCCAATGGAGCCTGTGGCGACGCGGCGAATGCGTCAGCCAGGGCACGACCGAATAAAGGATCTCTCCCCGATGTTGCTCAGTTATCTACGGCTGGTGTTGTTTGCGGCGGGCCTGTTGATCGGTGTCCAGGTGCCGGGTTTCATCAACGATTACGCCAAACGCGTCGAAGCCCATCTGATCGAAGCGCAGACCGGTCTGCGCGGTTTTCAGGGCACCGCCGAGCAGTTCTTCAAGGGCGACTTGCAGGCGCTGGTCGCGCATTACCGCGCCAGTGACGACCCGGTGTTTCGCAGCGATGCCGACAGCCTGAGCACTTTGCTCAACCGCCAGATAGCGCTGGATAAACAGTTCCAAGCGATGCAGGGGCCGTGGTACATCCGCTTCCTGCAAGTGGTGCTGGCCGCCGACCCGGACATTCGCAAGGAAACCTGGAACGGCTACAGCTACCAGATCCTGCTGACTCCGGAAGCGATGATCTGGGGCATGAGCGGCGCGTTGCTGCTGTCGTTCGGCATCGAGTGCCTGATTCGTCTGATTGACTGGGTGGTGCTCGGCGGCCGGCGTTTGCGCCAGAGCCGGCCGATTGAAGACCGCGACGTGCGCGGCTTGTAAGGCTGGCCAAATTCCGTGGCGAGGGGATTTATCCCCGATGGGGCGCGAATCGGCCCTCAATGGTGTGTCAGATCATCCTGATTGCTCAGGTTTCAGGACTGCTGCGCAGCCATCGGGGATAAATCCCCTCACCACAGGTGTGATTACTGAGTGAGGGTGATGTACTTTTCACCGACCTTGCGCGCATACCCCTCCAGCACCTGCTGACACAACGTCACCATCTCCTCGACCCACTCCACGCCAACTCGCCACGACACCACCACCTGCAGATTCGGCGGTCGTTGGTCGATGTCGAGCAAGGTCAGTTCACCCCGCGCCAGTTCCTCGGCCACCAGCACCGGCGGCAGCACGCCGATGCCAAAACCATCGCGCAACAGCCGAGTGATCGCCGACACCGAATTCACGCAGTTCAGGCGCGGCGCCAACACACCGTTGGCCTGCATCAATGCCAGCAGATCCTGATGCGGTCGGGAGTTCTTCGAGTAGGTGATGATCCGCTCCTGCGCGAGTTCGCCGAGGTCAGCGTACTCGCGGTTGTAGATCGAATTGCTCGCAACGATCCAGCCCAGCGGATGGCTGGCCAGCTCAAGGCTGCGCACACTTTCGTGGCGCACCAGATCGGTTTGCAGAATGATGTCGAGAAAGCCTTTTTGCAGCTGATCGCAGAGGTTCAGCGAGGTATCCGCCACCAGCTCGATCTCCACCCGCGGATACAGATCGGTCATCTGCGCCACCAACGGGCTGAGCCAGGTGTGGATCACCGTGTCCATTACGCCGATGCGCACCCGCCCGACCTTGCTCGAACGGGTTTCGATCGATTGCTTGAGCGCCGACATGGTGTCGAGCATCTGCTCGGCATAATCCAGCACTTTCAGGCCTTCGGGCGTCAGGCTGACGCCGCGTGAATCGCGCAGAAACAGCTTCACCCCCAGCTCGCCTTCGAGCACCGCGATGCGGCTGGAAATCGACGCCTGGGTAGTGAACAGCTTGTCGGCGGTCAGGCGAAAACTCTTCAGCCGGGCGACCCAGACAAAGGTCTCGAGAAACTTCAGGTTCATGGCAACGGCTCGGGTGACAAATTTTTCTTATGCCTAAGGCGGGTTTTTATTCGTTGGACGCAGCAGGGCCGGGCGACGAAAAATCGGCGCATCCGGTTCCCACGATAGGCGTCGTCGGAACTTCGAACAAGACCAATAAAAGCCTGCGGAGACTTGCCATGCGTGCGCCCGACACCCTCGACCTCCCCAAGAACACGGCCCGCCCCGGACCGTTCGACTGGTATCGCAACATCAATCAGCAAGAGCGTCGCACCTTCTGGAGCTGCAAGATCGGCTATGGCCTGGACGGCATGGACACGCAGATGCTCAGCTTCGTGGTGCCGACCCTGATCGCCATGTGGGGCATCACCACCGGACAGGCCGGGCTGATTCACACCAGCACCCTGATCGCCTCGGCCATCGGCGGCTGGGTGGCGGGGATTCTCTCCGACCGCATCGGCCGCGTGCGCACTCTGCAACTGACGGTGCTGTGGTTCGCCTTCTTCACGTTCCTCTGCGGTTTTGCGCAGAACTACGAACAACTGCTGATCGCCCGCACCCTGATGGGCTTCGGTTTTGGAGGCGAATGGACCGCCGGCGCGGTGTTGATCGGTGAAGTGATCCGCGCCAAGGATCGCGGCAAAGCGGTGGGCATGGTGCAGAGCGGTTGGGCCTTGGGCTGGGGGCTGACCGCGATTCTGTATGCGCTGCTGTTCTCGGTGTTGCCGCCGGAAGATGCCTGGCGTGCGCTGTTCATTCTCGGCATCGTCCCGGCAATTTTCGTGATCTTCGTCCGGCGTCTGGTGAAAGACCCGGAGATCTATCGCGAAGCCAAGGCTGCACAAACTCCGCAGAATCCGGCGAAGTTCTACGAGATCTTTGCCCCCGGCATGCTGTTCACCACGTTCCGTGCTTCCTTGCTGACCACCGGTGCGCTCGGCGGTTACTACGCGATCACCTCGTGGCTGCCGACCTTCCTCAAGAATGAACGCGGCTTGAGTGTGCTCGGCACTGGCGGGTATCTGGCGATGGTGATTGTTGGCTCCTACGTCGGCTATGTGATCAGCGCTTATCTGACCGATCTGCTGGGACGTAAAAAGAACTTCATCCTGTTTGCGGTCGGTTCGTTCACCATCGTCTTGCTGTACACGCAGATGCCGGTCAGCAACGGGGTGATGCTGTGGCTGGGCTTTCCGCTGGGCTTCTTCGCCTCAGGGATTTTCAGCGGCATGGGCGCGTTTCTCACCGAGCTGTTTCCAACGCGGATTCGTGGCTCGGGGCAGGGCTTCTGCTACAACATCGGTCGGGCGCTGGCGGCTTTGTTTCCGCTGCTGATCGGCTTGCTCAGCCAGAAGGTGCCGTTGAGCGTTGGGATCGGTGCGTTTGCTGCGGTGTCCTACGGCGTGGTGATTCTCGCGGCGTTGAGCCTGCCGGAAACCCGTGGCAAGCAACTGGATGCGCAGTAACTGATAACCTGCCGGGCAAGCGTCCTACAGACAAAAAGACAAGAAGCTACAGGAGTGTTCACCGTGAGCCGCCTGCTATTGAATTGCGACATCGGCGAGAGTTTCGGCAGCTGGACCATGGGTCTGGACGCCGAGGTCATGCCCTTCATCGACTGCGCCAACGTGGCCTGCGGCTTCCATGCCGGTGACCCGAGCATCATGCGCAAGACCGTCAGCCTGGCCCTGAGTCACGGCGTGCAGATCGGCGCGCACCCGGCCTATCAGGATCTGGTCGGTTTCGGCCGGCGTTCCATGGCCTATTCCGCCCAGGAACTGCAAGACATCCTGCATTACCAGATCGGCGCGCTGGACGGCATCTGCAAGGCGCAGGGCGGGCGAGTCAGCTACGTCAAACCGCACGGCGCGATGTACAACGACATGATGGCCAACCCGGCGCAATTGCGGGCGGTGATTCGGGCCGTTGCCGCCTACGATCGCAGCTTGCCGTTGATGCTGATGGCCACCCGCGACAACTCGGCGGCGCAGCAGCTCGGTGACGAATACGGCGTGACCCTGTGGTTCGAAGCCTTTGCTGATCGCGCCTACGACAGCGCAGGTCGGCTGGTCTCGCGGCAACTGCCGGGTGCGGTGCATCACCAAGCAGAAAAAATCATCGAACAGGCCCTGACCATCGCCCGTGGCGGTGACCTCGTCGCCAGTGACGGCAGCGCGCTGCACCTGCAGGCCAACACCTTGTGCGTGCATGGCGACAACGCCAGTTCGGTGGCCGCCGTGCAGCGCATTCGCGAGGCCCTGAATCAGCAGAGCGCGCCATGAACCCACGGATTGAAGTGGTGGCCCTCGACTGCCTGATGCTGCGCCTGTTCGATGAAATCGCCGAATCCAACATGCCGTGGATGCTCGCCGCCAGTGAGCGCTTGCGCGCGGTGTTTGCCGCGCAGTTGATCGACTTGGTGCCGTCCTACACCACGTTGATGGTGCATTACGACCTGACTGCGTTGAGCCCGAGTCAGGCCCGTGAATTGATCGCTGAAGCCTTGATCGACCTGTCGCCGAATGCGCGCACCGGCGGCCAGTGCCATGTGTTGCCGGTCTGGTACGACCTGAGTGTCGGCCCCGAACTGAGCCTGCTGGCGCAGCGCAGCGGGTTGGCGGTGGAGGAGGTGATTCGGCGGCACAGCGCTCGTGAATATCAGGTGTTCGCCCTTGGCTTTGCACCGGGATTCGCCTTCATGGGGCTGGTGGAAGAAATCCTCGCTGCGCCACGCCTGGACACCCCACGCAAGAAAGTTGCGGCCGGCAGCGTCGGTATCGCCGAACGGCAGACCGCTGCTTATCCGGTGGTGTCCCCCGGCGGTTGGAACCTGATCGGCCGCACCCCGGCGAAACTGTTCGACCGCCATCGCGACGGCTACAGCCTGATGCAACCCGGCGACACCGTGCGTTTCGAAGCGGTGAGCCACACCGAGTTCGTCAACCTGGGCGGCGATGACACACCACTGGAGGCGCTGGCATGAGCCGACTGACGATTGAAGCCAGCACGCCGCTGTGTTTGTTGCAAGACGCCGGGCGTTTTGGCGTGCGCCATTTGGGCGTGACCCAGGGCGGTGCCGCGGACTGGTGTTCGATGAGTTGGGGCAATTGGTTACTCGGCAATGCGCTGGATCTGCCGGTGATCGAAATCACCCTCGGCGGGTTTGCCGTGGTGGCGCAGGAGGATTGCCTGCTGGCACTGGCCGGCGCTGATCTTGGTGCGCAGATCGATGGGCAGGCGCTGGCGCCGTGGCGCAGTTTCAAACTGGGCAAAGGCCAGACATTGAAGTTCACTCAACCGCTGCTCGGCGCCCGGGCTTATCTGGCGGCACCCGGCGGTTTCGACGCGCCGCAGGTGCTGGGCAGCAGTGCCACGGTGGTGCGCGAAGAACTTGGCGGGTTGGATGGCATGGGGTTACCGCTGACCAAGGGCGCGACATTGAGTTATCGCGGTGCGGCTCTGCAGGCGCGTGAAGTGCCGCTGGCGCATCGACCTGATCTGCGCCTCAATGCGCCGCTGGATCTGGTGCTTGGCGCACAGATCGGCCAGTTCAGCGGGCAGAGTCTGTTCGATGTGTTCAACAGCCCGTGGACGCTCGACAGTCGCGCTGATCGCATGGGCATTCGGCTGTTGGGCAAGGCGTTGCAGTATCAGGGCCGGCCGATGATTTCCGAAGGCATTCCGCTGGGTGCGGTGCAGGTGCCGCCGGATGGACAGCCGATTGTGCTGCTCAATGATCGGCAGACGATTGGTGGCTATCCAAGGTTGGGAGCGTTGACGCCGTTGGCGCTGGCGCGACTGGCGCAGTGTCTGCCTGGGGCGCAGGTGCGGTTGAGGCCGGTGTTGCAGGACGTGGCGCACCGGGAGCATTTCGAGTATTTGCAGCGCTTTCGAAATAGCTGAGAGCTTCGCGAGCAAGCCCGCTCCCACAGGGGAATGCATTCCAAATGTGGGAGCGGGCTTGCTCGCGAAGGGGCCATCACGGCTAACGAAGATTATTTCGACAGAAATCGCATCCCTTCCTCAAGCCCACGCAACGTCAGCGGATACATCTGATCCTCGATCAGATCGCGCACGATATTGGTCGACGAGGTGTAGCCCCAGGTGTCCTTCGGGTACGGATTGATCCAGATAAGCTTCTTGTACTTCTCCATGAAGCGCTGCATCCACAGGTAGCCCGGCTCTTCGTTCCAGTGCTCGACGCTGCCGCCGGCCTGGGTAATTTCGTAGGGCGCCATGGCGGCGTCGCCGATGAAGATCACTTTGTAGTCGGCGCCATACTTGTGCAGCAAATCCTGCGTCGAGAAACGCTCGGACGTGCGGCGCAGGTTGTTCTTCCACACCGACTCATAAATGAAGTTGTGGAAGTAGAAGTACTCCAGATGCTTGAACTCGGTCTTGCAGGCCGAGAACAGTTCCTCGCAGATCTTCATATGCGCGTCCATCGAGCCGCCGATGTCGAACAGCAGCAACAGCTTCACCGTGTTGCGCCGCTCCGGGCGCATCTGAATGTTCAGCAGGCCGGCGTCCTTGGCGGTGTGGTCGATGGTGCCGTCGATGTCCAGCTCTTCCGCCGCACCCTGACGGGCGAATTTGCGCAGGCGACGCAGGGCGACCTTGATGTTGCGCGTGCCCAGTTCCACCGAATCGTCGAGGTTCTTGTACTCGCGCTGATCCCAGACCTTGACCGCTTTGCCCTGACGCTTGCCGGCATCGCCGACCCGAATGCCTTCCGGGTTGAAGCCGCCGGAACCGAACGGGCTGGTGCCGCCGGTGCCGATCCATTTGTTGCCGCCGGCATGGCGTTCCTTCTGTTCTTCCAGACGCTTCTTGAACTCTTCAATCAGCTTGTCGAGACCACCGAGGGACTGGATCTGCGCGCGTTCCTCGTCGGTCAGCGAACGCTCGAATTCCTTGCGCAACCAGTCTTCGGGAATCAGCGCCTGCAAGTGATCGTCGAGCTTTTCCAGGCCATTGAAGTAGGCGCCGAACGCACGGTCGAACTTGTCGAAATGCCGTTCGTCCTTGACCAGAATCGCCCGCGACAAGTAGTAAAACTCGTCCATGTCGGCGAAGGTCACGCGCTGCTTCAGCGCGTTGATCAGGTCGAGCAGCTCGCGCACCGACACTGGCACCTTGGCGGCACGCATTTCATTGAACAGGTTGAGCAACATGGCATCAGCCTCTTAGCGAGAACCGCGACGGCTCATGAACGCCAGGCGCTCAAGCAACTGCACATCCTGCTCGTTCTTCACCAGCGCACCGGCCAATGGCGGAATGGCCTTGGTCGGATCGCGCTCGCGCAGCACCGCTTCGCCGATGTTGTCGGCCATCAACAGCTTCAGCCAGTCGACCAATTCGGAGGTCGACGGCTTCTTCTTCAGGCCCGGCACCTTGCGCACGTCGAAGAACACGTCCAGCGCTTCGCTGACCAGATCCTTCTTGATGTCCGGGTAGTGCACGTCGACGATTTTCTGCAGAGTGTTACGGTCGGGGAAGGCGATGTAGTGGAAGAAGCAGCGGCGCAGGAAGGCGTCCGGCAGCTCTTTCTCGTTGTTCGAGGTAATGATGATGATCGGGCGTTTCTTGGCCTTGATGGTCTCGTCGATCTCGTAAACGTAGAACTCCATCTTGTCGAGTTCTTGCAGCAGGTCGTTAGGGAACTCGATGTCGGCCTTGTCGATTTCGTCGATCAGCAGAATCACCCGCTCTTCGGACTCGAAAGCCTCCCACAGCTTGCCCTTCTTCAGGTAGTTGCGCACGTCGTGGACTTTTTCGTTGCCCAGTTGCGAGTCGCGCAGACGGCTGACCGCATCGTACTCGTACAGGCCCTGATGGGCCTTGGTGGTGGACTTGATGTGCCAGGTGATCAGCTTGGCGCCGAACGATTCGGCCAGTTGCTCGGCGAGCATGGTCTTGCCGGTGCCGGGTTCGCCCTTGACCAGCAGTGGCCGCTCCAGGGTGATGGCGGCATTGACCGCCAGCTTCAGGTCATCGGTGGCGACGTAGGCCTGGGTGCCTTCGAACTTCATCTGCTAATCCTCGAACGGTAACGCCGACCTGCACGGGCAGGGCGGGGGCGAAAAAATCGGATGCCCCGACTATAACGCGCAGCCCGGTCGACTGTGAACGCAGACGGCTTATTCAGTCTCTGAATGGGGCGTCACATGTTGACTCGGTTTCGGCCAGAGGCCAGTATTCAGGTATCGCCGATTTGGCGATAGCCTGTCGGGCATGACGACTAAATACCGATTTCGCGACAAATACCGCATTCAGTTACGTGAGAAGGATCACCCGCCACCCCATGTCCACTTGATCGGTGGCGGAGTGGACGTGATGCTGAGCCTTGAAACCGTCGAAGTCATGACGGGCAAGGCACCGCCGCTGATTATCAAGGAAGCGCTGGCTTGGGTTGCGGCTCATCAAGTGCAACTGCTGGAGGACTGGAAACGATGTTACCCATGAAAAGGCCTCGTCTGACGGCTGTGCAGGCGCTGTCAGGTTTTCGATTGAAACTGACCTTTATTGATGGTCAGGATCTGACCCTTGACCTGAGCCGAGACATCCACGCTTATCCAGGTCTGCAACCATTGCTTGATCCCGAAGTGTTTGCGGCTGCGACCCTTGACGACAATGGCTGGACGGTCGAATGGCTTGAGCCCGATATACAGATTGGCGCAGACACGCTTTATATGGATGCGCTGGCCCAAAACACTGTCGATGAAAACACTCGGATTTTCATCGATTGGCGTGCACGTACCGGACTCTCACTGAATCAGGCAGCCGAGGCGCTGGGTGTCAGTGCCCGCAGCATCAGCCGATACAGTAATGGGCGGGAGGCGGTGCCAAGGTCATTAGCCTTGGCTTGTCTTGGTTGGGACTCATTGCAGCAAAAGTCCACGCTGGCGGCTGAAGAATCTGGTCGATATGTCGTTAATCGTAAGAATTAGCCCGCATCCGGCTTCGGCCGCTCATACCGCGCATTGAAAGCCTGAATGAAGCCATTACGCAAAATCTGCAAAAACGCTTCGAACGCGCTGATGTTTTGCTGATGCACGTTGCCACTGAGTTCGACCTTGGTGGCGAACTGGTTTTTGGCCTGGTTCTTCAGCACGGTTTCCGTGCCGCCGACGATGGCCTCCCAGACTGAGCGGAAGATGCTCTTGTCCTTGTTCTCCACGTCCTGCTGCCAGTTGAACACTTCGACGTCGCGCAGCAGCGGTTTGATGTAGCCAGTGACCTGGGCTTTTTTCGCCTGGGCTTCGATGACCACGTCGCCGTGGCCGGCGTTGAAGTCGAACTTGCCGTAGGCCGAGGCGAAGTCGTTCATGCGCTTGAGTTCGATGTCGCGGGCGCGCAGGCGGAACTGGAAGTCCTCGAAATTGCTCAGCGGATCGAAAGTGGCCGTGGTTTCCAGTGGTGCGTGGCCGAGCAGCTTGGCCTTGCCTTCGAAGCGGGCATCGCGCTTGCCCTGTTTGTCGACCACGTTGGTCAGGTTGTAGATGCTCGCCTCGACGTTGCTGGCGTTCATGTTGACCGGCGGTTTGGAGTTGAAATTGCGGAAAGTGATCTTGCCGTCGTGGATCTGCACCTCGTCGAGAGTGATCGGCAGTAACTTGCCCAGTTGCGCCCGCCAGTCGGTGCCTTTACCAGTCTGCGAGTTCTGCTTGTTGGGGCCGCCATCGACGAAGTTGATCTCGGGATTGAAGAATTGCACCTGCGCCACCACGGCATGGTCGTACCACAGCGAATGCCAGCTGACCGCCAGATCGATCACCGGCGCGTTGACGAACGGCACCGGCACCTTGCCGTCGACCTTGACGATCTTCAGGCCGTTGATCCGGTAGGCGCCGCGCCACAGGGCCAGATCGACGTCGGTGACCTGGCCGCGGTAGTCACCCATGTCGGCCAGTTTGCCGTTCAGGTAATCGCGCACCACGTAGGGCAGGGCGATGTGCAGGGCGATCAGCAGCACAACCACGACGGCAAAAATCCCTATTGGCCAGCTATAACGACGCTTCATGGCAACAATTCCCGAACGATGTAAGCGATTGACTGTGGCGCGGCGCAGACGTTCGACCCGACTGGACTGCGCCAGGCAACAGGCATACCTTGGAACGCTGAATTCAACGCTGCATAAGGACCCAGCCATGAGCCGTATTTTCGCTGACAACGCCCATTCCATCGGCAACACGCCGCTGGTGCAGATCAACCGTATCGCGCCGCGTGGCGTGACCATTCTGGCCAAGATCGAGGGGCGCAACCCCGGTTATTCGGTCAAGTGCCGGATCGGCGCGAACATGATCTGGGACGCCGAAAGCAGCGGCAAACTCAAGCCGGGCATGACCATCGTCGAACCGACGTCGGGCAATACCGGCATCGGTCTGGCCTTCGTTGCCGCCGCCCGTGGTTACAAATTGATGCTGACCATGCCGGCATCAATGAGCATCGAGCGGCGCAAGGTGCTCAAGGCCCTCGGCGCAGAGCTGGTCCTGACCGAACCGGCCAAGGGCATGAAAGGCGCGATCGAGAAGGCTGCCGAAATTGTTGCCAGCGACACTGGCAAATACTTCATGCCGTCGCAGTTCGATAACCCGGCCAACCCGGCGATCCACGAAAAAACCACCGGCCCGGAAATCTGGAACGACACCGATGGCGCCGTCGATGTGCTGGTGGCTGGCGTCGGGACCGGTGGAACCATCACCGGCGTTTCGCGGTATATCAAGAATACCCAGGGCAAACCGATTCTGTCGGTGGCAGTGGAGCCGGTGTCTTCGCCGGTCATCAGCCAGGCGCTGGCGGGTGAAGAGATCAAGCCGAGCCCACACAAGATTCAGGGGATTGGCGCGGGTTTCGTGCCGAAGAACCTCGATCTGTCGATGGTCGACCGGGTGGAGCAGGTCACTGACGACGAGTCCAAGGCCATGGCGCTGCGCCTGATGCAGGAAGAAGGAATTTTGTGCGGTATCTCTTGCGGCGCGGCCATGGCCGTAGCGGTGCGCCTGGCCGAGAAACCGGACATGCAGGGCAAGACCATCGTGGTGATTTTGCCGGACTCCGGTGAGCGCTATCTGTCGAGCATGCTGTTCAGCGATCTGTTCACCGAGCAGGAGAATCAGCAGTAGTCGAATTGACTCAGATCAGCCAGGGTTCAGGATCGTTATGCTAATAAATGCTTTGTTGCGCAATTCTTAACACTGAATCTTGGGTTCAGCGGGTTTTTCCCGAGGCCGGTAGTGTTTATCATGGCCGGCTGCCATGCCGGGTAATGGGCATTGCGCAGCGTTGTCTTTATTCAAGGAGTCGTTGATGACCTTTTCGTTAGCCGCCAAGGTGTTGGTGTTGCTGCTGTTTGTGGGCAGCATCCTCTATGTGCATTTGCGCGGCAAGGCGCGTCTGCCGGTACTGCGTCAGTTCGTCAACCACTCGGCGCTGTTCGCCCCGTACAACGCGCTGATGTACCTGTTCTCCGGCGTTCCCTCCAAACCGTATCTGGATCGCAGCAAGTTTCCGGAGCTGGATGTGTTGCGCGATAACTGGGAAACCATTCGCGACGAAGCCATGCACCTGTTCGACGAGGGCTACATCCGCGCCGCCGAGAAGAACAATGACGCCGGTTTCGGCTCGTTCTTCAAAAAAGGCTGGAAACGTTTTTACCTCAAGTGGTACGACAAACCGCTGCCGTCGGCCGAAACCCTGTGCCCGAAGACCGTGGCGCTGGTCAGTGCGATCCCTAACGTCAAAGGCGCGATGTTCGCGCTGTTGCCGGGTGGCAGCCATCTGAACCCGCACCGTGACCCGTTTGCCGGCTCGCTGCGTTATCACTTGGGCCTGTCGACACCGAACTCCGACGATTGCCGGATCTTCGTTGATGGTCAGGTCTACGCCTGGCGCGACGGTGAAGACGTGATGTTCGATGAGACCTACGTGCACTGGGTCAAGAACGAGACCGAACAAACCCGCGTCATCCTGTTCTGTGATGTCGAACGCCCGCTGAGCAACCGCCTGATGACCCGCATCAACCGCGCCATCAGCGCCTGGCTGGGACGTGCCACCGCCCCGCAGAACCTTGATGACGAACGTGTCGGCGGTATCAATCAGGCTTACGCCTGGAGCAAGAACTTCAGCGACCGGTTCAGCGGCGTGGTCAAACAGTGGAAACGCCGCAATCCCAAGGCCTACCGCATCCTGCGTCCGGTATTGGCAGTGGTAGTGTTGACGTTGCTGGGGTATTGGCTGTTTGGTTGAAGCCGGATGTTGAAATGAAAAAACCGCTCCTTGTGAGCGGTTTTTTGTTTGCTGATAAGTCTACAGTCGGCCAGCGGCGAGTACACTCGGCTCTTCGCTTTCAGTGCCTGTTATCAGTAACTGCAGCAGACGCCTCTGACTCGCAGTGAGCATTACCTCACCGGTTTTTTTGACGAGAGGAAGTGTGTCTTTTCTGGAGGAAGGCTTTTTGGTTGATTTGCTCATTTCTCCACCAGTGTTGATCGTTAATTGAACAGTTTTCACGATACTAGGTTCTCCAGGGTTTTGACAAGGCGGCCACCAGCGTCGAAGCCGAAGCCAAGCTCTTGATAGTGGGAAATCGCGCCCTTCAAAGGTTCTTGGATCTCGAGAACCTTGCTGCCAATGAGTTGGGCGTATTGTTCAATCACAATCATCGCCAGCGCCCCGATACGTCTTTTTAACGGATGGAACTCATAGGGGCGTCCCTCCAGACGCACAATTCGAATTCTGTTTTTGCTGGCATTTGGATTTGCGAAACACAGCCCGCAAAGTTCCTCTCCAAACCAGATAGCGATGTCCAGAGATAAGGGCTCTCGACCTTTCCACTCAATGACCTCATTCCAGCAAAAGTGCTGGTCTCTCCAGAGAGTTGATGCCTGTAGTGCTTGTTGGTCGATAGGTTCGAAACGTACTTTCGACAAATCGATGGCAGTCGGACCATGGTTTTCCAACTGAAGCTGTAGTTGAAGAGTAACGAAAGCAGCCTGCTTCCTCGCCTCTGACCGATACAACTGATACCGCAAATTCGTCCGTTCCCTTGGCATGTGATCCCGAGCATTCCCTGTCTCCCCATCAATTGGCCTATCCGTTGCTCATCAGCCTATGCGCCTGCCATCGAGCTGTCCCTGCTGACCCTTTGTCCAAATCATTGCAATCCATGTCCCGCGCTGGTTATAGTCGACGCTCGTGAACCCAGTGATTCACGTTTCAAACCCTTCAAAAAAGATCAGTCCCAATGCCTGCATCCCTCATCAACGCGGTAGTCGATTCAGCGGTCAACGCTGGCGTCGTGCCGTGCGGGAATCAGCAGCCTGGGCAGATCAGTCATTACCCTCCACCTGTCAGTAGCACGCCGGTGTGCGCCGTCGTATCACCGCCGGGCGTTGGCGTTTCGGGCTGATCGGCATTCTCTGCTGACCCCTGCGCCCGCCAGAACAACTACTGAATTTCAGCTACGGCTGAGTTGGCTATTTGCCTGACTACAGGTGGTATTCATGTTTGTCCTTTCGAAAAAGTCCGCGCTCGCGGCGACGTCCACGAGCCTGTTCGTTCTGCTGTGGAGCAGCGGGGCGATCTTCTCCAAATGGGGCCTGGCCCATGCGTCACCTTTTGCCTTTCTGCTGATGCGCTTTGTGATCGCACTGTGCGGGCTGCTGTTGTTGACGCCGCTGCTCAAGTTGAAGCTGCCCAAGGGCGGTCGGCCGATGCTGTTTGCGATTGCAACGGGCGTGGTGTTGTTGGGGGCGTATCAGATTTTCTATCTGCTGGCCCTGAACACCAGAGTCACGCCGGGGGTGATGGCGACCATCATGGGCGTACAGCCGATCCTCACTGTCGTGTTGATAGAGCGGCAGCGCTCGGCGAGCCGGATGCTCGGCCTCGCGCTGGGGCTGGCCGGGCTGATCATGGTGGTTTATCAGGGGATCGGACTGGCGGGGATGTCCTGGGCAGGGATGCTGTTCGGTCTGTTGGCGCTGGCGAGCATGACGGTGGGCTCGATCATGCAGAAACGCATCACCGACAATCCCCTCGGCACATTGCCGGTGCAGTATCTGGCCGGGCTGTTGTTGTGCGGGATATTTGTGCCATTTCAGCCGTTCCACTTTGAACAGAGCACGGGTTTCATCGTGCCGGTGTTGTGGATGGGACTGGTGGTGTCGGTGTTGGCGACACTGTTGCTGTATCGCCTGATCGCCCGGGGCAATCTGGTGAATGTCACCAGTCTGTTCTATCTGGTGCCGGCGGTGACGGCGGTGATGGATTACCTGATTTTCGGCAATCGTCTGGCGGCGTTGAGTGTGCTGGGGATGCTGTTGATCATCGTCGGGCTGGCGTTTGTGTTCCGTAAAACTGCTTGAAAACCTTCAGGCCAACCCGGGCATTTTCAGTGTCTGGGCCGGCCTCTTCGCGAGCAAGCCCGCTCCCACAATTGGAATGCATTCCTCCTGTGGGAGCGGGCTTGCTCGCGAAGACTGACTTGTTAACGCCGCAAATCAGCGGACGGTTACGGCAGCGGGCTTCACCACCGCAGGCTTCAACACCAGCCACAACGCCAGCGCAATCAACACCCCGCCATACAGGTGCGCCATCGACAACGGCTCATCCAGCAGCAACGCGCCCCACAACACGCCGAACGCCGGGATCATGAAGGTCACGGTCATCGATTTGACCGGGCCGATGGAGCTGAGCAGGCGGAAATAGATGATGTAGGCGAACGCCGTGCAGCCCAGACCCAGGCCCAGCAGCGACAGCCAGACATTCCACCCACCCCAGCTTGCCGGAGGGGCGGTGATCACGCTGTAGCCGAACAGTGGCAACAGAAACAGCGAGGCGCCGAGCATGCTGCCCACGGCCGAGAGACGACTGTCGAGCCCGCCGCTGTGATCCAGCCAGCGCCGCGTGAGGAACCCGGCGAAGCCGTAGCAAGTGGTAGCGAGCAGGCAGGCGAGGGCGCCCATCAGCAATTGCAGATCGAACGCGACCGGACCTGCGCGCGTCAGCACGCCGACACCGAACAAGCCGAGAAACACTCCGGTCAGCTTCGCGACAGTGAGTTTTTCGCTGAAAAACAGCCCGCCAATCAACACGCCCATCAACGGCGTGGTGGCGTTGAAGATTGCCGAGTAACCGGCCGGCAACACCTGCGCTGCCACTGAATACAACGTCGCCGGAATCCCCGAGTTGATAACGCCCAGCAACATCACCGTTTTCAGTTTGCCCTTGAAATCCCAGCTGATGCGCATCAGCCCGAGAATCACCAGCAGACCGACGGCAGCAATCGACACCCGAAAGAACGCGGTCGGAATAGTGCCGATCACCGGCGCAATAATGCGCATGAACAGGAAGCTCGCGCCCCAGATGGCTGCCAGCGACAGCATGCGGAAAATATCGACAGCGCTCACGATGGCACTCCTTCCTTGATCGGGACGAGAGTGTTGCCGAGCGCCCTGTCGATGGCAACCGTCAATCGGGCATTTAATTTTTCATTCAGAGCACGAAGCGCGTCACCAGGCCGTTGAGGTCGATCGCCAGGCGCGACAGTTCCTGACTGGCAGCGGAGGTCTGGGTAGCGCCGGCGGCGGTCTGGGTCGAGAGATCGCGGATGGTCACCAGATTCTGATCAACCTCGCGCGCCACCAGCGCTTGCTGCTCGGCCGCGCTGGCGATCACCAGGTTGCGCTGGTTGATCTGCGAGATCGACGCGGTGATTTTCTCCAGTGCCTGACCGGCACTGTTCGCCCGGCGGAGTGTGTGGCTGGCTTGCTCGGCACTGCTTTGCAAGGCGCCGACGGTGGCGCCGGTGCCTTGCTGGATGCTGCTGATCATCAGCTCGATTTCTTCGGTGGAGTTCTGCGTGCGTTGCGCCAGCGAACGCACTTCATCGGCGACCACCGCAAAACCGCGTCCGGCCTCACCCGCGCGCGCCGCTTCGATGGCGGCGTTGAGCGCCAGCAGGTTGGTTTGCCCGGCGATGCCGCGAATCACCTCCAGCACCTTGCTGATGTCCTGAGCCTGAGTGGCGAGGCCTTCGGCCTGCTCCGACGCACCGAGCACCGCGCTGACCAGTTCCTGAATCGAGCTGATGGTCTCGCTGACCTGCACATGCCCGTGTTTGCTGTCCTCGTTCGAGGCTTCGGAGGCCTCGGCGCTGGACACTGCGTTGGCCGCAACTTCATCCACCGCCGTGCTCATCTCGGTGACGGCGGTGGCGGCCTGTTCGATCTGATCGTTCTGCTGCTGCAGGCCACGGGTGCTTTGCTCCATCACCGAGCTCATTTCTTCGGCGGCGGAGGCCAGTTGCTGCGCCGATTCGCTGATGCCACGGATGGTCGAGCGCAGGTTGTTCTGCATCTCGGCGAGGGCGCTGAGCAACTGCGCCGCCTCATCGCTACCGTGATCGGCAATCTGGCCGCTGAGGTCGCCGGCGGCAATTTTTTGCGCGACGGACAGGGCCTGATTGATCGGTGCGGTGATGCTGCGGGTCAGCAGCCAGGCCAGCAGCAGGGTAGCGATCAGGGCGACAACGATGATGGTCGCGACAATCCACAGCGCCTGCTGATAAACCCCGGCAGCAGCTTCGGCGGCGCTGTCGGCGCCTTGCTGGTTGAAGCTGATGATCTGCTCCAGCGCCTTGTCGAGGATCCGGCCCTGTGGCGCCAGTTCATTGTTCAGACGGGCATAGGCCTGTTCACTTTGCCCGGCGTCGATCTGAGTGATGATCTGGTCCAGGATGCTCATGTACTTGGCGACGTCGCTATTCAAACCGTCGAGCATCGCCCGTTCCGCATCGCTGGCCAGTAGAGCGGTGTGGTCCTTCAGGCGCTTCGACAATTCTTCGCGTTGCACCTTGATGATGCCTTTGCTTGTGTCGCGTACCGCCGGCTGGGTGCTGGTGATCAGGCGCAGGGATTCGAGGCGGATGTTGGCGATGTTCGCCGCCGCATCGTGAATGCTCTCGATGCTGGGCATCCACGATTCCTCGATCACCGTTGCGCTCTCACGCAGATTTTTCATCTGGCCCAGACCGAACAGGCCGACCACCACCAGCAGGGCGGCCAATACGGCAAAACTCAAACTGGCGCGCAAACCGATGCGCAGATTGCGGATAGACATCAATGTGCTCCTTGATCTATGAGGGAGAGGTCGTCCTCGTGGGCCGAGGATCTTGTTGTGAGGCGGGTGCTGGCGGGCTGTATATCAAAGTGCCACTATTTTGGTAAGACCAATCTGTGAGCAGTTCATCTCTTTCATCGACAGGCAGGAACGCAGCGGTAAAACCGCGAGCCAGAGCGGCGGGGCATTGATTGGATCCGAATCCCAGTGAATTCGCGGGCTGGCGCGGTGCGTCAGGCGAGACCGGCAGGGCGGTTAATTGACCGAACGGTCGACTCAAAAAACTTTGATAAAAACTGTGTCTCTGTACAACCCTGCCGCGCTTTTGGCAGAAATTGCACTTCTCCTGCGCGTGCATCCGTGGCTAAGCTCAGGCACAGATTTCCACTTGCACGCCGAGGTCTCATCTATGCCGCAGCAATGGCCAGCCACCGACATCGCCCGCATGATCCTCGATGGCTTTGACGATTACCGCGAGCATTTCCGGCGGATCACCGACGGTGCGCGCGAGCGCTTCGAGCAGGCGCGCTGGCAGGAGACGCAGACCGCGTCGGCAGCGCGGATCAATCTCTACGAAGAAAAGGTCGGCGAAACCATCGCCCGCCTGCGCGAGCATTTCGACGACGAGACGCTGATGAATGTCGGCAGTTGGCCGTTGGTGAAAAGTGCTTACATCAGTGTCATCGACCTGCGCTTCGACGATGAACTGTCCGAGACCTGGTACAACTCGATTTTCTGCGGGCTGTTCAGTCACGACCTGATCAGCGACGGCTGCATGTTCATCCACACCACCCGGCCGAGCCTGCGCCGCGCCCGGGCCGCACAAACCCGCACCTACAAGCCGCAGGGCCAATTGTCATCAATGCTCGCCAGCATCTTTGCCGACTACCGCTTCAGCGAGGATTACGCCGATTTGCCCGGCGACCTGCAGCGCCTCGAGTCGCAACTGCGCGAGAACCTGCCGGACTGGGTGTGCAAGGATCCGGAGCTGAGCGTCGAGCTGTTTTCCTCGGTGCTGTACCGCAACAAGGGCGCGTATCTGGTCGGGCGTATCTACACCCGCGACGAGCAGTGGCCGCTGGTGATTCCATTGCTGCACCGCGAGGGCCGCGGGATTCAGATCGATGCGCTGATCACCGACGAAGCCGATGTGTCGATCATCTTCTCCTTCACCCGTTCGTATTTCATGGTCGATGTGCCGGTGCCGGCGGAGTTCATCGGTTTCCTGCGGCGTATCCTGCCGGGCAAGCACATCGCTGAGCTGTACACCTCGATCGGTTTCTACAAGCACGGCAAATCCGAGTTCTACCGGGCGCTGATCAATCACCTGGCCAACACCGACGACCAGTTCATCATGGCCCCCGGCGTGCGCGGCATGGTCATGAGCGTGTTTACCCTGCCGGGCTTCAACACCGTGTTCAAGATCATCAAGGACCGTTTCTCGCCGTCGAAAAACGTCGACCGGGCGACGGTGATCGAAAAGTACCGACTGGTGAAAAGTGTCGACCGGGTCGGGCGCATGGCCGATACCCAGGAGTTCGCCGACTTCCGCTTTCCGCTGAGCAAGTTCGATCCGGCGTGCCTGGAAGAACTGCTCGAGGTCGCGCCGTCGACGGTCTCGGTCGAAGGCGATACGGTGCTGATCCGCCACTGCTGGACCGAACGCCGCATGACCCCGCTCAACCTCTATCTGGAAAACGCCAACGAAGCCCAGGTGCGCGAGGCACTGGAGGATTACGGCCTGGCGATCAAACAACTGGCAGCGGCCAACATCTTTCCCGGCGACATGCTGTTGAAGAACTTCGGCGTCACTCGTCACGGCCGAGTGGTGTTCTACGACTACGACGAGATCTGCTTCCTGACCGAAGCGAACTTCCGCCACATCCCCGCGCCGCGCACCCCCGAAGACGAAATGGCCTCGGAACCGTGGTACTCGATCGGGCCGCTGGATGTGTTCCCGGAAGAGTTTCCGCCGTTCCTGTTCGCCGATGCCGGGCAGCGCAAACTGTTCGATCAACTGCATGGCGAGTTGTACAACGCCGATTACTGGAAGGGCCTGCAGGAGGCGATTCGCGCCGGCAAAGTCATCGATGTCTTCCCATACCGTCGCAAAGGCCTCGATAACGAGTAACTCCCAGTGAACACATTGTGGTGAGGGGATTTATCTTGTGGCGAGGGGATTTATCCCCGATGGGGTGCGAAGCCCCCCCAAAAAACCATTCAACTCAGACGCTTCAGAGCGACTTTCATATCCAGTCGGCGACTGCTGCGCAGCCGATCGGGGATAAATCCCCTCGCCACAAGAGCACCTCGCAGTCGTGTTCAGTGATGCAAATCTGCGACAATCGCCCCCCTGCATAAACAGACGACCGAATTGCGTACCCGATGACCGACGAATCGCCCTCCATCGACAAACTGCTGAAAAACCTCGATCACGCCATGCTCGCCGACCGTCACCGGCTGCGGCGGCAGTTGCTCGAGCTGCGCAAGAAACCCGACGAGGCCAAACTGGCCCAGTGGTTGGCGCGCATGCAGGCGTCCTGTGATCAGGTGCTGGCGCGCCGTGCCAGCCTGCCGGTGATTCGTTACGACGACAGCCTGCCGATTGCCGCCAAGCGTGACGAAATCAAGGCGGCGCTGGAGAAGCATCAAGTGCTGATCATCGCCGGCGAAACCGGCTCGGGGAAAACCACCCAGTTGCCGAAAATCTGCCTGGAAATCGGTCGCGGCCAGCATGGCTTGATCGGCCATACCCAGCCACGCCGAATCGCTGCGCGCAGCGTCGCCAGCCGGGTGGCCGAAGAACTCGGCACACCGCTCGGTTCGCTGGTCGGCTATCAGGTGCGCTTCGAGGATCAAAGCGATTCCAACACCCTGATCAAGCTGATGACCGACGGTATTTTGCTGGCGGAAACCCAGAATGATCGTTATCTGGAACGCTACGACACGATCATCGTCGACGAAGCCCACGAGCGCAGTCTCAACATCGACTTCCTGCTCGGTTACCTGAAAACTCTGCTGCCGCGTCGCCCGGACCTGAAGGTCATCATCACTTCGGCGACCATCGATCTGGAGCGCTTCTCCAAGCATTTCGATGATGCGCCGATCGTCGAGGTGTCCGGTCGCACCTTCCCGGTAGACACCTGGTATCGCCCGCTGACCCTGGAGCAGGATGAAGAGGGCAACCGTGTCGAAGACGACCTGACCGTGGATCAGGCGATCCTCGCCACCCTCGATGAAATTGCCGCCTACGAGCGTAGCGAACGCCGCAGTCCCGGCGATGTGCTGGTGTTCCTGCCCGGCGAGCGCGAGATCCGCGATGCCGCCGACATGCTGCGCAAGGCCCAGCTCAAACACACGGAAATCCTGCCGCTGTACGCGCGCCTGTCGCCGGCCGAACAGCAGCGGATTTTCCAGTCGCATCCGGGGCGCCGCGTAGTGCTGGCGACCAACGTCGCCGAGACCTCGCTGACCGTGCCGGGCATCCGCTACGTGATCGACAGCGGCACCGCGCGCATCAGTCGCTACAGCTACCGCGCCAAAGTGCAACGTCTGCCGATCGAGGCGATTTCCCAGGCCAGCGCCAATCAGCGTAAAGGTCGTTGCGGCCGGGTCGAGCCGGGCATTTGCGTGCGCTTGTACAGCGAGGAAGATTTCCTCGGTCGTCCGGAATTCACCGATCCGGAGATTCTGCGCACCAACCTCGCCGCCGTTATCTTGCAGATGCTGCACCTGCGCCTCGGTGAGATCACCGCGTTCCCGTTCATCGAGCCGCCGGACGGCAAGGCGATCAGCGACGGTTTCAACCTGCTGCAAGAGCTCTCGGCGGTGGATCGCAACAGCCAGCTGACCCCGCTCGGTCGCCAACTGGCGCGTCTGCCGGTGGACCCGCGCATGGGCCGCATGCTGCTGGAAGCGGCAAAACTCGGCAGCTTGCAGGAAGTGCTGATCGTCGCCAGCGCCATGTCGATTCAGGACCCGCGCGAGCGTCCGCCGGAGCGTCAGCAAGCAGCCGATCAGGCCCACGCACAATGGAAAGACAGCGATTCGGACTTCGCCGGACTGGTCAATCTGTGGCGCGGTTTTGAAGAGCAGCGTCAGGCGCTGACCGCCAGTCCGCTGCGTAACTGGTGCCGGAAGAATTTCCTCAACTACCTGCGTCTGCGCGAGTGGCGTGATTCCCATCGTCAGTTGAGCCTGATCTGCCGCGACATGCAGCTCAGCCTCAATAAAGAGCCGGCGGATTACCCGAAACTGCACAAGGCGGTGCTGGTCGGCCTGCTCAGCCAGATTGGCCAGAAAACCGAGGACGGCGATTACCTTGGCGCCCGTCAGCGGCGCTTCTGGATTCATCCGTCATCGGGCATTGGCAAGAAGCGTCCGCAGTGGCTGATGACCGCCGAACTGGTGGAAACCACCAAGCTCTACGCGCGCATGGTCGCCAAGATCGATGCCGACTGGATCGAGCCGCTGGCCGGGCACCTGATCAAGAAAAACCATTTCGAACCGCACTGGGAGAAGAAGCGCGGCCAGGTCGTGGCCTACGAGCAGATCACCCTGTTCGGGCTGATCGTGGTGGGTCGCCGCCCGGTGCATTACGGCCCGGTGGATCCGCTGGTCTCGCGCGAGCTGTTTATCCGTGAAGGTCTGGTGCGTGGCGAGATTCAGTCGAAAGCCAAGTGCCTGACCGCCAACAAGCAGTTGCTCGAACAGCTCGACGAACTGGAAGCCAAGGCTCGGCGCCGCGACATTCTCGCCGACGAAGAAACCCTCTACGCGTTCTACGATGCGCGCTTGCCGACGGAGATTCATCAGACCGCGACGTTCGACAGCTGGTATCGGGTCAACAGCCAGAAAGACCCGCAATTGCTGATCATGCGCGAAGAAGACGTGCTGGCCCGCGAGGCCAGTGAGGTCACCGCGCGCGACTACCCGGACACGCTGCACATCGGTGATCTGGAACTGGCGCTCAGTTATCACTTCGAACCCAATCACCCGCGCGACGGCGTGACCCTGCGCGTGCCGGCACCGCTGCTGCCGATGCTGCCACCGGAACGTCTGGAATGGCTGGTGCCGGGGCTGATCGAGGCCAAGTGCATTGCGCTGGTGCGCAATCTGCCGAAAGCCTTGCGCAAGAACTTCGTGCCGGTACCGGATTTCATCAAGGCGGCGTTGCAGCGCATGACCTTCGCCGAGGGCTCGCTGCCGCAAGCGCTCGGTCGCGAGTTGCTGCGCATGACCGGTGCACGCGTCAGCGATGAAGCATGGGCGGAAGCGGCGCAGCAGGTCGAAGGCCATCTGCGGATGAACCTGGAAATCGTCGACGGCCAGGGCAAGTTCCTCGGCGAGGGCCGCGACCTGGCCGAGCTGACCGCGCGTTTTGCCGAAGCCAGCCAGGCGGCTTTGGCGGTGCCGCAGAGTGCGAAAAGTCAGCAACCGGTGGAGGCCAAGGTCTTCGCCCCGGTGGCGGAAAAGACCCAGCAGAAGATCGCCGGATTGTCGATGACGGTCTATCCGGCGCTGGTGGAGGAGGGCGGCACGGTCAAGGAAGGGCGGTTCTCGACGCCGGCCGAAGCCGAGTTCCAGCATCGTCGCGCCTTGCAGCGGCTGCTGCTGCAGCAACTGGCGGAACCGGCAAAATTCCTGCGCAGCAAACTGCCGGGCATCACCGAGTTGGGCCTGCTCTATCGCGAGTTGGGCCGAGTGGATGCGCTGGTCGAAGACATTCTGCTGGCCAGTCTCGACAGCTGCATTCTGGACGGCGAAGACCCGTTGCCGCGTGACGGCGCCGGGCTCGCCGCATTGGCCGAACGCAAACGCGGCAGCTGGACCGAGCATGCCGAGCGCGTGGCGCGGCTGACGCTGGAGATCCTCAAACTGTGGCACGGCCTGCAAAAGCGCTTCAAGGGCAAGATCGATCTGGCGCAGGCTGTGGCGCTGAATGACATCAAGCAACAAATCAGCAATCTGGTGTACCCGGGGTTCGTCCGGGAAACGCCGATGCAATGGCTCAAGGAGTTGCCGCGCTATCTGAAGGCGGTCGAGCAACGTTTCGAGAAACTCGGCGCGCAGGTGCAGAAGGACCGGGTCTGGAGCGGTGAACTGGCCGGCCTCTGGGCGCAATACCAGACCCGTGCCGCCAAGCATGCCCAGGAAGGCAAACGCGATCCGCAGCTTGAGCTGTACCGCTGGTGGCTGGAAGAGTACCGGGTATCACTGTTCGCCCAGCAATTGGGGACAAAAGTGCCGATCTCGGACAAACGGCTGAGCAAGCAGTGGAGTCAGGTCGAGGCCTGACAGTGAGCCTTACACAATCCCTTGTAGGAGTGAGCCTGCTCGCGATTGCGGTGTGTCAGTCACCGTAATACTGACTGACACACCGCAATCGCGAGCAGGCTCACTCCTACAGGGAAATGGGGTGGTGCTTGAGAAAGGCGCCAAAACCTTGGGTTTATGGCAAACTTCGCGACCATAAATGCCGGTTTCGTGACCCAGAGCCTTCGGCTGGGTCACGTGGCGGAATAAAGCGATGCCAGGTCAGCGTCCCCGGACGGGAACAGACCCTTTGTGTGTTGGTACGTCGGTGCCAGCGCTTTCTGCCTGAACAGATTAGAGAAACGACCATGCATAACGTCGTCATCAGCGGCACCGGCCTGTACACCCCGGCCAACAGCATCTCCAACGAAGAGCTGGTGCAGTCTTTCAATACCTACGTCGCGCAGTTCAACGCCGACAACGCCGACGCCATCGCCAGCGGTGAAGTCCAGGCGCTGACCGAATCCAGTGCCGCATTCATCGAAAAAGCCTCGGGCATCAAGAGCCGCTTTGTCATGGACAAGGACGGCATCCTTGATCCTGCGCGCATGGCCCCGCGTCTGCCGGAGCGTTCCAACGACGAATGGTCGGTGCTGTGCCAGATGGCCATCGGCGCCGCTGAACAGGCGCTGCAACGTGCCGGCAAGACCGCCGCCGACATCGACGGCGTGATCGTTGCCTGCTCCAATCTGCAACGCGCCTACCCTGCGATCGCCATCGAAGTCCAGGAAGCACTGGGCATTCAGGGTTTCGGTTTCGACATGAACGTCGCCTGCTCCTCGGCGACCTTCGGCATTCAGGCCGCCGCCAACAGCGTGCAACTGGGCCAGGCCCGGGCGATCCTGATGGTCAACCCGGAAGTCTGCACCGGGCACCTGAACTTCCGCGACCGCGACAGCCACTTCATCTTCGGTGATGCGGCGACGGCGGTGATCATCGAACGCGCTGACCTGGCGACGTCCAAGTACCAGTTCGACGTGGTCAGCACCAAACTGCTGACCAAGTTCTCCAACAACATCCGTAACAACTTCGGCTTCCTCAACCGCGCCGCGGAAGAGGGCATCGGTACCCGCGACAAGCTATTCGTGCAGGAAGGCCGCAAGGTGTTCAAGGACGTCTGCCCGATGGTCGCCGAGCTGATCGGTGAGCACCTGGAAGAGAACAAGCTCAACGTCGGCGACGTCAAGCGCTTCTGGCTGCACCAGGCCAACCTGAGCATGAACCACCTGATCGTGCGCAAGCTGCTGGGCCGTGAAGCCACCGAAGAAGAGGCGCCGGTGATTCTCGACACCTACGCCAACACCAGCTCTGCCGGCTCGGTGATTGCCTTCCACAAATATCAGGACGATCTGGCCGCCGGTTCGCTGGCCGTGCTGAGCTCGTTCGGCGCCGGTTACTCGATCGGCAGCGTGATTCTGCGCAAGCGCTGAGTGCGCCTGAAAAGATCGCAGCCTGCGGCAGCTCCTACACTGATCTCTGTAGGAGCTGCCGCAGGCTGCGATCTTTTGCTTTCGACCATCTGAAAACGAGGCGTGCATGGCCGCAACGGACGACACTCAACTGCTCGAACGCCTGCTCGCCGGTGAGCAAAAGGCGTTCAAGGAACTGGTCAGCACCTACCAGAGCGCGATGCGCGCCGTGGCTTACGCGATTGTCGGCCAGCGCCATGTCGAAGAAGTGGTGCAGGACGCCTGGCTCTCGGTGGTGCGCCATATCGGCAGCTTCGAGGGTCGTTCCAGTCTCAAAACCTGGCTGCTGACCATCACCGCCAACTCGGCCAAGAGCCGCTACAAACAAAACCGCCGCGAAGTATTGATGGATGATCTGCCGTCACCCCACGGCACCATCGATGACGACCGTTTTTCGCCCGGTGACGGCCATTGGCTGGTGGCGCCATTCGCCTGGCATCAGGACACCCCGGAAGCCTTGCTCACCGAAAGCGAACTGCGTGATTGCCTGGAGCACACCTTGCTCAGCCTGTCGGAACTGCAAAGCAGCGTGTTGCTGCTGCGCGAACGTCAGGGTCTGGAGCTGGAAGAGATCTGTAATCTTCTGGAGATCTCGCTCTCCAATGTCCGTGTGCTGCTGCATCGGGCGCGGCTGAAAGTCTTCGCCACGGTGGAGCATTTTGAGGAGACCGGCGAATGCTGACCTGCAAGGAACAAGTAGCGCGCTCCAGCGATTATCTCGATGGCCAATTGAGCTTTCGCGAGAAACTGCTGGTGCGCCATCACCTGATGTTCTGCCCCAACTGTCGGCGGTTCATTCGTCAGATGCGTTTGATGCAGGCCACGTTGAAGGCGATGCCGGAGAAGCCGCAAGAGGGTGTGGATGCGCTGGCCGAACGCCTGGCCGAGCAACGCCGTAAGGAAAAATAGAATTCCACCTGTAGGAGCTGCCGAAGGCTGCGATCTTTTGATCCTCAAAAACAAGATCAAAAGATCGCAACCTCCGGCAGCTCCTACTGGTTTTTTTGCTTCCTGCAGAAATAGCCCGACGCGGACGAAACGAACGGATGATGGGGATCGTCCCGCCCACGTCAGGCTATAGGGTGACGCGTTTTAGAACTTGGCTTCGGCATCCAATTGCAGCGTATTGATGTCGGAGTCGGTCTTCTTCAGGCTGGCGTTGGTGTAGTCCGAGTTGGCCATGAAGTAGGTGGCACCCAGGGTGAAGTTCTTGTCCAGCTCGTAGCTGACTTTCAGCTTGCTGCCGCGCGAACCGGTGTAGCCGTTGGCGAAGTCGGAGTCGGTGAAGGCACCGACCACCGCGTTACGCTGTACGTCGCGGTAGTTGTAGTCGATCCCGAAGCCATAAACCTTGGTTTTCACGCCGGCTAGCCAGCCAGTGTCCTGGTCGTTGCTGGCGTCTTTGTTGTTGACGTACTGACCGTAGATCGACAGCGGTACTGGCAGGTTGGCGATGTCCAGTTGACCAAAACCTTCATACAGTTTGAAGGTTTCGTTCGGGCTGTTGCCGTTGACGGCCAAGGCACATGGCGCAGTGACGGTGCCGGTGGTCGGGCAGGCGCTGTCCTTGTCATTGTCGTAGGAATAGAGGCTGCCACCTAGGGTCAGTTTCAGGCTGTCGGTCAGTGCGAAGCGACCGCCCAACTGGCCAGCGTACAGACGCAGGTCGTGCTTGAACTGCACGCCTTCGCCGTCGACGTTGTCCTTGAGGGTGTAGTGGCCGGCGCTACCGAACAGCTCGGTGCTGCCGTTCAACGGATACTTGTAGGTGACGGCCAGACCCTCCGGGTTGATGTCGCTGTCCCAGATGATGTCGCCCATGCTCACCCACGGCTGGTTCATTTTACCGGCGATCAGGTGCAGGTTCTTGATTGCGTCAGGGTGGTAGTCGACGTAACCCTGGTCGAGCCAGATCTGCTTCTTGTCGAAGTAGTTGTTCAGGTCCTGGTTGGTGGAGCGGGCGTCGTCGCTGCTGCCGGTGGCAATACGGATACCGGTGTCCACCTGCGGGTTGATTTCGGTGTAGGCACCCAGACGGGCACGAATGCGCTGACGGTCCTGGTCCTTGCTGTTCGGCACGCCATCGTTCTTGACGGTCTCCTGACGGAAACGCACGTCACCCTTGAACTGGGTCTTGGCGGCCCAGGCGAGTTTCTGGTCGAAGGAGCTCAGCTCATTGGTTTTCTTCGCGGTCGCCGCGATCTGCTCGTTGGTCTCTTGCTGCGCCTGCTGCGCGATTTGCTGAGCCTTCTGATCCTTGGCCAGTTCAGTTTGCAGTTCGATGTACTGCGCCTGGGAAATGGAACCGTTGGCCTTGAGCATGTCGAGCAGTTTGGCGTCGACTGCAGCACTGGCCGGAACGCTCATGGCCAGCAACAGGCCACCGCACAAGGCCGCCGCAGTTTTCGTGGAAGCAAGACGCATAGCAATCTCCGAAGATGAAAGGGATGGCAGAACCATCCGGGGCACACCGACGCGCACGTCGGAAAACAGTGTCCGGGTAGAACCCGGCGCTCTAAAAACAGGAGCGAGTATCGCGATGGTTTATGACAGAGCAGTGGCTAAGTGATGTCATGTCGATGACGATACAAAGTTGTCCTGAACTATTGATCTAGAGCGCTGTCGTCCGATTGCTCGTGTGCAAAGGGCAGCGATAAGCGATACTCGCGGGGCTTTGAAGCCCGGAAGTGGAGAGTCAGTTGATGCCGTTGCAACGCCTGCAAAGCCTGTCAGAATTCGCCCCGGCGACCTGGGATGCACTGGTGCCCGAGAACCAGCCGTTTTTGCGGCACGCCTTTCTCTCGGCCCTTGAAGACAGCGGCAGCGTTGGCCCGCATACGGGGTGGCAAGCCGAGCACCTGCTGCACGTCGAAGACGATCGGCTGATCGCGGCGCTGCCCAGTTATCGCAAGTGGCATTCCTACGGCGAGTACGTGTTCGATCACGGCTGGGCCGATGCCTGCGCCCGGGCCGGCATCGATTACTACCCCAAACTGCTGACGGCGGTGCCGTTCAGCCCGGTCAGCGGGCCACGCTTGCTGGCCGCCCGGGTCGAGGACGGTTTCGAACTGCTCAAGAGCCTGCCGGGTTATCTGGAAATCGAAGAGCTTTCCAGCGCGCACATCAATTTCACCGACCCGTTCACCGATGCCGCCATGGCCGAGCAGCCGGGCTGGCTGCAACGTATCGGCTGTCAGTATCACTGGCAGAATCGCGGTTACCGGGACTTCCAGGATTTTCTCGACGCGCTCAGTTCGCGCAAGCGCAAGCAAATGCGTAAAGAGCGCGAGCAAGTGGCGGGGCAGGGCTTCGAGTTCGAATGGCTGGAAGGGCGTGAGCTGGACGAGGCGCAATGGGATTTTGTCTACGCCTGCTATGCCAACACCTACGCCGTGCGCCGCCAGGCGCCGTACCTGACGCGCGAGTTTTTCAGTCTGCTGGCTGCGCGGATGCCGGAGGCGATTCGGGTGGTGCTGGCCAAACAGGGTTCACGTCCGGTGGCGATGGCCTTCAGTCTGGTCGGGGGCGACAGCTTCTATGGACGCTATTGGGGCTGTCTGGCCGAGTTTGACCGGCTGCATTTCGAGACGTGTTTCTATCAGGGCATGGACTATGCGATTGCCCAGGGGTATCAGCGCTTTGATGCCGGCGCTCAGGGCGAGCACAAGCTGATTCGCGGCTTTGAACCGGTGATCACCCACTCGTGGCACTACCTGCGTCATCCCGGTCTGAAAGCCGCAGTCAAAGACTTCCTGCAACAGGAACGTGCTGGCGTCCTTGCGTACGCCGAGGAAGCCAGAACAGCCTTGCCATACCGCCAGGCCTGAGCTTGCCTTTAAACGGGGCCGACATCGATTCTCGGGCGTGGTTGATTTGTTACTGTGGGAGGGGGCTTGCTCCCGAATGCGGTGTGTCAGTAGGGTAAATATGACTGACACGACGCCTTCGGGAGCAAGCCCCCTCCCACAGGGATTTCCAGTAGTTTCAGATATCCTCTTTACCTAACCAACGATAAATCGCCCCGCCTGCCACAGCGCCAATCAGCGGCGCGACCCAGAACATCCACAACTGCGCGATCGCCCAGCCGCCGACCATCAGCGCCGGCCCGGTGCTACGAGCCGGGTTGACCGAGGTGTTGGTGACCGGAATCGAGATCAGGTGAATCAGCGTCAGACCCAGGCCGATGGCAATCGGTGCGAGGCCCGCCGGGGCGCGTTTGTCGGTGGCGCCGAGGATGATGATCACGAACATCCCGGTCATCACCAGCTCGGTGACAAAGCCTGCCGCCATCGAGTATTTGCCGGGCGAGTGCTCGCCGTACCCATTGGACGCCAGACCTGCTGCGATGTCGAAACCTTCCTTGCCGCTGGCGATGTAATAGAGCAGCGCGGCGGCGAGTATCCCGCCGAGCACCTGGGCGATGATGTAGGCGGGTAGCTCTTTTGCTGGAAACCGTCCGCCGACCACCAACCCGACCGATACCGCCGGATTGAGATGACATCCGCTGATGTGGCCAATGGCGAACGCCATGGTCAGCACCGTCAGACCAAACGCCAGGGCTACCCCCAGCACCCCGATGCCCAGAGGCGAAGACGCGGCGAGCACCGCACTGCCACAACCACCCAGAACCAGCCAGAACGTACCCAACAACTCAGTAACTGAACGTTTGAACAGAGACATGAGAAAGTCCTTGATAGCCCATGCTATCGAGACTGTATTGCGTTGTGCTTCCCTGCAAATTTACGACAGGTTCCGTGCTGGAACCTTGGCTGAGTACAGCACGCTTTGGATGGATTTCCAGCAGCCATGAAAAAACCGCCAGAGCCCGTGGTTAGAGGGCTGTGGCGGTTCCCAATATATTGTGGGAGGGGGCTTGCTCCCGAATGCGGTGTGTCAGACAAATGTTCGGTACTGACACCCCGCTTTCGGGAGCAAGCCCCCTCCCACATTGGAGTTGTATTGATTCAATGATCAATCGATCCCGACAAATCCCCCGGTCTGGTGCGCCCACAACCGCGCATACAATCCGCGATGCGCCAGCAGTTCGGCGTGGGTACCGCTCTCGGCGATCTTGCCGTTTTCCAGCACTACCAGCCGATCCATACGGGCAATGGTCGAGAGACGGTGAGCAATGGCGATCACGGTTTTGCCTTGCATCAGGGTTTCCAGGCTTTCCTGGATCGCCGCTTCGACTTCCGAGTCGAGTGCCGAGGTTGCTTCGTCCATGATCAGGATCGGCGCGTCCTTGAGCAGCACCCGGGCAATCGCAATGCGCTGGCGCTGACCGCCGGACAGTTTCACCCCGCGTTCGCCGACGTGCGCGTCGAAACCGGTACGGCCCTCAGCGTCCGACAGCAGCGGAATGAACTCGTCGGCGCGAGCCTTGTGCGCCGCGTCCCAGAGCTCGGCGTCGGTGGCGTCAGGCTTGCCATACAGCAAGTTGTCGCGGATCGAGCGGTGCAGCAGGGAGGTGTCCTGCGTGATCATGCCGATGCGTGCGCGCAGGCTTTCCTGGCCGACTTCAGCGATGTTCTGCCCATCGATCAGGATCCGTCCGCCCTCTACGTCATACAGGCGCAGCAGCAGGTTGACCAAGGTCGATTTGCCGGCGCCGGATGGCCCGATCAGACCGATTTTCTCGCCGGGTTTAATGGTCAGGTTGAGGTCGCCGATGATGCCTTTCTTCTTCCCGTAGTGAAAATCCACGTGCTCGAAACGCACTTCGCCACGAGCCACGGCCAGCGGTTTGGCCTGCTCACGATCGGTGACGCTGACCGGTTGCGAGATGGTCTGCAGACCATCCTGCACCATGCCGATGTTTTCGAAAATGCCGGTGACCACCCACATGATCCAGCCGGACATGTTGACGATGCGGATCACCAGACCGGTGGCCAGGGCAATCGCGCCGACGGTGATCAGCGACTGCGTCCACAGCCACAGCGCCAGCGCGGTGGTGCCGACGATCAGCAGGCCGTTCATGGTGGTGATTGCCACGTCCATGCTGGTCACCACGCGGCCGGCCATCTGCGCCTTGACCGTCTGTTCTTCGATGGCTTCCCTGGCGTAGTGCTGTTCGAAATTGGTGTGGGCGAACAGCTTGAGGGTGGCGATGTTGGTGTAGCCGTCAACGATCCGTCCCATCAGTTTCGAGCGCGCGTCGGAAGCTTCCACCGAACGCTCTTTCACCCGTGGCACGAAGTAATACAGCGCACCGATGTAGGCGACGATCCACGTCAGCAGCGGAATCATCAGGCGCCAGTCGGCTTCGGCGAACAGCACCAGCGAACTGATCGCGTAGATCACCACATGCCACAGCGCATCCACAGCTTGCACCGCCGAATCGCGCAGCGAGTTGCCGGTCTGCATGATGCGTTGGGCGATACGCCCGGCGAAGTCGTTCTGGAAGAAATTCAGGCTCTGCTTGAGCACGTAACTGTGGTTCTGCCAGCGGATCATGCTGGTCATCCCCGGGCTCAGGGTCTGGTGCACCAGCAGGTCGTGCAGGCCGAAAAAGATCGGCCGCAGCACCAGGGCGACCACCACCATCCACGTCAGTTCGAGGGCGTGGTCGCTGAAGAAATTCGGGTTGGGCGTGCCCTGGGCCAGGTCGATGATGCGGCTCAGGTAGCTGAACAGCGCCACTTCGATCAACGCGGCAAACAGGCCGACGACGAGCAGGGCGGCGAAACTCGGCCAGACCTGCTTGAGGTAATAGGTATAGAAGGGCCAGACACGATCCGGCGGGGAGGCCGTGGGGGCGTCGCGGAATATGTCGATCAGTTGTTCGAAACGGCGATAGAGCATCAGATAACCGCCCGGATGCCGGGCTCTCCTTTTATCGGTGTGAGCGGCGTGGCTTCAGGCCAGCGCCGCTCGAAATGCCCTGTACAGCTTAGTCGATGACTTTGGCCGACTTGATGATCACAGGGTCGACAGGCACGTTTTGCATGCCCTGTTTGGTGGTGGTCTGCGAGTTGACGATGATGTCGACCACGTCCATGCCTTTGACCACTTTGGCGAATACCGCGTAACCGGCGTCACGGCCCGGATCGAGGAAGGCGTTGTCGGCGACGTTGATGAAGAACTGGCTGGTGGCCGAATCCGGGTTGGAGGTACGGGCCATCGACAAGGTGCCGCGAACGTTGTGCAGGCCATTGCTGGCTTCGTTCTTGATCGGCGCCTTGGTTTCTTTCTGCTGCATCTGTGGCGTGAAACCGCCGCCCTGAGCCATGAAGCCCGGGATCACGCGGTGGAAAATGGTGTTGGTGTAAAAACCGCTGTTGACGTAATCCAGAAAGTTTTTGGTACTGATCGGCGCTTTGACCGGATCCAGTTCGATTTCGATCTGGCCGTTGGTGGTGTCCAGCAGCACGTGCGGTGCTTTGGCCGGAGTGGCAGCCATCAGGTTGGCAGCAAACAGCACGGTGCCGGCGGCGAGGGCGAGTTTTTTCAGCATGGGTCAGTGATCCTGAGATTGAGTATCGGCTGCGGCGAGAAAATCCAGCAGCGTTTGATTGAAGCGTTCGGGTTGATCGAGCGGGGTGGCGTGGCGCGAATCGGCGATGACCACCAGCCGCGCATCGGGCAGCAGTTTTACATAGGTTTCTTTCAGTGCTACCGGTGTGTAGTCTCGGTCGGCAGTCACGATGAGGGTTGGACAGGTCACCCGGGAAAGTCGTTCCTGAACGCCCCAGCCAACAATCGCATCGAAGCTGGCGAGATAAGCACGTTTGTCGTTTTTTGCCCAGCGTTCGGCCATTTTCTGCCGCAGATCAGCTTGTTCAGGCTTGGGAAAAAGTTTGCCGCCCAGCGCCTTGCCGATGGTCGCCAGACTCAGCACGCGCATCAGGCTCCAGCGCTTGAACCACTGCCAGTAATCGTCGCGGCTGCGCAGTTTGACCTCGGGGGCGCTGTTGACGATGGTCAGGCTTTTCAGCATTTGCGGCTGATCGACGCCGAACTGAAAGCCGATCATCCCGCCCATCGACAGCCCGACGTAATGCACCGGGCCGAGTTTCAGGTGTTCGATCAACGCCAGCAGATCGGCGCTGAACCCGGCGATGCTGTAGCGCTCGCGTGGTTTGTCCGAGCGACCGTGACCGCGTATATCCGGAACGATCACCCGGTAGTGCGCCGACAGCGCCGGGATCTGCATTTCCCAGTCCAGGGTGCTCGAACCCAGTCCGTGAACCAGTAGCAACGGGGTGCCGTGGCCATATTCCTCGTAGTGCAGGTTGCAACCTTCATGTTCGAAATAGGCCATCGGTGAACTCCGTGTCAGGCTTGCTCGGGGGCGGCGAACGGTGCGTCAAGCGGCAAAGTGTCGAAGGTGCGCAACAGTTCGATGAGGATTTGTGTGGCCGGGCCCAGCGGTTTGTCCTTGTTCGAATACAGATAGAAGCTCGGGTTGCGGCTGCCACCCTGATCCAACGGTAGCAGCTTGAGCGTGCCTTCCTTCAATTCCCGTTCGATCATGTGCCGTGGCAGCCAGGCAAAGCCCAGGCCGCTGCTGACGAACGTGGCAGCCGTGGCGAGGCTGCCGACGGTCCAGCGCTGTTCGGCGCCGAGCCAGCCGACGTCGCGTGGTTGCTGGCGGCCGGAGTCGCGAATCACCACCTGCATCTGGGTTTCCAGGTCCTGGAAGCTCAGTTCGCGGTTGAGCCGATGCAGCGCGTGATCAGGGTGGGCGACCGCGACAAATTCGACGTCGCTCAATTCCGCTCCGAGGTAGCCGGGGATGCTCAGGCCGGTGATTGCCAGATCGGCCACGCCTTCGAGCAAGACCTCCTCGACCCCCGACAACACCTCCTCGCGCAGACGCACGCGGCAGCCGCGGCTCTGCGGCATGAACGCGGTCAGCGCGCGCACGATGCGTGCGCTTGGGTAAGCCGCATCGACCACCAGCCGCACTTCGGCTTCCCAACCTTGCTCCATGTGGTGGGCGAGGTCTTCCAGTTGGCTGGCCTGTTTCACCAGTTGTCGCGAGCGGCGCAGCAGTACGCCGCCGGCTTCGGTGAGCACCGCTTTACGTCCGTCGATGCGCAGCAAAGGCACGCCGAGCTGGTCCTGCATGCGGGCGACGGTATAACTCACCGACGATTGCGAACGGTGCAGAACCTCGGCGGCCTGGGCGAAACCACCGTGGTCGACCACGGCCTGCAATGTTCGCCATTGATCAAGGGTCACGCGGGGCGCTTTCATCAATAGCTCCTCTTGTCCTAAGCTGGCCGTCCCTCATGGAGACTGGCGAATGAAAAAATTCTGTTGTGTGGTGCTCGCGTTGCTGCCGCTGACTGCGTTTGCTTACCCGATCGATGTGCAGAAGAACCTCAATGGCTTGAAGATCGACTACGAGACCTTCGACACCGACAAAGACATCGGCTCCATCCGGGTCGCCAACTACGGAGATGTCGACGCGACCTGCAGAGTCGTTTTCAACAATGGTCCGGAAGCACCGCGTACGCGAAACATCGAAATCCCGGCCCGCAAGCATACGAATGCCACGGCCAAGTTCTCCCGCGAGATCATCAGGCTGCGCATCGACCTGAGCTGCAACTCGAAATAACACCGTCAATCCCTTGTGGGAGCGAGCTTGCTCGCGAATTGGCCGTTTCAGTCGGCATCATTGTTGAATGACACACCGCTTTCGCGAGCAAGCTCGCTACCACAGGGGGTAAGTGCATCTAAACGAATTATTCGATGCTTTGCAGCAATTATTTGCGCTTTTTCATCGATACGACCCTGTTTAACCTTCACTCCATCGACCTACAACATTCTCGGATGGAGACTACACACCATGTCCCGCGTTCTGATCATCGAAAGCAGCGCCCGCCAGCAAGATTCGGTTTCCCGTCAACTGACCCAGACCTTCATTGGTCAGTGGAAAGCGGCGCATCCCAACGATCAGATCACCGTGCGTGACCTCGCCGTGAACCCCGTTCCGCACCTGGACGCCAACCTGCTGGGCGGCTGGATGAAGCCTGCCGAGCAGCGCAACGCCAGCGAACAATCGTCGCTGGAGCGCTCCAACGAATTGACCGACGAGCTGCTCGATGCCGACGTACTGGTGATGGCGGCGCCGATGTACAACTTCGCGATCCCGAGCACCCTCAAGGCCTGGCTCGACCACGTGCTGCGTGCCGGCGTGACCTTCAAGTACACCGAAACCGGCCCGCAAGGCCTGCTCAGCGGCAAACGTGCCTACGTGCTGACCGCTCGCGGCGGGATCTACGCCGGCGGCCCCGCCGACCATCAGGAACCGTACCTGCGTCAGGTCATGGGTTTCATCGGCATCCACGACGTGACCTTCATTCACGCCGAAGGCATGAACCTGGGCGGCGACTTCCAGGAGAAGGGCCTGAATCAGGCCAACGCCAAACTGTCCCAGGTCGCTTGATATGTTAATCGCCAGATAATCGCCGCTTGTTTAAGTGACCTGGCGCAACCCCTTCAAGGCTCTACGCGCATCGAACCTCCCTTTGCACTTGTTGCTCCTGAGTGCTGTAGCCCGATTGAACGCTTTAGCGAGATCGGGCTTTTTTTTGCCTGGGATTATCTGAGCAACGTGTAACCCCTGTGGGAGCGAGCTTGCTCGCGAAGGCGGTGTGTCAGTCAACTATTCGTCGACTGACACGATGCCTTCGCGAGCAAGCTCGCTCCCACAGGGTTCAGTGTTGCCTGAGGTTCGCGGTCTGGCGCAAAAACCGCTATCGTCGCCGCCATTCGAAACAGAGGCGACCATGGGCTATCTACTTTTTGTCACGCTGATCCAGGCGTTTTCCTTCAGTTTGATCGGCGAATACCTCGCCGGGCATGTCGACAGCTACTTTGCAGTGCTGGTGCGCGTGGTGCTGGCCGGGCTGGTGTTCATTCCGTTGACCCGCTGGCGCTCGGTGGAACCGGCGTTCATGCGCGGCATGCTGCTGATCGGCGCGTTGCAGTTCGGCATCACCTACGTTTGCCTGTACCTGAGCTTCCGTGTGCTGACGGTGCCGGAGGTGTTGCTGTTCACCATCCTCACGCCGCTGCACGTGACGCTGATCGAAGATGCGCTGAACCGCCGCTTCAATCCGTGGGCGCTGGTGGCCGCGTTGGTAGCGGTGGGCGGTGCGGCGGTGATTCGTTTTGACCGGATCAACCCGGATTTCTTCATGGGCTTTTTGCTGCTGCAACTGGCCAACTTCACCTACGCCGCAGGGCAGGTGATGTACAAGCATCTGGTGGCAAAACACCCGAGTGATCTGCCGCATTACCGGCGTTTCGGCTTCTTCTATCTCGGCGCGTTGGCGGTGGTATTGCCGGCATTCCTGCTGTTTGGTAAAGCCAACTTTCTGCCGGAAGCACCGCTGCAATGGGGCGTGTTGCTGTTCCTCGGACTGGTCTCGACGGCGCTGGGGATGTACTGGTGGAACAAGGGCGCGTGCATGGTCAACGGCGGCACGCTGGCGGTGATGAACAACCTGCATGTGCCAGTGGGCTTGCTGCTGAATCTGCTGATCTGGAATCAGCATGAGGAACTGGGACGGTTGTTGCTGGGCGGGAGTGTGATTCTGGCGGCGGTGTGGATCAGCCGGTTGGGCATCCGCAAAACTCAAGCCACCGCATAACCCCTGTGGGAGCGGGCTTGCTCGCGAAAGCGGTGTGTCATTCAACGATTATGTTGACTGACCTGACGCCTTCGCGAGCAAGCCCGCTCCCACAGTTTTGATCTGTGGGGTTACAGGAGGTGTTTTTGTGGTTCTGGTATGTGCGCTGAGCCGAGTACAGCCGGCAACAACCCCGAACGCAAATCCCCGCCACTCGGCTGCTGATACAGGCTCAAACCAAACTCCGGCAGCACCGCCAGCAGATAGTCGAAAATATCGCCCTGAATCCGCTCGTAGTCGGCCCACACCGTGGTGGTCGTGAAGCAGTAGATTTCCAGCGGAATGCCCTGCGCCGTAGTCTGCATCTGCCGCACCATGCAGGTCATGTTCGGCTGCACCTCCGGGTGACTCTTCAAATACGCCAGCGCATAAGCGCGGAAGGTGCCGATGTTGGTCATGCGCCGGCGGTTGGCCGACATCGCCGCGACGTTTCCTTGCGCCTCGTTCCACGCCTTGAGTTCGGCTTTCTTGCGGCCCATGTAGCCGGTCAGCAGGTGCACTTGGCTCAACTTCTCTTCTTCATCGTCACGAATGAAGCGCACGCCGCTGGCGTCGATGAACAGGCTGCGCTTGATCCGTCGCCCGCCGGACTGTTGCATGCCGCGCCAGTTGCGGAACGACTCGGACATCAGGCGCCAGGTCGGGATCGAGACGATGGTCTTGTCGAAGTTCTGCACCTTGACCGTGTGCAGGGTGATGTCGACCACGTCGCCATCGGCACCGACTTGCGGCATTTCGATCCAGTCGCCGACCCGCAGCATGTCGTTGCTGGTCAGTTGCACGCTGGCGACGAACGACAGCAGGGTGTCCTTGTAGACCAACAGAATCACCGCCGACATCGCACCCAGACCGGAGAGCAGCAACAGCGGCGAACGGTCGATGAGGGTGGCGACGATGATGATCGCTCCAAACACGTACAAGACCATTTTCGCCAGTTGCACATAGCCCTTGATCGAGCGGGTGCGGGCGTGTTCGGTGCGGGCGTAGATGTCCAGCAGCGCATTGAGCAGGGCGCTGACCGACAGCAGCAGGAACAGGATGGTGAAGGACAGCGCCACGTTGCCGAGGAAGGTCATCGCGGTTTTGCTCAGTTCCGGCACCAGGTGCAGGCCGAACTGGATCACCAGCGACGGCGTCATCTGCGCCAGGCGCTGAAACACCTTGTTGTGGCGAAAGTCGTTGATCCAGTGCAAGGCCGGCTGGCGCCCGAGCATGCGGCTGGCATGCAGGATCAGATAGCGTGCCACTCGTCCGAGGACCAGCGCGATCACCAGTAGCAGCATCAGCGCCAGACCGGATTGCAGGAACGGGTGCTTTTCGAGGGCACCCCAGAGGTCTTGGGCGTTGAGCCAGAGCTGTTTGAAATCCATGTGAGCAACGATTCTTCTGTAAGACGCGATGGGCGATTAGAGCATTTAAGACGCTGTGTATTACCGTTGGAGACAAATCGAGCAACAAAAAAGCCACTGATTACGCCCGTTTGTATAAAGAAACTCGGCCTGAGCGCTCGAAACCGGTAACCTATGCAGCTGTTTTTTTGCATATCTTCGAGGTAGCACCCGTGTTTTCCCAATTCGCCCTGCACGAACGCCTGCTCAAAGCCGTGGCCGAGCTGAAATTTGTCGAGCCAACGCCTGTGCAAGCAGCGGCCATTCCGCTGGCGCTCCAGGGGCGTGACCTGCGGGTGACGGCGCAAACCGGTAGCGGCAAGACCGCCGCTTTTGTCCTGCCGATCCTCAATCGCCTGATCGGCCCGGCGAAGATCCGCGTCAGCATCAAGACTCTGATCCTGCTGCCGACCCGCGAACTGGCCCAACAGACCCTGAAAGAAGTTGAACGCTTCTCGCAGTTCACCTTCATCAAGTCCGGCCTGATCACCGGCGGTGAAGACTTCAAGGTGCAGGCCGCGATGCTGCGCAAGGTGCCGGACATCCTGATCGGTACGCCGGGCCGGATGATCGAGCAACTCAACGCCGGCAACCTCGACCTCAAAGAAGTTGAAGTGCTGGTGCTCGACGAAGCCGACCGCATGCTCGACATGGGTTTCGCCGAAGACGTGCAACGTCTGGTCGACGAATGCCCGAACCGTCAGCAGACCATGCTGTTCTCCGCCACCACCGGCGGTTCCGGCCTGCGCGAGATGATCGCCAAGGTGCTGAACAACCCTGAGCACCTGCAGCTCAACGCGGTCAGCCAACTGAACTCGACCACCCGTCAGCAGATCATCACTGCCGACCACAACCAGCACAAAGAACAGATCGTCAACTGGCTGCTGGCCAACGAGACCTACCAGAAGGCCATCGTCTTCACCAACACCCGTGCCATGGCCGACCGCATCTACGGCCGCCTCGTGGCTCAGGAATACAAGGCGTTCGTGCTGCACGGCGAGAAAGACCAGAAGGATCGCAAACTGGCGATCGATCGTCTGAAGCAGGGCGGCGTGAAGATTCTGGTAGCGACCGACGTCGCGGCCCGTGGTCTGGACGTTGATGGCCTGGATCTGGTGATCAACTTCGACATGCCACGCAGCGGCGACGAATACGTGCACCGCATCGGTCGTACCGGCCGCGCCGGCAACGACGGTCTGGCGATCTCGCTGATCTGCCACGGCGACTGGAACCTGATGTCGAGCATCGAGCGCTACCTCAAGCAGAGCTTCGAGCGCCGCACCATCAAGGAAGTCAAAGGCACCTACGGCGGGCCGAAGAAGGTCAAGGCCTCGGGCAAAGCCGTCGGCGTGAAGAAGAAAAAGACTGACGCCAAGGGCGACAAGAAGAAAACAGCCGCCAAGACCCCGACCAAGCGCAAGAGCGCCAACCGTCCGAAGCCGGATTCTCTGGTGAGCAGCGACGGCATGGCCCCGCTCAAGCGCCGCAAGCCGGCCGAGCCTGCGGCTGAATAAATCGCCACAAATGGCCAATAAAAAACCCGGACAGTGTCCGGGTTTTTTTTGCGCAGGGTTTGTCAGCTCCCCAACTGTCCGCTGGTGTCTGCGTCAAAGCGCTGTCTGGCGCGATCTGCCGCCGGTTTGAGCTGCGCGAGCAACGCGGCTTCGCTGTACAGCCGCGAGTTCCCGAGCTCTTTCGGCGTCGGCTCGATCGGGATCAGTACATCTTCACCGTCAGCGTGCAGCCAGATCGCCACGACGTGCAGTGCCGAGACAAACAGCACGCGCAATTCAACGCTTTTGCCCTGCAATTGCGGCGCCTGTTCCGCCAGTTTCAACGCGCCCACGGTGTCGGCGGCCCGGGTGCCGTGGTTCAGCGAAGCGAACTCGACATGGCCACGCACCTCGGCCAGTTGCGCATCGGCAATGCTTACGCCGTCGGCAAATACCAGGTAATGCCAGTCGCCGATGCGCGCGTCCTTCAGACCTTTGCCCTGGCTCAGATCGTCCAGCGTCAGCGAGTAGCCGCGATAGGCTTCGCTGAGGCTGACTTTGGCCGGTGTCGCGTTGGCGAACTGGCGGTTGATGCCGAAGCCCTGGTTTTGCAGCGCGGCTTGCAGCACCGGACGCAAAGTCTGTACGCCGTTGGAAGGCGCCTTTGGATAAGTCAGTTGCATGATTTCGCCCTCCTAGTTTTTCGCGGTGAAGTAAGTGTGAGTCCAGTTGCCGCCGCCGTTGTACGAACCGGGGAATGAGTTCAGCGCGCGGGTCGAGTAACCGTAGATCGAGTCGGCGATCAGCACGTAGTTGCCGTTGGTGCCGTAGATCGCCAGGAAGTGCGCACCGCCACCATACCAGGCACAACGCAGGCCGACCGGGCGGCCCATGTTGATCTGGTTCTGAATGGCCGACATCTGCAGCGAACCCTGATTCATCCCGTTATAGCTGTGGGTGGTCTGCAGGGCTGAATCCAGATAGCCGTAGACGTTGCACGGCCCCGGCTGGCTGCAGCAATTGCGGTCCAGTTGGGTGCTGGCGACGCCGCACTGGGTCCAGTTTCCAGTGCCGTAATAATTGCCGACCGAAGCGGAAACAGCGGCCCAGCACCAGTTGGTCTGAGTCTGTTTCTGCATCGTGAAGTTAAGGTTGGCAGCGGCCAGTGCCGCCGTTTGCGCAGTGGCTTCAACCTCGACCAGTTGCGGGTCGATCAGGTGGCCAACAAGGCATCTTGGCAGGCTCTCGCCGGTGAACGATGTTGCTTGAGTGGTTAACATTTTTTCAGTCCTCCATGAATGAAAACAAGCGTCCAGCTTGTGATTGTGTTGCGGTATTGCCGAGCGATCGGTGGGTAACGGTTTTCATCTGCGATGAACGGTGCCGATCTCCTTGCTCGATGTAACCTTAGTCTGGATATGCGTTTATGCAAGAAAATAAATGCACAAATGCATTTCTAAGATCAAAAGATCGCAGCCTGCGGCAGCTCCTACAGGGTCTGGCGTAGGAGCTGCCGCAGGCTGCGATCTTTTGATCTTGCTTTTAGCTGTCGGCTTTTTTCTCAGCCGAGTCCAGTTCCTTCAAGCGCTGATCAATCAACTGGCACTTGTCCGGCAGATCGGCGCTGGCCGTGCCCAAGTCCATCTTCTGCAACTCGGCGTTGATCTCCTTGGCCTTGGCCGGATTCTGTTGGGTGAGCTTGGCCACTTCCTTGGCCAGTTGTTCGCGTTTGGCGGTGGCCTCTTCTGGCGTGCAGGCCCAGACTGGCAGGGCGCAGGCTAGGGTGGCGGCGAGGGTGAGCTTGAGCAGGGTTTTCATGGGGGCAGGCCTCCGTTCCGGGTAGGGCGGGTTGATCGGTGGAGGGTTTCGGGCGGTGAAAAGTTCAGTTCCAGTGTTTTTACCAGTCCATTTAGAGTGACCGAACGGTCGCGATCTTCCCCTGAAAAGCAGACCTCTTGAGGAAAAGTCACGGGTTAGAGCGGTTGTTGTAAAAGACGCTGTACGACTTATTGACGCCAGAATGATGGCAATCTACCATCGCGCCATCACATTGATATCAAATTGTGATTTCGAGGGATCGAACAAACTATTCGCCAGCGGTTCTGCGATCGTTTTTGCCACGCTTTGGACGTTCTGACCGAGGCGCGCATTTATCCCCCTTTTGCTTGTTCTCTCACCTGGCCCCGTGTTTTGGCCAGGCGGGGATCGCTTTGCCTGTTGATTACCCAGACCTCACTCGCCTGTCGCAACGAGAGCTCAAACATGGACGTTCGCCAATACGCCTTCCTCGCTGGTCAGCCTTCTGCTGACGTGAAAACCCGTGAGCATTTCTGGGGCATGCCCAAGCGCGGTCTGGCGTTTCTATTGGCGAACGTGATGTTCTGGCAACCGATGTGGGCGCAGGCCGACGGCATTGTCGTGGCCAACCCGAATACCGGGCTGGATCGGGCCGGCAATGGCGTGCCGATCATCAACATCGCCACGCCTAACGGCAGCGGGCTGTCGCACAACCAGTTCCACGATTACAACGTCGGCGCGCAGGGCGTCATCCTCAACAATGGCTCGGCGCAAACCTCGAACACCCAGTTGGCCGGGCACATCATCGGCAACCCGAACCTGAAAAACAGCGGCTCGGCGCAAGCGATTCTCAACGAAGTCATCAGCGGCAACCCGAGCCAGTTGCGCGGTTACACCGAAGTGGCGGGGCAGTCGGCGCGAGTGATTGTCGCCAACCCGTATGGCATCACCTGTAATGGTTGCGGCTTCATCAACGCGCCGCGCGTGACGCTGACCACCGGCAAACCGGTGCTGGACAACGGTCGCCTCGATCGCTTTCAGGTCGATCAAGGCTCGGTCGCCATCGAAGGCGCCGGGCTTAACGCAACCAATATCGACCGCTTCGAAATCATCACCCGCACCGCGAAGATCAACGCCGAGATCCAGGCGAAAAACCTGACCATCGTCGCCGGGCGTAACGACGTCAACGCTGAACATCTCAGCGCCACGGCCCGCGCCGATGATGGCAGCGCCAAACCGCAACTGGCGATTGACTCCTCGGCACTCGGCGGGATGTATGCCGGGGCGATCAAACTGGTCGGCACCGAGGCCGGGGTCGGGGTGAAGCTCGACGGTAAACTGATCGCCAGCGGTGGCGATATTCAGCTTGATGCCAATGGTCAATTGAGCCTGGCCGATACCTCGGCGACCGGTGCGGTCAACGTCAAGTCGGCCAGTCTCGATGCGCGCGGGCCGGTGTATGCCGGCACGACATTGAACGTGCAGACCCAAGGCAATCTGACCAACCGCCAGACCCTGGCTGCCCGCGACAGTATTGCCCTGAGTGCCGGTGGGCAATTGACCAACGCCGGAGTCATCGAGGCCGGGGTCAACGCCGACGGCAGCCGCAACGCCAACGGTGATCTGAGCCTGAGTGCGCAAAACCTCGACAACACTGGCAAAAGCCTCATCGCCGGCCGCAATCTGACAGTCAGCACTGCGCAAACCCTGAGCAACCAGGGCGGCACCCTCAGCGGACAAACCACGGCGATCACGGCGGGCACCCTGGACAACCGCAATAGCGGGCGCGTACTGAGCGGCGGCACGATGAACCTGAATGCCGCTCAAGTGCTGAACAACAAAGGCGTGATCAACAGCCAGACCAGACTGACCGGCAACATCGGTCAATTGATCAACCGCAATGGCGAACTCAGCGGCCAGACCGACGCAGTGTTGACGGTCACTTCGCTGGATAACGTCGCCGGCGTGATGAGCGCCGGGCAGTTGCTCGACATCACCGCCCTCAGTGCGATCAACAACAGCAACGGCGGCCGGATCGGCGCCAGACAAGCGCTGACCCTGCGCGCACAGCAATTCGACAATAGCCAGCAAGGCCAGTTGACCAGTGAAGGCACGCTGACCACGCGCATCAGCGATCGCCTGGACAACCAGAACAAAGGCCTGATCCAGGCCAACGCAGCGATGGACCTGCAAGCCACGCGCCTGGATAACCGCGCCGGCAAGATTTCCAGCCTCAACACCCTGACGGTTACCAGCGCCAATACGGACAACCGCAGTGGCACGATTCGCGCTGATCAGGCGGCGAAACTGTTGATCGGTGAACTGGATAACGGCGACAAGGGCCGCGTTGAAAGCAAGACCACACTGACGTTCGAGGGCAACACGCTGGACAACCGCAATGGCGGTCAGCTCACCTCGACCGGTTTGCTGAGCCTCAAGGCCAACAATGTCACCAACGATGGCGGACGGATTTCCGGCAAGGGCGATGTCGACGCCAACATCGACAGCCTGAACCAGCAGGGCGGTGAACTGGTTGCCGAAGGCAACCTGTTGCTGACCGGCAAGACGCTGCAGAACCATCAGGACGGTCTCGTCGGGTCGCTCAAGACCCTGACGGTCAACGTCGACCAGATCGACAACCGCGGCGGCTCGCTCTCCAGCCAGCAGGACCTGCACATCAACGGGTCGCGCCTGGACAACAGCGAGGGCGGCAAGGTGTTGTCCGACACCACGCTGGAGGCGAAAGTCGCGCAGATCATCAACGCCAGCAACGGCCTGATTTTCAGCAAGGGCGCGAGCACCCTGAGCGGCATCGGGTTGAGTAACGTCGCAGGGCGGATCGTCAGTCAGAACAGTCTGGGGCTGACCTTCGACGGCGCGATGGATAACCAGCAAGGCCTGATCAGCAGTGAAGGGCAGATGACCCTCAGCGCCGGCAGTCTCGACAATCGCTTGGGCAAACTGTCGAGCCTTGAAGCAATGGCGCTGACCGCCACCGGTGAGGTACTCAGCCAGGGCGGCCTGATCGTCTCGCAGAAAGGCCTGACCTTCAAAAGTGGCAGCCTGGATAACAGCGCCAACGGCATCATCAGCGCCAAGGCCGATTCGACCCTGACTACCGGCGAGTTGAAGAACCGTCAGAGCGGCAGTATCGCCACCGATGGCTCGTTGTTGTTGATCGCCGGGCACCTGGACAACTCCGGGGGCACCATCGGTAGCCAGCAGAAACTTCAGGCTTCGCTGACCTCGCTGGAACAGGACGGCGGCGAGCTGTTCAGCAACAGCGACCTGACGCTGGACATGAACAACGGCCTGCTCAACAACCAGCGCGGCAATATTCATACGCCGGGCCAGTTGCTGCTGAAAAACCTCAAGGACGTCGACAACAGTGCCGGTGAAATTTCCGCTGCGAAGGCCTGGAGCCTCAATGCGCAAAGCCTGAACAACGACGGCGGCAAATTGCTCAGCAATGAAAAGCTCACCCTCGTCATCGACCGCGCCCTGAGCAACGTCAAAGGGGTGATTGCTTCCGCCAGCCTCGACAGTCGCAGCGCCAGTCTAAACAACAACAGCGGCGACATTCGCGTGCGGGGTGATGTCGATTTCAGCGTCACCGGAATGTTCGATAACCAGAACGGTGTGGTCATCGCCGACAACGGCCTGACGATTACCGCCGCCAGTCTGGATAACCGTCAGGAAGGCCTCATCGGTTCAACAAAAGCGCTGAAGCTCAGCGTCGACCGTATCGACAACCGCAGCGGCGAACTGTCGAGCAAGGCCGATGTGAGCCTGATCGGCGCCTGGCTCGACAACAGCGACAGCGGTTACATGCTCGCCGGCGGCAATCTGGCGCTGACGGTTAATGACGTCATCAACCGCAACAAGGGGCTGCTGTCCGGTGACAGCGGCTTGACCCTGACGGGCAAGACCCTGGAAAACAGCGGACGTCTGACCAGCCAGAAAGATATCGCAATCAACCTCTCTGCGGGGCTGAACAACGGGCAGGGCAGTGTCGTCGGTGAAGGGGCTCTGGCGATCAACGCCGACAGCCTTGACAACAAGGCCGGCACGGTCTCCAGCGCCAAAGCGCTGACCATCGACACCCGTGGCGCCGTCAGTAACCAGGGCGGCAAACTACTGACCGACAGCGACCTCACGCTCAACAGCAGTGCGCTGGATAATCAGCAAAAAGGCGCGATCAGTGGCAAAGGCAAACTGAGCATCACCACCGGCGACCTCAACAACAGCCAGGCCAGCATTTACTCCGCCGATCAATTGCACATCGCGGCCGGCCAGGTGACCAACACCGCCGGCAGTCTCGGCGCGGCCAATTCGCTGGTGGCCAATGTTCGTGGTCTCGATCAGCAGGGCGGCAAGCTGTTCAGCAGCAATGCTGATGTCAGCGTCGATCTGAACGGCGGCGCGTTGAACAACCAGGGCGGCGTCATCAGTGCGCCGGGTCAGTTGTTGTTGAAGAATCTGGCTGACGTAAACAACCGTGGCGGCGAGATTTCCAGCGAGCAGGCTTTCGAACTGCTCGCCAAGTCATTGGATAACAGCGGCGGCCAACTGCTGAGCAATCAGAAACTCACCCTGCAGATCGACAACGCGCTGACCTCGATCAAAGGCAAGATCGCGGCGGCGGCGCTGCAGGTTCGCGCGGCGAGTCTGGATAACAGCGGCGAAGGTGTTTTGCTCAGTGACAGCGATATCGACGTCAAGGTCGATGGCCTGCTGAACAACCAGAACAAGGGCAGCATCAAGGCCGCGCAACAACTGACCCTCAACAGCACCGGCCTGAATAATCAGGGCGGCACGCTGGTGGGTGTTGCGGGCGTGGCGATCGATCTGGGCGCCACCGCACAGGATCTGAATAACCAGGACGGCCTGATCAGCAGCAAGGGTTTGCTAAGCATCGCCCACCTGCGTGACCTCAATAACCAGAACGGCGTGATCAACAGCAAAGGCGTGTTGAGCATCGATACGCTGCGCAATCTGAATAACCAGAAGGGCGAGATTTCCAGCGTCAACAGCTTCAGTTTGAAAGGCAACAGCCTGGACAACCGTGGCGGCAACCTGATCAGCAACGATCAACTGACTCTGACCGCTGCAGAGCTGAAAAACCAGGGTGGTCTGGTCTCCGGCTGGAACGGCGTGAGCGTCACCGGTGGCACCCTCGACAACAGTCAGCAAGGCAGTGTTTCCAGTCTGCTCGGCAACACCAGCATCGACCTCAGTGGTGCGCTCACCAACCACAGCAAAGGTGGCGTGGGCGCGAAGGGCGAAGTGAGTATCAAAGCGGCCAGCCTCGATAACAGCAACGGCACGGTCAGCAGTGGCGGCAAACAGACGCTGGCCCTGACTGGCGGCACGCTCAGCAATGCTTCCGGCGGCTTGATCGAGAGCGGTGACGCGCTGGACGTCCGCGCCGCATCGCTGGACAACAGCGGCGGCAGAATCACCGCGAAAAAAGCCCTGGCCTTCACCGGCACGCAACTGAACAACAGCCATGGCAGCCTCGTTGGCGATGACAGCGTCAGCCTCGACCTGCTCGGCGCTCTGACCAACGTCAATGGCGCGTTGGGTAGCAACGGCCCACTGCTGATCAAACGCTCCGGCAGCATCGACAACCGCGGCGGGCAACTGATCAGTCAGAGCTTGCTGAGCCTGCTCACCAGCGGTGATCTGAACAACAGCCAAAGCGGCACCGTGTCGGCCAACAGCCAACTGGATCTCACCGTTGGCGGCACTCTGCACAACGACACCGATGGCCTGATCTCCAGCCGCGATGCCGGGGTGAACCTCACCGCTGCGGCGCTGAACAACGCCAAGGGCGCTGTGCAAAGCATGACAGCACTGACCGTGAATGCGGGCAGCGGCGCCATCGACAACCAGGGCGGCAAGATCATCGCCCAGAACGGCGACCTGACCCTCACCGCCGCCAGCCTCGACAGCCGTGGCGGTGTGCTGTCGAGCCTCAAGGGTTTGCTGCAGACCCGCCTGACCGGCGTGTTGCGCAACGGCCAGGGCGGCAAGATCGAAGGCAGCCGCCTCGACCTGCGCGCACTCGGTGGTATCTACAGCGACGGCGGGCGTATCGCCGCCAACAGCGGTGACATCCTGCTCGATGCCGGTGTCGGCACGCTCGACAACAGCGGCGGCGGGATCTACGCCCGGGGCAAGGTGAAAGCCACCGCCGGCTCGATGAGCAACAACGCCGGCCAGATCAGCGGCAATGGCATCGACCTGGGCGTCAACGGCAACCTCAGCAACCGCAGCGGCCTGATCGAAAGCGCTGGCACACTGACGATTCGTGCTGCCAACCTCGATAACCAGGGCGGCAAACTGCGCGCGCTGGGCGCTGGCGGCAAAACCGATTTCCAGATCGGCAGCCAGTTCGATAACCGCAACGGTCTGGTGGAAACCGCCAACAACGACTTCAATCTCGCCACGCCGAGCCTGCTCAATGCCGGCGGCTCGATCACCCATGTCGGCGTCGGCGAATTCGGCATCTCGACCGCCAACGTCATGAACGCCGGCGGCTCGCTGGTGACCCTCGGCGGCCTGACGCTGAACGCGGACAGCTGGACCAACAGCAGTGTGATTCAGGCGGGGCGGCTGACGGTTAATGTCGGCAATTTTGTGCAGACTGCAAGCGGCCAGTTGCTTGCGTCGAACCAGTTGGTGGCGCGTGGCGGCAACTGGACCAACGAGGGTTTGATCGCCAGTGATGGTGGCATGGACTTCCTGATAGGCGGGACTTACGGCGGGAATGGTCGTGTCAGCAGCCTGGGTGACATGACCTTCAACGCGGCGCAACTGGGCCTCACCAGCGTCGCCAGCATCGGCAGTGGCGGGCAGGGTACCTTCAACATTGGCGGGCTGTTGAACAATGCCGGAGGTCGACTGACTTCCAACAACGGCCTGACGATCAATGCGGGCGCCGTGAGCAACACCGGTACGCTGGGTGCCGCGCAGGACCTGACGATCAGGACGGCTAACCTGGTGAACGACCACGGGCTGGTCTTCAGCGGCGGCAACATGAATCTGCTGGTCAATGATTTCACCAACCAGACCGGGGACGTTTACGGCATTGGCAACCTGACGATTGCCGGTATGGCTGGCGGTCGTGCGAACAGCGTCAACAACCTCGCGGCTTCGATCAATGTGGACGGTGATTTTTCGCTGTCGGCCAACAGTTTCAATAACAAGACTGAAGGTGTGATTGGCGAGGAGAAGTTTCTCTCCGGCGACATTACGTTCAGCGGTACCACGTTCTACGTCAACGAGAACTTTGAGTCGACCTCGAAGATCACCGGGCCGCAATCATCGCTCTCGGTGGCTGGCAATCTGAACGCGAATGTTGGGGCCTTCACCAACACGGCGTCACTGATTTCCGCGGGCAAGAACATCACTCTCGACGTTGATAGCTTCGATAATTTCAGCTTGCAGTCGGGCACCTTTACACGGATGCGCACCTACAAACTCGGCGGGCTTCCAAACAAACCCCAATCGAGCTGGGTCAGCACGGATCTGCAGGCTTATGCCGACCGAAACTCAAAAAATCAATATGACTATATTGATAGCTGGCACGAGCCTGACAAGGGCGGGATGCATTGGGATTACCAGGCGCTGAACAAGCAGTTGCTCAACAAGGTCAACACCAAGTTCGGCATCGGGCCCGAGGTCGCAGTGCCGGCACAGATTCTGGCAGGCGTGAAGCAGCGCGATGACCGGGTTTTCACCAACGGCGGCGGCAGTGTTCCTTCGATCATTCAGGCCGGACAAGCGGTACAGATCAACGCCAAGACCACCATCAACAACGGCAACCTGAACCCATATACAAACTTTGACGGCACCACTAAGGGCGGTGCCGATACCGGGGTGAAAAACGCGGCCAAACCGACGGTGGTTTTCTTGAACCCGCAGTTGCCGCCGGATCTGGCGCAACAACAGGTCAACCCGCTGGCACTGCCAGGCTTCACGCTGCCGACCGGTGACAATGGCCTGTTCCGTCTCAGTGGCAAGGGCGGCACGGAACAAGCGGTGGTTGCCGGCAAGGACTGGACGATTGGTTCCATAGCCGCAAGTACTACAGAGCGCTCCGATGGCATGCCGGTCAGGCACGCCACTGACTTGCAATTCGACAAGAACGATCCGGTCTCGGTGAAAAACCGAGAGCTGGCATTGGCCAGTCGCCCATCGTTGAACCTCAACGACAAGACGGCCGTGATCAACGTCAACGCAGCCGCGGGTGATGGTCCGGTCGGCGTACTGTTGCCCAATCGGGGAAGCGCTTCATTCAATGTTCCGCGCGTTCAAGGCTTGCCTGACACCAGCGTGCGCTCCAATCCGCACAAATACCTGATCGAGACCAACCCGGCACTCACCGATCTCAAGCAGTTCATGAGCTCGGACTATCTGCTCGACAAACTGGGGTACGACCCGGACAACAGCGCCAAGCGTCTGGGCGATGGCCTGTTTGAACAGCGCCTGGTTCAGCAGGCTGTCGTTGCCCGCACCGGCCAACGTTTCATCGACGGCCAGACCTCCGACGAAGCGATGTTCAAGTACCTGATGAACAATGCTGTCGCCAGCAAGAATGAACTCAACCTGTCGATGGGCGTGACATTGACGGCGCAACAAGTGGCGGCATTGACCCATGACATCGTCTGGCTCGAAGAGCACGAAGTGAATGGCGAGAAGGTGCTGGTGCCGGTGCTTTACCTCGCCCAGGCGAATAACCGCCTGGCACCCAACGGCGCATTGATCCAGGGCGGTGACGTGACCCTGATCGCCGGTGCGGACCTCAATAACGCCGGCACGCTTCGCGCCTCGAACAACCTGTCGGCCGAAGCCGGCAACAACCTCACCAACAGCGGTTTGATCGAAGCCGGTGAGCGTCTGACGCTCAAGGCTGGCAACAACATCGTCAACAAGGGCGGCGGCGTTATTTCGGGCAAGGACGTCAGTCTGACGGCCACCCACGGTGACGTGATCAACCAGCGCGATGTTTATGGCTACGACACCAACTATGGCGGCACGCTGCAGCACCGCGACGTCCTGAACAACGCGGCACGGATCGAAGCGGCCAATGATCTGACGATCAATGCCGGGCGTGATATCAGCAATATCGGCGGTGTGCTGAAGAGCGGTGGGGAAATGACGCTCGATGCCGATCGCGATGTGAACATCACCTCGGTTCAGGATCGCCGCACGGATTCGCGTGGCAGCAGCTTCCTGAATCAGACCATTACCCAGCTCGGCGCAGAAGTGACGTCCGGAAGGGATCTGTCGATCAGTGCCGATCGGGATGTGGCGATTGTGGCCAGTCGGCTGGATGCCAAGCGTGATCTCAAAGTTGATGCCGGCCATGACATCGTTATCACCTCGGCGGCCGATGAAAGTGACTACGTCGCGCGTAGCAAGAAGCGCGCGAACGAGACTCACAGCATCACGCAACAATCCTCCGTACTGAACGCCGGGCGCGATATTGCGCTGAGCGCGGGTAATGATCTGGGCATCATCGCCAGTCGGATCAAGGCCGAAGAAGATGTCAGCCTGAAGGCCGTTCAGGACATCACCATCGCCTCTGCCCAGGATGAAAGCTCTACCTATAACTACAGGAAGAAAAAGGGATCGTTCGGGCGCAGCAAAACTAGCGAAAGCGCGACTTACGACAGCACCAACGTGGCCTCGGTCGTAGAGGCCGGGCACGACCTGACCGTGAACGCGAAGCTGTCGGACAAGGGCGGTGTTTCTCTCGAGGGGGGGCGCGATCTCACCGTGATCGGTAGTCAGTTGAAGGCCGGTAACAATCTGGTCCTGGGCGCGTTGAATGATATCTCGGTGCTCTCGGGTACTGATGAACACAGTGATTTCAGCAAGACAACCAAGAAGGGCTCCTTTGGCCTCTCAAAAAGTGGCAAAAGTGCCGTCAACACCAGCAGCACCCAAATCGCTAGCGAGTTGCAAGCGGGCAATGACGTCGTTATTGCTTCGGGTAAAGACGTCCTCGTGCAGGCCAGCGCTGTTACTGCGGGCAACGATGCCGAGCTCCGCGCCGGTCTGGTGGATGACACGGGTGACATTAATCTGATATCGGCCAACGACACCCATTACAACCGAAGTGAAGCCTACAAAAAGAAAACCGGTCTCTCAGTCTCGGGTGGCTTTCTGTCTCTCACCTCCGCCAAGGAAGCGGGGCGGCAGGGCGACGGTAATACCAGTGTGGGCAGCCTGGTAAGTGCCGGGCGTGACACGATCCTCAGCGCCGAGCGCGATATCAATGTGTTGGGTAGCGGTATCGATGCCGGCCGTCACGTCAGCATGGACGCGGGCCGGGACGTCAACGTCATGGCCGCTGCCAATGAAAGTGCCGAGCAAGCGTGGTCGAAGTCCAAACAGACGGGGATCGGCTTTTCCAGTGATGACAATGGCGTGGGCGTCTTTGTCGGCGTCGATGGGCTCAAGGAAAAAAATCGACGTGAACAGCAGAGCGGCGCTGCCAGCCAGATCAGTGCAGGTCAGGATCTGACCATCAACGCCAAGCGCGATATCAACCAGATCGGCTCGGATCTGGCGGCCAATAACGATATCGAACTGAATGCCGACCGCAATATCAACATCGACGCCGGCCGTGAAACCCTGTTGGTGGAGCAGCAGCGCGAAACCGAGCGCAATGGCCTTGGCGTGCGCATCGACCACAACTATGGCCAGACGAAAGACGCCGTCAATGGTGCGGGTAAAGGTGAGGATAACGTCAGCAAGGGCTCAAGCACCCTCAAGGCTGTGGACGGCATCAGCCAGTTCCTGTCCGGACCGACAGCGGACGTCAAGTTCGGTAACAGTAAACAGAGCAGCAGTCAGCAAACTATCGAGCAAAGCAACCGATCTTCGACGCTGAATGCAGGCCACGATCTGAGCCTGAATGCGAAGAATGATGTAACGGTAAAGGGATCGAAATTCCAAGCAGGACGCGACATCAACATCGTCGGTCGTGATGTCACCTTCGATGTCGCCAAAGGCGCTGTCAGCCAGGACAGCACCCAGCGCGACAGCTGGGGCGGAATTCATGGCGGCACCAGTGGCGGCTTCAAGATCGGCATTGGTGGCAGCTATGGCGTAGCCACTGAAGACGGGACACGTGGCTCTTCTACGCCCACTCAACTGGGCGCCGGCCGGGATGTCAATTTGCAAGCTGACCACGATCTCAATCTGATCGGCACACAGGTCACCGCCCGCCGGGATATCGAACTCAACGCCTTCAACGATCTGAACATTCGTTCGGCACAGAACGACAGCGACAGCACAAGTAACCGGCACAACGGTGGCGGTGAAGTGGGGCTGGTCTTTGGTTCCGAGGGTGTTGGTGTCTACGCCAGTGTCAGCATGGGCAAAGGCAATCTGGAGCGCGAGGGCGAGCGGCAGCAAGAGGCTTACCTCTACGCCGGAGACCGGTTGGGCTTCACCAGCGGCAAGGACACCAATATCGCCGGCGCAACACTGCGGGGCGATGAGGTCAATGGTCGCGTGGGTGGTGACCTCAATGTGTCTTCTGTAGCCGACACCGGAAAGGTGAAGGGCAAAGAGTTTGATATCAGCGTTACTGCCACTATTGGCCCGGGCGCTGGCGTCAGCGGTTCGGTGGGCTACGGCCAGACGACAGGCAAGACCAACTGGATCGAACAGCAAACCACCATCACCGGTAAAAACAAGGTTGATATCCGCACCGAAAATCACACCCAACTGGACGGTGCGCTGATCGCTGCGGACAACGGCAATCTGAAACTGGATACCGGCACACTGGGCTTCAGTGATATTGCCGGTTCAGACAAGGAACACGGCTACTACCTTAACGTCGGCGGCAGTTACACGGCGGGTAAAGGCAGTGGCGCTCAGGACGCCAGCCAGACGGGCAAAGGCAAGGAGGGCGAGAGCGGCTGGAGCGTCAGTGGCTGGAAGTACGACAAGGATCGCGAGCAGATTGTGCGAGGCACCGTCGGGGCCGGGGAAATTGTGGTTCGCCAGGACGCCGAGACCGGCAAGGATTCGACTGTCGGGTTGAACCGTGATGTCGACAAGGGCTACGAAATTACCAAGGACAAGGAGTCTCGTACCGATCTGTACGTGAGTAAGTCCTCGCTTGAGGCTGTAGCGGATCCTTCCGGTACGTTGAAGGCCTGGGCCGACAAGATAGAGAACTACGCGGACGCTACTCAAGGTTCCTTTGAGGCTGCGCTCAGTCTGATTACCGGACCGGTCAACGTTGTCGGTCAAGCCTGGAATAATCTTCAGGCACAGCGGGTATCGCTGGATGAAGTTCCTGAGACAGCGCGCAAGGATCTTGGTGATGACCTGGCCCTCAACATCGCGAAAAATCTGGTTCGAAATGGCGGGAAGCCGGGAGATATCAATAATCTGAAACCGGAGGATGTCGCGGTCATCCGTAAATACGCGAAGGTGTTTGCCGAATTTGCCAGGTGTAGCGACTCAGGCGGGTGTGGTGCTGATGGTGATAAACCGGGGAATCCGGACGTTAACAAGTACCGTGATAACGACAAAAAAAACCTGACCACCTTGCTCAAGGATTTGCAACCAGGCACCCCTGGCGGCAAGTTATTGGCTGAGACTGAGCGGTTGCAGAGCTTCATGGACGGACTGCCCAAGGAGCAGGCCCAGTTGCTGGCTCTGGGTATCCAGGCAGCGATGGGCCCGGCAAAAATGGCCCTTGGTCTTGCAGGAAATGTTCTGATCGCCAAGTTGTTTGGCGACAAAATAGACGCGGCCAAAGACGCAATTTCCAAAGGCATTGCCAGTGAACTGAGCGGTGAGGACAAAGACTGGCTAGAGCACAGTGATAACACCTTTAAAACGATGTTTGCCGCTGGAGCGACCGAACAGCAGGGCGACATCTATGTACGCGGCGCCACTACTCTTCTGAACATCGCCTTGGGCACTGCGGCTAACATGGCAGGCAGTGTCACTGGCAAGGTCTTCAGTGTCGCGGGTGGAAAGGGAACCACAGGCGGTAAACTTACCGATCCGATTGATCCCAAACACCCGGGTTGGGCAAATGAATTCGGCGATACATCGGGCAAGGGATGGGTTGACGGGCCACCGGTCAAACCAACTGTTGCGCCTGTGCACACCGACGTGCCGAAGCCTCATGTCGAGGCGGTGGTAAAAATCGAGACTGCGAAATCCGTCAAAGGCAGTCATGAATATGAACTGCTTAACAACCCTGCTGCGAGAAGCCCCAACACCCGGTATGAGCTGGATAATGGCAATACCTTTACGACCAACAGTAAGGGTATGGTAGAAGAGCTGACGTTCACCCCGACCAAAGAGAAAGTGCCTCGGGATTCCAGGCAGACGGAGGCTGGTAAAGAAGGCCGTGACACTGACGTGGGCGGGCACGTTCAGGCGTGTAGCAATGGCGGGACATGCGATAAATACAATCTTTTTCCTCAGGACAAGAATTTCAACAATTCAGCCTACAAAGTGTTTTATGAGAATAGAGTGAAGGAAGCGCTCGACGATCCATCAAAAACAGTGGGTGTAACAACCGTCAGGTTCGTGCGTGAAGACCCAGGCTCAGTCCGTCCTGACGCGATGAGAGTTACTTACATAGTTGATGGGAAGGCTAAAACCGTAGTCTTTAAAAACGAGCCTCATCAAATTCCGGAGGTTATATAGTGATTACTGAAGATATAAAAATCGTCCAGGAAATTTTCCAGGAAGTCGAAGCCGGTATCGTTCATGGCTACGATGCATTCAGCTACGGCGTGGAATTGGGGGAGGGATACATTGAGACGGAACTAGGCGTTGAGAAAGACGGCGTGGAGGACTGGAACGTCGAGACCGACATAAATGACGCGAAAATTCTGCGTCTTGTAGGCGAGTTACAGGCTAACGCAGACAAGCGCGGTGAACCATGGAAGTCATTTGTCCTGTCTTATCGCGAAGGCGAACAGGTCAAAACAAAATTCAACTATTAGACGGTGATGCGTATTCCAGGCATCCAGGATGCAGCGGGCGGTATTGCCGGCCGCTGCCTTTCCTCTGATTTACTGATTATCTCTGGTGGCAGCAACTCGAGGCCTTTTCATTTTCATACCGATCATGATGCCGCACCCACTCCATGATCTCGTCCTCATTCCTGCCCTTGGGCGTGAGGTCGAGGTAGTTGTAGGCGCCCACCAACATGTCCAGACCGCGGGCATAGGTTGAGTAGGTGTGGAAAATGTCGCCCTTTGCATCACGATAAAACACGCTCAGGCCGGGCATTTCTTCCTCGGCACTGTCAGTCTTTTCGTAGTTGTACGTAGCCTTACCTGCAGCAACATCTTCAGCGCGGGCGCAAACACCAGAGTCGTAGTTGAAATCGGAACCGTCTGACGACACCCAGTCGAATTTCCAGCCCATACGCCGCTTGAAGGCCTGGAACTGTTCAAACGGGGCGTGGGAGACCGCGACCATTGCGATGTCGTGATGCGCCAGGTGCAGATTGGCGCCGTCGATGTGGTCGGACAGGAACGAGCAGCCCTGACACCCTTCTTCCCAGTCCTTGGCGAACATGAAGTGGTAAACGATCAATTGACTGTGTTGGCCGAACAGGTCGGCCAGTTTCAGCTCGCCGTGCGGGCCGTGGAAGCGGTAGTCCTTGTCGACTTTGACCCAGGGCAATGCGCGGCGTTTGGCGCTCAAGCGGTCGCGCTCACGGGTGAAGGCCTTTTCGTCGGCCAGATGTTGTTTGCGCGCAGCGAGCCATTCTTCTCGCGATACGACCGGATGATTCTCGACGTTCATGATGATTTCTCCTGCGGGGTTGAAACCGTCTTTGTCAGACTAGTCGTTTAACCCTCGATCAATTCGACAGACCGCCGGTCGGTCTCTGCGGAAAATGCCGCTGAACGGCTGCGATGCGTCCGGGTCACAACCTATGACAGCGCCCCAAATCACGCGCACCGGAGGTTGAATCAGGATGACGACTTATAACTGGGATTTGATTGAACGCTTGCTGCATGAAGTGCAGAACAGTGCAGGCGAAAGTTTCGCGCCGCGAAAATATGCCGAGGACTATGCGGCGCAGAAAGCCAGTGCAGGCGAGCCGATCGAGAATCTGGATCACCTGAAAACGGTGGCCTGCGAATATGAAGGCTTGTTGCTTGATCGTGGATTTATCGAACCGCGCCCTGATCATATGGGCAGTACCGGCAGCAATTTCATTCTGACGCCACGCGGATCAAGCCTGCTGAGCCTGATCGACAGCAGCATTCCCGGAAATGATCATCCGCGGCAGGTGCTGGACGAGCAGGAAGATGCGCTGGATGAGGCGACGTTTGATGAGGTGGCTTCAAAGGCGCAGATTGCCTGACAGGCCTTTTGTGGGAGCGGGCTTGCTCGCGAATGCGCTGTATCAGGCACATAGATGGTGAATGATCCACTGCATTCGCGAGCAAGCCCGCTCCCACATTGGATTGGCATCCTACTAAGGTTTCTGTGCAGCTTTCAGGCACTTCAGGTCATTGAAGTCTTTACGCACCCCTTCGATTTTCTTCAGCAACCGCTGACGCTGCTGCGGCGTACTTTCGGCCATCAAATCCACTGCCAGCGAGCGCGCCTGTGCTTCGGTGTTGGCGTAGGCCTTCTGGTAATCCGATGTCCATAAACGCTCGCGGTTGACCAGAAGTGTCTCGATCCGATGTGGGAATTCCGGACTTTTTCGCTGGGCAACGGCGTTACTGAACTGCTGCTGCCAATGTGCGCGGTTGGCGATCCATTGAGTGTTCTGATCGCCCAGAGCGGTCGACCAGGCCATCACCCGTTGTTCCTGAGTGGCGCTCAACGGGCCAAGCCAATCGGTCAGGCGCTTGTCCATGCGCGCGCCGCGCTCGGCGATCTGCTGCGCCAGTGGCGGTTGGACGTATTCCTTTTCACGTTTGCGCAGATCCTTGGCAAACGCATCGTTCATCTCGGCGACTTGCTTGTCGTCCAGCCCTTGCAGCAGCTCGATGGCCGACGGTGTGATCTGCCGTGCAGTTTCGGCAATGGCTTTTTTCGCTTCCTCGGTTCGTGCTTGCAGCGCAGCGTCGGTCACCTGATTGCTTTCGACCATTGCCTGCAAGCGATCCAGCCAGTCGAGGTAGCCCGGCAATTGCGTGGTGCAGTGCCAGTTCAGGTGCTCCTTGAGGCGATCGTTGAACCAGTCTTTTTGCTCGCTGGTCATGTCCAGATAGTCGCCAAGCGTCCATGGAATGATCACGTCGAGATTGCGGTAGGCCAGGCCGACGCGGCTGCAGGCGCCGAGGGCGAGGGTGAAGATCAGCAGGGTGGCGAGGTGTTTGAACCAGCGAGACATGAGCGAATCCTTGCGAGAGCCTGACGTCTGATTCTCATGTGAACGCAGGAAGCTCCCGGCAGTTCAGCCGATCAATAGAATGCGCGCTCGGCCTTGAGCGTCACCAGCCCGTCACACTGACTGTTGTGCCCCGAGTACGCCGAGCATTCGCTGCCGCTGAGGTTGGAATTGCTGTAGATCAGATCGAGATCGACGCCCATGAATGGCCGGGAAAATTTCACCGACCAATCGGTAAAACTGCTGACATAACCACCGTCCACCGACACCGGCGTGTTCAGTTGGTGGGTGGTGTATTTCATGCTGATCCCGATGCCGAACGGCTGATTGCCGCCGAGGTCGGCGAACAGCGTGTTGTTCTGTTTGTCCGGGTCGTTGCTCACGGCCACGCCGAAGCGGCTGCCGAGCAGGGTCAGGCCACCGAACAGCTCTTGGCTGTCGAGGGTGTCGACCTTGGGATAGCTGTAATGGATCATCCCGACTTCGTAGCCGAGGGTCTGATCGAAAGGTTGTTTGAAACCGACGTAGGAGTCGATTTCCAGATTCTTGCCCGGGGTCAGGCCCATGCTCGGTGCATACTGGCCGACATACAGGCCGCTGTCGTGGCTGAGATCGAGGCCGCCGTGAAACGAGCCGACGGCTGACGGCTTGACCAGTCCCTGAGCCATGCTGCGGCTGGGCGTGGTGCCGAGTTTGAGGTCGAAGTCGCCGAGCTCGCGCTGGAAAATTTGCGCGTGCGCCGATGAGCAGGCCATAAGGCCCACAAACAATAAACAGAAAGTTGATTTGAGCATGCGTCACTCCATGAACAGCGAGGGCAGGGCTTGGCCTGCTGAAACGCTTGATCCAGACGCGTGCAAGGATACCGGCGAATGCTCGGCAATGATGGCCGTTCGTCGATTTTCAAAGGATTTGGTTAAACAGAAGGAGGGTGTAACGCGGGTGCCAGTCCAGACGCTTCGAAGCTCAAAGCGTCTCAGGACGGGTGTATTACCGGGTGTTACTTCTTGCCCAGGCTGATCTGCTTGGAAGGACCGAACGTCTGGCCGCTGACGCCTTTGGCAATTTGCTGGATTTCGCCGCCGGACTTGAGGAACGCTGCGATCTGATCGTTGATCGATTCGCTGGTTTCAACGGCTGGAGCTGGCTTTGCTTTGCTGGTGGATGCTTTTACACGCATGGCGGCCATTAACCTGTAGAAAAGTAACTCGGCCAGGCATCGTACAGGAATAACTTGACAATTGCTTGATAAATATCCCCGGGAATAACTGAGTGCGTGGGTGGATTATCCTCGATTAAATAATCGGAATATTCCCCTAAGCCACTGTTTTAAATAACAACATTTATTCTTCATTGGCGCAAATGTCCGCCGTGAAACGGCACAGCAGGCTTCGCGCTGGCCTGACGAATGGCAAGCCGCCTGCGCAAACCAAGGAAAATCAAGGCTTCCGCAGATTTTCTGCGGCAGGCTGCTTGCCCAGCGAACGAGACCGGCAAAACCGGGTAGAATGCCGCCCACGCAATGAGGGTTTTGGAAAATGGCTTTAGTCGGGCGTTACAACAGTTTGCAAGTGGTTAAACACACTAACTTCGGTTTATATCTGGACGGCGGTGCCGACGGCGAAATTCTTTTGCCCAACCGCTATATCCCTAAAGATATTCCCAGCGAAGATGAAGACTGGCTCAACGTTTTTATTTATCTGGACAGCGATGACAAACTTATCGCTACCACTGAAAAACCAAAAGTTCAGGTCGGCGAATTTGCCAGCCTGAAAGTTGTTGAGATCAACAGCATCGGTGTGTTCCTCGATTGGGGCCTGCCCAAAGATCTGTTGCTGCCGTATTCCGAAGAAAAGCGGCAGATGACCGCTGGTGAGTACTGCGTGGTGCACGTCTACCTCGACAAACACACCCGCCGCATCACCGCCACCGCACGTCTGGATCGCTATCTCGACAAGACCCCGGCCAACTACAGCGCCGGTCAGGAAGTTGATCTGCTGGTGGCCGAAGCCACCGACATGGGCTTCAAGGCGATCATCAACAACAAGCACTGGGGCTTGATCCACAAGAATGAGATCTTCAAGTTCATGCGTTCCGGCATGCGCGAGAAGGGTTTCATCAAGGAAGTGCGCGCCGACGGCAAGATCAGCCTCAGCCTGCAACCGGTTGGCCAGGAAGCGGCGAGCAGCCTGAGCTCGAAGATCCTCGCCAAGTTGCGCGAAAACAATGGCACGCTGGCCGTCAGCGACAAGAGCGATCCGGCGTTGATCAGCAGTCTGTTCGGTGTCAGCAAGGGCAACTTCAAGAAGGCCATCGGTTCGCTGTACAAGGAAGGCAAGATCGTCATTCATGCCGATCGCATTGAACTAACCTGAGCCTTCCGGGGCCCATGTTGCATGGGGTCACTTGAGGTCGGGTAAATGAAAAAGCCGTTGCTTGCTTATATCGCCACTCTGCTGGCGTTTCTGTTGCTCGACGGTATCTGGCTCGGCGTGCTGATGGCGCCAACCTACCGCGAACTGCTCGGTTCGCTGATGCTCGAAAAACCGCTGCTGGTTCCGGCAGCGGTTTTTTATTGTCTGTATGTTTTTGGCTGCGTGCTGTTTGTGGTGTTGCCGGCACAGAGCTGGCAACGTGCGGCAAAGATGGGCGCGCTGCTGGGGCTGGTGGCGTATGGCACGTATGACCTGACCAATTGGGCGACATTGCGCGGGTGGTCGGTGCAGGTGAGTTTGCTGGATTGGGCGTGGGGGACGTTTGCTACGGCTGTGGCGTGTACGGTCGGCTTTTTGGCGGCAAAGCGATTTGTGAAGTCAGCCCCGTAATCTTTGTTGTCTGGGGCGACGCCTTCGCGAGCAAGCCCGCTCCCACAGGGGGAATGCGATCATCCTATGGGAGCTGGCTTGCCAGCGAATGGCGGCGCAGCCGACAACCATTCGCCTGTGACGTTACTGACGCAGACAAAGTCTTTTTCAGACGGCTTTTTTTGCCCGAGTGATTGATAATCCCCGACACTGATTTCTGACCATTGGACGGCTGCCATGTTGTGTGTGTTTGAGGTGTTGCGGTGAGTGTCGAGCGGCGCAATGCCGATGGGTTTGCCTTGCAGGTGATGATCGGCCTGTGCCTGATCTGGGGCGTGCAGCAAGTGATGATCAAGTGGGCCGCGCCCGACATCGCGCCAGTGATGCAGGCGGCCGGGCGTTCGGGGATTTCCGCGTTGCTGGTGGGTTTGCTGCTGTGCTGGAAGGGCGGCTGGGATCAGGTCGGCAACACCTGGCGTGGAGGGCTGCTGGCCGGTGCGCTGTTCGGTCTGGAGTTCTTCTTCATCGCCGAAGGTCTACAACTGACCACCGCCGCGCACATGTCGGTGTTCCTCTACACCGCGCCGATTTTCACCGCGCTCGGCGTGCATTTTCTGTTGGCCAGTGAACGCCTGCGGCCTTTGCAATGGCTGGGAATTCTGCTCGCCTTCGTCGGTATCGCCATTGCCTTCGCCGGCGGCGTGTCGTGGGATAACCTCGACCGGCGCATGCTGCTGGGCGATGCGTTCGGGGTCATTGCCGGTGCCTGCTGGGGCGCGACCACTGTGGTGGTGCGCGCCTCGCGTCTGTCGGAAGCACCGGTGACGTTGACTCTGTTCTATCAGCTGATCGTCGGCTTCGTCGGCCTGCTGTTGATCGCGCTGTTCAGCGGCCAGATCAGCCACGTCAGCCTGACCAGCGTGGCGGTGGCCAGCGTGCTGTTCCAGGGCCTGGTGGTGTCGTTCTTCAGTTACCTGACCTGGTTCTGGCTGCTGCGCCGCTATCTGGCGGCTAACCTTGCGGTGTTTTCGTTCATGACGCCGTTGTTCGGCGTCACGTTCGGCGTGGTGCTGCTTGGTGAAGAGTTGAGCGTGAACTTCGTCATCGGCGCGGTGCTGGTGTTGCTTGGCATTACCTTTGTCAGCGCTGAGCAGTGGGTGCGTCGGCGTTTGCGCAAAGCCCTCGGCCAGCACTGACCGATTGCAGCGCAAGCCCGCCGGCAATCAGCAGACCGCTGCCGGCAATGATCAGCGCTGGTTGCAGACCACCGCTGAAATGGCTGCTCAGCGCCGCCAGTAACGGGCCGCTGAGCTGGCCGACGGCGAAGCATGCGGTCAGCAGTCCGGCGTTGCGCTGAGTTGTGTGCGGCGCCAGTTCTCGCGAGCGTTGCATCACCAGTTGCATGCAAGCCAGGAACGGCATGCCGCACAACACCACCCCCAGCGCCAGGCCATAACCGCTGCCCAACAGACAGGCGAAGACCCCGAGCGCCTGCAACCACAGGGTGGCGGTCAGCCAGTGCCGTGTGGTGTTCGGATCGTGGCGACGCAGGCTCACCAACAGCACGCCAATCGCCGCGCCAAGACCGAAGCACGGCCAGAACAGGTCGGCCTGCCATTGCCCGTGAAATTGCGCGTTGGCCATTTGCGAGAGAAACGTGGCCGGGATGATGTAACCCACGCCATATAACGCATACACCGCCGCCAGACGCGGGATGCCGCGATTCGAATGGTTGACGTTGAGGGTGGCGACCGGTGTGTGCAGGCCCGGTTGCGGCAGGATCCGCACGATCCCCAGCAACATCACCAGCGCCACGGCGGCATAGATCAGCCACAAGGTGGCAGAGGTCTGATTCAGTAGATGTGAGAACAGTGCCAGTAACCCGGTCAGAAAAATTCCCAGTCCGGGACCGGCAAATACCAGTGCCCCCAGCCGTGGCCGGCCTGCCGCCGCTGCCAGCGGCTGACTCAATGCGGTGATCATCACCAGCACCCAGGCACTCGCCACCCCGGTACCGAAGCGCAGCAGCAAATGCGCCCAGAAGCCGTTGGCCCAGAACGATGCCAGGGTCAGCAGCACACACAGCCACAAACCGCCATGCAACCGGCGCTGCACTTGCTGCGGACGGTGGGCGAACATCGCGTCCACCGCGCCCAGCAGGTAACCGAGGTAGTTGGCCGCAGCAATCAGACCGGCGGCCGTCAGGTCGACCTGGCCTTCGCTGAGCAAGTGCGGCAATTGCGGGGTGAGGGCGAAACGCCCGATGCCCATGGCCATCATCAGGGCGACGAAACAGGCGGATAAGCGAATCAGTGGCGACATGGTCGGGATTCCTTTGAAGGAGCAATGACCGTCAGGCTAGAAGCGATTGACTTTCTTTAAAATTGAATAATAGTGAGTAACTTGTTCTGTTATGGAGAAAGGTCGTGGAGTTCAGCCAGTTGCGGATCTTTCAGGCAGTCGCCGAGGAAGGTTCGATCACCCGCGCAGCAGAACGCCTGCACCGAGTGCCGTCCAACCTGTCGACCCGGCTCAAACAGCTGGAAGAGCAATTGGGCGTCGAACTTTTCGTTCGTGAGCGTCAGCGTTTGCAGTTATCGCCTGCGGGAAAGGTCCTGCTGGACTACACCGGCAAGCTGTTCGCCCTGCGCGATCAGGCCAGTGCAGCGGTGATGGGCGGGCAGCCGGCCGGGGATTTTGTCCTCGGCACGCTGTACAGCACCGCGGCGATCCATTTGCCGGCGTTGCTGGCGCGCTATCACAAGCAATACCCGGCGGTGAATCTGCAAGTGCAGTCCGGACCCAGCGGCGAGTTGCTCGAAGGTCTGGTCTCCGGGCGTCTTGATGCGGCGTTGGTGGACGGCCCGCCACAATTGGCGGGGATCGACGGCGTGCCGCTGTGCGACGAGCGTCTGGTGCTGATCAGCGAAGCCGACCATCCGCCGATCCGCAGCGCCAAGGAGGTCGAGGGCAGGGCGGTATTCACCTTTCGTCATGGTTGCGCCTACCGCGCGCGGCTGGAGGCGTGGTTCGTTCACTATCAGGCGGCGATGGGCCGGGCGATGGAGATCGAGTCGTATCAGGGCATGCTTGCCTGCGTGATTGCCGGCAGCGGTGTGGCATTGATGTCGGAGTCGATGCTCGCCAGTCTGCCGGGGCGCGAGAGCGTTGCAGTGCACCCGTTGGCCGAACCGTTTGCCAGTGCGACAACGTGGCTCATGTGGCGCAAGGGCATGGTCGGGGCCAATCTCAATGCCTGGATTGAACAGCAGCAAGCGCTCTATCCCGTGGCATCGAGTGAAACCCGGCAGACGGCGTGAACCAACCAACCGTAATTCTGTTCAATTCAGTAACAGATCATTGCGGATTTGGCCGAGCATTGCGTAGGACTTCGGACTATTATCAGTGCGAAGCGGCCTCAGAATTCCGGCCGCTCAGCACTACCCTGAAGGGGGCATGACGATGAAAGAGAAAATTCAGAACTGGCTGCACGATTTGGGTGTTGCCCTCGGCTTGATCGAACCGCCTCTGCAACCCGTACCGATCCGCACCGATGACGAACAGCGCCGGCGTCAGCCTCGCCGGCGGTAAGTACGGCTCCATGTGAGTGACGCTTGTTGTGGCGAGGGAGCTTGCTCCCGCTCGGCTGCGCAGCAGTCGTAAGGTCACTGAACAAGGTCCGTCTGACACAACCGGGCTGAATGGTTTTGGGGCTGCTTCGCAGCCCAGCGGGAGCAAGCTCCCTCGCCACAGGGTTTCAGCTCACCCTGATGGTTGTATTTGGCAAACCCTCTCAATGCCTTCCAATCTCTAGCAGAAATCGACTCAGGTCATTCGCGGTCTTCGCGGTCTTGAGTATGTGATCCTCTTCGGCCGTGAACGCCGTCAGTCCGAACTCATCTTCCAGATGAAATATCAGATCTTCGATATCTGCCTTCTCCAGCCCTAACTGCACCAGACTGGTGTCGTCGTTGAATTCGCGGGATTCCAGCAGGCGCCGAATGTATCGGTGCACGGCAGCACGCACGGCAGCTCTTCTCATGGCAGATGATTTCGTTGTTGTTTTGACTGATTACAGCAGGACTCAAGCGTGTCGACGCAACCATTCGTCAATCATCGAACGCAAATGCCCGCCGGAAAAACTGCCGAAATGTCCGCCATGCACGGTGCGGATCGGCAGCGCATGCAAGCGTCGCAGACTGGCGGCGTAATCCTGCAGATTGGAGTGGTAGGCGTCCTCGATCAACGGCCCGTCGTAAATGATGTCGCCGCTGAACAACGTTTCGGTCGCCGCTTCATACAGGCTGATCCCGCCCGGTGAGTGCCCCGGCGTGTGCAGCACCTGCAAGGTGCGATTGCCCAGATCCAGCACATCGCCATCCTCGACAAAACCGGTGGCCGGCGCGGCCTTCACCCGGTATTCGGCGTAGCACAGCGGGCAGTCCGGGTGCGCCTCGAACATGTCGTCGCCGACGAAGGCCCGGCTCAGGTCGTTCTCTCCGTCCGGCGCGGCGAGGATGTCGGCCTCGGCGCGATGCACCAGGCGTTCAGCAAATTCGTGATGCCCGGCGATATGGTCGAAGTGGCAATGACTGGCCACTGCCACCAGCGGTCGCTCGGTAATCCACGGCAACTGCTCGCGCAGGCTGACCAGCCCTGAGCCACTGTCGAGCAGCAGATCCTTGTCGCGGCCCTGAATGTGCCAGAGGTTGCAGCGATAGAACGGGCGGATGTACGGCTCGTGAATCAACCGAATGCCATCGCTCAGATTCTGAACTTCAAACCACTGATTGCGAGAAACAATCTTCATCAATCATTTTCTCCAGACGAAAAAAACGGGTGTGGCAACCGACGCCACACCCGTCGAAGAAAGCATCAAGTCGTTACATCAAAGCTTAGATCGCACTCGCCACCGTCGCCGGGCGAGGGGAGACCAGGCTGACCACCACAAAACTCACCAGCCCCACAGCCAGGCTGTAGTAGATCGGCGTGTTGGCGTCCAGACCATCCTTGAACATGAACAGCAGCGCGGTGGCAAAACCCAGGCCCATGCTGGCGATGGCGCCGGCGGTGGTCGCACGTTTCCAGAAGATCGCACCGATCAGCGGAATCAGCATGCCGCCCACCAGCAGGTTGTAGGCCAGGGTCAGGGCGCTGATCACGTCATTCACCACCAACGCGATACCCAGCACCACGACACCGGTGAGCAGGGTGAACAGGCGGTTGATCGCCAGGCTCGACTGTTTGCCGCCGCGCAGTTTCGGCAGCAGGTCTTCAGTCAGCGTGGTGGCAGCAGCCAGCAGGCCGGCGCTGGCGGTGGACATCATCGCCGCCAGAGCAGCAGCGATCACCAGACCACGGATGCCGTCCGGCAGCGACAGTTTGACGATGGCGGCGAAGGCGTTGTTGACGTTGTCCAGATCCGGGATCAGTACGTGCGCGGCCATGCCGATCAGCGCGCAGGCCAGACCGTAGAGGATGCAGTAGATACCGGCGATGCTGCCGGCGTACTGGGCGACTTTGGCGGTCTTGACGGTGAACACCCGTTGCCAGATGTCCTGACCGATGAGGATGCCGAAGAAGTAGATCATGAAGTAGGTGATGATCGTGTCCCAGCCGATGGTGGTGAAGTTGAACGCCGCTGCCGGCAGCTTCAGCACCAGTTCGTCCCAGCCGCCGACGCGGTACAGGCAGATCGGCAACAGGATGAACATCAGGCCCACGGTCTTGATGATGAACTGGACGATGTCGGTCAGGGTCAGCGACCACATGCCGCCGATCGCCGAGTAGATCACCACCACGCCACCGCCGAGCAATACCGAGATCCAGAACGGCAGGCCGAACAGCACTTGCAGCACGGTGCCGATCGCCAGGATCGAGGTCACGCCGATCATCAGCGCGTAGGCCAGCATGATCGCCGCGCTTGCCGAGCGGGCCATCGGGTTATAGCGTTTTTCCAGCACCTGGGTAACGGTGTAGATCTTCAGTTTCAGCAGCGGTTTGGCGAGGAACAGGTTCAGCGCAACGATGCCGCAACCCAGAGCCGCGCACAGCCAGAAACCGGAGATGCCATGCACGTAACCCAGGCGTACGGTGCCGACGGTGGACGCGCCACCCAGTACGGTCGCGGCCATGGTGCCCATGTACAGGCTTGGGCCCAGGTTACGCCCGGCGACCAGAAAATCCTCGTTGGTCTTGGCCTTGCGCATGCCGTAGTAGCCGAGCAACAGCATGCCGGCGGCGTAGATGAGGACGACGAATAAATCCAAAGCCATGATGGCGTGTCTCCGATTGTCTTTTTTATGGTGAGGCTGAATTCGATTTGCCCTTGTGGGAGCGGGCTTGCTCGCGAAGGCGTCGGCACATTCAAAAGTGATGTGACTGATAGATCGCTTTCGCGAGCAAGCTCGCTCCCACAAGGTTTTGCGTTTAATCAGGCGACCTGACGCAGTTCAGGTTTTGCTACGCCTTGGCTGCGTGCATCCTTGGGCCCGAACACCTCCCGCGGTTCCGGGAACAGGCTCAGCAGCGTCAGATACACCACCGACGCCAGGCCCAGAGTCACCGGCAGGCTGATGTCGATGCCGCCGGCCAACTCACCCAGCGGGCCGACGAACTGCCCCGGCAGGTTGACGAAGCACAGGCCGACCGCCGCGCTCGGGATCCATGCGCCCAGGCCACGCCAGTTCCAGCCGTGGTTGAACCAGTAGCGTCCGCCTTGCTCGCCGCGAGTGAACACTTGCAGGTCGTCCGGGCAGTAGAAGCCGCGACGCACCAGCAGGCCGATGATCATGATCACCATCCACGGGGTGGTGCAGGTGATGATCAGCACGGCGAAGGTCGACACGCTCTGCACCAGGTTCGCCGCGAAGCGTCCGATGAAGATGAAGGCAATCGACAGCACGCCGATCAGCAACGTTGCCTTGACCCGCGACAGCACCCGTGGGAACACGCTGGACATGTCCAGCCCGGTGCCATACAGCGAGGTGGTGCCGGTGGACATGCCGCCGATCACCGCAATCAGGCACACCGGCAGGAAGAACCAGCTCGGCGATACCGCCAGCAGGCCGCCCACATAGTTGTTCGCCGCGATGTAGTCCGGCGCCTTGATCGCGACGATGGTCGCGGTGCTCAGGCCGAACAGGAACGGGATGAACGTGGCGATCTGCGACAGCACCACAGCGGCCATGATCCGCTGCTTGGAGGTGTCACGCGGAATGTAGCGCGACCAGTCGCCGAGGAACGCACCGAACGAGATCGGGTTGCTCATCGCGACCAGCGCCGCGCCGATGAACGCCGCCCAGAAGCCCGGTTGACCGAGGTTCACGGTGCCGGCGTAGTTGACGTCGAAAGGACCGGCGAAGGCGAAGATGCCCAGCAGGAACAACAGGCTGGCGCTCCACACCGCGATCTTGTTCACCCACAGCAGAAAGCGGAAGCCGTAGATGCACACGGTCAGCACCAGAATCGCGAACAGGCCGTAGGCCAGGCCCAGGGTCAGGTCGGTTTCCGGCAGACCAATCAGGCGTTTCGCACCCCCGATCAGCGCATCGCCCGAACTCCACACCGAGAGCGAGAAAAATGCGATGGCGGTCAACAGCGACAGGAACGAACCGACGATCCGCCCGTGCACGCCGAAGTGAGCACCCGAGGACACGGCATTGTTGGTGCCGTTGAGCGGGCCGAACAGGCCCATCGGGGCGAGGATCAGCGAGCCGAGCAGCACGCCCGACACAATCGCCCAGACAGCGGCCTGAAACGACAGACCGAACAGCACCGGGAAACTGCCGAGCACGGCGGTGGCAAAGGTATTGGAACCACCGAAGATCATCCGGAACAAGTCCGTCGGGCCTGCGGTGCGTTCGTGGTCCGGGATCTGTTCGACCCCGTGGGTTTCAATTTGCGTAAGGCTTTGGTCGTTGTTGTTGTTGTTATTCATGATCTGCTCCGATCATAAAGGCGCGCCTCATCGTGTGTGAGGCGTCACCTGTTTGGCTAAGGGGATGGCAGCCCTTCCGGCATTGCGGACAAATGTTCGTGGCAGGCCAGCCAATGGCCTTGTTGTTCTAGGCTCGACGCTTGTTTCTTGAAAACAATCGTCTCGCGCTCCTGGCTGAAATGTTGCTCCCCTTGCATGCGCAGCTCGGTGGCCACGTCATGGATAAACACCGCCACGTCACCTTGCAGGCTGACGAAGGCGTTGCTCGAAGTGCACGACAGCACTTCAAAGCCATCCTCGGCGCGCCAACTGTCCCACAAGGCCTGATAGGCATCGCGCGACAGCAGCGGCTGTTCGAGGGTGTAAAACACGAAACTTGCATCGGCGCTGAACGCGCCGAAATAAGCCTCGCGATCGTTACGAGCGAAGGCGGACACCAGATCGGCAGCCGCTTTCAACACCTGATCACGTTCGTTCATGGCCGAACCCTCAGCGGTGAACCACGCCAGGCAGTACGCAGAGCATTTCGTACAGCAGGTTGGCGGCCAGCAGCGAGGTGTTGCCGGTGGTGTCGTAGGCGGGCGAGACTTCTACCAGATCGCAGCCGATCAGGTCGAGGCCCTGACAGCCGCGAACGATTTCAATCGCCTGAATGGTCGTCAGACCACCGATTTCCGGGGTGCCGGTGCCGGGCGCCCAGGCCGGGTCGATGCCGTCGATGTCGAAGCTCAGGTACACCGGGCCGCCGCCGACTTTCTCGCGCACTTCGGCCATCAGCGGCGCCAGCGACTTGTGCCAGCACTCTTCGGCTTGTACGACGCGGAAGCCCTGATCGCGGCTCCAGTTGAAGTCGTCAGCGGTGTAGCCCTGCGCGCGCAGACCAATCTGCACCACGCGGTCGCAGTCCAGCAGACCTTCTTCGACGGCGCGACGGAAGGTCGTGCCGTGGGCAATCTTCTCGCCGAACATGTGATCGTTGACGTCAGCGTGGGCATCGATGTGCACCAGACCGACCTTGCCGTGCTTCTTATGGATCGCACGCAGGATCGGCAGGGTGATGGTGTGGTCGCCACCCAGGGTCATCGGGATCACGTTGTGCTCGAGGATGTTGTCGTAGGCTTCTTCGATGATGCGCACGGCGTCGAGCAGGTTGAAGGTGTTGATCGCCACGTCACCGATGTCGGCAACCGACAGCGAGTCGAACGGCGCGGCGCCGGTGGCCATGTTGTACGGGCGGATCATCACCGATTCGGTGCGGATGTCGCGCGGCCCGAAGCGAGTGCCGGGGCGCAGCGAAGTACCGATATCCAGTGGCACGCCAACGAAGGCAGCGTCCAGGCCGGCAGCGGTCGGTACATGGGGGAGTCGGAGCATGGTGGCGATGCCGCCGAAGCGCGGCATTTCGTTGCCGCCCAGTGGTTGGTGAAGAATCTTGTCCACGGGTAGGGCCTCATCGTCTTTGTTTTATTTATGTCGGCGCACCGTTGAGCACAGGTTCGGACGCCGCTGTGGGGCCGATTCTGCGAAATGTAGTGGCGGGGAAGAATCGCTACGGGCAAAAACTTAGTTCAGATTTTTCTAAACTAATGGTGAGGCCCGGGATAGACTTCCCGAACCCGTACCGATACCCCTGTGGCGAGGGGATTTATCCCCGATCGGCTGCGCAGCAGTCGTAAATTCGTTGCTCGCGACTTCCCGGATGGATCGGTTTGCAGGCTTGGGGCGGCTTCGCCACCCATCGGGGATAAATCCCCTCACCACAAAGTCATCAGCGTTCGACAGATGTTTGGAGAGCCGCATGGCCAACGCTTTACCCGACCTGAAACTATTGCGCATCTTCGTCAGCGTGGTTCGCCATCAGGGTTTTGCCAATGCGCAGCAGGAACTCAACCTGTCGACCTCGGCGATCAGCACTTACATGAGCCAGCTCGAAGCGGCGCTCGGTCTGGTGCTGTGCCATCGCGGGCGCGGCGGGTTCAGCCTGACCAGCAAGGGTGAGCTGTTCCATCAGGAAACCCTGCGCCTGCTCGCCGAGCTCGAAGGTTTCGAGCAATACGCCGCGGCGCTCAAGGGCGAACTGCGCGGCACGCTCAATCTCGGGGTGATCGACTCCACCGTCAGCGACAAGGCCTTGCCGTTCGCCGAGGCCATTGGCGCCTACAGTCAGGAACACCCGGCGGTGCATTTGCATCTGTCGGTGATGAGCCCGTACGAACTGCAACTCGGCGTGCAGGACAATCGACTCGATCTGGCCATCGGTGCGTTTTCCACGCGCATGAGCGGTCTGGTGTACATGCCGCTGTACCGCGAGCAGCACTGGCTGTATTGCAGCAGCCGGCATCCGCTGTTCAACGAGCGGCGGATCCCCGAGCAGGTCATCACTCAGCAACGCATGGTCGGCCGTGGTTACTGGAGCCAGGCCGAGCTGGCACGGCACGGTTTCAAACACAGCGCGGCGACTGTGGAAAGTATGGAGGCGCAACTGATTCTGGTGCTCTCCGGCGCCTACATCGGTTACTTGCCAGAACACTACGCCCAGGCCTGGGCCGACAAGGGCGACCTGCGTGTGTTGCTGCCGGCGACCTTTGGTTATCAGGCTCCGTTTTCGATGATCATGCGCCGTGGCCGCAGCCGCGAGCCGCTGATCCAGACCTTCCGTGATTTGCTCAAAGCACAGCTCAATCAGGCATAAGAACCATGTCCAGACCCCAATGCCCGCGCTGCCTGCGCCCCCAAACCCATTGCCTGTGCCCGCTGATCCCCAGCCTCGACAGCCGCACCCGGGTGTTGCTGTTGCAGCATCCGAGCGAGGTCAATCACGCGCTCAACACCGCGCGACTGGCAGCGCTGGGTTTGACCAATGCCGAGTTGATTGTCGGTGAAGTGTTCGAGGATCTGCCGACGCTGCTCAATCGGCCGGGGTATCAGGCGCGGTTGCTGTTTCCCGCTGACGATGCGCAGCCGCTGCAGGCTTACCGCGAATCCGCTGAACCGTTGTTGCTGGTGGTGCCGGACGGCACCTGGCGCAAGGCACGCAAGATGCTTCATCTCAACCCGCTGCTGGCAGCGCTGCCGCGGGTGACGCTGGCGCAGGGCGGGGTGTCGCGCTACCGGTTGCGCAAGGCACCGGGGCCGGGGGCGTTGTCGACCATTGAGGCGATTGTGCAGGCGCTGGAAACTCTGGAAGCGCCGACCACGTTTGCGCCGTTGCTCAAACCGTTCGAGGCGTTGATCGAGGGGCAGATTGCGGCGATGGGGGAGGAGGTTTTTCAGCGTAATCATTCAAAATAATGGGTGTTGGTGCGGGCCTCTTCGCGAGCAAGCCCGCTCCCACAGGGGAATGCATTCCAAATGTGGGAGCGGGCTTGCTCGCGAAGGCGCCGGATCAATCAGCGCCAATCTCAACAGTGCCCACATTAGGGTTCTTCCAGCAGGAATGCGATCACTTGTGGGAGCGGGCTTGCTCGCGAAGGCGTCGGATCAATCACCGCAAATCCCAACAATGCCTACCGCTCGCGCATCGCCTCGGTCCGCGCTTTCAACACCGGTTTTAGCAGGTAATCCAGCACACTTTTCTCCCCGGTAATAATGTCCACCGTCGCCACCATCCCCGGGATGATCAGCAGCGGTTTCACATCCCCGCCCAAATGGTTTTTATCGGTGCGTACCTGAATCAGGTAGAAGCTGTTGCCCTTGTCATCGGTGATGGTGTCGGCGCCGATCAGTTCCAGTTTTGCGCTCAGGCCGCCGTATATCGTGTAGTCGTAAGCGCTGAACTTGACCATGGCTTTCTGGCCCGGATGGAGGAACGCGACGTCTTGCGGACGGACCTTCGCTTCGATCAGCAGGTTGTCTTCCAGCGGCACGATTTCCACCATGTCGCTGCCCGGCTGCACCACGCCGCCGATGGTGTTGACCTTGAGTTGCTTGATCACCCCGTGCACTGGCGAAGTCACGGTGGTGCGGCTGACGCGGTCGTCGATGGCGATGCTCGACGCGGTGATTTTCGACAGATCGGTGCGCTTCTGATTGAGGTCCTTGGCGGCGTCGGAACGGAAAGTCTGTTCCGATTCGTCGATCTTGCTCTTGATCTCGTTGATTGCCGATTCCGCCCGTGGGATGGCCAGGGTCGTTGCGTTCAGTGAACCGCGAATTTCCACCGCGCTGCGTTTCAGTCGCAGGATCTCCACCGGCGACACCGCACCCGTGCCGACCAGCGGCGCGGACATGTTCATCTCTTGCTGCAGCAGCGCCAGGCTGGAACTGTACTGGCCTTGCTTGGAGCGGAATTCCGCCAGCTCCTGAGTCTTCTGCCGCAGCTGTTCGGTGAGGGTGCGTTGTTCGCTGGCCAGACGCCGTTGGCGCTGGTCGTAGAGCGCGCGTTCGTCTTCGGCGACCTGTGGCGCCTTGGCGATCACCTCGTCAGACAGCTTGAACGGACGGCCCTCGGCTTCGGCGGAAAGGCGCTCGACTTGCGCGGTCAGCGCGTAACGATCGGCCTCGCTCTCACCCTTGTTCGACAGGAAGCGTGTGTCATCCAGGCGCAGCAGCTTGTCACCCTTGTTCACCATCTGTCCTTCACGGACAAAAATCTCGGTGACGATCCCGCCCTCCAGGTTCTGGATGACCTGGACCTTGCTTGACGGAATCGCCTTGCCTTCGCCCATGGTCACTTCTTCCAGCACGGCGAACTTGGCCCAGACCAGCGCACTGATCAACAGCGCTGCCGCCAGCCACACGGTGATCCGCGACCAGCGCGGCGAATCCTGCAACGAAGCGCCGGCGGTTTCCGGCATGAACTCGGCTTCGGCGCTTTTGCCGAAACTGTCGAAGTAGCCGCGTGATTTGCTATCTGAAGATGCAGCCATGGGGCGATACCCCTCAGTTAAGAAACATCAAACCGCACAACCCATGCGTCGCCCGTAACACTTACTTGTGGTGAGGGGATTTATCCCCGATAGGGTGCGAAGCGCCCTTAGAGTCTTTGGGGCTGCTGCGCAGCCCATCGGGGATAAATCCCCTCGCCACAGGTTTTGTGAGAGCCATAAATTATGTGCACGCATCTAAACCGCCGCCGAGCCGACGCGGCCCTTGCGCAGTGCATCGATGACCGCTTCTTTCGGGCCGTCGGCGACGACCCGGCCGTTGTCCAGTACCAGCAGCCGATCGACCAGGCTCAGCATTGAGGTGCGGTGGGTGACCAGCAGCAGGGTCTTGCCTTGCACCCAACCGTGCAGCTTCTGGCGCAGCAGGTCTTCGCTGCTGTTGTCCATGGCGCTGGTGGGTTCGTCGAGCAGCATGATCGGTGGGTCGAGTAACAATGCTCTGGCGAGTAAAACTGCTTGGCGCTGGCCGCCGGAAAGTAGCTGGCCGCGTTCGCCTACCGGCCGGTCGAAGCCTTGCGGATGCTGCCGCGCCAGCTCGGTGACGCCGGTCAGCTCGGCAACTTCGAGCATGCGTGAATCGCTGATGTAGCGTGCGCCGAGGGTCAGGTTGTCGCGCAGGCTGCCGGCCAGCAGCGGCAGGTCGTGCGCGACATAACCGATCTGCTGGCGCAGGTCGGCGACATCCAGTTGCCGCAGGTCGAGGCCGTCGAGCAGCAACTGGCCTTCCTCGGGTTCATAAAAGCCCATCACCAGCCGCGCCAGGGTGCTTTTGCCCGAGCCGCTGCGGCCGATGATGCCGATCCGCTCGCCGGGTTTCATGCTGAAGCTGACGTTGCTCAGCGCCGGTGCGTTCTGGCCGTTGTAGTGAAATGTCACGCCGCTGACGTCCAGCGCACCTTGCAGTTGCGTGCGTTCCAGCGGTCGCTGTTTGCCGTCGCGTTCCTGGGGCAGGCCCATGAGTGCGTCGGTGCTTTTCATGGTCAGTTGCGCTTGCTGGTAGCGGGTGATCAGCCCGGCGATCTGCCCCAGCGGCGCAAGAACCCGGCTGCCGAGCATGTAGCTGGCCACCAGCGCACCGACGCTGAGGTTGCCGGCGATGATGCTGTAGACCCCGGCGACAATCGTCGCCATCCCCGAGAACTGCTGGATGAACAGCGTGCCGTTGGTCGCCAGTGCCGAGAGGTTGCGTGCGTGGCTGTCGAGGCGGGTGAGGGCGCCGTGGGTGCTTTCCCATTTGTGCTGGCGCTCGCTCTCGGCGCTGCAGGCCTTGAGGGTTTCCAGGCCGCCGAGTGTTTCGATCAGCAACGCCTGTCGTTCGGCACCCAGGCTCAGGCTTTTCTGCACGGTGTCACGCAGGCGCACCTGAATCGCCAGAGCAAATATGATCGTGATTGGAAACGCCAGCAGCGGAATCACCACCAGCCAGCCGCCGAGCAGTCCGATTACCACCAGCATCAACACCACGAAGGGCAGGTCGATCAGGCTGGTCAGGGTCACCGCCGTGAGGAATTCGCGCAGGCCCTGAAAGTCATGAATGCTCTGGGCGAAACCGCCGATGGTTGCCGGCCGCGCCTTCATCGCCATACCGGTGATGCGTTCAAATAAAGTCGCAGAAAGGATCACATCGGTTTTCTTCCCGGCGGTGTCCAGCAGGTGCGCGCGCACCACCCGCAGCACCAGTTCGAAACCGGTACCGATCAGCAGGCCGATCGCCAATACCCACAGGGTCGAGGTGGCCTGATTGGGCACCACGCGGTCGTAGGTCTGCATGACGAACAGCGGCACCATCAGGCCCAGCAGGTTGATCAGGAAACTGGCGAGGATCGCGTCGCTGTACAGCCATTTCGACAGCTTGAGGGTATCGCGAAACCAGGCGTGGACCCGCGGCACCAGCGGTGAACGCAAGTCTTCGAGTTCGTGGCGCGGACGGGCGAACAAGGCCTGACCGTTGTAGTGTTCGGCGAGTTCTTCGCGTTCGACCCATTGCTCGCCGCCATCGGCTTCGCTGGGCAGGATCAGCGCCTTGCCGTCGTCGGCGAAACGCCGCAGGACGGCGGTGCGCCCATCCTTGAGCAGCAACAGAATCGGCAGATTCAGCGCGGAAATATCCTTCAGTTCGCGGCGCAACAAGCGCGCCTGCAAACCGGCCCGGGCCGCCGCACGGGGCAGCAGATCCAGGCTCAGACGTTGCTTGTTCAGGGGCAGCCCGGCACTCAGGCTGGCGCGACTGACCGTCGCGCCGTGGAGTTTGCAGAGGATCAGCAGACCGTCGAGTAACGGGTCATCGAAGCTCAGCCGCGGATCGATCCCGGAGTGTCCGCCTTCGGCCATGCTGGTCATATTGATCGCCCCTGTAATGACTGGTCCAACCTGTGGCGAGGGGATTTATCCCCGATGGCTGCGCAGCAGCCCCATGGATCTCATTGCTGCTCAAATCTTTGGGGTCACTGCGCAACCCAGCGGGAGCAAGCTCCCTCGCCACAAAGGGTCGTGGGACTTACTTCAGTTCGGGCAGGCGCGCCTCGTTTTTGACCTCGGTCGCGGCGATCGCATCCGCCGGCAGCACCACCCGTTGCTTGCTCAGCAACTGGCCCATGTTCGCCAGCACGCGGTACATCGAATATTCCTCGGTGTAGCGGATTTCGGTGTAGCGACGGTTGGCGTTGTAGAGCTCGTTTTCACTGTCGAGCAAGTCGAGCAGGGTGCGTTGGCCGAGACCGAACTGATCCTGATACGCCGCGCGCACACGCTTGGTGGTCTCGGCGTATTCGCGGGCGGTCGGGGTCTGTTTGTTCGCGTTGACCATCGCGTTCCAGGCCAGGTGAATGTTCTCGTTCAACTGGCGCAGGGCGTTGTTGCGGATGTCCATCGCCTGATTGATCTGATGCGCATCGGAGGCCAGACGAGCCTTGTCGCTGCCACCACGGAACAGGTTGTAATTCATGATCACGCCGACGCGCCATTCGTTGTCGTGGCCTTCATCGCCTTGCACGTTGTTGTTCGCACCCACCGCCGCTTCGGCGTCAAAACGCGGGTAGAACGGCGACTTGGCGACTTCATACTGGCTCTCGGCCGACTGCACGTCCGCCTGCGCGGATTTCAGGTACGGGTTGTTCTCGACCATGCTCTGCTGGGCTTCCGGCAGGCTGGCAGGAACCTCGCCGCGGGTCGACGGTGGCGCTTCCAGTTCATCGGGCATGCGCCCGACCACAGCGTAGAAGTTCGATTCGGCGTCGGCCAGATCGACTTCGGCGGTGTCGAGGTTGTTCTGCGCCAGCGCCTTACGGGCCACCGATTGATCGGAGTCGGCGGTGCTGCCGATGCCGCGCTGGGTGCGCAGGCCGATCTGATCGTTGACGCGCAAGTGCGCTTGCAGGTTGTTCCGGGCCAGGGTCACCAGTTCACGGCGCTTGAGCACTTCGAGGTAGACCTCGATGGTGCGCAGGGCCAGATCCTGAGCGGTGCCTTGCGCGTAGTAAGCGCGCGAGTTTGACACGCCCTTGGTGCGCTCGACCTCGTTGGCGGTGTTGAAGCCGTCGAAGATCATTTGCCGCAGCCGTAGCTCGGACTGGGTGTAGTTGAGAATCGAAGTGTGGTGATTACCCAGCGCCCGGGTATTGGTGTTGTCGCTGTAACCGCGCCCGTAAGCGGCATTCAGATCGACGGAAGGATAGAAGCCACCCTTGGCCACTTTCACTTGTTCATCGGCGGACAGTTTGGCGTCCACGCGCGAGGCGAGATCCGGATGGGTGGCGATGGTGCTTTGAATCGCTTCGGTCAGATTCATGGCCTGGGCTTGGGAAGTGCAAGCCATGGCCAGCAAAACCGCGCTGCAGAGGGGGGTTAGTACGCGCATGGGGTGCATCTCCCTGATCCTGATGGTGCGTTACTGTCGCCAAATATTTGACGATAAATTGAGGTGTAAGCGTTTCACTCTTGTAACAACAGAGCTAAGAACATCCTGAAGCGTAGCTAAGAAAAAATTTTCATAAGGCTTATGCCGAAAAAAACTTATGCGCTTGGCGAAAAGCGGCACATTGTTCAGGGCGAAAGCCTTTGTTTCATGCGCTTTAGGGAGCACAAAAAGGCTTGAGGAAAGTTCCATTCACTTTGCGACATACGGCGAAGTACTGCTGAAGGGGAGGGACGCGTAGCGGCAGATGAGCGACAGATTTTTGTCACTCGGGTGATTCACCACCGTTACGTAGCGTTAGTGGGTGTGCTGCATCGATCAGGACGCGGAAGTGCTTGAAAGCACTGAAGTTTCCTCGTTTGCGCAACCTGCGAAACGAACTGTCGAGGTGCGAGCGTCGCCCCGACAACCCGATTGAGCCATGGGCTGCTTCGCGAACCAGTGCCGACGGTGGTCGGCAGCGGAGGAATTCACATGGCAACGCTCATCGGGATCGTCACTAAAGTCATTGGTCAGGTTTTTGCGCAGGGCACCGACGGCACGCGCCGCGCCCTGGTCGAGGGCGACCGCTTGTTTGCCGGCGATCAAGTGATCACCGGCGCAGAAGGTGCCGTCGCCATTAATCTGCAAAATGGCCACGAGTTGACCCTGGGCCGCGACAGCAGCATGACCATGTCCGGACAACTGCTGGCCAATCAGGCAGTGCATGTCGATTCCCCTGAAGCGCTGACCCCCAGCGAAGCACAACTGACTGACGTCGAGCAGATTCAGAAAGCCATCGCTGCCGGTGAAGACCCGACCAAAGCGGCAGAGGCCACCGCCGCCGGCCCGAATGCACCGGGCGGCGCGCCAGGTGAGTTGGGTGGCGGCCACAGTTTTGTCCTGCTGACGGAAGTCGGTGGGCGCGTGGATCCGGTGATCGGCTTCCCGACCGCCGGTTTCAACGGTATTCCCGAGTTTCCCGAAGAGCGCCATAACGCAGTCATCGACAATGGCGACAACACGCCGATCGTGCCGCCGCCGGTCAACAACCTGGTGACCCTCAGTGGCCTCGCCGTGCCTGGCGGTGAGCTGACCCTCAACGAAGCCAACCTGCCTGCCGGCTCCTCGGCCAACCCCGGCGCGCTGACCCAGAGCGGCAGCTTCACGGTGTCGGCGCCGGACGGTCTGAGTAGCCTGAACATCGGCGGTATCAACGTGATCAGCGCTGGCGTGGCAGCCGGTTTCCCGCAGTCGATCACCACACAACTGGGCAACACCCTGACCATCACCGGGTATAACGCCAGCATCGGCGTGGTCAGCTACAGCTACACCCTCAACGGCAACGATGCCCATCCGGCCGGTGACGGCGCCAACAGCCTCAGTGAACATTTCACGGTGACCGCAAGCGACAGCAATGGCGACAGCGCCACCGGCTCGCTCGACGTCAATATCATTGATGACGTGCCCAAAGCGGCGAATGACAGTAACGCCAATACCGCCTCGGAAACCCAGTTGACCTTGACCGGCAACGTCCTGACCAACGACGTGCAAGGCGCCGACCGCGTGCCCACCGGCCCGGTCACTGCCGGCACCTTTACCGGCACTTTCGGCACCCTCGTATTGAATGCCAATGGCACATACACCTACACCCTGAACACCAGCGACGCAGACTTCAAAGCGCTGCACGGTGGCGGCAATGGCACCGAGACTTTCACCTACACCCTCACCGATTCGGACGGCGATACCAGTACCGCGAATCTGGTTTTGCAGATTCACAACAACGACGATCCGGTGGTGATCAACGGCTTGAACGTTGAGGGTGGCGAGCTGACGGTTTATGAAAAAAACCTCGGCAGCGGTAGCGAGCCGGATGCCAATGCGCTGACCCAGAGTGGCACGTTCACTATCACCGCACTGGATGGCGTTACCACGCTGACCGTCGGCGGTATTGCTGTCGTGACCAATGGCGTGGCAGGAGGCTTCCCGCAATTGGTGACCACACCGTTGGGCAGCACGCTAACCATCACCGGTTTCAATGCCACCACCGGCGTGGTGAGTTACAGCTACACCCTCGATCACAATGACGCGCATCCAACCGCCAATGGCGCAAACAACCTGCCCGAGCAGTTCGCGGTCACCGTGGTCGATGACAACGGCACCACCGCCAACGCAACCCTCGATGTGAACATCATCGACGACCTGCCAAAAGCGGTGAACGACAGCAACGCCAATACCGCTTCAGAAACCAACCTGACCCTCACCGGCAACGTGCTGACCAACGACGTGCAGGGCGCTGACCGTGTACCGACCGGCCCAGTCACCGCCGGGACTTTCACCGGTACCTACGGCACCCTCGAACTGCACACCGACGGCACTTACACCTACACGCTGAACACCAACGACGCCGACTTCAAAAACCTGCACGGCGGCGGCAATGGCACCGAGAATTTCACCTACACCATCACCGATTCTGACGGCGATACCAGCACCGCCAACCTCGTTTTGCAGATCCACAACAACGACGATCCGGTGGTCATCAGTGGCCTCGACGTGAACGGCGGCGAGCTGACGGTTTACGAAAAAAACCTCAGCACCGGTAGCACTCCGGATGCCAACGCGCTGACACAAAGCGGCACCTTCACCATCACCGCTTTGGACAGTGTTACCACGCTGACAGTGGGTGGCATCGCTGTCGTGACGAATGGCGTGGCGGCAGGCTTCCCACAATCGGTCACTACACCGTTGGGCAGCACGTTGACTATTACTGGTTTCAACGCAGCAACCGGAGTGGTCAGCTACAGCTACACCCTCGATCACAACGATGCGCATCCGACTGCCAATGGCGCCAACTCGCTTTCCGAACAGTTCGGCGTCACGGTGGTCGACGACAATGGCACTACCGCCAACGCAACGCTTGATGTGAATGTGGTCGATGATCTGCCCAAGGCGGTGGATGACAGCAACACTGGCACCGCGTCAGAAACCAATCTGACCCTCACCGGCAACGTCCTGACCAACGACGTGCAAGGCGCCGACCGCGTACCCACCGGCCCAGTGACTGCCGGGACTTTCACCGGCACCTACGGCACCCTCGAACTGCACACCGACGGCACCTACACCTACACGCTGAACACCACCGACGCCGACTTCAAAAACCTGCACGGTGGCGGCAATGGCACCGAAACCTTCACCTACACCATCACCGATTCGGACGGCGATACCAGCACCGCCAACCTCGTCCTGCAGATCCACAACAACGACGATCCGGTGATCATCAACGGGCTCGACGTCAATGGCGGTGAACTCACCGTCTACGAGAAAAATCTCACTGACGGCAGCGCACCGGATTCCACTGCGTTGACCCAAAGCGGCACGTTCACCATCACTGCGCTGGACGGCGTGACGACCCTGACCGTCGGTGGCATCGCCGTGGTCACCAACGGTGTAGCCGCAGGCTTCCCGCAATCGGTCACCACACCGCTGGGCAGCACGTTGACCATCACCGGATTCAACGCGACCACCGGTGTCGTCAGCTACAGCTACACCCTGGTCGACAACGAGGCACACCCAACCGCCAACGGCGCCAACAATCTGCCTGAACAGTTCGCCGTCACCGTAGTGGACGACAACGGCACCACCGCTAACGCAACCCTCGATGTGAACATCATCGACGACCTGCCAAAAGCGCTGAACGATTCCAACGCCAACACCGCGTCAGAAAGCCAGTTGACCCTGACCGGCAACGTCCTGACCAACGACGTGCAGGGCGCCGACCGCGTACCCACCGGCCCGGTCACCGCCGGCACGTTCACCGGCACCTACGGCACGCTGGAACTGCACACTGACGGCACTTACACCTACACCCTCAACACCAGCGACGCCGACTTCAAAAACCTGCACGGCGGCGGCAACGGCACCGAAAATTTCACCTACACCCTCACTGATTCCGACGGCGATACCAGCACCGCGAATCTCGTCCTGCAGATCCACAACAACGACGATCCGGTGATCCTCAACGGTCTCGACGTGAATGGTGGCGAACTCACGGTCTATGAGAAAAACCTCAGCGACGGCACCAGTCCCGATGCATCGGCGCTGACTCAGAGCGGTACCTTCACCGTGACCGCGCTCGACGGTCTGCAAACCCTGACCGTGGGCGGCATCAACGTCGTCACCGGTGGTGTGGCCGCAGGCTTCCCGCAATCAACCGTCACGCCGTTGGGCAGCACGCTGACCATCACCGGCTACAACCCGGCGACCGGCGTGGTCAGCTACAGCTACACCCTGGTCGATAACGAAACCCATCCGAACGGCAATGGCGCCAACAGCATCACCGAGAACTTCAACGTGGTGGCGACTGACACTGACGGCAGCACCGCCAGCGGCCAGATCAACGTCAACATCATTGATGACTTGCCGAGCGCGCACGCCGATGCCGCGTCGGTGGCGGAGGGCGGCACCGTCAGCGGCAACGTGCTCGACAATGACATCGGCGGCGCCGACGGCCCGGCGGTGACCGGCGCGGTGGTCGGTGTGCGCGCCGGCTCCGACACCTCGACCTCGGCCATTGGCGGCCTCAACAGCAACATCAATGGCACCTACGGTTACCTGACGCTGGACGCCAACGGCAACGCGGTCTATCACAGCAACCCCAATGCCGTGAACGGCCCCGGCGCGGTGGATGTGTTCACCTACACCGTGCGCGATTCCGATGGCGATGAAAGCACCACCACCATTACCATCGATGTCGCCAACAGCAAGCTGTATGCGACCAGCGACACCGACGTCACCGTCTACGAAAAAGCCCTCGACCTGACCAAGGACGGCGCCGATCTGGCCCCGGGTACGGTCATCGGCAGCGATCCGGCCAACACTGGCGAAACCGCCTCCGGCACACTGGTCGGTTCGGTCACCGGTGCGGTCGGCGCCATCAGCTATGCGCTGGTCGGCAGTGCCACCGGCAACTACGGGCAGATCGTGCTCAACCCCAACGGCACTTACACCTACACACTGACCTCGCCGGCGACCACCACACCGCACGCCGACGACGGTGCCAACACCCTGACTGAAACCTTCACCTATCAGGCCACCGATTCGCTGGGCAATGTGGTCACCAGCACCATCGTTGTCAGCATCGTCGATGACGTGCCCAAAGCCCTCAACGACAGCAACGCCACCAGCGCCTCGGAAACCCAGCTGACCCTGACCGGCAACGTGCTGACTAACGACGTGCAAGGCGCGGACGTGGTCGCCACTGGACCGAATGCCGGGCCGATCACTGCCGGTACGTTCACCGGGACTTACGGCACGCTGGTGCTCAATGCCAACGGCACTTACACCTACACGCTTAACCCGGCCGGTGCCGATTTCAAAGCACTGCACGGCGGTGGAAACGGTACCGAAACATTCACCTACACGCTCACCGATGCCGACGGCGATACCAGCACCGCCAACCTGGTGCTGAACATCCACAACAACGACGATCCGGTGGTGCTCAACGGCCTCGACGTCAATGGCGGCGAACTCACCGTCTACGAGAAAAACCTCAGTGACGGCACCAGCCCCGATACTCCGGCGCTGACCCAGAGCGGTACGTTCACCGTCACGGCCCTGGATGGCCTGCAAACCCTCACTGTCGGTGGCATTGCCGTCGTGACCAACGGGGTCGCCGCAGGCTTCCCGCAATCGGTGGTGTCGCCGCTGGGCAGTACGTTCACCGTCACCGGTTACAACCCTGCGACCGGCGTGGTCAGCTACAGCTACACCCTGGTGGACAACGAAAACCACCCGACCGGTAACGGCGCCAACAGCCTCACCGAAAACTTCAACGTGGTCGCGACCGACACCGATGGCAGCACCGCCAGCGGCCAGATCAACGTCAACATCATCGATGACCTGCCGACCGCCAAGGCCGACACCGGCTCGGTGGCGGAGGGCGGCACGGTCAATATCAGCGTGCTCGGCAACGACGTCACCGGCGCCGATGGCGCAGCGGCAGGCGGGGCAGTGGTCGGCGTGCGCGCCGGCAGCAACACCGCGACCTCGGCGATCGGCGGCCTCAACAGCAACATCAACGGCGCCTACGGCTACCTGACTCTGGACGCTGCGGGCAACGCCATTTACCACAGCAATCCGAATTCGGTGAGCCCGCCGGGCGCCACCGACACGTTCACCTACACCATCCGCGACGGTGACGGCGACGAAAGCACCACCACCATCACCATCAACGTCGCCGACAGCAAACTGGTGGCCTCGGTCGATCAGGACGTGACGGTGTATGAAAAAGCCCTCGACCTGACCAAGGACGGCCAGGACCTGGCCCCCGGCACGGTCACCGGCAGCGATCCGAGCAACACCGGCGAAACCGCCACCGGCACCCTGGTCGGCGCGGTCACCGGCGGCAGCGGGGCGCTCACCTACACCCTGGTAGGCAGCGCAACCGGCACCTACGGGCAGATCCAGCTCAACGCCGACGGCACTTACACTTACACCCTGACCTCGGCACCGAAAACCACGCCGAACGCCAACGACGGCGCCAACACCCTGAGCGAAAGTTTTACCTACAAAGCCACCGATGCGCTGGGCAACAGCACCACCAGCACGATTGTGGTCAACATCGTCGACGACGTGCCCAAAGCCGTGGCATCGGATCGTTCGGTGGCGGCGGTGGAGATCGATTCCAACCTGCTGATCGTCCTCGACATCTCCGGCAGCATGGTCGACCCGTCCGGCGTGCCGGGCCTGTCGCGACTGGATCTGGCGAAACAGGCGATCAGTGCCTTGCTCGACAAATACGACGACCTCGGCGATGTGAAGGTGCAACTCGTCACCTTCAGCAGCAGCGCCACCGACAGGACCTCGGTGTGGGTTGACGTGGCCACCGCCAAGTCGCTGCTCGCCGGTCTCACGGCGGGTGGCGGTACCAACTACGACGCGGCCGTGGCAACGATGCAGACCGCGTTCAACACCTCGGGCAAACTCACCGGGGCGCAGAACATCGGCTACTTCTTCTCCGACGGTAAACCGACCACTGGCCAGGAAATCGGCACCGCCGATGAGACCGCACTCAAAGCCTTCCTCGATGCCAACAACATCAAGAACTACGCCATCGGTCTGGGCAGCGGCGTGAGCAACGCCAACCTCGATCCGCTGGCCTATGACGGCATCAGCCACACCAACACCAACGCGGTGGTGGTCACCGACCTCAATCAGCTCAACTCGGTGCTGTCGGGCACCGTCGAAGGCGCCCCGGTCACCGGTTCGCTGCTGGGCGAGGGCGGTACCTTCGGCGCCGATGGCGGTTTCATCAAATCCATCGTGGTCGACGGCACCACTTACACCTATGACCCGCGCGCCAACAGCGGCCAGGGTTCGTTGACCGCATCCGGCGGTACCAACCACGGTACGTTCAACACCGTGAACAACACGATCAGCATTGCCACCAACAGCAGCGGCACGCTGGTGATCAACCTCGACACCGGTGACTACAGCTACACCTCGCAGAAAACCACGACCACGGTGATCACCGAGAACATCGGCTTCACCCTCAGCGACAACGACGGCGACCTCGCCAGCTCGACGCTGACCGTGAAAGTGATCCCCAACTCGCCACCGGTGGCGATGGACGACCACGTCATCACCAACGTGCTGTCGAGCAACATCACCGTGCCGGGCGAACTGTTGCTGGCCAACGACACCGATCCGGACGGCGACACGCTCAACGCTTCGCCGACCAGCTTCAACACCGGTTGGGTGGCCAAGGGCGCGGACTTCACCGGTACCGGTGCGATCAACTTCGCCGGCACCGGCAACACCGCCGCCAACCAGAACCTGGCCGACGTACGCGCTGCGTTCGCCGCCAACACCGCAGCGATGACCGCCGTGCTGGTGGTCAGCGGTTACCTCGGTGCGGTGACCAGCGCCAATGCCAACGATGAAGACCTGATCACCGTCAAACTGAAACAGGGCGAAACGCTGAACCTGGATCACAACCTCGCGGCCGGCCACGTCACCATGGAGTACTCGGTCAACGGCGGCGCGTTCGTCAGCATCGCCGACGGCGGCACCATCACTGCCGGTGCCGATGGCACCTACCAGATTCACGTGACCAACATCAGCAACACCAGTGGCAGCAATCCGACGGCAGCGGAAAACTATCAACTGACCATGACGGTTAACTACGCCGGCGCCCACGACGTGACGCCGGACTTCCACGGCACCTACACCGCCAATGACAACCATGGCGGCAGCGACACGGCCAACGTCAGCATCACCTATCAGGATGGCCACACCCTCACCGGTACCGCCGGCGACGACATTCTGGTGGCGGGCACCGGCAACAACATCCTCAATGGCGGCGACGGCAACGACGTACTGACCGCCGGTTCCGGCAACAACGAGATGCACGGCGGCGCGGGCAACGACTTGCTCTACAGCGGCCCGGGCAACGACATTCTCGACGGCGGCACCGGCATCGACACGGTCAGCTATGCCCATGCCACCGCCGGGGTCACGGTCAACCTCGGTCTGCTCGGTGCGCAAAACACCATCGGCGCCGGCACCGACACGATCAGCAATATCGAAAACCTGGTCGGCTCGAACTTCAACGACACCCTGACCGGCGACAACAATAACAACGTGATCAACGGCGGCCTGGGCAATGACATCCTCAACGGTGGTGGCGGTGATGACCTGCTGATCGGCGGCATGGGCAACAACACCCTGACGGGCGGGGCAGGCGCGGATACCTTCCAGTACCTCAAGGGCAACAGTGGCCACGACACCATCACCGATTTCACTCCCGGCACCGACAAGCTCGACCTGTCGCAACTGCTGCAAGGTGAAAACGGCACCACCGCGTCGCTCGACGATTACCTGCACTTCACCGTCACCGGCAGCGGCGCCTCGGTGCTCACCAGCATCGACGTCAGCGCCCTGGCCGGCGCCACGCCGAACCAGACCATCGACCTGGCCGGCGTCAACCTCGCCAGCCACTACGGCGTGACCCCGGGAGCGGGCGGGGTGGTGGCCGGCGGGCACGACACGGCGACGATCATCAGCGGCATGCTCAATGATCATTCGCTGAAAGTGGACACGGTGTGATCAAGGCCTGAAACGACAAAACCCGCCGCTCCGGTTGATCGGGGCGGCGGGTTTTTTCTGTCTGGAGAACTGTGTTGCCAGTGAGTCAGCCTTCGCGAGCAAGCTCGCTCCCACATTGGATTTAGGGTGCTCAGCATTTTGTGAACAACAAAGCTCCCCTGTGGGAGCGAGCCTGCTCGCGAAAGCGGCCTCCCAGCCGACCAATCCCCACCTGAATGCACTCGGTCAAATTGTGGGAGCTGGCTTGCCAGCGAAGGCGGCCTACCCGCCCACCAACCTCCCACCTGAATGCACTCATTCCAACTGTGGGAGCGAGCTTGCTCGCGAAAGCGGCCTCACAGTCGACCAATCCCCAACTAAATGCACTCAGTCAAATGGTGGGAGCTGGCTTGCCAACGATGGCGGCCTCCCAGCCGACCAATCCCCACCTGAATGCACGCATTCCAACTGTGGGAGCGAGCCTGCTCGCGAAAGCGGCCTCACAGTCGACCAATCCCCAACTAAATGCACTCAGTCAAATGGTGGGAGCTGGCTTGCCAGCGATGGCGGCCTACCAGCCGACCAATCTCCCACCTGAATGCACGCATTCCAACTGTGGGAGCGGGCTTGCTCGCGAAAGCGGCCTCCCAGCCGACCAATCCCCAACTGAATGCACTCGGTCAAATTGTGGGAGCTGGCTTGCCAGCGATGGCGGCCTACCAGACAAAATCAAAACAACAGAGCAAACCCCGCAAATAAACATCACCCCGCAACCGCGTTTAAAGTACACGAACCGTTACGCCATACCGGCTACAACGCCTTGCGCCGTTACCTACGCGTACGCCAGAATCCGCCGGCTTACACGGCTATGGGGCGGGCTATATCGTATCCCTGTCACTGAAAATCAGTGATCGGGTTTGGTAGCCCGTTTCATTACAGTCGTGCGCCACATTACAGATCCGTTTTTGGGACTCTGCTTTATGGTGGCCATGCGTGGGGCTCCTTCGGGAGCGCCGGGTTTACTGTTTTGACCGGTCTACCAACCCACAAATGGCCGCCACCCTTCGTTTGGTAGCGAGAGTGATGGCTCCTCACTTATTCAAAACAGCGAGTCACCTATGTTCAAAGCCACACCCAACCCCCCAGACACCTCAATCCCGTACGACCCGGCCCTCGACCCGCAGAAGATAAAAGCGGCAACCGACCGCGCCATCAACTTCTACCTCAACCCCGGCGCCCTGAAGATCTCGATCCCTTCAACCTCGTCATGCAAGGCGAACAGAATCTTCCTCATCGACCCCACCGTGGACGAAGAAACCTTGCTCGTCGAAGCCTGCGAATCTTTAGCGGCCGCCAGTGACATGGCCCGCGATATCGGCGACTCCATCGACAACCCACAGCGCCGGGCGATGCTGATGCTGCATCAGGTGATCATGCTCAGTGAACTGATGGTCAACCGGGTACTGGACGGCCGCCGCGTGCCGAACTAGTAGCCCGGCCCCCCTGTAGGAGCTGCCGAAGGCTGCGATCTTTTGATGTTGCTTTTAAAAAACAAGATCAAAAGATCGCAGCCTTCGGCAGCTCCTACAGGAAGTCATTCTTCCAAAGTGCCTCGATCGGAGTTCCATCTGATGTCCGAAACCCCACCCAATCCGCCAGTCACAGACCCGCTATCACCCTACGAATCCCTCAACTCCAGAAAACTCCACGAAGCCGCCGAACGCGCCCTCGACCACTACCTCGCGCCCGCAAACATCATGGCAACGCCGTACACCCCCAGCAGCATGTTCATGGTCAACCCGCAAACCGACACCGAATCCCTGCTGGCCAACGCCTGCGAATCCCTGGCCTCGGCCACGGTCATGCTCGGCGATTTCGCCGGGACGCTGGAGGGGCCGAGTCGTAATACGGTGTTAGGCATTGCTCAAGTGGTGATGCTGGGGGAGTTGGCGGTGAATCAGGCGCTGGATAATGTTGTGCCAAAGGAATAGGCGCTGACAGTTCTGGCCTCTTCGCGAGCAAGCCCGCTCCCACAGTGGATCTGCGTTGGTCACTGGTTAAGTGCCCGGCAAGATCCATTGCATGAGCGAGCCTGCTCGCGATTGCCATCAGATAAATCCCTATCCTTATCCGTTGTATTCAGATTGTCCTGAGTAGGTGGCTGTTGCGGGGTATCAAGCCCGGATTACCTGATGCCGTACCCGTTTGCCGTGTCGCCTCCAAAACCCAGATCTCTTAAAGCCTTCGTTTCTCCTGTGGCCGGATAAATCGCCCAGCGTTTGCCAGTGCCGGCCGAATCAGCCGCCCAGCACCATGCACTTTCTGTCGCTAAGCCCGCATAGGTGCTGATATATGAATGCCACTCCGCCAAGGACGGAATTCGCCCACCCTGATTAGCCGCCGCATTGCTGCATTGGGTATAGGTATTGAACGCGCCGGTTCCGAAGATTCGATACACATTCGAGACTGAAACAGGGTAGGACACCGTCTGGTTTGCACTATCTCGAACCGTAACGACAGCGGTACCGTTGCCTTTGGAAATCACCCGACCATTGGTGATATTCACTTCTGCGGCCGCTGAGTTGCTTGATGAGTATTGATAGGGTGGGACGCCCCCGCTTGCCTGCCTGTCGACAAAACTGCCACCCGGAGGATTTGTGGGGGTGTGATCGGACCGGAAAATCCAGCCGCCAAGCGATACAGGCTCGGTATTGATAACCAGAGCAAGAGCCGCTTTGATCGTGTAGGTGCGCACAGGGAATACCGCCGCTTCATCCTCATCCGTGCTCTTGCCGAAAGCAGCCTTGAATTCCATCCTCAGCGGGCTGCCATCCTTGAGGTTTCTCAAGCCTGCAAAGGCGATGCTCCGCTCGTAATAACCTTGATTGATCCACTGGGCGCTGACCATTGAGCCTGGTGCCGTATGAATCTGCAGGTTGTAGTCGCTGCCATCAGCGTTCGTCCCTTTCAGACGCAGCCAGACATATTGGCCTGTGGCAATCAACGGCCAGACGCCCATGCGATAGGTGGCATTAGCGGTCAATTTACTCACATCGAACTGTGAACCGGCGCCGTTATTGTCGGCGTCCATGATCACCGGCAGGATCAAGCTTGAGCCCGGCAGGGGGCCGACATTCAACAACAGCGGCAACGAGGTGCGGGGCACAGCGTTGCGGATGACGGTGTACGTCACGGTGACGGTTTTGCCCAGGTTGAATGCCAGCACGGTGACCGGCAGTTCGATTGTCAGTGTGGTTTCACTGATGGGTCTTGCCGGGGTGGTGTGCGAGCCGCCGGCGGCAGTGCCGGGTGCGCCGGTCCAGGTCACGCTGAGCAGATCGCTGGGCAGCAAGTCTTGCGAATCGATGTTGACGGTCAGGGCTTCCACGGCCTTGATCGGCTGCAAGGTAGTGCCATCGGCCTCGGCCTGCTGAACCTTCGGCCGGGTCAGCAGCACGGCTTCGCCGACAGTGAAATTCAACGTCCGCGAGTAGCTGACACGTTCCGGCGTGGTGCCTGCCGCCACCCTGAGGATTTCATACATCGCGTCCACAGTGCCGCCGCGATTGGGTTCGATGTGGGTCTGGACGAAGGTCGGGTTCAGGGTGAAATCGATGGCTCTACCGGCATTGAGCGAATTGATCGGCACCGAGTCGCTGGTCTTGCCGGTTTTCGAGCCGCGCCAGGTATAGGTGACCTTGTCTCCCGCTTTGGTGGGTTCGGCGGCAGCCGGGGCGGTCAGTTTGCTCGAACCGCCGGGCAGGTCGTCGGGTTCGAGTGTTCCGCCGGCCTCACCGAGGACGATGGGCGCGACCAGTTCCAGCAGCGGTTCACCCACCCGCAACAGAGCATGGTGCAGTGACTCGCGCTGAATGATGCCTCCATCGCTGCCCTCGGCCATCAGCACGTAGAACAAATCCAGCGTACCGCCCTCGATGGCTTTGAGGTGTTTGCCCTCGACGATGATCGGGATCGGTTCTTTGTCGTCGATATCGCGCTTGCTAAGGGTGCGCCAGTCCAGTTCCGGGTCGTAGACGCCGAAATCCTGGCGGGTGCCGACCCAGCGCAGAATGATGACCATGCCCTCCTGCATCATCGGGTCAAAGGGGATGACGGCGGTGGTGTACACCCGGTCAGGGTCGAGTGCCCCTTGTTGCGCATCCACGGCAATCGGCGCGAGCAGGCGTCGGGTTGCTCCGATGATACTGACGAAGCGCCGCTTGGAGGAGCGATCATCAGACCCGCTGCGTTCCACGCGATAACTGAACACGGCCTGGGTTTTGGCCAGCAAACGTATGTCGGCGCTTGGCAGGGCCAATTCGTAGATGTTGCCCACGCTGATGAGCGGCTCGCCGCGGACTTCAACGCTGATCGGTTCGCCGTCCAGCGTGGTGCCCTTGCCCAGACCGATGATCACATCACCGATCCGGAAGTCGGGTGCGTCGACCAATACCTGCAAGGTCAGCGGCGCATCCCCCAGTTTGTCCATGTCCACAATGCTATTGAAGGCCTCTTTGACCATGGGAGGCGACAGCCGCGTGTTGCCGGTATCGACGGCAATCTCTACTGCGGCGCACCAGTCTTCGGAGCGGTTGTCGACAATGTCGTGTACTTCAAAGGCTACGGCCAGGCTATCGGTATCGCCGGCGTCGAGGATGGTGGCCTTGTCGACATGGATGACCAGTGGATGGCCTTGCGGGTTATCGATGTGATCCTGGGTCACCCGTGGCGAATACACAAACCAGCCACCCCAGGTCAATTTGCAGCGGTCACCCACGGCCATGTTGGGGTAGGGCAACAGGCTGCTGCCGGGTTTGGCCTGGATGATGATGTCGAGGCCGGTTTCGGCGGTTTCCTTGTCCACGCCATCGTTGATGATCCGCGGATCGATGTACATGTTCAGCTCGGAATGCCCCGGGGCACTGCCGTTTTCATCCTTGCCGCCGGGCCGGTCGAGTTTGACGAAGATATTGACCGGAGGCAGCGAAATTTCCGAAGACTGGCCGAGTATCCTGACCCGATACTGCAGCGTATAGGCCCCGGTCACGAACCGCGTGGGTGGGACATACAGCGTGACACGCTCGCCGACATCCCCTGGCTTGACGATGATGGTCTGGTCGACCTGAATGCCGTCGAGCAGCAGCTCGATGTGGTCACCTAAACCCATAAGGTTCCAGGGTGGACAATAGACTTTCAGCCCCTTGTCGGGCGCCAGCAACTGCGCGGCGGCAATATTGATTCCCCACACCCCCCCCTCCAGGGCCGGCTGCGTACGGTCGGGTATTTCCAGTTGCCGCAGAGACTTTGGGGCCGGGAGGCGAGGGCGCTGAATAAGCATGCTGAAGGCTCCAGAGTCGTGGGGGGCAAAGGCTCTGGGTTATTTAGGGGCAGGTGGCGAGCGTTGGCTACTGTCAGAAATTACAGGTATGGAGGTATTTGCGATGAACGGTCGTGAGCCCTGGCCACTGGCTCGCCGCATATCAATGTAGGAGCGGGCTTGCTCGCGAACAGGCCGGCACATTCAACATCTCAGGTGTCTGAACCGACGCTTTCGTGAGCAAGCTCGCTCCCAAAGGGGGATTGTCGTCGGACACAACACTGTGCCTACACGACTACGCGGTGGGCACGAACTTCGTATCGGATAAACGCCACTGCATTTTGCGTCGAACACCATGGTCGTTTCCGACGGGCGGTAGCAATACCTGTAATTTCTGACAGTAGGCAGGGCTTTTTACCCGGCATTAAATGAAGCCATCACCCAGGCAGCCCCACCGCGCTGCCGTCAATGTCGAAAAGGAAGGCCGGAGATGGCGAAGTCCAAAGAACCTGGCGAACAGGCATCCGTTGACGATGCGACTCTGGAGGCTGTGCAGATCGACGCGCCGAAGGTGCCTGCCGTGCTGGATCCCGATGACCCGTGGGGGCTGCTGCCATTGTCGGCACTGGGTGATGATCTGGCTGTCACGTTCATGGATTTTCAACAGGGGGTTCCTGGGCCGGGCGAGGCCGATCTGGTCGAGCTGGGATTCATGCCTAAAGGTGCGGCTTTTGAAATGGTCGATGAAAAGTGGTATCCGACCAGCGATCCCATTGATTTTCCGCAAACACTGAAAGTGCCGAGTTATCGGCTCAAGGAAGGTGTTTACGAGGTGGCGATCCGGATTTCCAGGTACGGCAACAATCCGGTCGAAGGTGATCGCAAAACCCTGACCATCGATACCAGCAAACCCAATTTCGGCAACACACCAGGCCCGGTGGTATTCCCTGCCGAGTTGGGCGGAGTCATTACCGAAACCTATCTCATCCAGGAGGGCGAGGTCAGTGTGCTGGTGCCCTGGTATATCGATGCAGCAGTGGGCGACCGTGCCGAGTATTACTGGACCGATAACGCCAGCCCGCCGGACTCTGAAGTGCCGATACGCGAGCAAGAGTTCAGCCCGGAAGATATCGCCGACAAACGCCTGCGCATCACCGTGTATGCCGATGAGATTCGTGTCTGGGGCCCGGGTCGTCGCGCCCTCTATTACTATCTGAGGGACCGGGCCGGTAACGAAGGGCCCCGCTCCATTCTTTCGTGGATCGAGGTTGACCTGTCGCCCGCACCGGGTGCGCTGCAACCGCCCAAAGTGCCGCTGTCCGACCGGGGAGTGCTTGATCGGCAACAGGCGCGTGACGGTGTGGTCGTGGAAATCCCCGAGTACGACTTTGCAGACGCTACACACTGCGCCGCTATCTTCTGGGATGACATTCCGGTCGATGAAATTCCAATCGATCCTGCGGACTTTCCGGCAATTGTCCCGGTGCCATGGATGAACTTGCACGCCAGGGGCGACGGACCGCGCCAGGCCAGTGTCTATTACCGGATTCGCCAAGGCTCGACGTATGGGCCTCCTTCTCCGTCGACTTTGGTTGCCGTCAACTTGACGCTGGCAGGACAGGACCATGCCAACGCACCGGCGCTGATCAACGCAGACCTGGCGATGGTTGAGGTGTATGGAGAAAAAACTCTCACCCTCAATACTTTGCTCAGCGCCGATTACGGTTATCCGGCCACGGTAAAACTGAAACTGTATGACGCCCCACAGGCCTGCCAGGTACTTGAGCTTTATTGGGGAAGCTACCCCGGTTTCGTTGCCCGCTATGTGGTCAAGGCTTCAGATGTGGCCGGCAATACAATCAGGTTTTCAGTGCCCTGGAATGTCATCGATACCGATAAGGAGAATCCGGCACTGCCCGTTTATTACACCACCAGTAATGGCGTGAATCAGCAGCAGTCGCTGCCAACTCCGGTCAGGGTGCAAATCGTTCCGATAACGGATCTGAAAGAGCCGGTCTTTCCAGATGCGGGAAAAGAAGGGGAGCTTCATTGCTGCTCCAGACCCCGACTCTGGGAGGGCGTCAAAGTCAGAGTCCCGGCCGATGTACGCATCGAACAGGGCGATGTCATCACCCTGGTCTGGCAAGGCTGTGCCGGGCCCAACGGCACCCGGCCGATTGAAGGTACTTACGCAGAAATAAGAAGGGAGCTGACGACGTACCAACCCGGGGAGGATGTCGACATAGTCGTTGACGACTACGACACCCTGATAGCACCCATGGTCAATCGAGGTTCTGCACTGGTTCATTATCGGTTGAAAAAGCGCAATGGTGACCGAGGTAACTCGCTTGCAGACTTCGTGATCATCAATCGCAAAATGCCCAGCGGTGAAATATGTTCACCCACCAACGATTTATGTAACAAAAACTGACGAGTTCGCTTTTGTGCAAGTGCAGTAAATGCCGGGTGTCTGTCTGGAAATCTGTAGTGGGAACAGATGGCCTGGCGAATCCATTTGATCAGGAGAACAGGCAATGACCAACTTGAAGATGTTATCCAAGGCAGAGGCTGCCCGTAGAAAACTGTATGTGTTGCGCCAGTCGCTGAAGAATCGGGCGATCACAGCGCCGGAGGTCGTAAATTTATTACCTGCACTTCCAGGCGATCAAAACGTGAAGAAGTTGCAGTTATCTCGTCAGGGACAAGACTGCGATGTCCAAGTCGTCGATGTAGAAAGGCCTGAGGGTTCCAGGCCGGATGAATTATGGATCGCTTTGTACAAAGGAGACCAGGTCGTGTCAGAGGAATGGGAGCAAGTACCTACAACGAATGATGATTTTATATTGAAATTATCAGGGCTTCATACCGCTAATCCTGGCCTGTTTGATTTGAAATACGTAGTTAACTACGGCGGTCTTGAAACTTCATCTGACGTGTCGCGGTTTTATATCGATATTAAGGCTCCCAATCATAATAATCCGGGGGAGGCTCCGGTGCCTCCCGCCGAAGTAATTGATGGAGTGTTGACGCGTGAATATCTGGACAGTATTCCTAATATAGTTATGTCTATCTCTACGCCAGATGATATCGCGACGGGTGATAGTTATGCTGGTTATTATGATGGTATTCCTGTGCCGCCGTTTATTGTTGGAGATGATTTGACTGTTCCTATCGAGCTAAATCTTTCTACGGCTACGGTTAAGGGTGTGGGGGAAGGACAGCATAGATTTTATTGTAAGTATCAAGATCGAGTCGGGAATATCGGGCCCGAGGGAGATTCCTTTACATTCACTGTGCAGCTGACACCAACCCCCAGCGGTCTGCAGCCACCCGAGGTACCAGTGAACGAAGACGGTGTAACCGATCTGAAGGATGCCTACCCTTTTCTGGATGTGGTCGTCCCAACATTTGATAATGGCTTGCCAAATGACAAGGCCGTGGTCACTTTCGATGGGAAAGAACAGACTGGCAAGACTACCGACGGCACGAGTGCAGTGATCGTCAGCGTTCCTTTTGCAGATGTGGCGGCCGGTGGCGACGGACCTCGGGAGGCAACGGTGACTTACGCCATCGTTCGCGATGGCAGGGCGTTCCCGGCACCATCAGGGGTGACAGTCGACATCGATTTTACTATTCCCGGCCCCGTTAATCCGGAACCCGACCCGGAAGTGGGCAACCCGAACCTGGGCAAACTGGTCGTCAAGGGCTCGAGCAAAGATGATGAATTGGTGGAAGCAGACATTGGCACTGATGTCGATATAGATCTGGACTTTCCAGATGGGCTTAAGGCCACCGATGTTATCACCCTGGTCTGGGAAGGCCAGAAAGTTGCCGCACCCGAAGGTGTGTATACAGTGGATGGAACGGAAGACCCTGATTTCAAGGTCCCATTCACACTTAAATCGGCGGTGTTCGAAGCAACCAAAAACGGCAGGAAAACAGCTCGTTATGTGATTACCAATCCGAACAATGGTGAAAATGAAAATCCATCCCTGCCTACCCCAGTCAAAGTCGCTATATATCCCGTGACCTTGCCTGATCCGGTCATCCAGCATCTTTATACCAATCCGGGGAATATCAAGTATCTGAATTGCGATTCGCTCCGGGATATACCCGTCATTGGGTCGGCTGCAGTTGTCCGGGTCGCTGGCGGTGGCTCTCTTGAAGCGGAAATGAAGTTGGAGTTTGTCTGGTCGCGAAGCAAGCTTGACCCGGGGGCGCCTGGTATTGAGGATTATACGTTCGAGAAGGTATTGCAGGGCAGTGAACATTTAAATGGGTTTGAGGTTTACTTGCCATTCGCTGCTGCACTTCGCCCGATCAAGGACGGGAACGGCGAAATTGTATATTCAACGGTTATCGATGGGGACACTCATTCCTCTGCAGAACAAGCGGTCAGGGTTGTTGTAGCGGATTTCAACGATAGATATTGTGACGGATCCACAGACGCGTAAAAGCGTCTTTTGAAGGGCGGAGGCGTGTATTGCGCTTCCCTCCTTCTGTCTGTCCGCGTACTGGGTATTAATCTCTATCAAGTTAAGGATTATTCCTACAGAAAGAATAATGGGCTCCTTGTACATTGCCCCGCAGTTTTGCTGGTAATTCAGCGCAAGCATTTCCCTCGTAAAGTGGTAAGGAGGTCATATGGGTTGTCGTACATATCTGTTTTCATCAACGTGGTCAAGAACACATCTGGCATGGTTGTCCCTGGTGCCAGTTTTCTCTACCAGCCCTCTTGTTTTTGCCTTGACGTCGGTTGGAGCAGGGCAAACGCTGAATATCGATCAGAACACTGCGCAGGATAATTACATTGCCCGCGATGGCGGCGTATTGAACGCCAGTGGTGCGAGTACTTTTGAGGTATCGATCAACACGGGAGCGCAGTTCAATGCCTTGGGCGGGACTTATTCGGGCAGGCTTGGCAGCGCGGGCATTGCCGTCACCAACGCCGCCGCCAATGTGTCTGATGCCACAGTGACGGGCTCGCGCATGGGCATGTTCATCGGACGCAACAGTGGTACCACCACCGGTTCAACCGCTGTGATCAGCGGCAGTCGGATCACTGGCCAGACGGCGGGGATCGAAACCAGTGGCGGCAGTGATATTCAACTGACCGATACCCACCTGAGCGCCACTGGGGCAAACGGCGTGGGCCTGAGCGCCTTCGGTGCAGAGGTCCGGGCGGCGGGGGGCAGCATGACGGGGGGCATGAACGGAATCCGGTTGCGTCCGGATATCGCTGGGGTCGGCAATGGCGCCAATGTGTCGCTGGATAATGTCCTGGTGCAAGGGCTCAGCGGGGCAGCGATCCTCGCGAATTCCGGAGTCAATGCGCAGATACGGGTGCTGAACGGAACCCAACTGCTTGCCGGCAATAATGTGCTGCTTGACGTACAGGATGCCTCGACCGCGACCCTGTCCGTGGAGGGCAGTACGCTGGAAGGCAATATCAACATTGCCGGCAGCAGCACCGGCAACCTGACCTTCGATCAAGGGCAAATGACCGGCGATGTGCTGGTCGAAAACGGTTCGACCGCCAATGTCACCCTGCAGAACAACTCGCAACTGACCGGCCGTCTCGACAAGGTCAACGGCGTGACCGTCAACAGCGGTTCGAGCTGGACCCTCACAGGCGCTGACACTGTAGGAACACTCGCCATGAATGGCGGGACGGTGCGCTTTGGTGCGCAGGATGTGCCAGATACGTTCTACCAGTTGAACGTCGGCACGCTGGCCGGCTCGCCGGATGGTTCCAGTACGTTCGAAATGAAGGGCAATTTCGCCACCGGTCAGCACGACTTCCTCAATGTCACGGGCGTTGCCAGCGGACAATTCGGATTGCTGGTGGACGCTTCCGGTCTGGACGCGCTGAACCCGCAACAGTTGACCCTGGTGCACACCGCCGCGGGCGACGCGCAATTTGCCCTGAGAGGCGGGCATGTCGATCTGGGTACCTGGTCTTATAAACTTGATCGGCGAGAAGTGGGGGAGAGCGGTACGGAATGGTTTCTCGACCCGACCACCAAGACCATCAGCCCCGGGGCGAAATCGGTACTGGCGCTGCTCAACGCTCCAGTGACGCTGTTGTATGCCGAGGCGGCAACATTGCGCAGCCGCATGGGCGAGTTGCGTTTCAATGGGGGTGACACCGGCCTGTGGATGCGCACCTACGGCAACAAGTACAACATCAACGCCGCTTCCGGCGAGGGTTATCAGCAGACCCAGCAAGGGCTTTCTCTGGGGGCGGATACGCACCTGGGCGACAGTCTGTGGGTGGCCGGGATCATGGGCGGCTACAGCCATACCAACCTGGACGTCGCACAGGGGACTTCGGGTACGGTTGACAGCTACTATCTGGGCCCTTACGTGACCTGGATGGACAAGCAAAGCGGTTACTACTTTGATGCGCTGCTCAAGTTCAACCGCTTTCAGAACGATACGAAAGTCGGCATGAGCGATGGCACGCGGGCCAAGGGCAGTTATGACAACTCCGGCATAAGCGCTTCGGCGGAGTTCGGGCGCCAGATCACCCTGGGTAACGGCTACTACATCGAGCCGTACGGCAAACTGTCGACGGCGGTGATTCGGGGGCGCAACTTTGATCTGGACAATGGCATGGAGGCCGACGGCGATCGCAGCCGCTCGGTGCTGGGTGAAGCGGGAACCACTGTGGGCCGCAACTTCAACATGGGTAATGGCATGGTCGCCCAGCCTTATGTGCGTGTTGCGGTGCAGCACGAGTTCATCAATAACAACCGCGTGACGGTCAACGCTGATAATCAGTTCAACAACGACTTGTCTGGCACCCGTGGTGTGCTGGGAGCAGGCATTGCAGTGGCATTGACCAAGGACCTGCAGGTGTATGCCGGTTACGACCACAGCCATGGCAAGTACATCGAGAAGCCGTATGACTTGAATGTCGGAGCGCGCTGGACCTGGTAAGCCGCGTCATGATGTGAATATCTGAAAAACGCCTCGCACCTGCCGGGCGTTTTTTTGTGCCGGCCTGCCGGGCAACCCGCTGTCCTGGCCGGCGGGTTGACCTGACACCTGCGACTCAGGTGAATCGCAACACTTTGATTTCCTGATGCCCGGACTCATGCGTGCCCCGCGAGTGCGGCCCGTCACGGGAAACGCGGTAGAACAGATTCAGTGCACCGTTCTCCAGCACCCGCAGATGCTTTCCCGGCACGTACAAGGTCACGAGATGATTTTCCACGTCCTGCGGGCTGACGATGTGCCGAGCCTCATAAAAGTAGGGAATGCCATTGGCCTTGGTGCCCAGCCAGGCCATGTCGACGATATCGTCCGTGGTCATGCCCGGGTACTGAATGTTCACGGTGGCCGATGTGATATCGGCGCTCACCGTATTGCCCGCGGCTTCGCTTAAGACCGGCGCGGGGATCCGGCCTTCCACCCTGGCGAGTTCGTGCCTGGAGGGGAGCGCGGAGCCATCGTCCTTTTTGTAGCGCACATACGTTACGTCTACGTTTCCCATGGCAATCGCCCGGACCTGCGCATTCGGAATCTGAAACATGAGGATGCTGGGAAAGCTTTCCACCCTCTGGGATTGTCGGTTGGGCAACGGAGCACCGGTGGGTGGTGTGCCTACCCAGGTCATGGTGACGGTGTCACCCACCTCGAAATCGCTGGTGGAGGCGTGAACATGCACGTTGACATCGCGATTGTTCAATTTGTCGAGATCGATAATGCCGTTGACTGACTCCTGGATAATCGGCTCACCCAACTGCCGGATTCTGGACATGACTTTGACTGGGGTCCTCAGCGACCACTTCTCGGAGTGGTTGAATACCTCGTCATGGATCCCGTAATGCACCACCTGCGCGTCGCCGTCGCCACCGGCCACAATATCGTCCTTGTGTGCGGTGATCTCGATAGGTGCCGTGCCGGCTGCTTCATCGGCGCTGACGGTATGAGGTGGCAAGAAGGCATTGCCCCATTGCACCTGGATAACGTCGCGCACGGCGATGTTCGGGTAGCGAGGAATACCCATCGGCACACCCGCGGCTGCCGAAACCGCATCCACACCGTTAACGATGACGTCGGGCGGCAGCTGCACGATGTGCAATTTTGCATGTCCGGGCAAATGGGGTTCATCGTCTTTGCCGCCCGGCAGATCCAGCTTCACCAATATTCGCAAGGGCGTGGCGGGCTCGTCGGGGATGGTGCTGCCTGCGCGGGTCAGTACGTAGTAGACCTCGTCGACCCAGCCGGGAAGGATGTTCGTCACAGGCAGGAAGAAAAACACCGGTTGGTTGCTGTCGTCTTCGTCATCCTGCAGCACCCGGGTAAAGATCTTGTGGTCCTTGCCCCAATAGATATCGAGCGTGTCACCTTTGCGCATGGGTTCGGCGTAGGCATCGACGGCGCAGAACAAACCGTCGGGAAACTGGTAGTAGGTTTTGCAGTTGATACCGCCGTCCCCATCGACGATCGGCTCTATCATGGCAAAAATCCGCAAGGGACGCAGTTTCAGCCCCGGAACTTCAGTCTGCAAGCGTGGAAACAGGAAGGAGTGAAAGTGCGTCATGACGAAAAACCTCGGCGAAGGACAGGTGGCTCTGCGAGGAAGGCGTTGATTGATTGGGCCTGATATGGCGAGTATTGCCTACTGTCAGAAATAACAGGTAAGAGGTTTTTTCCGACGAGCGGTCAGTGGCAGGGCACTTGGATAACTGGCTCGAAACACACGAAACAGACAGCCTGAGGCGCTGTATCGGGAGTAAATGCAGATGTAGCGGGGGCGGCGGTATTCAGGACTTATCCAAAGTCTTTTGCCGAAGGATGTACACCGTCACCAACACCGCGCTGGTCAACATGAACCCCCGTGCCCACGGCAGCGGCACCAGGTAGCACGAGAACAGAATGCTCGCCCACATCAGCCCGATCGCGTAGACCTTGCCCTTGAGCGGAATGCCGTTGCCGTCGAGGTAGTCGCGGATCCATGGCCCGAGCTTCGGGTGCTCGACCAGCCATTGATAGAAACGCGGAGAGCTGCGCGCGAAGCAGGCTGCGGCGAGCAGCAGGAAAGGGGTGGTGGGCAGAACCGGCAGGAAAATCCCGATCACCCCCAATGCCACGCTGAGCCAGCCGACGGCCAGCAGGAAGTAGCGCAACATCAGGGAGCGGTTGCCTATGGGGTTGTCCATAGGCCGGATCTTAGTGGTGACGTGGCTTGAGGATCGCCGGTTTTTCGTCTGGCGCCTGGCACAGCAGGTACAGCGCGGTCAGGGCTTCCGGGATCTGCACGATCATGTCATCCATCAGGTTGGCGTCCTTGGCGATGTCTTCGAACTCTGGCTGCTCGTCGAACAAGCCCGAACCGACCATGATCGGCAGGAGCATTTCGCTGACTTCTTCTTCAGCGGTTTCGAACCAGGCCGCTTCACGCAGGAATACGCCTTCCATGAAGCCGATGCACCAGCCGCGCAGTTCGGAGTCGTCCGGCTCGTCGCCCAGGTCCAGTTCGCACGGCAACTCGAATTCTTCGTCGGACGCCAGTTGACGGGCGATGTGTGCCTTGAGACCAATCAGCGTGGCTTCGATTTCTTCACGCTGGGCTTCGCTGCTGTAATGCGGCTCTTCGGCGAACAGGGCGTCGATCCACTCACGCTCCGGTACGTCTTCTGCACAGATTGACAGGGCGGTCAGGTAACCGTGGGCGGCCACGTAATCCAGCGCCTCTTCGTGCAGCTCGTCGGCGTCGAGAAAGACTTGCAGGCGGGTTAGTTGCTCAGCGAAGGACATTACGGGGCTACCTTGGGGGAATAAACAATGCGGGAATTCTAGGCCTTCTTGAGCGCTCAAGCCAGCCGCACGGCAGATTTGCCGCAATTACAGGCAACACGAATATCCCTGTGGGAGCGGGCTTGCTCGCGAATACGGTGTATCAGACACTTTTGCATCGACTGGCACGCCGCCTTCGCGAGCAAGCCCGCTCCCACAGGGTTTTCGTGTTGGCGGCTAGCGGAGTCTTATCAGCGGCACCCTGTGCCGGGGAACGCTCGGGTATACTGCCGCGTTTTGCGCTCCCTGCTCGTATTGCGGTGGTCTGGCAATGCGCTCTTACGTTTTGTTTAAGCAGCTGTGGCTGTCCTGAACCAGCCTGTGCAGGGATGTTTCGGTAGATTTTTGGAGTTTTTATGCTCGAACAGGCTCAACGCGTCCTCAAGGACATCTTCGGCTACGACAGTTTCCGTGGCCGTCAGGGTGCAATCATTGAGCGCGTGGCCAGCGGCGGTGATGCGCTGGTGCTGATGCCTACCGGTGGCGGCAAGTCCTTGTGCTTCCAGGTCCCGGCGTTGCTGCGCGAAGGCCTGGCGGTGGTGGTGTCGCCGTTGATCGCCTTGATGGACGATCAGGTTGCCACCCTCGAAGAGCTCGGCGTGGCTGCGGCGGCGCTGAACTCCACGTTGAGCGCCGAGCAGCAGCGTGACCTCGCCGCACGAATCAAACGTGGCGAAGTGAAAATGCTTTATCTGGCGCCGGAGCGTCTGGTGCAGCCGCGCATGCTGGCCTTCCTGCAAAGCCTCGAGATCGCCTTGTTCGCCATCGACGAAGCGCACTGCGTGTCGCAATGGGGTCATGACTTCCGTCGTGAATACCTGCAACTGGGGCAGTTGGCGGAGTTATTCCCGAATGTCCCGCGTATCGCCCTGACGGCCACGGCTGACAAGCGCACCCGCGAAGAAATCGTCGAGCGCCTGCACCTGCAGAACGCCGAGCGCTTCCTGTCGAGCTTCGACCGGCCGAACATTTTCTACCGCATCGTGCCCAAGGAGCAGCCGCGCAAGCAGTTGCTCGCGTTCCTTGCCGAGCGGCGCAGCGATGCCGGCATCGTCTACTGCCTGTCGCGCAAGAAGGTCGAGGAAGTCGCCGCGTTCCTCAGCGAGCAGGGCTTCCCGGCGCTGCCGTATCACGCCGGTCTGCCCAATGATCTGCGCGCCTACCACCAGAAACGCTTCCTCAACGAGGAAGGCCTGATCATGGTCGCCACCGTGGCGTTCGGCATGGGCATCGACAAGCCCAACGTGCGTTTCGTCGCGCACCTCGATCTGCCGAAATCCCTGGAAGCCTATTACCAGGAAACCGGGCGCGGCGGCCGTGATGGCCTGCCGGCGGATGCGTGGATGGCGTACGGTCTGCAAGACGTGGTGATGCTCAAGCAGATGCTGCAGAACTCCGAGGGCGACGAGCGCCACAAGCGTCTGGAGCAGCACAAACTCGATGCGATGCTCTCGCTCTGCGAAGAAACCCGCTGCCGCCGGCAGACGCTGTTGGCGTATTTCGACGAAGACATGCCCGAGCCGTGCGGCCACTGCGACAACTGCGTCGACGGCGTGCAGACCTGGGACGCCACCGAGCCGGCGCGCCAGGCACTGTCGGCGATCTATCGCACCGGCCAGCGCTATGGCGTCGGCCATCTGGTGGACGTGTTGCTGGGCAAGGACAACGAGAAGGTCCGCAGCTTTGGCCATCAGCACCTGTCGGTGTACGGCGTCGGCAAGGCGCTGAGCGAGAGCGAATGGCGCTCGTTGTTCCGGCAACTGGTGGCGCGTGGTCTGGCCGACGTCGATCATGAAGGCTACGGTGGCCTGCGCCTGAGCGATACCTGCCGGCCATTGCTCAAGGGCGAAGTGAGCCTGGAGCTGCGCCGCGACCTCAAGCCGCAAGTCACCGCCAAGACCGCCAGCAAGAGTCCGGCCAGTCAACTGGTGCGTGGCGAAGAGCGCGAACAGTGGGAAGCCTTGCGTGCACTGCGCCGCAAACTCGCCGAAGAGCATGGCGTGCCACCGTACGTCATCTTCCCCGATTCGACCCTGCTGGAAATGCTCCGCAGCCAGCCGACCTCGCTGGCCGACATGGCGCGGGTCAGCGGTGTTGGTGCGCGCAAGCTGGAACGTTACGGCGAAGCCTTCCTCGAAGTGCTCGGCGGCGAGGCCGAGGCGCCGAAAGTGGTGGCCGATGTGCGTCACGAACTGATCACCCTGGCCCGCGCCGGTATGACCCCGATGCAGATCGCCGGGCAGTTGCAGTGCTCGGAAAAGAACGTCTACACGATGCTCGCCGAGGCCATCGGCAAGCAACAGTTGTCGCTGGAGCAGGCGCTCGATTTGCCTGAAGAACTGATGGGCGAAGTGCAGGACGCGTTCCTCGACGGCGAGGGCGAGTTGCCGTCGGTCGCCGAAGTGGCCGAACTGTTCGCCGGTCGCGTTCCGGAGGGTGTTCTTTACTGCGTAAGGGCTGCGCTGCAATCTGAATTCGAAATGTAAGACGGCGATTGCGCCAACCGTCAGGCAGTTGTAACGATTCAGTACAGGTCGGCTCTTGCCTATAGCCAAATGTCATGCTTAGCTGACTAATAATTAGTTTTTCTCTATTTGTCAGTCTACTCATGAGTGTTTTATGCCGTTAACCGATCAACACCGCTTTGGCATGCAATTGGCCCAGATGTCTCGTGGCTGGCGTGCCGAACTGGATCGCCGGCTGGCCGGTCTGGGCTTGTCCCAGGCGCGCTGGCTGGTGCTGCTGCATCTGGCGCGTTTTGAAGATGCGCCGACCCAACGCGAGCTGGCGCAAAGCGTCGGTGTCGAAGGGCCGACCCTCGCGCGCTTGCTCGACAGCCTGGAAAGCCAGGGCCTGGTGCAACGTCAGTCGGTGATGGAAGACCGCCGGGCGAAAAAAATCGTGCTCTGCGCTCCGGCGCTGCCGCTGATCGAACAAATCGAAACCATCGCTACACAGTTGCGTCACGAATTGTTCGAAGGCGTCGACGAGGCGGATCTTAAGGTGTGCATGCGCGTTCACGGGCACATTCTGGGCAACCTGGAAAAATCTTGAGGCATAAACCGCGCGCCGGTTTTTTGAGGGATCGCGCAGAGCAGACTATAAGAACTACTGGGCAATATCGTGTTCGTACCGGATGTGCGAACGCATAGAAACCGGTTTTGCTTATTTAAGGGATGCTCATGCTCGCAAGTCGGCACGTTGTACTGCGCGGTGGCGCCAGATGGCTGCTGGTCGCTGGTGTATTCAGCTATTCGACCTGGTCGATGGCGCTGGGGTTGGGGGACATTACCGTCCATTCGGCCCTCAATCAGCCGCTCAAGGCCGACATCGCCCTGGTGGATGCCGCGGGCCTCAGTGCCAGCGACCTCTCGGCCAGCCTGGCCACCGCGGATGAATTCGCCCGGGCCGGGGTCGAGCGGGTGTTCTTCCTCAATGACCTCAAGTTCACCCCGATCCTGCATGGCAATCGCCAGATGATCCGGGTGACCTCGCGCAAACCGGTCAATGAACCCTTTCTGAATTTTCTGGTGCAGCTCAATCAGCCCAATGGCCGCCTGCTGCGCGAGTACACGCTGCTGATCGATCCACCCGGATCGCCGAGTATCGTGCCGGCCACCGACGAGCCCGATCCACGTCCGCAATCTTCTGAATTTCCCACCGTCGAACCCGCCACGGCGGCGCCTCAGGCTGCTCAGGGCAAACGCGACGCCGCCCCTTCAGCGCCACCCGCTCCAGCGGCGGCGCCAGCCAACGATGCCGTGGCCGAGCAATTGGCGGCCAGCGCGTTACTCAATCAGCAGCTGCAAAAGACCGTCGAGGAACTCAACACAAAACTGCAGGCGCAGGATATCCAGCTAGCCGACGGCAAAAAGCAGATCAGTGATCTGCAAACGCGTTTGAGCGAACTGCAACAGCCGCCGGCACCGGCCCTCACGCCGCCAACTCCCGCGCCAGTCACCACTGCGCCTGAAGCTACCGACGATGGTCTCAACTGGCCGCTGCTCGGTGGCTTGCTGATGCTGCTGGGATTATTGGGTGCCGGGCTGTTCGTACGACGTCGGCGGCAACTGGTGGAGGGCGCGGCGCCACTGGCAGCTCTGCCGGCAGATCGGCAAACAGATCCTGAAGACCCGCCAACCACTCAATCGGCGAGCATCCGCGCAGCCACCGAACACCGTGAAGAACCGGCGGCCGGCGATGTGCTGGAGGCGGTGGGGATCTATCTGGCTTATGGTCGTTTGAGTGAGGCGGTCGGGTTGTTGCGCAATGCCATGGACAAGGAGCCCGAGCGCACCGAATTGGGTGTGCAATTGCTCGAAGTGCTGGGGCGGCAGGGCGACAGCGCTGCTTATGAACAACAGGAACATCGCCTGCGTGATGCCGGGGTGGATCCTCAGCAACTGGCCGCGATCCGTGAACGGCATCCAAAATTGACCGGCGCTGCGCCGATAACCCCGGCAGTGGCGACGGCCGCTGCCGCAGCGGTGGCGCCTGTACCACCGCCGCCCGAGGATGATTTCGAATTGAATCTGGGTGAGCTGTCGATGGCGTCCAGTTGGGATCTTGAGGGCAGTCGCTCTGCACCTGAGCAGCCCGTAGAACGATCTGCATCGAACTCCGGCCTGGAAATCCTGCCAGCGGACTTCGAGTTACCCGAAACCGGGGCCAGCGAAGAGGCGGAGCTGGAGTGGATCCCCGAACCGGACGCGCAGCCGCTGGACGATGACTTTCTCAATGCGTTCGACGATCCTCCGTCCACTCTGGCGCTGGAGCCGCTGAGCTTGCAGGAGCCGGAACCTGCTGTCGGGTCAGTGAAGCTCGAACAGGCGCAGACCTGCATTGATGACGGGGATATCGACAGCGCGATTGCCTTGCTCAACGAATTGCTCAAGGAAGGGGATGAACCCCTCAAGCAAACGGCGCGGACGTTATTGGCGGGGATTCGCTGAAGGTTGAGTCAGCGGAATTGTTCGCTGACTGAACTATCGCCTTCGCGAGCAAGCCCGCTCCCACAATGGAACGCATTCCAACTGTGGGAGCGAGCTTGCTCGCGAAGGCGTCAGGGCCGACAACATCAATCCACCTGAATGTTCAGAACGTCTGCCCCAGATTCAGATAAACCGCCTGCTCGTTCGCATCATTCAAGCCATACGTGAAATTCAACGGCCCCAACGGCGTATCGAAGCCGATAAACACGCTGGCGGCATTGATGTAGCCGCTGTCGAATTCATTGTCGTTGTTCCACGCCCGCCCACGCTCCAGCGAAGCCCCGGCATACAGCGGGAAATCGAGCGGCAAATAAGAGCGTGGCGTCAACCGGCGGTAGTACACGGCGCGCATCAGGCTGACGTTTTGCCCGGAAATCGAATCCTCGCGAAAGCCCGATAACTGTCGCGCACCGCCGAGCAGGAAGCTCGACGTCACCACGTTGGCGTCGTCCAGCGTTCGGCCATAACGGCCGCCGAGAATCAGCGTATCCGGGCCATGGCTCATGGCTTTATCGAGCTTGAATTCCCACTGCCGGTAGCGCGTGTCCGAGCCGAGGCCCGGTTCGAATTGCATCAGGGTCAGGCTGACGTCCTTGCCCTCGTGGGGGAAGTAGACATTGTCCAGCGAGTCGAACGAGTACTTCAGCGAGTAGAACCCTTCAGTGAAGTTTTCTCTCGGCAAGTCCTGATCGCCGATGCGCACATCCGCTTTGCCCCAGGCCTCGCCGACCCCGAAGCGGATTTCACCGTTGTTGCCGATCTGCCGGCCGAAATTGAGGCCGAAACCGTAGCGTTCGACGCGGTATTGGGCGATCGGGTCGTTGTCGAGCACAGCATCGACGTTCTGCGCTTCAAACGCAGCATACGGGGCGACGAAGTAGCGCGAGCCGACGTCCAGCGGCTGATAGAACTCGGTGTAGAGCTCCTGTTTGTCGCCGATCTGCGCCCGGGTCAGCCATTCCGCGCCGAGGCGGTTGATGCCGTTGATGCGGTAGCTGGCGCCGAGGTTGAAGGCGCTGTCACCGCGCATGTCGTCTGACAGGTTCAGGCCGACCCGCAGGTAATCGGTGCCGCTGCGTTTGCCCCGGGCGCTGATCACTAGCGTGTGATCCTGGCCCTTGTGCACTACGCGGTACTGCACCTGTTCGAAGTAATCGAGGCCGTACAGCGTGCCCATGTCCGAGTGCAGTCGGCCCAGGTCCAGCGGCTCGCCGATCGGCTGACGGATGTAATAGCGAATCACCTCATCGCCGACTTTCGAATCGTTCTCGACCCTGATCGCGGTGATGATGGGCGTGCGCTGCCCCGGGGCGCGGGCCGCATTGAGTTCGGCGTCTTGTGATTCGTGAGGTTTGAGCTGAGCGAGGCGGGCGTCGAGAATCCGCGTGGCGCGGTAACCGGCGTCAATCATTTCCTGGGCCTTGCCGAAATCGGTGACGCCGAATGCCGCCAGCGCCGGCTGGATCAGCACGTCGGTGGGTTTGAGGGCGGCCAGTTGCTCTTCGGAGTTACGCCGGGTCATCAGGGTGATCGACTGGTTTAGCACATCAACCACGGTCGTCAGTTGTTTGCGGTTGCGCAGTGGCGTACCGATGTCGACCACGATTGCCACGTCGACGCCCATCTCCCGAGCGACGTCGAGCGGGATGTTGTCAGTCATGCCACCGTCCACCAGCAGCCGTCCGTCCAGTTCGACCGGGGCAAACACCGCCGGAATCGACATGCTGGCGCGGATCACCTGCGGCAGGTGGCCTTTGCGGAACACCACTTTTTCGCCATTGGCGATGTCGGTGGCCACGGCGCGGAAGGGAATCGGCAGTTTGTCGAAGTCGCGGGTGTCACTGGTGTGCGCCAGCAGGCTTTCCAGCATCAGCGCCAGGTTCTGGCCCTGAATCACCCCCAGCGGCAGGCCGAGGCTGCCATCATCGCGAAAACTCAGTTGCTGTTTCACCAGAAAATCGCGGTCGTCCTGCTTGCGGCGAAACGGCACGTCTTCGCGTGGCGGCGCGTCGGACAGCGCCTGCTGCCAATCGATGTTCAGCGCGAGTTTTTCCAGTTCATCGATCTTGTAGCCCGAGGCATACAGGCCACCGACCACCGCGCCCATGCTGGTACCGGCAATCGCATCGATCTTGATCCCTTGCTCCTCAAGCGCCTTGAGCACGCCGATGTGCGCCAGGCCACGGGCGGCGCCACCGGACAGCACCAGGCCGACTTTCGGGCGGGGCGCTTCGGCGGCATGCACGGTGACATTAGCAAAGAGGGGCAGGAAGCCAAGCAGCAGGCAGAACAGCAAACGGCGCATGGTGAGTCTCGGGGCAAGCGATAAAGCCGGCTATTATAGCGGCGCCCTCTGTCTCAGGAGTTTCAGCGCACATGAGCGTGAAAAAAGCGGAAGTCGTCATCACCTATTGCACCCAATGCCAGTGGCTGCTGCGCGCCGCGTGGCTGGCGCAGGAGCTGCTCAGCACCTTCGGCGACGACCTCGGCAAGGTGTCGCTGGTGCCGGGCACCGGCGGGGTGTTTCATATCAGCTGCGACGACGTGCAGATCTGGGAGCGCAAAGCCGACGGCGGCTTTCCCGAGGCCAAGGTGCTCAAGCAGCGGGTGCGCGATCAGATCGACCCTGCGCGCGACCTCGGCCACAACGACCGCACTCAGTGAGACGCGGCTTCGGCGGCGACGGTTTTCTTGTCGGCGCTGCCTGACATCCGCGCCGAGACCACGATGGCGATAATGATCAGCGCGCCACCGATCAGCATGCGCACGGTCGGGTTTTCATCGAACAGCAGCCAGGCGATGGTGATGCCGTAGACCGGCTCCATGGCGAACACCACGGCGGCGGTGCGCGCCTTGATCACCGCGAGGCTGGCGACGAACAGGCTGTGGGCGACGCCGGTGCAAAACACCCCGAGCAGGCCGATCCACAGCCAGTCCAGCGCGCGCACTTCGCTCAGTTGCGGCGCAGCCACCGGCAGCAGACACAGCGCCACCACCACGTTCTGGCACAGCGCGGCCTGCACCGCCGGGATGCATCCGGAGCTGGCGCGGTTGGTCAGCGACAGCAGGGCGAACAGCAAGCCCGACAGCACCGCCCAGAGCAACCCGGTGGTGGCGCCGCTGGCCAGATCGAACGCCGGGGTCACCAGCACCAGACCGACGCTGACCAGCACTACCAACACGATTTCATTGGCGCGGATGCGTTCGCGGAAAATCAGCCCTTCGAGAATCACGGTGAACGCCGGGAAGCTGGCAAAACCCAAGGTCGCGATGGCGACGCCAGCGACCTTCACCGCGATGAAAAAACTCACCCAGTGCCCGGCCAGCAACATGCCGCTGAGCGCCAGGCGCCGCCAGTCGACCGCCTGCAGTGTCCGCCAGCCGTGCTGACTGGCGAAGCGGGCGAAAAAGGCCAGGGCGAGCACGGCAAACGCCGCACGCCCGAAGACGATCACCGCCGGCGAGGCGGCCGCGAGTTTGCCGAACACACCGGTCAGGCCGAACATCAGAGCGCCAATGTGCAGGGCGCCGAGGGCGGTACGCGGAGTCATTGCAATCCTTAATCCGAACACAGTTTCAATGTTGCCCATTGAAACGTGTTGCGGCGCAGAAGTCTGTCGGCGAACTAGCGTTTTTTGTCGCAGGAGTCGCGGCGCAACTGCCCCGGTGACGCGCCGAACTCGCGCAGCACCGCCGCCGCGAACGCGCTCTGCGAGCTGTAACCGACCCGACTGGCGATCTCGCCGATCGGCAGTGCCGTGTCGCGCAGCAGGCAGACTGCCTTGTGCAGGCGCCGGCTGCGAATGTAGTCCATCGGCGTCTGCCCGCATTCCGCCATGAACCGCGCGTGCAGGCGGGCGCTGGACAAGCCGGCGATCTGCGCCAGATCGGCCACTTGCAGCGGGTAGGCGGCGTATTGTTCGATGTGCGCATCCAGCGCCGCGTAGGGCAGGCGCCGCGCCGAATGTTCGGCAGGTCTGGCGTGATTCAGGCTGGCCAGCAGCAACACCGCGCCTTGCTGCGCGATCAGCGGATCCGTGACCGGGCTGTTCGCCAGCCAGTTGACCAATTGGCTTTGCCCGGCATCAAGCGACAATCGCGCAGGCTGGTCGAGCAAGCGCTGACTGGCGTCGGCGTGCTCGCCCAGCGAATCGTTCAGCCATTGCCCGTCGGGTACGTCCAGCACCAGACAACGGCTGCCATTGGGGCTGCCGCAGGCGTGATGCGCGCCGCCGGGGACGACCACGAAACTCTGCTGGCGCACCTGGCTGCCCTGACCCTCGACTTCGAAATCCAGCGCGCCGGACAGCCCGAACACCAGTTGCGCGTGGTCGTGGCTGTGGACGATCAGGTCGTGGGTGTATTGGCGCAGAGTGAGGATCGGGCGCATGGAAGAAGTCTCCGAAGTGAGCGCCAGTCTACACCGGGGCGACGGGCTTGCGCGCTGTCACACGACTGACGCCTGTCTGTCATGGTCGATTCACCCGGCACGTGCACAGTGGCGAAAACATCGCAGAGGGTTGCCCATGACCAGCGCCGAGCTCGCCAGACCCAGCCGCAAACAACGGGTGCGTACCTTGTGGATTTCCGACGTGCACCTGGGCACGCGGGATTGCCAGGCCGAGCACTTGTCGCAATTTCTCAAGGGCTACCACGCCGACAAGATCTATCTGGTCGGTGACATCATCGACGGCTGGAAGCTGCGCGGTGGCATGTACTGGCCGCAGGCGCACACCAACGTGATCCGTCGCCTGCTGACCATGAGCAAGCGCGGCACCGAGGTGATCTACGTCACCGGCAACCATGATGAATTCCTGCGCCGTTATTCGAAGCTGATCCTCGGCAACATCCAGTTGGTCGACGAGGCCGTTCACGTCACGGCGGATGGCCGGCACCTGCTGGTGATCCATGGCGACCAGTTCGACGTGATCACCCGCTACCACCGCTGGCTGGCCTTCCTCGGCGACTCGGCCTACGAATTCACCCTGACCCTCAACCGCTGGCTCAATCACTGGCGAGCGCGTTATGGCTACGGCTACTGGTCGTTGTCGGCGTACCTGAAACACAAGGTGAAGACGGCAGTGAGCTTCATCAGCGACTTCGAAGAAGCCATCGCCCACGAATGCGTGAAACGCGAATTGCACGGCGTGGTCTGCGGGCACATTCACCATGCCGAGATCCGCAAGGTCGGCGAGGTGGATTACCTCAATTGCGGCGATTGGGTGGAGTCGTGCACGGCGTTGATCGAGCACTGGGACGGCACGATCGAGCTGTATCGCCTGGCGGATGCGCAGGCGCGGGAGGCACAGCTCAAGGCGGCCAAGGTTGCCGAGATTGCCTAGACCCCAGATATATCCTGTGGGAGGGGGCTTGCTCCCGAATGCGGTGTATCAGTAAGTACATGTTTATCTGACACACCGCCTTCGGGAGCAAGCCCCCTCCCACATTGATCTGTGGTGTTCTCAGGCCGGGCTGTGTTCTTCCATCGCCGCCTTGTAGATCGAGTGCTTCGGCTGGGCAAACAACCGCTCCATCATCGGCTCGAAGAAGCTCAGCGGCAGGGTTTCATAGGCCGGGTCGAACGCCGCCGCATCGTACCTGGCGCAAAATTCCGCCGTCGCCTGATACTGCGGATGCGCGGCGAATTGCTCGCGCAGATGCCGATCCATGCCCAGGTGATGGAAGAAGTAATAACCCTGAAAGATCCCGTGCTTCTCGACCATCCACAGATTCTCGGCACTGACGAACGGTTTGAGAATCGCCGCCGCGATGTCCGGGTGGTTGTAGGAGCCGAGGGTGTCGCCAATATCATGCAGCAGCGCACAGACCACGTATTCCTCGTCACGACCATCGCGATAGGCGCGGGTCGCGGTTTGCAGCGAATGGGTCAGGCGATCCACCGGGAAGCCGCCGAAGTCACCTTCCAGCAACTTCAGGTGCGCGACGATCCGCGACGGCAATTGCCGAGCGTAGGCGCTGAAGTCCGCGGCGATGATCGCCCAGTCTTCCTGCGTGCCGTCCTGCATGTGAGTGAAGCGGGCATTGGCGTTCATCGGCAAGCCTCCAGGTGTGTCGGGGTTCAGAACGCCACGCGGCCGAGGATCATGTCGCGGTACATGACGAAATCGCCGAGCAGGCTGTACAGCGGATGCTGGAAAGTCGCCGGACGGTTCTTTTCAAAGAAGAAGTGGCCGACCCAGGCAAAGCTGTAACCGGCCAGCGGCAGGGCCAGCAACAGCAGCCAAGCGCCTTTGGCGATGGTCATGGCCAGAATGAAAATCACCAGCGTGGTGCCGATGAAATGCAATCGTCGGCAGGTACTGTTGGCGTGTTCGCTGAGGTAATACGGGTAGAACTCGGCGAAAGTGTTGAATTGCTTGATGTTTTCCACGACTGCGATCTCTGTGGTTATTGTTCTGACGGCAAGTTGTTCGGCGGGTAGCTTATTTGAGTCTAGAGTGAACACTGGCATCAGCCAGTGACAATGGGCGCCACTTTAGTATCCTTCGCAAATCGGGTCGTAACATGCGATCCATCATGTAAAAGAATAACGCCATGAGCGAACGAACGACTTCTGCAAGCTGGGCGATGGGGATTGTCAAAGCATTGGAGATGGACGGCCTGGATTGCCGGGTACTGTTCAAGCAACTGGGGCTCGATTACGCGGCCCTGGATGATCCGGATGCGCGCTTCCCGCAAGATTCCATGACCCGCCTCTGGCAACGGGCGGTCGAGCTGTCCGGCAACCCGGCGATCGGCCTGAACATGGGCAAGGTGGTACGCCCGGCGTCGTTCCACGTTGCCGGCTATGCCTTGATGTCGAGCAACACCCTGGCCGAAGGCTTTCAACGCCTGGTGCGTTATCAGCGGATTATCGCCGAGAGCGCCGACCTGAGTTTTCGTCTGCTCGAAGAAGGCTATGCGCTGATTCTGACGGTGCATGGCGATCACCTGCCGCCAACCCGGCAGAGCGCAGAAGCCTCGCTGGCCTGTGCGCTTGGCCTGTGCGGCTGGTTGACCGGACGCACCCTGCACCCGGTCAAAGTGCTGTTTCAGGGTGACGAACCCGCAGACCTGCAACCCTACCGACAAGCCTTCCACGCGCCGCTGATGTTCAACGCGCCGTACGATGCGCTGATTTTCGAACGCGCCGACATGGAAGCACCGCTGCCCACCGCCAACGAAGCCATGGCGCTGCTGCACGACCGGTTTGCCGGGGAATACCTGGCGCGATTCTCTGAAAGCCGCGTGACCCACAAGGCGCGCCAGGTGTTATGCCGTTTACTGCCGCAGGGCGAACCCAAGCGCGATACCGTGGCGCAGACCCTGCATCTGTCGCAGCGCACCTTGCAGCGCCGGTTGCAGGAGGAGGGCACCAGTTTTCAGCAGTTGCTCGACGACACCCGCCGCGAACTGGCCGAGCAGTATCTGGCGCAGCCGAACATGACCTTGCTGGAGATTGCCTATCTGCTGGGGTTTGCCGATCCGAGCAACTTCTTCCGCGCGTTTCGCCGCTGGTTCGACACCACGCCCGGCGATTACCGGGCGCGGCTGTTGCAGGCGCCGGTCAGTGACGCCAAAAGGCTGGAATACACAGCACAAACACCGTAATGATCTCCAGTCGGCCGAGCAGCATGCCGAACGACAGAATCCACTTCGCGGCATCCGGCAAGGTGGCAAAGTTGCCCGCCGGGCCGATGGTCTCGCCCAGGCCCGGGCCGACGCCGGACACGGTGCTGGCAGCGCCGGTCAACGCGGTCATCCAGTCGACGCCGAGCAGCGACAGCAGCAGGGCGATCACGCAGATGGTGATGGCGAAGAAGAACGAAAAGGTCAGGATCGAACGCACGATCTCTTCGTCGAGACGGTGACCGTTGTACTTCTGCTTGATCACCGCGCGCGGGTGAATCAGCTGGTTAAGGTTGGCCTTGAGCAGGATGTAGGCGACCTGGAAACGGAAGATCTTGATCCCGCCCGCCGTCGAGCCGGAGCAGCCGCCGACAAAGCCCAGATAGAAAAACAGCATCAGCGAGAAATTGCCCCACAGGCTGTAGTCGCCGAGGGCAAAACCGGTGGTGGTGACCACCGACGTTACGTTCAGCGCCACGTGCCGCAGCGCTTCCAGCCAGTGCAGCTTGGTGGTCCACCAATACCAGGTGCCGAGCACCAGCCAGGTCACCAGCAACATGCCGAGCAAACCCTGCACTTGCTGATCCTTGATCAGCGCACGACGGTTGCCGCGCATGGTCGCCACGTACAGCGTGAACGGCAGGCTGCCGAGAATCATCACGACCACCGCGACCCAGTGCACCGCCGGTTGCGTCCACTTCGCCAGGGACTGGTCGGAGGTCGAGAAACCGCCGGTGGAAATCGCCGACATCGCGTGGTTGATCGCATCGAACGGGCTCATCCCGGCCCACCAGAACGCCAGGCTGCCGAGGATGGTGATACCGACGTAGGCCGCCACAATCAGGCGCGCCACCATGTGCGAGCGCGGCATGACCTTTTCCGAGCGGTCGGATGACTCGGTCTGGAACAGGCGCATGCCACCGATGCGCAGCAACGGCAGAATCGCCACCGCCATGCCGATGAAGCCGATGCCGCCGAGCCAGTGCAGCAGCGAGCGCCACATCAGAATGCCGGGGGACATGGTGTCGAGCCCGCTGAGCACGGTCGAGCCGGTGGCGGTGATGCCGGACATGCTTTCGAAGAACGAGTCGGTGTAGCTGATGTGCTGGGTCAGCAAAAACGGCAGCGCGGCGAAAATGCACACCACCAGCCAGCTGCTGACGGTCAGCAGGTACATGTCGCGCGGGCGCAGGTGAATGTGCTCGGGGCGGCCGGGGATCACCAGCGCGAGGCCGGCGAGGAAAGTGATCATGCTCGCCCAGAGGAACGACGGCAGATCGCCGGTGCGCTCGAAAATCACCAGAGTGGCCATGGGCACAACCATGGCGATGGCCAGGGTGATCAGGAAGATGCCGATGATGAAACCAATGATCCGTAAGGTCGGCAACGCCATGAAGTCCGCTCGGGCTGATGTAGGAAGGGCGCCATTCTACCCGTGGGGCAGGGCATGTAAACCGGCACCCTGTTGCCGGATACCGCTAGAATAGCCGCACATTTTTCTCAGGAGGTGGCCGATGCAGGCTCTCGACGCTTTGCTCAACCGTGTTTCCGTTCCACGCCTGGTCGAACCGGCCCCTACCGCCGAGCAGCGCGAAGCCCTGTTTGGCGCAGCCCTGCGCGCACCGGATCACGGCCACTTGCAGCCGTACCGTTTCCTCACCGTCGAAGGCGCGGCACGTGAGCAAATGGGCGAGTTGCTGGCCGAAGCGGCGCAGATGCAGGAAGGCGAAGTCACTGAAGCGATGATCGACAAGGCGCGCAACGGCCCGCTGCGGGCGCCGCTGGTGGTCGTGGTGATCGCGAAACTGCAGGATCACGTCAAGTATCCGAAGGCCGAGCAGTTGTTGGCGGCGGGGTGTGCGGCTCACGGGATTCTGCTGGCGGCGTACGCGCAGGGGATTGGTGCGGTGTGGCGTACCGGTGATCTGGCTTATTCGGCGCACGTGGCCAAGGGGCTGGGCCTGGCTGAAGACGAACAAGTGATTGCCTTTCTGTACCTCGGCACGCCGCAGAAAGAACCGCGTGTGGCGGAGAAGGTTGATCTGACCGAATTCGTCAGCGCCTGGCCTTCCAAGGCCTGAACATCAAAAGCCCCTCACCCTAACCCTCTCCCTCCGGGAGAGGGCTGGGGTGAGGGGCTTTTAAGGCTGGACAATTGCCCCTGGCACCAACGGCAATTCCAGGCTGGCGACAAACCCGCCCTCAGGATGATTGGCCAGCAGCAGACTCCCGCCATGCCGCTCCGCCGCGCGCTTGGCAATCGCCAGGCCCAGACCATGCCCGGCCGCCGTCTGCCCCGGCGCCCGGTAGAACGGTTCGCCCAACTGGCTCAGATGCTCGGCCTGCACACCCGGCCCGTGGTCGCGCACACTCACCACAATTCGTTCGCCCTGACGTGTGGCCTGCAATTCGATTGCCTGCCCCACCGGGTTGAAGCGTTGGGCGTTGCGCAGCAGGTTGTCTACGGCGCGCTCGATCATGGTCGGCCAGCCGGTCAGTGTCAGGTGTGGTTCGGCATCCAGGCGCACGGTCTGCTCCGGCGAGCCAAGTTGCGCGTCTTTCTGCAAGGTGCCGAGCAGCGCATTCAGGTCTACCGCTTCGGCACTGGCGTTGTCGGCATCGACCCGTGCCAGCACCAGAATCTCGCTGATCAGCGCTTCCAGCCGATCACATTCGCGGGTCAGGCGTGGCCAGAGCTTTTCCCGTTCTTCCGGGTTGGCCCGTTCCGCCAGTGCCAGCGCAATCCGCAGTCGCGCCAAAGGTGAGCGCAGTTCGTGGGACACATCGCGCAGCAACTGGCGCTGACTGCCGATCAGGCTTTGCAGGCGCGCGCCCATGCGGTTGAAGTCGTTGGCCAGCACGCCGAATTCATCGCGACGGTTGGCCAGTTTCGCCAGGCTGTTCTGCTGATAGGTGGTCTGCCCCAGATCATGCACCGCACCGCGTAAACGACTGAGCGGGCGGGTGATGGAGAAGGTCACCAGCAGGCTGAACAGGGTCAGCACCACCAGCGCAATGCCCAGCGCACTCAGCGGCCAGAGCAGGCTTTCGCGGTGCCAGGCATCGAGTTCCGGGTGCGGGATGCGGAAGATGAACAGGTAGGTGTCGCCGGTTTTTTCGCTGGTGAATTCGTCGGTCAGGCGCCGCCAGGGCAGGCGTCGGTCATCGTTGTTCTGCCGGGCTTCGAAGGCGGCGGCGCGACGCGGGAAGGTGCCACGCACCACCGGGTCGCCGCTTTCGTTCAGCACCTGGACATCGATGTGATATTGGCGTTTGCGCTGTTCGAGGATGTCCTGCGCGGCGTCTTCGCCCTGGGCTTCGTAGGTTTGCGTCCATTCGGCGGCCAGGGTGTTGAGGCCGGGATGGCGGCTGAGGATCCACGCGTCCTGGTTGAGCATGTGCCCGAGCAGAATCGACAGCCCCGCCACCAGAGCAATGGCCAGCCAGAAGCTCGCGAGAATACGCCAGAACAATGAACGCACAGAAAATCCTCAATCAAACAAAAAACTCAACAATGTGGGAACGGGCTTGCTCGCGAATGCGGTGTGTCAGTCAACATTACTTTGTCTGATACACCGCATTCGCGAGCAAGCCCGCTCCCACATTTGGATTGAGTGGCAACAGAACCGACGGCGCTTAGCCGTCGGATCCGAGGTTATCGCATTATTGCGCTTTTTGCGGTTGTTGCGCTTTCCACGCTTTGAACTCGGCCCATTCGGCGCGGCGTTCAGCCTGTTTCTTCTGGATCTCGTCGAATTTCTTCTGTTGATCCGGTTTCAGCAGGTTGCGTACGTCAGCTTCGGCTTTCTTGTGGTTGGCGGCCATCTCGTCTTTCATGGCTTTCTGGTCAGTCGGCGAGAGTTTTTCCAGGTACTTCTCGACTACCTGGCGACGCTCATGCATCTGCTCGCCCATGATCTTGCGGATCTGATCACGTTGTTCACGGGACAGGTCGAGTTGGCTGTACGGGCCTTTGCCGTGCTCGCCGTGCATCTGACCGCCGTGGCGTGGGCCGTCGAGCGGGCCACCCATCGGGCCACCATCCTGTGGCATGGCCATGGCGACGGTTGGCAGAGCGGCAGCGAACATCAGAGCGATAAGAGTCTTGCGCATGGTGTATCTCCTTGTCTCGTTCCCGGTACGTTCCGGATGAGTTCAGATTACGGAGATCAAGGTCAGCGGCGGTCAGCGCTGCGTAAAGCTTGGGTAAAGACGCTTCGTACCCTGCCTGACAAATATCACTGGCACTGCGCCTGTGGCGAGGGAGCAAGCTCCCTCGCCACATATAGCATTCAGGCAGGTATTCCCCGATTTACAGGCTGTAGTAGTAACCGCGGCTGCGCAGGGCGACGATTCGCGGGCGACCGTCGGGGTGGGGGCCGATCTTCTTGCGCAGGTTGCTGACGTGCATGTCGAGGCTGCGGTCGTACAGGGTCAGTTTGCGGCCGAGGGCCAGTTGCGCCAGTTCCTGTTTGTCCAGCGGCTCGCCGGGCTGCTTGAGCAGGGCTTCGAGCAAACGACTTTCGGAAACGGTGAGAGTCAGTTCTTTCTCGTCGATGCTGACCACGCCACGCACCGGGCTGAAGCTCAGGTCGCCGAGTTCGAGCTGGGTCGACACGGCAGCCGGGTGACTGCGGCGCAGCACGGCGCGCAGGCGCGCGGTGAGTTCACGCGGATCGCAGGGTTTGGCCAGGTAATCGTCGGCGCCCAGCTCCAGACCGAGGATGCGATCCAGCGGTTCGCCCCGGGCCGAGAGCATCAGCACCGGCAAATCGGCGTGTTCGCTGCGCAATTGCTTGAGCAGTTCCAGACCGCTGCCGTCGGGCAGCATCACGTCCAGCACCACCGCCGCCGGGGCGGATTCGGCCAACGCTTTGCGCGCGCTCTGGCCATCGTGGCAGGCGCGTACCTGGAAGCCTTCCTGGCTCAGCCAGCTACTCAGGAGTTCGCACAACTCCTGGTCATCATCAATCAGTAACAGCTCGCTCATGACTCACTCAATTTAGCCATTGCCGACGTTTTCGGCTTGCTCCACTGGCAAAGATACCGCACAGCAGCGCCAATAGCGCTACCCCGGCGCCGGTGACGAACCATTGCTGCTGTTCGGTCAACAGACGCGGCAAGGGACTGGCCTGGGCTTCCTTGAGTTGCAGCTTCAGGCGCTGGTTCTCCTGACGCAACCGGGCAAGCTGGGCGCTTTCGCGGGTGTTATCGGCATTTTGCAGTTGTTTGCTCAGTTCTTCCCGCTGCTGCTCGCTGGCCTTCAGGCGCTGCTGCAGTTCGGTAATCTGACTGCCGGCACTTAACGACAATGGCGTGGAGCTGCCGCTTTCGGTGGTTTCCTCACCATGGGCGGGCGCCATGATCGACAACGTGACCCACATCAGACACAACGGACCTTTGCGCATTGCGATTCCTGCTTGCAAATGGATATTGGGCAGGTTGTCGGCAGGCAAACGAGAATAATGAGCGATTGAGAGCGGTTAGAACCGGGAAGGTTCAGTGCTTGGAGTGGGTTGAGTGTGGCGAGAGAGCTGTTGTGGTGAGGGGATTCAGCGAAACGTCGCACCGCCCCGATGGGCTGCGAAGCAGACCTGAAATGGGAGCATGCGGTGTGTCAGGCACACCGCATTGGATGGCTTTGGGTTGCTGCGCAACCATCGGGGATAAATCCCCTCGCCACAGAGCCCCTCCACATTCCTTGGTTACGGCAAAACTTGCTTGAACGGCTTGACGATCACGTTGGCGTACACGCCGGCGGCGATGTACGGATCGGCGTCGGCCCAGGCCTGGGCGGCGCTCAGGGAGTCGAATTCGGCGACGATCAGGCTGCCGGTGAAACCCGCAGCGCCCGGATCATTGCTGTCGACCGCCGGGTGCGGGCCGGCCAGTACGATGCGGCCTTCGCCCTTGAGCACTTGCAGGCGTTCGAGGTGGGCCGGGCGCGCGGCGAGGCGGGCTTCGAGCGAGTTGGCGACGTCGGTGGCAATGATTGCGTAAAGCATGTCAGTCCTCGGTTTTTGGCGTTGTGGTATCGGCGTCATGCAGATGGCGGGACAGGTAGATGCCCTGACCGACCAGGAACAGCACGGTCATGCCCAGGCTGCCGAACACCTTGAAGTCGACCCAGATGCTCTGGAAGGTGAACGCCACGAACAGGTTGGCAGCCCCGCAGAACAGGAAAAAGGCGATCCAGGCGATGTTCAGGCGGGTCCAGACCGGATCCGGCAGGGTCAGCGCGTGGCCCATGATGCGTTTGATCAGCAGGCGGTCACCGATGAAGTGGCTGCCGATGAAGGCCAGGGCGAACAGCCAGTTGACCACCGGGGCTTTCCATTTGAGGAAGGTCTCGCTGTGGAAGGCCAGGGTCAGGCTGCCGAACACCAGGCAGGCGATCAGGGTCAGCCATTGGCTCTTTTCCAGCTTGCGCTGTTTGATGAACAACGCGCCGTAGACCACCAGGGAGCTGATGATCAGCATCGCCGTGGCGCTGTAAATACCGCCTACAGTGACCTCGTGGCCGGCGATATCGACAACCCGTGGATCAAGTTTGTAAACGATGAAGAACAGCAGAAGCGGGATGAAATCGATGAATTGTTTCACAGTGAGAGCCAGAAGCTGGATGTGGCGGCATAATAACAAACATATGGGCGCGCGATAGCGCCAGCTGATTTGAGGTTACAACTCCCCGTGAATGTTGATTTGCACTGCCACAGCACGGCCTCCGATGGCGCCCTGGCGCCGGCGGTTCTGGTTGCGCGTGCGTTCGAAAACGGCGTGCGAGTCCTGGCGTTGACCGATCATGACACCCTCGAAGGCCTCGCCGAAGCGCGCAGCGCCGCCGAAGAACTGGGCATGCAACTGGTCAATGGTGTCGAACTGTCCTGCACCTGGGGCGGCGCGACCATCCATGTACTGGGCTACGGTTTCGACGTCAACGCCGCGCCATTGGTCGAGGCGATCGCCAGATTGCACGATGGCCGCTGGCTGCGGTCGGAAGAAATAAGCCGCAAGCTCGGCCTCAAAGGTATGCCCGGTGCCCTCGACGGTGCCCGGCAGATCCAGCAGGAGCTGGGCGACAGCGGCAACGCCCCGGCCCGTCCGCATTTTGCCGACTGGATGGTGCGTGAAGGTTTTGTAAAGGATCGCGCCGAGGCGTTCCGTAAATGGCTCGGCGCCGGCAAGCTGGGTGACGTCAAGCAACACTGGCCGACGCTGGAAGACACCGTCGGCACCCTGCGCGCCGCCGGAGCGTGGGTCAGTCTGGCGCATCCATGGCACTACGATTTCACCCGCAGCAAGCGCCGAAAGCTGATTGCCGACTATATTCAAGCGGGCGGGCATGCAATCGAAGTGGTCAATGGCCATCAGCCCGCGGAACAGGTCGGCAGCCTGGCAATCCTTGCCCGCGAGTTCGGTCTGCTGGTCAGCGCCGGCAGTGATTTCCATGGCCCTGGAGGCTGGTCCGAGATTGGCCAGTACCGGCCGGTTCCCGAGGACCTTCCACCCCTGTGGTGTCGGTTCAAACATGACACAGATATTGCCGCCGTCTGAACAGGTAGAAAACGTGAGTCAATTTTTCCAGATCCATCCGGAAAACCCGCAAGCGCGCCTGATCAAACAGGCAGTCGAGATCATCCGCAAGGGCGGGGTGGTGATTTATCCCACGGACTCTTCCTACGCCATCGGTTGCCAGATCGGCGACAAGACCGCGATTGAGCGCGTGCGACGCCTGCGTCAGCTCGACGAGAAGCACAACTTCGCGCTGATCTGCAGCGACCTGTCGCAACTGGGCAACTACGCCAAGATCGACACCGGCACCTTCCGCATTCTCAAGGCGCATCTGCCGGGGCCTTACACTTTTATCCTCAACGCCACCCGTGAAGTGCCGCGCCTGTTGCTGCATCCGAAAAAACGCACCATCGGCCTGCGGGTGCCGAGCCATCCGATAGCCCTGGCGTTGCTGGCCGAACTCGGCGAGCCGCTGATGAGCGTGACCCTGATCATGCCCGGCGATGAAGATCCATTGAGCGACCCGTACGAAATGCGCCAATTGCTCGAACACCAGGTGGACCTGATCATCGACGGCGGTTTTGGCGGGATCAAGGCGTCCACCGTGATTGACCTGACCGGCGACGACCCGGAAGTGATCCGCGTCGGTTGCGGCGACCCCGCGCCGTTCATGGTCGAGGCCTGAATGTCCGCAGTGGAAACCGTTGTCGATCCCCAGGCCGGCGCCCAGCAGGAACTGCCGTTTGCCATGGTCTATGGCCAGGCGGTCACGGAAATGCCGCTGGACCTGTACATCCCGCCGGATGCGCTGGAAGTGTTTCTCGAAGCCTTCGAAGGCCCGCTCGACTTGCTGCTGTACCTGATCCGCAAACAGAACATCAACATCCTCGACATCCCGGTGGCGGAAATCACCCGCCAGTACATGGGCTATGTCGAATTGATGCAGTCGGTGCGTCTGGAGCTGGCCGCCGAGTATCTGGTGATGGCGGCGATGCTGGCCGAGATCAAATCACGGATGCTCTTGCCGCGCGCCGAAACCGTCGAAGACGAAGAGGATGACCCGCGCGCCGAACTGATCCGTCGCCTGCAGGAATACGAGCGCTTCAAGGCTGCCGCCGAAGGCATCGATGGCCTGAGCCGGGTCGGTCGCGATGTGGTCGTGCCCAAGCTCGACGCCCCGGAAGCCCGGGCGCGCAAGCTGTTGCCGGATGTCGCGCTGGAAGAGATTCTGATGTCCATGGCCGAAGTGCTGCGCCGGGGCGACATGTTCGAGAGCCACCAGGTCAGTCGCGAGGCACTGTCGACCCGCGAGCGCATGAGCGATGTGCTGGAACGGCTCAAGGGCGGCGGTTTTGTACCGTTCGTCGAGCTGTTCACCGCCGAGGAAGGTCGCCTCGGCGTGGTGGTGACCTTTATGGCGATCCTTGAACTGGTCAAGGAATCCTTGGTCGAGCTGGTGCAGAATGAGCCGTTCGCCGCGATCCACGTGCGAGCCCGAGCCGAATAACGAGTCGAAACATGAACCTGACTGAACCCCGCGAGCTGGCGCCCCTGCTTGAAGCCTTTCTGTTGGCCTCGGGAAAACCGCAATCGCTTGAACGCCTTTACGAACTGTTCGAAGAAGGCGAACGACCGGAACCTGCGGTCTTCAAGAAAGCCCTGAGCCTGCTGGCCAAGTCCTGCGAGGGCCGCGCGTTCGAGCTCAAGGAAGTCGCCTCCGGCTACCGCCTGCAGATCCGCGAGAAGTTTTCGCCGTGGGTCGGACGTTTGTGGGAAGAACGTCCGCAGCGCTATTCCCGGGCACTGCTGGAAACCATGGCGCTGATTGCCTATCGCCAGCCGATCACCCGCGGCGAGATTGAAGACGTGCGGGGTGTGGCGGTCAATACCAACATCGTCAAGACGCTGATCGAGCGCGAGTGGATCCGCATCGTCGGTTACCGCGATGTGCCGGGCAAACCGGCGATGTTCGCCACTACCAAGGCGTTTCTCGATCACTTCAACCTGAAGAACCTCGAAGACCTGCCACCGCTGGCTGAGCTGCGCGAGATGGAAACCGAGCCGGTCCTCGATTTTGACGACGCACCGGTACCGCAGGGTCTGCAGGAACAGGCCGACGCCAGCGCCGAGCCGGAAGAACCGAAGGAAGAAACCAGTTTCCACACGCTGTTGCTGGAGCTGGACAGCATGGAGGAGGGGATCAAGACCGACTTCGACGATCTGTTGCGCGATGCTGCGGATGGTGAAGCGTCGACGACTGAGCCGGAAGCCGAGACCGTCGAACCGGCGATTGACGTTGAACTTGAGGCCGAGCCTGAAGCCGAACCGGAAGAGGACGTGCTGGGCGTTGCCGAGGCCCGGGAAAAACTCCTGGCCGCCGTCGCCGCCCTCGAACAACCGGTGCCAGAACCTGAACCCGAGCTGAGCGAAGAAGAAGCCGAAGCCCGTGCGCTGGCGGAAGCCATCGAAGCCGAACGCCGCGAGTTCGAGGACTGACCGAGGAGCAATGAGGCCCCTGTGGGAGCGAGCTTGCTCGCGAAAGCGGAGTGTCATTCAAAGATGATGCGTCTGACATGCCGCCTTCGCGAGCAAGCTCGCTCCCACAGGGCTCAGCGTAAGCCAGGAATATCAAATGAGTTCCACCAAAGACCCGTGCATCAGCCTGTGCAAGTTCAGCGACGACATCTGTCTCGGCTGTGGCCGCAGCAAGCGCGAGATCCGTGCCTGGAAGAAACTCGACAAGGACGACAAGCGCACGGTGCTGGCCGAAGCCGCGCTGCGCCTGATCAAACTTGGTGGCGCCGGTCGGCGGAAAAAGAAATAACTGGCGATCGATCAGCTAGTCTCTGATGCGCGATGGCGCACATCCGCGTATGATTCGCGACCCTTCGGCGATCCCTTCGCCCGAAAACCAGATTTCAATGCTTCAGGCGTCGCCTGAACAGACCACACCGGGAGGTGCCCAGATGAGTGACATCAATCAGCAAGACGACCAGGAAATCGGCCCAGCAGGCGAAAAACTGCAGAAAGTCCTCGCCCGTATCGGCGTTGGGTCGCGCCGTGACGTCGAAGCCTGGATCAGCCAGGGCCGGATCAAGGTCAATGGCAAAGACGCCACCCTCGGCCTGCGCGTCGACATGCACGACGCCATCACCATCGATGGCAAGGTGATCAAGCGCGAAGAGGCTGCCGAGTCGGTACGCCGCGTGATCATGTACAACAAGCCCGATGGCGAAATCTGCACCCGTGACGACCCGGAAGGCCGTCCGACCGTGTTCGACAAGCTGCCGCGTCCGAAAGAAGGCCGCTGGATCAACATCGGTCGTCTCGACATCAACACCACCGGTCTGCTGATGTTCACCACCGACGGTGAGCTGGCCAACCGTCTGATGCACCCGTCCTACGAGATGGATCGTGAGTACGCCGTGCGCGTCCGCGGTGAAGTCGACGACGAAATGATCGAGCGCCTGAAGGCGGGCGTGGTGCTGGAAGACGGCCCGGCACGTTTCACCGACATTCAACAGGCACCGGGCGGCGAAGGCTTCAACCACTGGTATCACTGCGTGGTGATGGAAGGCCGTAACCGTGAGGTTCGTCGTCTGTGGGAATCTCAAGGGCTGGTGGTCAGCCGTCTGAAGCGCGTGCGTTTCGGTCCGGTGTTCCTCAATTCTGACCTGCCGATGGGCCGCTGGCGCGAAATGAGCCAGTACGAAGTCGATGTACTGAGTGCTGAAGTCGGCCTGACGCCAGTAGCGATGCCGCAACTCAACGCCAAGAGCAAGGACAAGCTGGAACGTATGCAGCGCAAATCGTCGCGGCCGATGGCCAAGACCGAGCGCGTGCGTACCCTGCGTCCTGCCGCTGGCGCGCCGACCGGTCCGCGTCCGAGCCGTGAGCCGCAGATCGAAGGCGAGCGTCCGGGTCGCAAGCCGGCTGCACGTCCGGATGGCGAGCGCGCTTCGCGTGGTCGTACCGAGCGTGGCGAAGGTCGTGCTCCGGCCGGTCGTGGTACGCCGGTAGCGGATCGTCCTGCCGACACCACCAACAAGCGTCCGGCCAAGCCTGCACCGAAGCGTCCGGGGATCAAACTGGTCGACGGCGACAAGCCGTCGGGCAAGCGTCGTGGTGCTCCGGCCGGTTCCGGCCAGCGTCCGGGCTTCGGTCGCAAGAAGCCGGAATAAGGCAGCTGTGAGCTTTGAGCGGCAAGCTTCGAGCTAAAGCAAAAACGCCAACCGCAGGGTTGGCGTTTTTTTTCGTCTGGCGAAAGTATTGTGTTGCCTGAGCCGGCCTCTTCGCGAGCAAGCCCGCTCCCACATTGGATCAGCGTCGAACACAAATCCTACTGTGGGAGCGGGCTTGCTCGCGAAGAGGCCAGTGGCTTCAATAAAGAAAAATCAGGCTAGAACACAAACCGCCCATCAAACACCGGCTTGTCATCCAGCGCCAACACCCCGCCAGAGAAGATCAGGTCCAGGTGATGACTGCCCTTGGCCCCACCGCCCAGTCCCAGATGCAACCCACAATGCCGCTCTTCGAACCCGGCATTGCGCGCATACAGATCTTTCACCCCTTCATTGGTACCAATCCCCAATTCCTCGATGCGTCGGTTTGACGGGTTGGCGTCCAGGTATTTGTTGAAATCGTGTTCCAGCCCCGGCACATCGGTGGCGATGCGGCTGATGGTCGAGTTCTCGATCCACAGTTCCAGTGGCGACTCCAGCACGCCGTACTTGCGTGCAAACGGGATGGTGCTGAGGAACGTGCCCTTGAATTTCACATGGCCGTTGATGGCTTCGCTGTGGGTGGCGATTTCGCCGGGGGCCAGGTCGAAGTTGCCGACACCGTTGATGTCGGTCCACTTCTTGATGCTGCTCAGCGGCGTTTCAAACCAGGAGCCGTGGTCGTCCTTGAAGCTCAGCGTCGTCGCTTGGGACATGCGCTGGATCAAGTGGCTGTTGAGCCCGGCGATGCGCTGCGGGGTGACGCTGAAAGTGTCGTAGAAATAGTCGCCGTAATCCTTGAACAGCAGCGACTTCTTCCAGTTTTCCGCCATCACGCCCTGCAGGGCGCGAACGAACTCCGGGCCGTCGGGGCGCGGGTTGGGCAGGGTGGAAGAGTCGTAGAAGAAAATGTACAGATCGCTGTCGGCAATCGCCGCGGTCAGCGTTGCGGTGCTTTCCAGGTCCAGGCGACGGGCACTGAACGTGAAGCGGGGATGATCGCCGGCCTGTTCGGCGATGGCGCCGGTCAGGGCTTCGTAATCGGCGGTATGGCCGAGCAGTACCTTCGCCGAATCGAGACCGGCAAGGGCAGGGTGATGTTCGAGGTAGTAAAGGAAATGCGAGATCGCGCGGGGCTTATCCATGAGTCCTCCCTGACTGACCGTGAAGAAAGCGGCAGGCACGACCGGCCGGATCGTGCCTGCCCGGGGATGTCTTACAGAGGCCACATCGCCGTGCCGAACGGAACCACCGCGTCGGCTTGCATCATTTCCACAGCCGCCTCATGGGTCGGTGCTTCGAACCATTCGTCCAGTTGCAGTTCGGTGTCCAGGTCTTTTTCCAGTGCTTGCATGGTCGATCTCCTAGATGACTTTCGCGGTTATGACTGGCCGGTCGAGTTGGCCGGCAAGACGTGAAGAACCTAGTTCAGGGTGTTTTGTAATGCAAAAAATTATTTATTTAAAATTTAAATAAACTTTTTATTCTGTTTTCAAGCGGCGATTTTCTTATTTGAAAACAAAAAAGTAAGCGGCAACTTTCGTTAGCAAGCTTGCTACCGTCAATTTGCAGACGTCCTACAGAATTTTCCGAAATGGAAAATCTGCGTTACGCGTCGTAAAGAAAAGTTTACGAAAACCCCGGTAAAGCCCAGTGGATTTACCCCCTTGCCGAGGCTGTAAGGAAAACCTGCCGAAGCCCGGCTGCAAAGGCGTCGCGCAGGGCTCTGGCGCGCTTGTTTCAGCGCTGTTTGCAGGGTGAGATGCGCCTCATGCCTGTCGTGCAGGTGCATAACAAGAAGGAGGCGCAATGAACGCCGTGATCGATCTCCACTTCTCTGCGCGGGACGTTTTTTTCCTCGTCCCCGTCGATGGCCTGCAAAGGCCTGACTCAATTTTTGCAGCCGCCCGAGTGTCTCGAGGCGGACCCACGCAATCCCGGCAAGCGCCACGCTGATCCAGCGGGGTCTGGCAGCAGGGGGTTAGCGGTGTACAATGCGCCGCGTTTTAACTGTGACCCTCTGCGTAATCGCGCAAACCTCAAGGTTATCCGCCTTGTTCACTCCGCCACGTCACAAGCGTGTCGGGTTCGATTTCGTCACAGATAAAAACAAACAGGTGACGCATGACCGTTGTAAAAACGCTGAATTCCTGGTGCTTGCGCTGGGGTTTGATCGGGGTTGTCTGAAATCGCAACCTTGCAGCAACGTCTACTGAACATCATCAAACCTTGCGTGAGACCTTTTTCATGAGTGGACAACCCTCGCAATCAGGCGAGCTGAAACGCGGCCTGAAAAATCGCCATATTCAACTGATCGCCCTCGGTGGCGCGATCGGTACCGGATTGTTCCTCGGCTCGGCCGGGGTCCTGAAATCCGCCGGCCCGTCGATGATCCTCGGCTACGCCATCTGCGGCTTCATCGCCTTCATGATCATGCGCCAGCTCGGCGAGATGATCGTCGAAGAGCCGGTGGCCGGTTCCTTCAGTCATTTCGCGCACAAGTACTGGGGCGGTTTTGCCGGTTTCCTGTCGGGCTGGAACTGCTGGATTCTGTACATTCTGGTGGGCATGTCGGAGCTGACTGCAGTCGGCAAATACATCCATTACTGGGCGCCGGACATCCCGACCTGGGTCACCGCCGCCGCCTTCTTCGTGCTGATCAACGCGATCAACCTGGCCAACGTCAAAGTCTTCGGGGAGGCCGAATTCTGGTTCGCGATCATCAAAGTCGTGGCGATCGTCGGCATGATTGCGCTGGGCAGCTACCTGCTGGTCAGCGGCCATGGCGGCCCGCAGGCCTCGGTCAGCAACCTGTGGTCGCACGGCGGGTTCTTCCCCAACGGCGTCAGCGGTCTGGTGATGGCCATGGCGATCATCATGTTCTCCTTCGGTGGCCTGGAAATGCTCGGTTTCACCGCAGCCGAAGCCGACAAGCCGAAGACCGTGATCCCGAAAGCGATCAACCAGGTGATCTACCGCATCCTGATTTTCTACATCGGCGCGCTGGTGATCCTGCTGTCGCTGACTCCTTGGGACAGCCTGCTGGCAACCCTCAACGCGTCCGGCGATTCGTACAGCGGCAGCCCGTTCGTGCAGGTGTTCTCGATGCTCGGTAGCAACACCGCCGCGCACATCCTCAACTTCGTGGTGCTGACCGCGGCGCTGTCGGTGTACAACAGCGGCACCTACTGCAACAGCCGCATGCTGCTGGGCATGGCCGAGCAGGGCGATGCGCCGAAAGGTCTGGCGAAAATCGACAAGCGCGGCGTGCCGGTGCGTTCGATCCTGGCGTCGGCAGCGGTCACGCTGGTGGCGGTGTTGCTCAACTATCTGATCCCGCAGCAGGCGCTGGAACTGCTGATGTCGCTGGTGGTTGCAACGCTGGTGATCAACTGGGCGATGATCAGCTTCTCGCACTTCAAGTTCCGTCAACACATGAACAAGACGCAGCAGACACCACTGTTCAAGGCGCTGTGGTACCCGTACGGCAACTACATCTGCCTGGCGTTCGTGGTGTTCATCCTTGGCGTGATGCTGCTGATCCCGGGCATCCAGATCTCGGTGTATGCGATTCCGGTGTGGGTCGTGTTCATGTGGGTCTGCTACGTGATCAAGAACAAGCGTGGAGCGCAGCAGGCGCTGCACGCGGCGGGTTCTGCCGCGAAGTAAGCCAGACGCAGAAAGTGAGAAACCCGGCCAATGTGCCGGGTTTTTTATTGGTCGTCAGACGTATTCGGCGATGGGATGGGCTGTGCAGAACGCTTCGGTCTGCAACCGGAATTGCTCGCGCAAGGCCGGTTCCAGCAGGTAATCCTGCTCGCTGATCGGTCTCACACTGTCGAGGATCCGGCAGATCAGATCGACGATCTGGCGACATCCCCGCGGATCGATTCTGCGCTGCGCGATGGAGCCCGTGCCGATGCGCAGACCGCTGGTAATGAGTGAAGGGCGTGTCTCGCCCGGTACACGATATTTGTCCACGATAATTGCGCAACGCTCCAGCGCCGACTCGGCAATGGCGCCGGTGATGCCGCCACGCAACCGAATCAATACCGTATGGTTTTCACTGCCCCCGCCGACGACTTCGTAGTCGTGAGCCTGAAAGGCGCTGGCGAACTCGTCAGCCGTGCTACGAACCCGCCCCATGCTTCTGTCGAACTCCGTGGACTTTGCGTAAGCCAGAGCCGCCGCCTTCGCAGCGATCATGTTGACGGCAGGCGCACCCTGCATTCGCGGATAAACGGCCTGGTCGAGGGCGCGGCTGAATGTCGTCCTCAAGCCGGGCACCTTGGTGTTCGCCGCTTGACCCGAAAGGATCAGACCGCCACGCGGGCCCATGAGTTGTTTGTGGGTGCAGGTGGTGGTGACGTGTGCGACGTCGATCGGACTGGGATGCCGCCCTGTGGCAACCAGTCCGGCGATATGCGAAATATCGGCGAGCAGGATGGCGCCGGCTTCATCGGCAATCTCGCGAAATCGTTGGAAATCGATGACCCGTGAGTACGCCGTCGCGCCGCACATGATGATGCGTGGGCGATGGGCGAGCGCCAGTTTGCGCACCTGGTCGTAATCGATGACCCCCGCTGAAGTCGTGCCGTACCGAATCGCCTTGTAGTAAATGCCGGCGAATGAGGTGGAACTGCCATGGGTATGATGGCCGCCGTATTTGACGCCCATTCCCAGCAAGGTATCGCCTGGTTCGAGCAGGGCGGTCAGCACGTGGTAATTGGCGTTTGATGCCGAATGCGATTGCACGCTTGCGTACTGGGCATCGAACAGTTCCCGCGCTCTGCGGATGGCAAGCGCTTCGACCAGATCGACGTTTTCGCACCCGCCGCCGTAACGTCTGCCGGGCAACCCCTCGGCCGTCACATTGACCAGTGCCGAAGCGGAGGCGGCCAGGGTCATGGGCCTGACGGCGCAAGAGGAGGAGACCAGCGACAGCACCTGGTGCTGACGGGCAACTTCCGCGTCGAGGATCCCTGCCAGTTCGGCGTCTTGCGCCCACAGATCCGCCAGGCCCCGTTGCAGCAGATCGGCCTGGTTCATGAGCGGTTCGGTATGGACTGCCATTGTCTGTATTCCTTCCCTGTGTGCAGCGCGCTGCGAACGAGCGCGACTTCCTTGGTTTTACCGGAGGGTGCGTGCGTTTCTGCCCTTGCCCGACCGGATACAGCGGATTCCTTGTTTTCGCGGCAGTGCGCGCAAACTAATCTCTGTATCGACGGCCCGTTTTCTGCTGACTGCGGTCGCTGCCGACAGCCCGGTTGCCCGACGCATCATAGGTTTTTCACGGCGGAACACCAGAAAATTAATCAGAAAAATGAACATTGTTCAAATAAAATGATTCTTTTCGCCGGGCCTCAGGGTGTAAAACTGCAGGCGGGAAGGATCGCTATTCACGAGATTCTGCTGGCCGATAAGCAGAACTGACGGGTCAGTACAGAATTCGAATTGTTCTTTCTGGTTAACACCAGCGGTGTTGTTGACACTATGTTTATGCCGAAATCAGGGAGGGGGAATGCTATGATCTGCCGCGGCTCTAATACCCGTATAACTATTTCCTAGTGGACCTGTTGAGTCCCTGAATGATGATTCGAGGGGTATTTTCAAATTGCCTTTATAAAAGACGGTAAGCATTCCATGCACAGAAGAGAACGATCGGAGAATCTGAAGAACAATATCAAGTACCTGATAAAGAGTCGTGGGGAAACGCAGCTGTCGTTATGTAATTCCAGTGGACTGACCCGAACCACGATCTACAACATTCTTGAAGGTAAAGTGGTCAACGTACAGCAGTCCACTGTGCGCAAGATTTCCGACTTTTTCGGAGTGTCCTACGAAGAGATAGAGACGATCTCGTTTGAAGAAAAGGAAATCATCGACAGCAGCATCTCGCCGCAGGGCAACATGAACCCGGCGGCAGTGCCTGTCATCAAGGAAAGTCTGCTTCTGCAGAATCTGGATAAGCGAATCGGCGAGTTGGCGACGATTTTTCCACTGACTTACTATTTTGGAACGTCCTTCAATTTGATAGGCGTCCTGCTGGAAAATGAAGTCAGTGGCATGAATGAACCGGGCGACCTGCTGATCGTGCAGAAGGGCGCGGCAAGTATCGACAAGGAAAAACTGGTGTATGACAAAGTCAGCAAAAGGTTATTCATAACGACTGATGTTGATCTTGCGCTGGAGAGTGTTTGTGTGATCGGGGATGTAATCGAGGAACGATTTAATGGATTGCAGCGTTGAAAGGGAAAACACCAAGTATAAGTTGTTGGGGTTCGAAAACGGAAAAAGCCTGGCGGTGATCATGGTCATTGCGACAGGCAAGATAATTAAAATAAAGCTGAGTGAAGTGTTGAATAGTGAGATTATGGATAATCTGAACAAGATAGAAGTAAAGAATCTGTACAAGAAATTCTACTCCCAGGGAGGGTCGCTTACCGCTTATGAAATAAATGATCGCCACGAGAGTTCCTGGATGATTTATATCATTCTGAACCTGATGCTGTTCACGCTTTATATTTTTACCAGCATTGCGGCGACCAAGCCTATCTATCTGGAATATTTTGATATTGTCGTAACGCCGGGTACTTTCCTGTATCCGCTGACGTTTTTGATCGTCGACTTGCTGAATGAAACCTTCGGCCTCCGGTTGGCGCGCAAGGCGATACTCTTCGCGTTCATCAGTAATGCGGCCATTATCATTTTGCTGGCCATGACTACCTACCTTCCCGGGCTACCCGGGTGGAAACTCGACGGGCCTTACAATGATGTGATCAGTCAGTTGTCGTCGGTGCTGATAGCTTCGTCTGTATCGTTTCTGGTGTCGGAAAATATAAACTCTTATCTGTTGTGCAAAATCAAAGAACTGACCAACTCCCGATTTCTCTTCTTGCGGGTGTTTCTGAGTACTTTGTTTGCGGTGATAATCGACAGTTTTCTTTTCTGCTACATCGCCTTTTACGGGACGATGGAGAACAGCGCGATACTCAGCATGATTTACGTCCAGATCGCGATAAAGGTCGGTTTTGCGTTCTTCAATATCATGCCGGCATACGGTGCCAGGTCATTGTTCAAGAGGTATCTGACGGGTAGTCAGGCTTGATGGATTAAATAATGCGCTCACTCGACATTTTCGAGTGAGCGCATTTTTATATGCTCGGTGCTTTATTGCAGATTCAGCTTCACTTCCAAGCTGTTCATCACCTCATCCTTGTTTTCCAGAAACTCATTGAGGCCTTTTGCGCGAAGATTGCAAGCGTCGCAATTTGCACATCCGCTACCGGTTATGCCGTTGTAGCAGGTCAGTGTCTGGTGGCGAACCAAATCAAGCTGATGGTAATGATCGGCCAATGCCCAGGTTTCCGCCTTGTTCAGCCACATCAGCGGAGTATCAAGTTTCAATGGGTAATCCATGCCCAGCTCAAGGGCTTTGTTCAGTGCCTTGACGAACTCGTCCCGGCAATCCGGATAGCCCGAGAAGTCCGTTTCGCAAACCCCGGTGATGACCGTTCTGGCTTGTACCTGATAGGCGTAAATAGAGGCGAGGGTCAAAAACAGGATGTTTCTTCCCGGCACAAAGGTGCTTGGCAGACTTTCGCCAGAACTATTAACCGTCGGAACCGGGATGTTGTCGCGAGTCAGGCTGCTGATGGCCAGCTCATTCAGCAAAGATACATCCATCACTTTATGCACGGTCACGCCGAGCTGTTTGGCCAGTTGCTGCGCGACTTCGATTTCCGCGCGATGACGCTGACCATAGTCAAACGTGATGCAATGAATTTCGTCATAGTGGCTCAGTGCATGGATCAAACAGGTCGTCGAGTCCTGTCCGCCACTAAAAACGATAACTGCTTTATTGCTCATGCTTATGCTTCCTGCATTGAACTGGTAAATTTTCGCTGGGGATCATAACGCGAAACGATTGATGCAAGAAGTTGCGCATGGCCGCAGGAGACCTGCTTTGTGGCTAATCGCGGTATCCTGCACGCTCTGAATTCGGACTTTTTTCCATGCTGGTGATTTCCAACAACGTGCATCTGCCGGATGCCGAGATCGAATTGACAGCCATCCGCGCGCAAGGCGCCGGTGGGCAGAACGTCAACAAGGTCTCCAGCGCCGTGCACCTGCGCTTCGACATTCCGGCCTCGTCCTTGCCCGAGTTCTACAAGGAACGGCTGCTGGCGCTGCGTGACAGTCGCATCACCAGCGATGGCGTGCTGATCATCAAGGCTCAGCAGTACCGCACGCAGGAAGCCAACCGGACCGATGCGCTGGAGCGCCTGACCGAGTTGATCCTCAGCGCCACCAAGGTTGAAAAGAAACGCCGCCCGACCAAACCAACCCTCGGCTCGAAGAAGCGCCGGCTCGAATCCAAGACCAAGCGCGGCAGCATCAAGGCTGGGCGCGGCAAGGTGGATTTTTAAGAATTGGCGTCTTGAAATTGTTCCATTTCAGCAGGCGCGAGCAATGTATCCATTACGCGCCACTCAATTTAAATCAATTTCCGGATATCGAACGACTCTCTTATTGCTAATTGGTCTACCTGACTGTCATATCTGACAGGTGTGCCGGATTGCTGTTACACGTTTACTGAGCTCTCTTTTTATTGATTGAGCAAACGCAAATGAGTAACTTAAATGTTGTGCGTGGTACTCCTGATACTGATTTTGGTGTGCGCGGTGAGGTCGTTTTATATGGAAAAGAACATCAGAGACTTCAATCTCGGGTCGTCACCCTTCTCTCAGAACCGAACAGGATTCTTTGCGCCGCAACTGACGAGGAGCGGCAAGAGATTTACCTGTGCATGCTTGATGAGGAAGGAGGTATCGACGAGAGTTTCGGAAAAGCGGGTAGTGTTTTTTTCAAACTCTCGGAGTTTTTTCCTGGGTGGGATTTGCCGCAGCCCTATAGCGTGAAGTTTGATAGTGTTCATGGCAAGTATGTGTTGGGGTTCTTCGCTCGTAAAGACGGCTTTAATCGTGCTACCGGTCTGGCTCGATTCGATTTGAATGGGGGACTTGATGAAGGGTTTGGTAGCAAAGGAGTCATGTTGTGGAGTCTAGATGTGAAAGAGGTTGTTCCTGCAAGTTCAGATGTTCCAAAGGTGAAGCAACCTCTGGCGGATAAGGGGCGCGACTACCACGGAACTATGGAATTATTGGACGATGGCGGCGTTTTGCTTCTGACCACGCTTGATGAAAGAGGACTTTTCGATAGTGCGATCCTGGTCAAGTTAAAAAATAACGGTAGTTTGGACGGAGCGTTCGGTAATGGTGGGTACCGATTGGTTTTTCGAGGTCCGTCTGTTTTAGTCATAGGACAGGATATGTTTCGCCAAGACGATGGTTATATTGTCGCCGCTTCAGAGGGCCTGCGTGATAAAAGTTGGTTTGTTGGCCGGTATGATGCCCGTGGTGATCTTGACGCCAGTTTTGGGGTCGGAGGATATTATGATGGAGCACCTTCGGTTAAAAACTTCATTCTGAAACGCGACGATCGTTCTCAGTTTTATATTATAGGTACTTCGGATAATGGAGCTCGGCAGTATCTGTTTCTCCAGCTTCAACGTCGCGGGCTCAAAGGCGAGGAAGATCCACTTTTTGGCAAGCAAGGGTGGGGGGGATTTATCACTGATGATTTCAGCGATATCTATATGACGAAAGCAGCACTCTATAATTTGAAATCAACCGTTGTGGTAGCAGGTTATGCTTATTTGCGTAGCGGGTCGGATAGTCAGGCATTTATTGCCAGTCTTGAACAAGACATGGGTTGGGACGAGGGGTTTGGTAATGTTGGAAAGGTTGTATTTCAAAAAGACCAGATTATTCACGATCTCGCTGTTCAGGAAGATCGAAAAATTGTGTTTGTATCCAGTAAAAATAGAGAGAACGGTAGTTTCGCCATTTTCCGTTTGCATGGTTAGCGTATAGAAGCCGCAGTTGTTTATTGGCCATTCGGAACCAATGAATGGCCAATATTGGGCGATCAATGAAAGTGGTGTTTTGGTGTAATGCGGTACAAATACACACTCAGCATCAGGCCGCTCAGTGAGGCAATGGCGGCAAACAGAAAGATCGAAGCAAAACCGAAGCCCGCGGCAATCGCCCCCGCCAATGGCCCGGTGATCCCCAGCGACAAATCGATGAACAACGAATACGCGCCGACCGCCGCGCCACGGCTGGAGGCTGGCACTAGGTTCACCGCTTCCACGCCCAGCGCCGGGAATACCAGCGAGAAGCCGAAACCGCTCAACGCCGCCCCGGCCAGCGCCCAATGCGCATCCGGCGCCAGCCACAGCAGTAATAGGCCGAGGGTTTCCACCGACAGGCAGGCGATCGCCACGCGGAAGCCGCCGAGGCGGTTGATCAGGTTGCCGAACAGCAGTCGCGCGCCGATGAAGCTGGCGCCGAACAGGCTCAGGCACAGCACCGCGTTGTCCCAGTGCCGGGTGGCGTAATACAGGGTGATGAAAGTGGCAATGGTGCCGAAACCGATCGAGCCCAGCGCCAGACCGCAGCCGTGGGGGAACACGCGACCGAGCACATGCATGAACGGCAGACGCTCACCGGCGACAATCGGCGCCGCGGTTTTCGGCCAGGCCAGCAGCAGGCCCAGCGCTGCCAGCAGAATGATGCTGACGCCCATGCTCCACAATCCCAGCTGGCCGACCAGCCACACCCCGAACGGCGCGCCCACCGCGAGCGCGCCGTAACTGGCGATGCCGTTCCACGAGATGACTTTGGCGGTGTTCGCCGCGCCAACGCGGCCGATGCCCCAGCCGATCGAACCGGAGCCCACCAGACTTTCCGCGCTGCCCAGCACCAGACGCCCGATCAACAGGCTGATCAGGCTGAACATCGGCAAGTTGGGTGTCCACGCCGAAATCAGCATAAACACACCACTCAAGCCGCATCCAGCCAGACCGATCATCACCGCGCGCTTGCTGCCCTGGTTGTCGATGATCTTGCCGGCGTACGGGCGGCTGAGCAGGGTGGCGAGGTATTGCACGCTGATCACCAACCCGGCGATCACCGCGCCAAAGCCCAAATCACTGTGGACGTAACCCGGCAGCACGGCGAGCGGAATGCCGATGTTCAGGTAGCCGATGAAGGTGAAGAGGACGATGGACACGACTTGCAGCGTGACCGCCAGGGGGCGCTGGGGTTGTGGCATAGAGGACGACATGAGAAACGATCCACGGCAAAGCAGGATTAGATAGGCTGCTTATGATACCGGCGCGCACGCGTCAGGGGCGGGGAAAAGTAAAACTATTTGCCGGGAGGGTGGAATCACGGTTTGGCCGGGGCGACCAGTTGCGTGGTGACGAGGGCGGCGAGGGCGTTTTCTTCGCTGCCGAAACGGGCGAGCAGGGCGGCCTGTTTTTCCGGGGAGAGACGGTTCCAGATCTCGATCATTTTCTCGGTGGCGCCGATCAGGACGGCAGCTTGGCTTTCAGAGAATTCGTCGGTCATGGCGGGCTCGGTTTCAGGCAGTGTGGAAAGCGCATCTTAGCGCTTTCCACACGGTCTGTACGGCGGGGTTTTACTCTTCGCTGTCGGCCTGGCGGCTCTCAACGGCTTCTTTCGGCTCGGGCTGCTGGGCGCCGGCTTGTTGCGTGGTCGTCTGCTCAGGTACGTGCAGGCTTGGGAAGGGGAGATTAGGAATCTCGTGCATGGTTGCGCTCCTCGCTAAGTCTGTTGATAGATCTGGTAGATCCGCGCTTCTTGAAAGCCTGCGCAGGATACAGCAGGAAAAATGACAATCAGACTTTTAATTGAAAATAATGCGACAGATGGCCGCAGGGGAGGGCGTATTCCAAGTGTGGGTGTGAATGAACCTGTGGCGAGGGGATTTATCCCCGATCGGCTGCGAAGCAGTCGTAAAACAATTGCACGCGCCATGTCAGACATTTCGCGATTGCAGTGTTGGGGCCGCTTCGCTGCCCATCGGGGATAAATCCCCTCACCACAGGGCTCACTCCTACAAGGGGGGGGGGCGGGGTTATTTGCAGGCGTTGGCGATGGCCTCGGCCAGCAATGCCAGGCGCGTGGCGTCGATCCCGGCGACGTTGGCCCGGCCCGAGCTGACCATGTACACGCTGTGCTGCTCACGCAGTTGTTTGACCTGATCCGGTGACAGCCCGGTGTAGGAGAACATCCCGCGTTGCACGCCAATGTGCGCAAAGCGCTCGCGCAGACCGTGCGGCTCCAGTGCTTCGACCAGACCGCTGCGCAACTGGGCGATGCGCAAGCGCATGGTTTCCACTTCATCGGCCCAGCGCGCTTTCAGCTCCGGGTCGGCGAGGATGGTCGCCACCACGGCCGCGCCGTGATCCGGTGGCGTCGACCACAGGTTGCGGGCGATGTTGGCCAGTTGGCTGCGGATGTCGATCAGCTTGTCGGCGGTTTTCGCGCAGACAATCAGCGCGCCGGTACGGTCGCGGTACAGGCCGAAGTTCTTCGAGCAGGAGCTGGTGATCAGCAGCTCAGGCACCTCGGCGGCGAACAGTCGGGTCGACCACGCGTCCTGCTCCAGTCCGTCGCCAAAGCCCTGGTAGGCAAAGTCGATCAGCGGCAGCAGGCCACGGCGGCGCACGACGTCGAGCACACGCTGCCAGTCGTCATGGTTCAGGTCGAAACCGGTCGGGTTGTGGCAGCAGGCATGCAGCAGCACCACGTCGCCTTGCGGCACTTCGTTGAGTGCGGCGAGCATCGCATCGACGTCGAGGCGGTTGTCGCTGCCCACGTAGGGGTAGTGACTGACCTTGACCCCGGCCGCGGCGAAAATCGTTTCGTGGATCGGCCAGGTCGGGTTGCTCAGCCACACGCCTTTGCCCGGCAGGCACTGGGCGATGAAGTCGGCCGCCAGACGCAGGGCACCGGTGCCGCCCGGAGTCTGGGTGGCGCCGGCGCGCTGTTCGGCGATCAGCTTCGAGTCGGCGCCAAGCACCAGTTCATTGATGACTTTGCCGAACAGCGGATTGCCGTGACCACCGATGTAGGTCTTGGTGTCCTGGCTTTCGACCAGTCGCGCCTCGGCGATTTTCACCGCTTCGGGGATCGGCGTCAGGCCCTGGGCATCCTTGTAGACGCCAACGCCGAGGTCGAATTTGCGCGGGTTAGTGTCCTGCGCATAGGCCTCCATCAAACCGAGGATCGGGTCGCCGGGTACCCGGCCGATGGCGTCGAAGTGCATTACTTGCGTCCTTCTGCGGTCTTGGCCACTTCGTCAGTGCGCGCGGCCATGATGAAGTCGTTGCGGTGCAGGCCCTTGATCGAGTGGCTCCACCAGGTCACGGTGACTTTGCCCCACTCGGTCAGCAGACCCGGGTGGTGACCTTCGGCCTCGGAGATCTCGCCGACGGCGTTGGTGAAGGCCAGTGCGTGTTTGAAGTTCTTGAACAGGAAGACTTTCTCCAGTTGCATGATGCTGTCGCGTACTTCGATGTTCCAGTCAGGGATCTGCTTGATCAGGATCGGCAGTTCTTCGTCGCTGACTTGTGGCGCATCGGCACGGCAGGCTTCGCAGTGGGCTTGGTTCAAAGTGGACATGGTGTGATTCCTGAAATCGAGTGTGTTTTTTTTATAGAAACTATCGGCCCGTCAATGCCGTCACGCTAAACCAAAGTGACGGCGACTGACAGACTCAATTCTCAGCAAAAGTCGCGGATCACGCGGCTTTCGGTTTTGGCGGAAACTTCGGAGCGTGCAAACCCAGCTGCATGCCTTGGCGAACCATGGCCATGATGTCTTCATGGGCGACGTCGAACAGGCGCTTGAGGTTCGGCAGGACAAAGTACAGCGGCTGCAGAATGTCGATGCGATACGGTGTGCGCATGGCTTCCAGCGGATCGAAGGCCTGATGCTCGGGTTCATCCGACAGCGAGTAAACGGTTTCTTTTGGCGAGGACAGGATGCCGCCGCCGTAGATGCGTTTGCCTTGCGGGGTGTCGACCAGGCCGAACTCGATGGTCATCCAGTACAGGCGCGCCAGATACACGCGTTCTTCCTTGGTGGCCTGCAGGCCGAGTTTGCCGTAGGTGTGGGTGAATTCGGCGAACCATGGGTTGGTCAGCAGCGGGCAGTGGCCGAAGATCTCGTGAAAAATGTCCGGCTCTTGCAGGTAGTCCAGTTCTTCGCGGGTACGAATGAACGTGGCCACCGGAAACTGTTTGCTGGCGAGCAATTCGAAGAAGGTCTGGAAGGGGATCAGTGCCGGGACGCGGGCAACCTGCCAACCGGTGGTCTCACCGAGCACCTTGTTGATCTCGCCCAGCTGCGGAATGCGGTCGTGGGGCAGACCGAGTTTTTCGATACCGTCCAGGTACTCCTGGCACGCCCGACCCTCGATCACTTTCAGCTGGCGAGTGATCAGCGTGTTCCACACCGCATGCTCTTCGGCGGGGTAGTCGATAAAACCTTGCGCATCGGGCTCGCGGGCCACGTATTGCGTCTGCTTCATACTGCTCTCCTGCTAGGGGAATTCGTTCTTGTTATGTCCAGCGATGGACTGAGAATTACCCGAGAGTGCGGCGTGATGCAGCAGGTTGAGTGCGTTCCTAGTAGGAACAACCACTGCATTTCGTAAAAAAATCGTTACGCTTTGACTGATATCACGCATTTGCGGTGATTTGCAGGTTTGAAAAGGGCTGTGGCTGTCACATAATCTTGACAACTATCTGCGCGCCTCGACAGAAAAGTCAGGCCAAACCGCAGCGCAAATCTCTTGTGGGAGCGGGCTTGCTCGCGAAAGCGGTGTGTCAGCTGAATGAATGGCGACTGACACACCGTCTTCGCGAGCAAGCCCGCTCCCACAGGGATTGTGTTCAACCCCTCATCCTTGTCGGGCCTCTTTTTATGCGTATCAAAGTCCACTGCCAAAACCGCATCGGCATCCTGCGCGACATCCTCAACCTGCTGGTGGAGTACGGGATCAACGTTGCACGCGGCGAGGTCGGCGGCGAGCATGGCAACGCGATCTATCTGCATTGTCCGAACCTGATCAACATCCAGTTCCAGGCGCTGCGACCGAAGTTCGAGGCGATTGCCGGGGTGTTTGGGGTCAAACGCGTCGGGCTGATGCCCAGCGAGCGTCGGCACATGGAGTTGAACGCGTTGCTCGGCGCGCTGGAATTCCCGGTGCTGTCGATCGACATGGGCGGCTCGATCGTTGCGGCCAACCGCGCGGCGGCGCAGTTGCTCGGAGTGCGCGTGGATGAAGTGCCGGGGATTCCGCTGTCGCGCTATGCCGAGGATTTCGATTTGCCGGAACTGGTGCGCGCCAACAAGTCGCGAATCAACGGCATGCGCGTCAAGGTCAAGGGCGACATCTTTCTCGCCGACATCGCGCCGCTGCAATCGGAGCACGACGATAGCGAAGCCATGGCCGGTGCGGTACTGACCTTGCACCGCGCCGACCGCGTCGGTGAGCGCATCTATAACGTGCGCAAACAGGAATTGCGTGGCTTCGACAGTATCTTCCAGAGTTCGAAAGTGATGGCCGCTGTCGTGCGTGAAGCGCGGCGCATGGCGCCGCTGGATGCGCCGCTATTGATCGAAGGCGAAACCGGTACCGGCAAAGAATTGCTCGCCCGCGCCTGTCACCTCGCCAGTCCGCGTGGGCAGTCGCCGTTGATGGCGCTCAACTGTGCGGGGCTGCCGGAGTCGATGGCCGAGACCGAACTGTTCGGCTACGGCCCCGGCGCGTTCGAAGGTGCGCGCGCCGAAGGCAAGCTTGGTCTGCTGGAACTGACGGCGGGCGGTACGCTGTTCCTCGATGGCGTCGGTGAAATGAGCCCGCGCTTGCAAGTGAAGTTGCTGCGCTTTCTGCAGGACGGCTGTTTCCGCCGGGTCGGCAGTGATGAAGAGGTGTATCTGGATGTGCGGGTGATCTGCGCCACTCAGGTCGACTTGTCCGAGTTGTGCGCGCGCGGCGAGTTTCGTCAGGATCTGTATCACCGCTTGAACGTGCTGTCGCTGCACATCCCGCCGCTGCGCGAATGCCTCGACGGTTTGACCCCGCTGGTCGAGCACTTCCTCGATCAGGCCAGCCGCCAGATCGGTTGCTCGCTGCCGAAACTGGCGCCGGCAGCAATGGATCGCCTCAGTCATTATCACTGGCCGGGCAACGTGCGGCAGCTGGAGAACGTGCTGTTCCAGGCGGTTTCACTGTGCGAGGGCGGCACGGTCAAGGTCGAGCACATCCGCCTGCCGGATTACGGCGTGCGTCAGCCGCTTGGCGATTTCTCGCTGGAGGGTGGGTTGGACGAGATCGTCGGGCGTTTTGAGAAAGCCGTACTGGAGCGGCTGTACTCCGAACACCCGAGCAGTCGGCAACTGGGTAAGCGGTTGGGGGTTTCGCATACCACCATCGCTAATAAGCTCCGCCAATACGAAGTTGGTAAAGACCCCGAGAGTTAACAGCAACACTGTGGTGAAAAGAGCTTTTGTGGTGAGGGGATTCATCCCCGAAGGGTGGCGAAGCCGCCCCAAACCAGCGAATGCGGTTCATCTGTTACACCACCATGTATGGATTGGGGGGCTGCTGCGCAGCCCATCGGGGATAAATCCCCTCACCACAGGTTCTTTTTCCATCTGCAAAAATCGGGATTGCCGCCTAGCGGCATAACACCGCCGGTTTTTCGACTTCGATACATTTCCAATTCCCCCGCAAAACCCCGCAAGTCCTTTGTTTACCGGGCCGCAAGCCGCCAGAAAAAAGTTGGTCTGCAAATTGCTTATGGCTCAGCAGTACAGCGGTGGGCGGCAAACGTCCGGCATGCAGAGGAAAGAGTGTGGACAAGTACCTTTATGTGGCAATGACCGGCGCCAGTCAGAACGCACTGGCGCAAAAGGCCCATGCCAACAACCTGGCGAACATCTCCACCAATGGTTTTCAGCGCGACCTGGAGCAGGCGCGTTCGATGCCGGTGTTCGGTGACAGCTTTCCGGCGCGTGCGTTTGCCATGAGCGAGCGGCCCGCCACCGACTTCACCGCTGGTTCGCTGGTGCAGACCGGGCGTGACCTCGACGTCGCCGTGACCGGCAACGGTTTTATTGCCGTGCAGAACCCTAACGGTGGCGAAAGCTACGTGCGCACCGGCAGCCTGAACATCGACGCCCTCGGCGTATTGCGCGCCGGCAACGGCATGCCGGTACTCGGCAATGGCGGTCCGATCGCCGTGCCGCCGGAGCAGCAGGTCGAAGTCGGTGAAGACGGCACCATCAGTATTCGTGCGATGGGCGAAGGCCCGCGCGTCATGGCGGAAGTCGACCGGATCAAACTGGTCAACCCGGACATCAAGAACCTCAATAAAGGCCTCGACGGCTCGATCTACACCAAGGATGGCCAGCCGGCGCCGGCCGATGCCAACGTCAAACTGGTGTCGGGTTTCCTTGAGTCGAGCAACGTCAACGCCGTGGAAGAAATGACCTCGGTGCTGGCCCTGGCCAAGCAGTTCGAGTTGCACGTCAAGATGATGAACACCGCCAAAGACGACGACCAGGCCATGGCTCGGGTCTTGCAGATCAGCTAATTATCAGAACGTCGCGCCGTAAAACAGGCGCACGAGGAGAATCGAATGCTTCCGGCTCTATGGGTTGCCAAAACCGGTCTGTCCGCCCAGGACACCAACCTGACCACCATTTCCAACAACCTGGCGAACGTCTCGACCACGGGTTTCAAACGTGACCGTGCCGAGTTCCAGGACCTGCTGTATCAGATCAAGCGTCAGCCAGGCGCCCAGTCGACCCAGGACAGCGAACTGCCGTCGGGTCTGCAACTGGGTACCGGTGTGCGCATCGTCGGCACCCAGAAAAACTTCACCGCCGGCAGCCTGCAAACCACCGAGCAGCCGCTGGACATGGCCATCGACGGTCGCGGTTTCTTCCAGATCCTGCAGCCGGACGGCACCACATCCTATACCCGTGACGGTACTTTCCACCTCGACTCCAACGGCCAGATCGTCAACGCCAGCGGTTTCGCCCTGGAGCCGGCCATCGTCATCCCGAACAACGCGCAGAGCTTCACCGTCGGCACCGACGGCACCGTGTCGATCACAGTGCCAGGCAACCCGGCCGCTCAGGTGATCGGCAACCTGCAAACCGCCGACTTCATCAATCCGGCCGGTCTGCAAGCAGTGGGCAACAACCTGTTCCTGGAAACCGCTGCTTCCGGCGCGCCGCAAATCGGCACCCCGGGCCTGAACGGTTTCGGTACCACGCTGCAGAACACCCTGGAAGGTTCCAACGTCAGCACCGTTGAGGAGATGGTCAACATGATCACCACTCAGCGCGCTTACGAGATGAACTCCAAGGTGATCTCCACCGCCGACCAGATGCTCTCGTTCGTAACGCAGAATCTGTAATCAAGTCTATGGGGCGGCCTGAGGCCGCCAGCAACACCGTGAGGTAGGGTCATGAAACGCTTCGTATCTGTTCTGGCATTGGGTGGGGTCGTCTCGCTCGCGGGCTGCGTCGCACCGACGCCCAAGCCCAATGACCCTTATTACGCTCCGGTGTTGCCACGCACGCCATTGCCGTCTGCGGCCAACAACGGCTCGATCTATCAGGCCGGCTTCGAGCAGAACCTGTACAGCGACCGCAAGGCATTCCGGGTCGGTGACATCATCACCATCACCCTGAACGAGAAGACGCAGGCCAGCAAAAACGCCAACTCGCAAGTGGCCAAGAACAGCAAGACCGGCATCGGCCTGACTTCGCTGTTCGGCGGCAGTGGCACCACCAACAACCCGTTGGGTGGCAATGACCTGAGCCTCGACGTTGGCTACAGCGGCGACCGCGCGACCAAGGGCGACAGCAAGGCGGCGCAGGGCAACACCCTGACCGGTTCGATCACCGTGACCGTGGCCGACGTGTTGCCCAACGGCATCATCGCCGTGCGCGGCGAGAAGTGGATGACCCTCAACACCGGCGACGAGCTGGTGCGGATCGCCGGTCTGGTGCGTGCCGATGACATCGCCACCGACAACACCGTGTCGTCGACCCGTGTCGCCGATGCGCGCATCACCTACTCGGGCACCGGTTCGTTTGCCGATGCGAGTCAGCCAGGCTGGTTCGACCGTTTCTTCCTCAGCCCGCTGTTCCCTTTCTAGGTGGCGACTTTGAATTTCAAGAGCCTCATGCTGGCTGCGGCCCTGTTGTCCGCAGCCTTTGGTGCCCACGCCGAGCGGCTGAAAGATATCGCCAGCATTTCCGGCGTGCGTTCCAACCAGTTGATCGGTTACGGCCTGGTGGTCGGGCTTAACGGCACCGGCGACCAGACGACGCAGACCCCGTTCACCCTGCAGACCTTCAACAACATGCTCTCGCAGTTCGGCATCAAGGTGCCGCCGGGATCGGGCAACGTGCAGTTGAAAAACGTCGCGGCGGTGTCGGTGAGTGCCGATCTGCCGGCGTTCGCCAAACCGGGTCAGCAGGTCGACATTACCGTTTCTTCGATCGGTAACTCCAAGAGCCTGCGCGGCGGCACCCTGTTGCTGACCCCGCTCAAGGGTATCGACGGCAACGTCTACGCCATCGCTCAGGGCAACCTGGTGGTCGGTGGTTTCGATGCCGAAGGTCGTGACGGTTCGAAAATCACCGTCAACGTTCCGTCGGCCGGTCGCATCCCGGGTGGTGCGTCGGTGGAGCGTTCGGTACCGAGCGGTTTCAACCAGGGCAACAGCCTGACGCTGAACCTCAACCGTTCCGACTTCACCACCGCCAAGCGCATCGTCGACAAGATCAACGACATGCTCGGCCCTGGCGTGGCGCAAGCCATCGACGGCGGTTCGATTCGTGTGACGGCGCCGCTCGATCCGAGCCAGCGCGTCGACTACCTGTCGATCCTCGAAAACCTTGAAGTCGATCCGGGTCAGGCGGTGGCGAAAGTCATCATCAACTCGCGCACCGGCACCATCGTCATCGGCCAGAACGTGAAAGTTTCGCCGGCCGCCGTGACTCATGGCAGTCTGACCGTGACCATCACCGAAGACCCGATCGTCAGTCAGCCGGGTCCGTTGTCCAATGGGCAGACGGCCGTCGTGCCACGTTCGCGGGTCAACGCCCAGCAGGAAGCCAAGCCGATGTTCAAGTTCGGCCCGGGCACCACCCTCGACGAAATCGTGCGGGCGGTGAACCAGGTTGGCGCGGCACCGGGTGACCTGATGGCCATTCTCGAAGCACTGAAGCAGGCCGGCGCGTTGCAAGCCGACCTGATCGTGATCTGAGGACGGCGACCATGGATATGCGCAAAGGCAGTCTGGTGGGCACGGGCGATTCGGGTTCGTACTCCGACCTCAATCGTCTGAACCAGCTCAAGGTCGGCGACAAAAACAGCGATGCGAACATGCGCAAAGTGGCGCAGGAATTCGAATCGCTGTTCCTTGGCGAAATGCTCAAGTCGATGCGTTCGGCCACTGAGGCATTGGGTAAAGACAACCCGATGAACACCCCGGCGGCCAAGCAATATCAGGAAATGTACGACCAGCAACTGGCGGTGTCGCTGTCCCGCGAGGGCGGTGGGATCGGGCTGGCCGACGTGCTGATGAAGCAGATGTCGAGGAATAAACCGCTGGCACCGGGTGAGGCTGCAGCCGCGTCCGCCGCCAAGCAAGAGGCGGCGAAAGCCGCTGCGGTGCAGACCCCGATTGCCGCCGGCACCACCGCCACCAATGGGCCGTTATCACGGCTCAATGGCGAGCGTCCGTTGTGGGCCTCGCGTTCCGGGCGTGTGGCTACTACCGAAGCCTCGCACAGCAATGACATGGCAATGATCAACAAGCGTCGTCTGGCATTGCCGCCGAAACTGGCCGATCGTTTGCTCGCCGGTCTGGTGCCGTCCGCCACGCCGACCGCCACCAATGCCTTGCCACAACGTGCCGTGACCACGGCCGCCACCGGCGCCGGCCCGCTGTACAACGGCGACTGGCTGAGCCGTGCCGAAGACGCCAAGGCGTCCGGCGGGCAGATGCAGATTTACGGTCGGGCGATGGCGCAGATTCCGCTGGCGCCGGCCAAGCGCGCCTTCAGCTCCGCCGACGAATTCGTCAACACCATGCTGCCGATGGCCAAAGAAGCCGCCGCGCGTATTGGCGTCGATCCGCGTTATCTGGTGGCGCAGGCCGCGCTGGAAACCGGCTGGGGCAAATCGGTCATGCGTGCCCAGGATGGCAGCAGCAGTCACAACCTGTTCGGCATCAAGGCCAGCAGCAACTGGACCGGCGATTCGGCCCGGGCAATCACCAGCGAGTTCCGCAACGGGCAGATGGTCAAGGAGACGGCGCAGTTCCGTTCCTATGCCTCGTACAAGGACAGTTTCCACGATCTGGTGACTTTGCTGCAGACCAATAATCGCTATCAAGATGTGGTGAAGTCGGCCGATAACCCAGAACAGTTTGTACGCGAGTTGCAAAAGGCCGGTTACGCGACCGACCCGAACTACGCGACGAAGATTTCGCAGATAGCCAAGCAGATGAACAGTTTCGAAAACTACGCTGCGGCCGGCGTTTCAACAACGCCTCTATAAACACACGGTAAGGTTTGAATCATGAGTTTGCTCAATATCGGGATGTCGGGGTTGTCCGCGAGTTCTTCCTCTCTCGCGACCACAGGTAACAACATTGCCAACGTCGACACCGCCGGTTATTCACGCCAGCAAACCGTGCAGAGCACCAAGGCCTCGCAGCAGTTCGGCAACGTCTTCATCGGTACGGGGACGACCCTGGCCGATGTGCGCCGGGTCTACAACTCTTACCTCGAAAACCAGCTGCATACCGCCACCTCGCTCAATAGCGAAGCGGCTGCGTACGGTGCCCAGGCCACTGCGCTGGATGCCTCGATGTCCGATACCAACACCGGCCTGACCGGTGTGCTGCAAAAGTTCTTTACCTCGATGCAGGGCGTGGCGACTTCTGCCACTGATGACACCTCCCGTCAGTCGGTGCTGACCGGTGCGCAGGCCCTGACCAGCCGTTTCAATGCGCTGGCCAAACAGCTGAACGATCAGAACACCACGATCAATGGCAACCTGGGCGACATGACGTCCCAGGTCAACAAGCTGGCGACTTCGATTGCCAACCTGAACCAGAAGATCGGCGAGATTTCCACCAGCGGCGGCCAGCCGAACGATCTGCTCGACAGCCGTAACGAAGCGGTGCGTCAGCTCTCCGAGCTGACCGGTGCACAGGTCGTCGAGCGTGGCACCAGTTTTGACGTGTACATCGGCACCGGCCAGCCGCTGGTGATCGGCAACACCACCAACACCCTGAGCACCGTGCCGAGCAAGGACGATCCGACGCGCATGGCGATTCAGCTGGACCGCGGCTCAAGCGTGATCGATATCACGTCGGCCATGAGCGGTGGCGAAATCGGTGGCCTGCTGACCTATCGCAAAGAAGTGCTCGACCCTTCGCTCAATGAGTTGGGGCGTGTCGCGCTGGTGGTGGCCGATCAGGTCAACAGCCAGCAAGCCCAGGGCATCGACAAGAACGGTGACTTCGGCGCAGCGATCTTCAACAACATCAACAGTGCCGCTCTGGTCAGTCAGCGCAGCATTGCGCAGTCGACCAATAGCGCCGGCTCGGGCAACCTCGATGTCACCATCAAGGACACCGGCAAGCTGACCACCAGCGATTACCAGGTGACCTTCACCAGCGCCACCAACTATTCGGTCAAGCGCTCCGATGGCACCGACATGGGCTCGTTCAGCACCACGACCACGCCACCGCCGGTGATCGACGGCTTCACCCTGGCCCTCAACGGCGGCGCCCTGAGCGCTGGCGACACGTTCAAGGTGACACCGACCCGTAACGCGGCAAGCACTATTCAGACGGTACTGACCGATCCGAAGAAAATCGCTGCGGCAGCACCGCTGACCGGCGTGGCCAGTGCCAACAACTCCGGTACCTACACCCAGCCGACGCTGACCGATTCGTTCAACATCTACAACCCGGCGTCGCAGACCGAGTTGCAGAATGCGCTCAAATATTCGACGCCGGTCAAATTGGTGTTTGGTGCGGTCGCCAGCGGCAGCCAGTCGTACAACATGGTTGACGCCAAGGGCAACACCATCGGTTCGGGCACCATCGTGCCGGGGCAGGCCAACACCTTGAACCTCAAGGTCGGCATGGTCGACTCCACCGGTGCTCCGGTGATGGACACCACGGTCACGCCGAACGTGCAGAAGACCTTCACCGTACAGACCACCGTGGGCGCGACGCCGAAGTCCGGCGAAACCTTCACCATCAACCTGACCGGCGCGGCGTCTTCGGATAACCGCAACGCACAGACACTGGTTGGCCTGCAGACCAAGCAGACCGTGGACACCGGCAGCGGCAGCAAGGGCATCAGCCTGACCGACGCCTACAACAAACTGGTGACCAACGTCGGTACCAAGGCTGCACAGAGCAAGTCCGACAATGACGCCACCTCGGTGATCCTCGATCAGGCCAAGGGCGCGCGTGATTCGCTGTCCCAGGTCAACCTCGATGAAGAGACCGGCAACCTGGTCAAGTATCAGCAGTACTACACAGCGTCTTCGCAGATCATCAAAGCTGCGCAGGAAACTTTCGCCACGCTGATCAACAGTCTTTAAGGAGTCGTAATTCATGCGCATTTCCACCGCCCAGTATTACGCGACGCAAGCTGCTCAATATCAGCGCAACTACAGCAAGACGGTCGCGACCGCCAACGAAGCGAGCAGCCTGCAGCGCATCAACACCGCTGCCGACGATCCGATCGGCGCCGGTCGCCTGCTCAAGCTGGGTCAGCAAAGTGCGATGCTCGACCAGTATCAGGGCAACATCGACACCACCAAGAGCTCGCTGACCGTGCAGGAGTCGACGTTGAACTCCATCACCACGGCTCTGCAGCGCGCCAAGGAAATCGGCCTGGCCGCCAACAACGGTATCGCCACCGACGACAACCGCAAGGCGTACGCGGCGGAACTGAGCCAGATCCAGCAACAAGTGCTGGGCCTGATGAACTCCAAGGATGCCAACGGCAACTACCTGTTCTCCGGTTCCAAGACCGATACCGCGCCGTACTCGCAAAACGTCGACGGCACCTACACCTATAACGGTGACCAGACCCAGATCAACCTGGGCATTGGCGACGGTATGTCGGTCGCGACCAATACCACCGGTTGGGACGCCTTCCAGCAGACCATCAACACCAGCCGCACCCAGACCAGCATGACCGCTCCGGCGCTGGATGACGGTCGTGTGGTGCTGTCCAACGGTACGGTCGGCACCGCAGCGACCTACAACGCCAAGTTCACGGCGGGCCAGCCATACACCGTGGATTTCATCAGCAGCACGCAGTTGAAAATCACCGATGCCCTGGGCAACGACGTGACGTCCGAGGCCAGCCAGAACGGCCTGATCAGCAACAGCAATGGTGCCAACCAGACCGTCAGCTTCCGTGGCGTCGACATGAAGTTGAACATCAACCTCAAGGCCGGCGACACCAACCCGGATGCGGTCATCGCCGGTCACAGCTTCCAGCTGTCGGCCACGCCTGATTCGTTCACTACCGCGCGCAGCCCGGGCAACCCGTCGACGGCGGTCATCACCGGCTCCAGCGTGACCAACCAGGCGGCGTACAGCGCGGCGTTCCCGTCGGGCGGCGGCGCGGTGCTGAAGTTCACCAGTGCCACCGATTTCGACCTGTACGCGGCACCGGTGACCGCTGACAGCAAGCCGGTGTCGTCGGGCACCATGGTTGGTGGCAACGCCACGGCTGCCGGTGTGACCTTCGCCATTGGCGGTACGCCGGGCGCGGGCGATCAGTTCTCGATCCAGTCCAACAACCATCAGACCCAGAACGTGCTCGACACCCTGGGCCAGATGGTCACGGCGCTGAACCTGCCGGTCGACGGTGATCCGGTGGTCAAACAGAAATTCCAGGGGGCCATGGAGGCGGCGCTGGGCAACATCGACAGCGCGTCCAACCAGATTGGCGCTGCGGTGACCTCGATCGGTGCTCGCGGCCAGTCGCTGGATGACCAGACTACCACCAACCAGAGCCTGATCCAGGCCAACACCACGACCCAGGGTTCGATCCGTGATTCGGATCCGGCCGAGGTGATGACCCGCCTGACGTTGCAGCAGACCATGTTGCAAGCCTCGCAACTGGCGTTCAGCAAGATCAGTCAGTTGGGTCTGTTCAACAAGATCTGACGTTGGACGGGCGCCCCGGCGCCCGTTTGTCTCGTCCCTCAGTTAATGTTTTTTTGCGGTTTCATGGGCTCGCTTTACCGAGCGGGCTCGTACCGCCTGTGAGTCCGCCGTGAATCCACTTCTTCTCGTCAGTCTGGTCATTCCCGCCTTCAATCCGCGCTTCTTCGAGCGGACCTTGAACAGTGCGGTGAGCCAGACTTATGGCCAACTCGAAATCATTGTGTGCGACGACAGTCGCGGCAGCGAGATCGAAGCCATCACAGCGTCTGTGACCGAACAGACGGGTGTGGCCGTACGCTACGTGCGCAATCCACGGACGCTGGGACTGGTCGACAACCTCAAGGCTTGTCTCGAGCAGGCGCAGGGCGAGTACATCAAATTTCTGTGCGATGACGATCTGCTCTATTCCGCCTGCATCGAGCAGCAGGCCCATGAGATGCAGCGTGCAGAAGTCAGCCTGGTGGTGGCGCAACGGCTGCTCTGGGACGCAAACGACATCATTCTGCCGGCGCGCATCGAAAACACGCCGTTGTCGCCAGTCAGTGGCTTGCTCAAGGGCGACGACGTACTGGGCATCTTTGAAAAATTCCCGGTCAACGTGCTCGGTGGATTCAGCAATGCGCTGATGCGTCGTGCCGACGTCGTCGAGCTGTTGCCAGCATTGACCGAGGATGGCGCCTGCTTCGTCGCAACGCTGGATTTTGCCCTGTATGTCTGCCTGCTGCGGCGCGGCAATCTGGCGGTGTCCAACAGCGTACTCAGTGCCGAACGCCTCTACCCGGAGCGTCTGAGTGCACAGCAACCGATGAAGGATGCTGCGCAAGTCGAGCGCGAGTGGATTTCGCAAATGCTCAAGGCGCGCAGCGGTGAATCGGCGCCTGCGCCGGGATGGGTGCGTTATGTTCCGTTGTCCCGCGCTGATGAGTTGCCCCGGGTCTGGCAAGAGTTGCCCCTGAGTCGAACCCTGGGTACCAAGCAGAGCCGTCAGGAGTGGGGAGTCGGCGTCAACAGCTTCAGCTTCGGCGAACTGTACGCGCAGTGGCTGGCATGCCGGATGCTCACCGAGCAGCAACGCCACTGGTTGCCGGAAACGCTTGCCAATTGGCCCTGCCAGCCGCGCATCGTGCCGATCATCATTGACCGGCAGGGCAGTCGCGATGGCCTGGAGCGCACATTGGAGGCGCTCGCCGCGCAGGATTATCCGCCAGAGCTGATCCTGGTCCTGTCCGCTTCGTGTACCGAGGCGCGCCTTGATGGGCGCGTGTTCCACATGCCGTTGCAGGATGACGGGCTGGAGCAGATCAATACGTTGCTGCCGCAACTCGAAGGGGCCGACTGGTTCTATCTGTTGCAGCCAGGCGATCGCCTGGTGGCGCCGGCGTTGCTGGTCATGGCCGACCGGATCGCGCACACCCCAACCCTGACATGTCTGTACAGCGACGAAGGCAGCCTGCGCAGCGGCGAGTCGGCAGAGCCTGCGTTCAAACCGGATTTCAACCTCGACCTGATGCGCAGTTATCCCTATGTCGGGCGCGCCCTGGCATTCAAGCGCGAGCGGTTTCTGGCGCTCGGCGGCTTTGCGCCGACGTTTGCCGAACTGGCACCGCATGATGCGCTGTGGCGGATGGTCGAGAACGACGGCTTGCACGTCGTGGGACACATCGCCGAAGTGTTGCTCGAGTCCAAATTTGACCTCTCCCAGTGGCTGACCGAGCCCGGTGTCGTGGCGCAAAGCCCGCGGATTCTCGAAGCGCATCTGCAACGCCTGGGGATTGCCCATGACATCCGCCGTGGCGGCAGCGAACTGCTCAACCGCGTGGATTATCAGCATGCGCGACGCCCGCTGGTGTCGGTGGTGATTGTCACTCAAGACCAGACGGCTGCATTGCAGCGCTGTGTTGAAACGCTGCTGGAAAAGACCGCTTACACCGAGTACGAATTACTGTTGGTCGACAACGGCAGCGAAAGCGCCGAGGCGCGGGTGTGGCTGGACGGCATGGCGCAACTGGGCAGCGAGCGAATTCGTGTGCTGAGCTATGCGCAAAAGGGTAATGCGGCGGCCGCGCACAACTTTGCGGTCAGCCATGCGCGTGGCGAGTATGTGTTGCTGCTCAATGCTTTTGCGGTGATCACTCAGGCCGACTGGCTCGACGAACTGCTCAATCATGCGCAACGCCCGGAAGTCGGCGTAGTCGGTGCGAAGCTGTTCAACCCGGACGGTGGTGTGCTGCACGCGGGGCTGATTCTCGGTTTGAACGGCCCGGTCGGTCTGCCGTTCTATGGCCAGCCCGTGCAGTCGGACGGGTACATGTTCCGCCTGCAAGCGGTGCATGACCTGAGCGCGGTTGGCGGCGATTGCCTGATGATTCGCAAGTCGGTCTTCGAGGTTGCCGGTGGGCTCGACGAACAGGATCTGAAGCAGACGTTGAACGTCGTGGATCTGTGTTTGCGGGTCGGCCGCGAAGGCTACCTGGTGGTATTGAATCCCCACGCCATGCTCGCAGTGGGCGCACGCCCGAGCGCCGCGGCGACGACTGAAGACGAAGCGCTGTTCGCCGAGGAAAGGGAAACCTTCTACCAGCGCTGGTTGCCAACCATCGCCCGCGATCCGGCCTACAACACTAACCTGACTCTGCAGGGGGTCGGTGCCACCAACTTCAGTCTTGAGCCTGGCCTGCGAACCGGTTGGAGTGCCTTTTTCAAAGCGCAGTTGCCGAATGTGCTGGTGGTGCCGATCAACGCCTCGGCCATCGGTCATTACCGCATGAGTCAGCCGATGATCGAGTTACAGGCGGCTAACAGAGTCGAAGGGCGCATTTGCTACGGTTTGCCGTCGATCATTGATATCGAGCGCCAGTCGCCTGATGTGATCGTGCTGCAGGGGCGCTATTCGGAACACGCCATCGATGAAATCCCGCCTCTGAAAAAATACTTCAATGCGCGGCGCATCTTCGAGCTCGATGACTACGTCATCGACGTTCCCCATCGCAATGCGCACATCCGCAACATGCCGAGCAAGCAGGACATGGAGCGTATGGTGCGACGTGCCATCGGTCTGTGTGATCGTGTGGTCGTATCGACCCAGCCTCTGGCTAACGTGCTGTCCGACATGCACCACGACATTCGTGTCGTACCGAACATGCTGTCCAAGGACTTGTGGAGCCACTTGCGCAGTCAACGCCGCACCTCGAAGAAACCCCGGGTCGGTTGGGGCGGCGGGACCAGTCACCACGGTGATCTGGCGGTGATCGCCGATGTGGTGCGCGAACTGGCCAACGAAGTCGACTGGGTTTTCTTCGGCATGTGTCCGGACGATCTGCTGCCGTACATGCATGAGTTCCACGGCGTGATCGATCTGGAGGTCTACCCGGCGAAGCTGGCCAGCCTGAACCTGGACCTGGCCCTCGCGCCGCTGGAATTCCACGTGTTCAATGACTGCAAAAGCAACTTGCGGCTGTTGGAGTACGGTGCCTGCGGCTATCCGGTGATCTGCACCGACACCGAGGCCTATCGTGGTTATCTGCCGTGTACCCGGATCAAGACCAACAGCACGGACGAGTGGCTGCAAGCGATCCGGATGCACCTGGCCGATCCGGATGCCAGTTACCGCATGGGTGATGAGTTGCGTGAGGTAGTGCTGCGTGACTACGTGTTGCGTGGCGATAACCTGCGGTATTGGGAGTATGGCTGGCTGGCGGATTGATCTGCGTTCGGCTACCGGAAAAAGGCGACCTGAAGGTCGCTTTTTTTTGTCCGTGAAATGCGTGTCAGCGTTAAATGCCGACGGATTTGCGCGCGGATTAAAGCTTTGGTTTTTCCCTGTCGATATCAACGTATTCTCGATTTATCAATGTGCTTGGCGGGGGATGATCGCCACGCAAGCAGGGGCCGGTTCATAACAAGGCAAGGAAGAAGTAATGGCAGTTATAAACGGAACAAACGGCGCGGATACGCTGACCGGTACCAGTGGGGATGATGAAATCAATGGCCTGGCCGGCAATGATCTGATCAGGGGAAGTGCCGGAGCAGACAAGATCGATGGCGGTACCGGGACTGATACGGTGGACTATTCCACATCGGCTGATGGGATCAACGTCGACATCCGCTCTAATGCTGTCGGTCTTGCGGGCATCGGCGGCGACGCTCAGGGTGACACCCTGAGCGGCATTGAAAAGGTGATCGGCACGGCGTTCAACGACACCTTCAATCTCGATACGGCCACCGCGACGTTCGAGGGCGGAGCGGGGGATGATGTCTACGTTCTCAACGGCAGTGGCGGCACGGTTATCGAACAGTCGAGTGGCGGTAACGATGAAGTACGCAGCAACTTCGCCCAGATTTACCTGAGCGCCAACGTCGAGCGTCTGACCTATACCGGAACCGGTTCATTCACCGGTTGGGGCAATGCCAGCGACAACGTCATTACAGGAGGCGTTGGCAACGACTTCCTGTATGGCGGCGCGGGTGCTGATCAGTTTATCGGTGGTGCCGGTATCGACACGGTCGGCTATACCGATAGCACTGTCGGTGTCAGCATCAACCTGAAAACCGGCGTCAATTCCGGGATCGCGGCGGGGGATACCTACACCGGCATTGAACGAATCCTCGGCTCGAACGGCAACGATACATTCGTCGCCGATAGCCGGGTATTCGCCTTTGACGGCGGCGCCGGAGTGGCGGATGTGGTGGATTACTCGACATCCACCGAGGCGATCAATGTCGACATCCGCTATAACGCTGTCGGTCTCGCGGGCATTGGCGGCGACGCTCAGGGTGACACCCTGTTCGGCATTGAAAAGGTGATCGGCACGGCGTTCAACGACACCTTCAATCTCGATTCGGCCACTGCGACGTTCGAGGGTGGAGCGGGGGATGATGTCTACGTTCTCAACGGCAGTGGCGGCACGGTCATCGAACAGACGGGTGGCGGTAACGATGAAGTACGCAGCAACTTCGCCCAGATTTACCTGAGCGCCAACGTCGAGCGCCTGACCTATACCGGTAACGCGGCATTCACCGGTTGGGGCAACGCCAGCGACAACGTCATTACGGGGGGCATTGGCAATGACACCCTGTATGGCGGCGCGGGTGCCGACCAGTTCATCGGTGGTGGGGGTATCGACACGGCTGGCTATGCCGACAGCACTGTCGGTGTCACCTTGAATTTCAAGACCGGGGTCAACAGTGGCATCGCGGCGGGCGATACCTACACCGGCATTGAGCGAATCCTCGGCTCGGGCTTCAACGATACCTTCATCGCCGACAGTCGGGTGTTTGCATTTGACGGCGGTGCGGGAACGGCTGACGTGGTGGATTACTCGACGTCTGTCGAGGCGATCAATGTCGATATCCGAGCTAATGCTGTCGGTCTCGCGGGCATTGGCGGCGACGCTCAGGGTGACACCCTGAGCGGCATTGAAAAGGTGATCGGCACGGCGTTCAACGACACCTTCAATCTCGATTCGGCCACTGCGACGTTCGAGGGGGGAGCGGGGGATGATGTCTACGTTCTCAACAGCAGTGGCGGCACGGTCATCGAACAGGCGGGTGGCGGTAACGATGAAGTACGCAGCAACTTCGGCCAGATCTACCTGGGCGCCAACGTCGAGCGTCTGACCTATACCGGCAACGCTTCATTCATCGGCTGGGGCAATGCCAGCGACAACATTATTACCGGTGGTGCCGGCAACGACCTGTTGTATGGCGGCGCAGGTGCCGATCAATTTATTGGTGGCGCCGGCATAGATACCGCCAGCTACGGCGACAGTACTGTTGGCGTCAGCATCAATTTGAAAACCGGTGTCAACAGCGGCATCGCAGCGGGCGATACCTACACCGGCATTGAGCGAATCCTCGGCTCGGGCTTCAACGATACCTTCATCGCCGACAGTCGGGTGTTTGCATTTGACGGCGGTGCGGGAACGGCTGACGTGGTGGATTACTCGACGTCTGTCGAGGCGATCAATGTCGATATCCGAGCTAATGCTGTCGGTCTCGCGGGCATTGGCGGCGACGCTCAGGGTGACACCCTGAGCGGCATTGAAAAGGTGATCGGCACGGCGTTCAACGACACCTTCAATCTCGATTCGGCCACTGCGACGTTCGAGGGGGGAGCGGGGGATGATGTCTACGTTCTCAACGGCAGTGGCGGCACGGTCATCGAACAGGCGGGTGGCGGTAACGATGAAGTACGCAGCAACTTCGGCCAGATCTACCTGGGCGCCAACGTCGAGCGTCTGACCTATACCGGCACCGGGTCATTCACCGGTTGGGGCAACGCCATCGACAACATCATTACAGGGGGCAATGGCAACGACATCCTGTATGGCGGCGCGGGTGCCGACCGGTTCATCGGTGGTGCCGGTTTTGACACTGTCGGCTACGGCGACACGACTATTGGCGTCACCATCAACCTGAAAACCGGGGTTCACACAGGGATTGCAGCAGGGGATACCTACACCAGTATCGAGGCTTTGACCGGCACGATAGCCGGTGACATTTTCATCGCCGACGGCGCGGCCATGGCTTTTGACGGGTTAGTAGGTGCGGACATGGTCAGCTATGAACAATCCGACAGCGCCGTGACCATTGATTTGAAAACTAAGGTCAATGCGGGTGACGCGGCCGGCGATACCTACACCGGAATCGAGTTTTTCCAGGGCAGCAGCTTCAACGACACCCTGTCCGGAACCGCATTCGGTGACAACTTCATTGGTGGCTCCGGTGCGGACCTGATCGATGGGCGTGAAGGGCATGACACTGCCTGGTACATCAACAGCAAGGCCGCTGTGAACATCAATCTGCAGACCAACGTCAACGAAGGCGCCGATGCTCAAGGTGATGTGCTGCTCAATATCGAGCGAGTGATCGGCAGCCAATTCGACGATACGCTGACCGGAAGTTCGGCAGTCGATTTTCTTGAGGGCAGCACAGGCAACGACGTGATTTATGGCGGCGACGGGGCCGACTTCATTTATGGAGGCCTGGTTTCCCTGGCCGGGCCGTTAGCCAGTTCGGCACCCAATGTAGGGGCTGAGGCTGATGCACTCTATGGCGGCAATGACAACGACACGATTCTCACCGCATCCAACGACACTGGCAGCCGTGCGTATGGCGAAGCGGGCGATGACACCATCACCGTAACTCATGGCATCGCTGATGGTGGTGAAGGCAATGACAAGCTGATCGGTACCGGCCTGGGCTTCTCGCTGTTTGGCGGCGTGGGCAAGGATAATCTGGTATTGCAGTCCGTCGGTTCGGCCTTCGGTGGTGAAGGTGACGATATCTACACCATCGACACTTCGGCATTGGTCAACATTCAGGACGACGGTACCAGCCGTGGCGACAAGATTGTGCTGTCGTACATTCGCGCTTCGGAACTGCAAGTCGACCGTGTCGGTGACGACCTCTACCTGCACCGTTACAGCGTTTCAGCCGGACAGACGCCGGATGAGGGCGTGCGCCTGAAGGATTGGTTTGCCGGTTCCGACACTATCGAGCAGATCGTGACGGCCGATAATCAGACCATCAATCTGCCGGCCAACAGTGATGCATTCGCGATGTTTGGCTGACCACTGAATCGCACACCTGCAATCGCAATGCGGCCGCAGGTGTGCGCTTGGCAGCTGAAGGACCAACCTGGTTTCAACCAAGCAAGGAAGAAGCAAATGTCAGTGATTTATGGAACGAGTGAAGCCGATGTCATGGGCGGCAATGAAGGCAATGACGAACTCTACGGACTGGAGTCGGATGATCAGATCTGGGGTACCACGGGGTCCGATCTGCTGGATGGCGGGGAGGGGTTCGATTCAGTGAGTTATCAGATGATGCCGAACGGCGTCAGCGTCGATTTCCGAGAGGGGCTGGCCACTGTCACCAAGGTGGACGGCTCCGTCGATACCCTGGTCGGCATCGAAAAAGTCATCGGCAGCTTTGACAATGACACCTTGGTCAGTTCGGTCAGCGGTATCACGCTGGAAGGTGATAACGGCGATGACGTGTACATCGTCGGTAGCGAAGGTGTGACCATCGTCGAAGCGGAACGCGGCGGTTACGACGAGCTGCGCACCAGCGTCAACACCCAGAGGATGGATCCGTTCCTGGACAAAATGATCTTCACCGGCACCGGCGACTTCAAGGGCTACGGCAATGCCGAGGCGAACGTGATTGTCGCCGGTGCAGGCAATGACGTGCTGTGGGGTGGCGACGGTGGCGATCAGTTCATTGGCGGTGAGGGCTTCGACACAGTCAGCTATACCGACAGCCTTGAAGGCGTCAGTATCGAGCTCTCGAGCATGTGGGGCGCCACCGGCATTGCATTCGGCGATACCTACTCGAGCATCGAGGCCGTGCGGGGTTCGAATTTCAACGATGTGATCTTCGCCGGCGCAAGCGCAATGGTCATGGACGGTGCCGATGGCTTTGACGCCGTCGATTACAGCCGTTCCAACGACGCGGTCAGCATCGAGTTTCGTGATGGCGAGGGCTTCGGTTCTGGCGGCTACGCCGAGGGCGACACCTTGATCAATGTGGAAAAGGTTGTCGGGACTAACCTGGACGATCACTTCACTGCCAACTCGGGCGGCGTGACCTTCGAAGGTGGCTGGGGCAGTGACGTCTATACGATCAACAGCGAGGGTGTGACCATCGTCGAGACAGACTCAGGCATGGGGTTTGACGAGCTGTACACCAGCCTGTCGGTCATGAAGATGGACCCGTTCATCGAGAAAATGACCTACACCGGTACAGCCGATTTCACCGGTTATGGCAATGATTCCGACAACTACATCTTCGGCGGCAGCGGCGATGACCTGTTCTACGGTGGCGCCGGACGGGATGTGTTCGTCGGCGGCGCGGGAACGGACATCGTCAGCTATGACGACAGCGATACGGGTGTGGTGGTCAACCTGTCGAGGATTGGCCAGAACGGTACGGCCGAAGGGGATATGTATTACGACGTAGAAGGTCTGCAAGGCAGTCGTTTCAACGATGTGATGGATGCCGGCCGCGAGGACGCGATCCTGGAAGGTGGCAACGGCGACGATGTGATCAATGGCAACGATGGCAACGATCACCTTTACGGCGGACTGAAATCCGGTCTCGACGGTGATGTCGCGCAGGCCGATACACTGTCTGGCGGTTCGGGTGATGACGTCATCGTCAGCGCTGTGAATGACCTGGGTACAGTGGCCCACGGCGACGGAGGCAATGACACCATCACGGTCCACAACGGCAGTGCCCTTGGTGATGACGGTCATGACGTGCTCACCGGCACCGGCAACAGTTATCTGTTGTCAGGTGGCAGCGGCAACGACGTGCTGAACCTCAATCTTCCGGGGCAGTCCGGTACTGGCGGCACCGCACTGGGCGGTATGGGTGACGATATCTACATCGTGAACAGCACCGGGCTGGTATCGATTCAGGACGAGGGCTGGGATCTCAACGACACCCTGATCCTCAACACCATCACCAACGCCAGCCAGTTGAACGTCACCCGCATCGGCGATGACGCCTACCTGCACAGCGCCAACGACGGCAGCAGCGGTGTGCCGGACAACGGCGTGAAACTGGCGGGATGGTACGCCGGGTTCAACAACATCGAGCACCTGCAGACTGCCGACGGCCAGGTCTACGACCTGCCGGCGACGGTTGATGGGTTCGCCATGTTCGGCTGATCACTCGATCTGTTGATGCACCGCAATGAAAGGGATGAATCCGCTGCTGGATTCATCCCTTTTTTCATGCCTTACGGCGCACCCGACGCAGCGCTCGCGGAGCTGGCGCGTTTCCTGCAAGTCCCCCTCAAATCGCCATAAAACGAGCGCTCGCGGTCATCGCAGCGGCGCCGAAGGCGGCAAAAGGGTTAGCCAGACGGCCCGCATCGCTCAACAAAGCCATGCGCAGCCCGGTGACGAACGAGAGGGGAGACGATGAAGGCAGTTATTTTGGCGGGTGGCCTCGGCACGCGCATCAGTGAAGAGTCGCACCTCAAGCCCAAGCCCATGATCGAGATCGGCGGCAAGCCAATTCTCTGGCACATCATGAAGCAGTATTCCGCTCACGGGATCCACGACTTCGTGATTTGCCTGGGCTACAAGGGCTATGCGATCAAGGACTTCTTCGCCAACTACTTCCTGCACACCTCCGACGTCACGTTCGACATGCGCAACAACCGCATGGACGTGCACCAGAACTACAGCGAGCCGTGGAGCGTCACCCTGATTGACACCGGCGAGGAAACCATGACCGGTGGCCGTCTGCTGCGTGCCGGCCGTTACCTCAAGGATGAAGAGGCGTTCTGCTTCACCTACGGCGACGGCGTTTCCGACATCAACATTGCTCAACTCGTCGATTACCACAAAGCCCACGGGCGTTTGGCCACCGTCACCGCGGTGCAGCCGCCGGGACGTTACGGTGCCCTTGAGCGCCAGGGCGATCAGGTGCTCGGTTTCACCGAAAAACCGCGCGGCGACGGTGGCTGGATCAACGGCGGCTTTTTCGTGTTGTCGCCCAAAGTCCTGTCCTACATCGCTGGCGATGAAACCACCTGGGAAGCCGAGCCGCTGGCACGTCTGGCAGAGGATGAACAGCTGAACGCCTTCGAACACGAAGGCTTCTGGCATCCGATGGACACCCTGCGCGACAAGAACCACCTCGAAGCGTTGTGGCAGAGCGGGGAGGCCCCATGGAAGCAATGGGCCTGAGTGCGGATTTCTGGCGCGGCAAGCGCGTACTGATTACCGGCCACACCGGTTTCAAGGGCAGTTGGCTGACCCTGTGGCTGCAAAGCCTCGGCGCGCAAGTCAGCGGTTTTTCGCTGGATCCGTCGACCGAACCGAGCCTCTATGAACTGGCGCGGGTTCACGAAGGGATCAACGATCAGCGCGGTGATCTGCGCGATCTCGGCGCGTTGCTGGAGATCATCGCCGACACCGAGCCGGAGATCGTCTTGCACCTGGCCGCGCAGCCGCTGGTGCGTGAAGGTTATCGCGACCCGCTGGGCACTTATTCCAGCAACGTCATGGGCACGCTGAACCTGCTCGAAGCGATCCGTCAGGTCGGTTGCGTGCGCGCCTGCGTGCTGGTGACCACCGACAAGGTTTACGCCAACAAGGAATGGCTGTGGCCGTACCGCGAAGACGAAGCCCTCGGTGGCCACGATCCCTACAGCAGCAGCAAGGCTTGCTGCGAACTGTTGGCGCAGTCTTACGCCGCGTCGTTTTTCCCGGCTGACAAGTACGCCGAACACGGTCTGGCCCTGGCCACCGCGCGCGCCGGCAACGTGCTGGGCGGCGGTGACTTCGCCCCTGAGCGGCTGATTCCCGACGTGCTCAAAGCCTGGACTGCGGACGAGCCGGTGATCCTGCGTTATCCGCAAGCGGTGCGCCCGTGGCAGCACGCGCTGGAACCGCTGGCCGGTTACCTGCAACTGGCGGCGGGGCTCTACGAACAAGGCCCGGAATACGCCGGGGCGTGGAACTTCGGCCCGGGCGAGGCGGACATGTGCAGCGTCGGCGAAGTGGTCGAACTGCTCGCCAGTCGCTGGCCACAGGCACGTGGTCTGCGCATCGAAAAAAGCGAACTGCACGAGGCTGGCCTGTTGCGCCTCGACAGTAGCCGCGCCCGTCAGGTACTCGGCTGGCAGCCACGCTGGACCTTGCAGCAATGCCTGACCCAGACCCTCGACTGGCATCTGGCGTGGCAGAACGGCGATGACATGCGCAACGTCACTCTCGGCCAACTGAACCTGTACCGAGGCGCGCTGTGAGCGAGTTTTCCTTGAAACCGTTGCCGCTGGCCGGGCTGTTCAACGTCCAGCACAGACGCTTCGAAGATCAGCGCGGGCATTTCGCCCGGCTGTTCTGCGAAGGCAGCCTGAGCGCGTTCGGCAGCGAATTTCATATCCGCCAGATCAACCATTCCTGCACCCGCGAGAAGGGCAGCGTGCGCGGTCTGCATTATCAGAATGCCAATGCGCCGGAAGCCAAGCTGATCACTTGCCTGCGCGGTGAGGTGTGGGACGTGGCGGTGGATCTGCGTCCGGATTCCGCAACCTTTCTGCACTGGCACGCCGAGCACCTCAAGGCCGGCGACGGTCGCAGTCTGTTGATTCCGGCCGGGTTTGCTCACGGCTTCCAGACCCTGACCGCCGACGCCGAACTGCTTTACCTGCACAGCGCTGATTATGCGCCGGAGCATGAGGGCGGCTTGTCGGTGAACGATCCACGGCTGGCGATTGCCTGGCCGTTGCCTGTCAATAATTTGTCAGCGCGTGATTCCAGCCATCCTGCGCTCGATCAACACTTTGCCGGAGTGCGTCTATGAACTGCCGTGGGTGCGCCGCACCGCTGAGCCTGCCGCTGATCGACCTCGGCACCTCGCCACCGTCCAACGCCTACGTGCATGCCGAGCGCCTGGAGCAGGCCGAACAGTGGGTGCCGCTCAAGGTCGCCGTGTGCCAGCAGTGCTGGCTGGTGCAGACCGAGGACTACACCCGCGCCGACAGCCTGTTCGACGCCGAGTACGCCTACTTCAGTTCGTTCTCCAGCACCTGGCTGGCCCACGCCGAGCGTTATGTCGCCGAGATGGTCGAGCGCTTTGACCTGAGCGCCGACAGCCGTGTGGTCGAAGTCGCAGCCAACGACGGTTACCTGCTGCAGTACGTCGCCGCTCGCGGCATTCCGTGTCTGGGTGTCGAGCCGACCCGCAGCACCGCGCAAGCGGCGCGGGAAAAGGGTCTGCAGATTCGTGAAGTGTTCTTCGGTCGCGACAGCGCTGCGCAGCTGCACAGCGAAGGCTGGGGCGCCGACCTGATGGCCGCCAACAACGTGCTCGCGCATGTGCCGGACATCAATGATTTCCTTGGTGGTTTCGCCACGCTGCTCAAGCCGACCGGCGTCGCTACTTTCGAATTTCCGCAACTGCTGACGCTGATGGCTGGCGCGCAGTTCGACACGCTGTACCACGAGCACTATTCCTATCTGTCGCTGACCGCCGTGCAGACCTTGTGCGAGCGCAATGGTCTGGAAGTGTTCGACGTCAGTCAGTTGAGCACTCACGGCGGTTCGCTGCGGGTGTTCGTGCAGCGCCAGGACGGAGAGCGTCGTTCTGTGCAGCCGGCGGTGCAGCAACAGTTGCAGGCCGAGCTGGATGCTGGGGTGAAAACCCCTGAGTACTACGCGACCCTCGCGCCGGCTGCCGAACGCATCAAGCATGAACTGCTGCGCTTCCTGTTGCAGGCCAAGGCCGACGGCAAGCGGGTGGTCGGTTACGGCGCGGCGGCCAAGGGCAACACCTTGCTCAACTACGCCGGGGTCAAGCCGGATCTGCTGGCGTGGGTGGCCGATGCCAACCCGCACAAGCAGGGCAAGTTCCTGCCGGGCAGTCGTATTCCGATTGTTGCGCCGGCGCAGATCGACATCGAAAAACCGGATTACGTGCTGGTGCTGCCGTGGAACCTGCTGCACGAAGTCAGTCAGCAACTGGCGCAGGTACGCCAGTGGGACGGGCGCTTCGTAATCGCCGTGCCTGAGATGAAAGTCCTGTGAACGTCCTGGTCACCGGGGCCACGGGCTTCGTCGGCCGGCATCTGGTCGCGGCGTTGCTCGCCCGTGGCTGCGCGGTACGTGCGGTGGCGCGTAATGTCGAGACTGCGGCGAGCATGCCGTGGATCAATCACGTCGAATTCGTCGCGACGGATATTCACGCGGCGGATCTGGACATTGCGGCGCTCACCGACGGTATCGACGTCCTCGCGCACCTGGCTTGGCCGGGGTTGCCGAACTATCGGGCGCTGTTCCATTTCGAGCACAACCTGATGGCCGACTACCGCTTTATCAAAGGCGCGGTCGAGGCGGGTGTGAAGCAAGTGCTGGTGACTGGCACCTGCTTCGAGTACGGCATGCAAAGCGGCCCGCTCAGCGAAAATGTCGAGCCGCGGCCGAGCAATCCTTACGGTCTGGCCAAACACACGCTGCAGCTGTTTTTGCAAAATCTGCAGCAGGAAAAACCGTTCACCTTGCAGTGGGCGCGTCTGTTCTATCTGCATGGCGAAGGGCAGAACCCCAACAGTCTGCTGGCAGCGCTGGACCGGGCGATCGATGCCGGGGAGGCGTCGTTCAACATGTCTGGCGGCGAGCAACTGCGGGACTTTTTGCCGATCGCCAGCGCCGCCGATTACCTCGCCACGATCGTCCATCAGCGCGATTTCAACGGCGTGATCAACTGCGCCAGTGGCCAACCGGTATCGGTGCGCGCACTGGTTGAACAACGGCTGCGCGAGCGCGGTGCGGCACTGAAACTGAACCTCGGCCATTACCCGTATCCGAGCCATGAACCAATGGCGTTCTGGGCCGTGACCGAGCGTTTGCAACAGCTACTGGGAGAGCCGCAATGAGGCACGAGTTGTATCGGGTCACCGACCTGCCGGTGTTGCAGAACCGCACCTTCGCCGACCCGGAGTCGGCAAAGGCTTCGGCCAGCGCCGACATGCTGCTGGTGCAGGATGAGCGCAGCGGCCTGATCTTCAACGCCGCGTTCGACGCCGACAAGCTCAGCTATGACGCTGACTATCAAAACGAGCAGGCCCATTCGGGCCAGTTCCAGAAGCACCTGAGCGACGTCGAAGGCATCATCGCCAAACACTTCAAGGGCCAGGAACTGATCGAAGTCGGCTGCGGCAAGGGCTACTTCCTTGAGCTGCTCAAGGGCCTCGGTTATTCGATCACCGGGATCGACCCGGCCTACGAAGGCGAGAACGCCGACGTGATCAAGGCGCCGTTCACCCGTGGTCTTGGCCTGGCGGCGGACGCCATCGTGCTGCGTCATGTGCTGGAACACATCGAAGACCCGGTGAGCTTTCTGGCGGTGATCGCCGAAGCCAATCAGGGCGGGCAGATCTACATCGAGGTGCCATGCTTCGACTGGATCCTCGAGCACAAGGCCTGGTTCGACCTGTTCTACGAGCACGTCAATTATTTCCGCCTCGATGACCTGCGCCGCATGTTCGGCACCGTGCACGAGGCCGGCCACCTGTTTGGCGGCCAATACCTGTACATCGTTGCCGACCTTTCGACGTTGCGCCTGACTCCGCAGCAACCGGTGCCACGCCTGACGCTGCCGGACGGTTTCACCGCCAGCCTCGAGCGCGCGGTGCAGATCATTCAGTCCGCACCCGAGCAGGGTTCGGCGATCTGGGGTGCATCGTCCAAAGGCGTGATCTATTCGCTGTTCCTGCAACGCGCGGGTGTCGCGGTGGATCGTGTGGTGGATATCAACCCGGCCAAACAGGGGCGTTATCTGCCGCTGAGCGGCGCGCGGGTGTCCTCGCCGCAAGAGGCGATGGATGCCTTGCCCGAAGGCGCCCACCTGTTTGTGATGAATTCCAATTACCTCGAAGAAATCAAGCGGATGACCGGTGGACGCTACGTCTATCACGCCGTCGATAGCGCTTCGTTCCAGTGACCATTGAGACTTTGAACATGACCGACAACAGCATCAACCAAGCTTTCGAAGCCGAGTGCCGCGAGCAGATCGCCCAGCAGGGTGACGACCAGAAACTGACTGGCCTGGCCCGTGATTTCTTCAACGAATCGGCCAAACACAAGTACAGCTACCACTTCTCGTGGATGGGTCGCCCGATCATCCAGCTGCCGCAGGACATGATGGCGATGCAGGAGATCATCTGGCAGGTCAAGCCGGATCTGGTCATCGAGTGCGGCATCGCCCACGGCGGTTCGATCATCTACTACGCCTCATTGCTGGAACTGCAAGGTCACGGTGAAGTGCTGGGCATCGACCTCGACATCCGCCCGCACAACCGTGAAGCGATCGAAAGCCACCCGATGGCCAAGCGCATCAAGATGATCGAAGGTTCGAGCATCGACCCGGCCATCGCCGCTCAGGTGCAGGCTGCGGCCAAAGGCAAGAAGGTCATTCTGGTGCTCGACTCCAACCACACCCACGACCACGTGCTCGAAGAGCTGCGCCTGTACGCGCCGCTGGTCTCGGTCGACAGCTACTGCGTGGTGATGGACACCGTGGTCGAAGACATGCCGGCCGATTTCTTCCCGGATCGTCCATGGGGCCCGGGCGACAATCCGAAAACCGCGGTGTGGAAGTACCTGGAAGAGAACCAGGACTTCGAGATCGACCAGCAGTTGCAGAACAAGCTGCTGATCACCGTGGCGCCGGACGGCTATCTGCGTCGCGTTCGTTAATTCGCACCATCACCAAAGCGTTATCTCGGCGAGTCGCCGGTTGTGGAGAGAAGTTATGCAAGGCAAGTACAGTTCTGAACTGGCGCTACCGCTCAACGAGCTGTTGACCGTGGTGCTGATTACTCACAATCGGCCGGCGTTCCTGCGTCGGGCGGTGAAGTATTACAGCAGCTTGCCCTGCCGGATCATGGTGCTCGACTCGACGGTCGAGCGGCCTGAAGGGGATTTTTCCGCCGTCGATTATCACCATGTGCCGCAGTTCGCCTACTGGGGCATGCAGGCCAAACTGGCTTATGGTGTGGAGCAGCTGACCACGCCGTATATGGTGCTGGCGGCTGACGATGACTTCATCCTGCACGATTCGCTGGCCGAGTCCGTGAACTTCCTGCAGGCGAATCAGGACTACGGCATGTGCCACGGCTATTGCCTGATGTACCTGTCTCTGGCCCATGGCGTGAACTACTACCGTCGTGACAAGAAAGTCCAGGAAGACTATTCGTCCGAGCGGGCGCAGGATCGTGTCATCGATTACATGAGCCAGTACATTCCGCCGTTCTACGCGGTGACCCGTACTGACCTGATGAAAAACTGGCATTCGGCGTTGCCACCGGGTACCAATTTCCAGTGGCAGGAAATCGGTCACGTCTATTACCTGCTGGCCAGTGCCAAGGCGCGGATCCTGTCGATGCCTTATGTGGTGCGTGAGATCAACTACGGTGTCTCCGAGCACAATACCGATGTGTATCACTCGCTGACCTACGCCGACGGCAAATCGGTCGCTGAGCGAGAGGCCTTTGCCGAGTTTCTCGCCTCCCTGCCAACCGCCATTCAAGGGCTCGACGCCGGACAGCTCAAGGCGTTTGCCCTGCAGAGTTTCGAGGCCATGGCCGACAGCTTGAAGACTGGGCGCGCGCTGACTGCAGAACTGATTTTCGAATCCACCTGGAACCAGAACCTTAGGCATCCAGATCGTCGTTTCGGCCCGTTGCAGTACGTCGAGATGCCGTTTTACAACCAGCCGTTCTTCGATCGTCTGGAACAGTTCGAATTCATGCTGCACGCCATGCCCGCCGGCCGTATGCAACTGGAAGGACTTGAAGGCATATGGACGCGTCAGGCACACCTGCTGCAGGCACGTAACAACGATACGCCGGAAAGTGTGGTCGACCGTTTGTGGCAGGCGCACGACCTCAATGCTTTCAACCAGACAGTCGTCAAACGCCTTGCCGCACATCTCGACACCCTGGGTGAAGACGAAGCCGCCCAGTCGGTGAACGAATGGATTGCTCGACTTGAGGCGCTGACGGTTGAAGATCATCAGGCGGTCTTCGAAAAAATGAAGTCCGGTCGCCTGCTGCAGTGGCTGGCCGCGCGTGAGCCGTCGGCGCAACAGATCGAGTCGATCACTCGACAGCTGTCGGCCCATGACGGTGGCCCGCAGTTCGGCATTTTCCTGCTGGATCTGGATGACCAGATCGACAAGGTGCAGGTCTCGCTCGACAGTCTGCTCGAGGGGCACTGCAAAGCGTTCAAGATTGTGGTGTTCACCACGGGCGAACCGCCGGTAGCGACCACCGCGCAAAACACCCTGCACTTCGTGCGCGTCACCCAGAGCAACTATGTCGACAAGTTGAATCAGAGCGCCCAACAGTCACCGTGCGACTGGCTGCTGCTGGCGCAAGCGGGCGACGAGTTCACCGCTGGCGGCTTGTTGCGGGCCAGTCTGGAACTGATGTCCGCCACAGGTGTGCGTGCCGTGGCCACCGATGAAATCCAGCGCAAGGAAAACGGTGCGCTGGTCGACGTCTTCCGCCCGGGCTTCAATCTGGACCTGCTGCAAAGCGTTCCAGCGCTGATGGCGCGTCATTGGTTGATTCGCCGCGAAGTGTTGCTCGAAGCCGGTGGCTATCAGGCCGACTTCAGCAAGGCCCTGGAACTGGATCTGCTGTTGCGCATAATCGAACAGGGCGGCATTGGCGGCCTGGCGCACCTCGACGAGCCACTGCTGATCACCCAGGCCTCGGTGCTGGAAGAGAATGCCCACGAACGTCAGGCGCTGCTGCGTCACCTGACCAATCGCGGATACAAGGCCAGGGTCACCTCGGCGACGCCCGGTACTTATCAGATTGATTACCGTCATGCCGAACAGCCGCTGGTGTCGATCATTGTGCCGGCCATCGATGACCTGCCGGCACTGCGTCGCTGCCTGGAAGGCGTGTTGCTCAGAACCCGTTACAGCCGCTATGAAGTGCTGATTGCAGCGAATCCGAATCAGTCGGCCGAGGTCAATGACTGGCTGGGCACGCTGCGTAACCCTAAAGTCAATGTGCTGCGTGCCGATCAACCGCTCGGCGAGACGGCGTTGTACAACGCCGCCAGCGAGCAGGCGCAGGGTGAGTATCTGGTGCTGTTGGCCGCTGACAGCGAAATCGTCAATCCGAACTGGATCGACTCGTTGCTCAATCACGCGCAGCGTCCGGAAGTGGCTATCGTCGGTGCCAAACTCGTTGATCGTGACGGCAAGATCGCCCATGCCGGTTTGATTGTTGGTCTGAACGATGGCGTGGGCTCGCCTTTCATCGGTGAAAAACATGCCGCTGAAGGCTACATGCAACGCCTGGCGGTCGAGCAGAATTATTCCGCGGTGTCGAAAGTGTGTCTGATGATCCGCAAAGAACTGTTCAACGCACTGGGCGGTCTGGACGAAGTGACGTTCGCCGACGGCTTGAGTGATGTCGATCTGTGCCTCAAGGCCGGTGATGCGGGTTACCTCATTGTGTGGACGCCGCTGGTGCAGGTTGTGCATCCGGGCCTCTTGCCGCAAGCGCCATCAGCCCTGGCTGCTTTGCGTGAGAAGTGGGGCGGCGCCTTTGCGCAGGACAGTGCCTATAACGCCAACCTGTCCCTCATCGGCAAAGGTTTTACCTTGGGTGAAAGCACGCCGGTCAACTGGTCGCAGTTACTCGCTTGAGTCCGTCGGACAAGCAACAGGAATCAGCACATGTTCAACGGTAAATCGATCTTCATCTCTGGCGGCACCGGCTCGTTCGGGCGCAAATTCATCGCCCGTCTGCTTGAGCAATACCAGCCCAAGCGCGTGGTGGTGTTCTCCCGCGATGAACTCAAGCAATACGAAATGCAGCAGACGTTCAACGCGCCGTGCATGCGTTATTTTCTCGGTGACGTGCGCGACGCCGACCGTCTGCGGCAGGCCATGCGCGGCATCGACTACGTGGTGCACGCGGCGGCGCTCAAGCAGGTGCCGGCGGCGGAGTACAACCCGACCGAGTGCATCCGCACCAACGTCAATGGCGCGGAGAACATCATCGCCGCCGCCATCGACAATGGCGTGAAGAAAGTCGTCGCGCTGTCCACCGACAAGGCCGCCAGCCCGATCAACCTGTATGGCGCAACCAAGCTGCTCTCGGACAAACTGTTCGTCGCCGCCAACAACATTGCCGGCGAGCAGCAGACCCGTTTTGCCGTGGTGCGCTACGGCAATGTGGCGGGCTCGCGGGGGTCGGTGGTGCCGTTTTTCAGCAAGCTGATTGCCGACGGTGCGCAGGAGTTGCCGATCACCGACGAGCGCATGACCCGATTCTGGATCACTCTGGATCACGGCGTGCAGTTTGTCCTCGACAGCTTTGCGCGGATGCACGGCGGCGAAGTGTTCGTGCCGAAGATCCCGTCGATCCGCATCGTCGATCTGGCGCGAGGCATGGCCGAGCATCTGCCGCACAAGAACGTCGGTATTCGTCCCGGGGAAAAACTGCATGAACTGATGGTGCCGCTGGACGATGCGCGGATGACCCTGGAATTCGAAGACCACTACACCATCCAGCCTTCCATCCGCTTTACCAGCGTCGATGTCGATTTCTCCATCGACAAGCTTGGCGAACATGGCCGGCCGGTGAGTGAAGATTTCGAATACCGCTCCGACACCAATCCGCACTACCTCTCGGTCGGGCAGATCGCCGAGCTGCACGCGAAGTTGTCGGCATGATTCCCTACGGTCGGCAGAGCGTTGATCAGGCGGACATCGATGCAGTGGTCGAGGTGTTGCAATCGGACTGGCTGACCCAGGGCCCGACCATCGAGCGCTTCGAGCAGGCAATGGCCGAGCGTTGCCAGGCTGACTTCGCCGTGGCGGTGTGCAACGCCACCGCGGCGCTGCACATCGCCTGCCTCGCTGCCGGCCTTGGCCCGGGCGATCGCTTGTGGACCACGCCGAACACTTTTCTGGCCTCAGCCAACTGCGGGCGCTATTGCGGCGCCGACGTGGATTTCGTCGACATCAATCCGCTGACCTGGAACCTCGATGCCTTCGCCCTTGCCGCGAAACTCGATCAGGCCGAACAGGACGGCACACTGCCGAAAGTGTTGGTGGCGGTGGCGTTCTCCGGGCAGAGCTGCGACCTGCGCAAGATTGCCGAACTGGCCGAGCGCTACAACTTCACGGTGATCGAAGACGCCTCGCACGCGGTGGGCGCCAGCTACGCCGGGCGCCCGGTGGGCTGCGGGGATTTTGCGGCGATGACCGTGTTCAGTTTCCACCCGGTGAAGATCATCACCAGTGCCGAAGGCGGCATGGTCCTGACCAATCGCCCGCAACTGGCCGAGCGTCTGCAACGCCTGCGCAGCCACGGCATGACCCGCGATCCGCAGCAGATGAGCGAACCCAGCCACGGCCCGTGGTATTACCAGCAGATCGAGCTGGGTTTCAATTACCGGATCACCGATTTGCAAGCGGCGCTGGGTCTGTCGCAACTGGGCAAACTGGACGGGTTTATCGCCCGTCGCCGCGAACTGGCGGCGCGTTACGACCGGTTGCTGGCGTATCTGCCACTGAGCTTGCCCAGCGCGCAGCCGGAGGCAGAATCGGCGTGGCACCTGTACGTGGTGCGCCTGCAGACCGAGCGCATCGGCCTGACCCACCGTCAGGTGTTCGAAGGCTTGCGTGCCGCCGGCATCGGCGTGAACCTGCACTATATTCCTGTGCATTTGCAGCCGTACTATCGCGACCTGGGTTTTGCCGAAGGCGACTTCCCCGAAGCCGAGCGTTATTACGCCGAGGCGATCAGCCTGCCGCTGTATCCGTTGCTCACTGACGAGCAGCAGGATCATGTGGTCGAGCAATTGCGCCGGCTGACCGAATAAACCCCGCTGCGGCGGCGAATGAGACTGTGCAATGCGTGATCTGAGTGAGCAGGAAAAATTCTGGCAGGGCGATTTCGGCAACCAGTACGTGGATCGCAACGTCGGTCAGCCGCTGGTCGCGGCCAATCTGGCGTTGTTCGCCAAGGCCCTGAGCCGCGCCGGGCGCATCGACAGTGTGGTTGAGCTGGGCACCAATGCCGGCAACAACCTGCAGGCGCTGCATCAACTGCTGCCGCAAAGTGAGTTGTTCGGCGTTGAGATCAATGAAAGCGCCTGTGCTCAGGCGCGGGCACTGGGCATCGCGCAGATCTGGCACGGCTCGCTGTTCGATTTTCCCCGCGAGCGCAGCTACGACCTGACCCTGAGCAAAGGCGTGCTGATCCATCTGGCGCCGGAACTGCTGCCGACTGCCTATGCGCAGCTGTATGAGCTGAGCCAGCGCTACATCCTGATCGCCGAGTACTACAACCCGGCGCCGGTGGAGGTGTCCTATCGCGGCAACAGCGGCAAGCTGTTCAAGCGCGATTTCGCCGGGGAAATGCTCGATCGATATGCCGATCTGCACTTGCTCGATTACGGCTTTGGTTATCACCGTGACCCACAATTCCCGGTGGACGACATCACCTGGTTCCTGCTGGAAAAACGTCCTTGAACAGCGTCGCAATCATCCCGGCCCGTGGCGGCAGCAAGCGCATCCCGCGCAAGAATCTGTTGCCGTTCGACGGCGTGCCGATGATCGTTCGCTCGATCCGTACGGCGCTCGACAGTGGCCTGTTCGAACAGGTCGTGGTCAGTACCGATGACGCCGACATTGCCGAGCTGGCGCTGGCCCATGGCGCGCAAGTGCCGTTCCTGCGCCCGGCTGAACTGGCGGATGATTTCACCGGCACCGCTGCGGTGATCGTGCATGCCTTGCAGCAACTGCCAGCCTTCGATTACGCCTGCTGCGTGTACGCCACGACGCCGTTGTTGCAGGCGCGCTTCCTGCGGCAAGGATTTGAGCTGCTGCAGCAGCACCCGGACAAAGCCTTTGCGTTCTCCGTATGCAGCTTTGGTTTCCCGGTGCAGCGGGCGCTGACGCTGGACGGGCAGGGCGCATTGACCGCGTTGTACCCGGAATTTCGCAACACCCGCTCGCAGGATCTGCCTGAAGCTTTTCAGGACGCCGGCCAGTTTTACTGGGGCCGTCGCGAGGCGTGGCTGCGCGGTGACGTGTTGTATTCACCCGCGAGCCTACCGGTGCTTCTGCCGCGGCATCTGGTGCAGGACATCGATACGCCGCAAGACTGGAAACGCGCCGAATACCTCTACGCCGCGCTCAAGGCCGGCGGAGAACTGCAATGAGAGTGCTGATCCGCGCTGACGCTTCGCCGACCATCGGCAGTGGCCACATTGCCCGTTGCCTGACGCTGGCGCGAGTGCTGCGCAAACAGGGCAGTCATGTCGCGTTTGCCTGTCGGCGGTTGCCCGGGCATCGGCTCGATGCCTTGGCTGCCGAAGGTTTCGAGACCTTCGCCTTGCCGGACGTCTACCCCGACGAAGACCCGCAGCAAGCCATTGAATCGATGCTGCCGTGGCAGGCGGACATTGAGGCGCTGGATGCCTTGCTGGCAGGTCACGCTGCATTCGACTGGATCATCGCCGACCACTACGGCCTCGATCATCATTGGCAAACCGCTGCCCGTCGTTGGGCGCCACGGATTGCGGCGGTGGACGATCTCGCCACCCGCCGTTACAGCGTTGATCTGCTGCTCAATCAGAACCTGTCCGGCCTCAGCGAGAACTACGCGCCGCTGCTGCCCGAAGGCTGCCGCACCTTACTCGGCCCGCGCTACGCCATGCTGCGCGAAGAATTCGTCTGCCCGGCCATCGAGATCAAACCCAAGGCCCGCCGTGTGCTGGTGAATTTCGGTGGTTTCGACGCGGCGATGCAGACCCACCACGCGATGCTGGCGCTGCAGGATTTCACCGAACTGGAAGTGGATTTCGTCGCCGGCGCAGACAATCCGGCATGGACACAAATGCAGGCACTGGCCGCAACACGGCCGCACTGGCGCCTGCACAGTTTCGTCAGCGATTTCCAGCAACGCATGACCGCGGCCGATCTGTTTATCGGCGCCGGTGGCGGCACCAGTTGGGAGCGTGCAGCCCTCGGCCTGCCGACCCTCTGCATCGCGGTATCGAACAATCAGCAGGCCAACGGCGAAGTCATGGCAGCGGCGGGGGCGCATGTGTTCATGGGCGCCCGCGAGCAGGTCAGCGTCGAACAACTGCGCGACGCCATCGGTTTTGTCGTCGACAATTTTTATCTGCGCCAGAGCCTGGCCGAGCGTTCGCGGCAACTGGTCGATGGGCGCGGTGCATTACGCGTGGCGGCGGCGTTGGCCGGTGCGGTGCTCAAGCTGCGCCCGGCGACCCTCGATGATGCGCAATTACTGTTCGACGGGCGCAATGCCGAGGCTGTGCGGCGCTGGTCACTGGACACGGCTGCGATCGAATGGCCGCAGCACCTGAACTGGCTCAATGCGAGTCTGCGCAACCCGCAGCGTCTGCTGTTGATTGCCGAGGCGGATGACGGCGCGGTCGGCGTCTTGCGTTATGACCTGCGCGGCTTTGAAGCCGAAGTGTCGCTGTATCTGCTGGAAGGACGGCTCGGTCTCGGCTGGGGCAGGGCGCTGCTGGCGCGAGGCGAGGCGTTCGTCCGCGAGCACTGGCCGCAGATGACCGTTATCACCGCTCAGGTGCTGCCGGGCAATCGCCCCTCTTTGAATGTGTTTCGTGACGCCGGATTCACCCAGAGTGCCTGCGCGTTCACCAAGGTTTTGAAGGATCACCGCGATGAGTAGTTTCAAGATTGGCGAGCGTCTGATCGGTGCCGATGCGCCGCCGTTCATCATTGCCGAGATGAGCGGCAACCATAACCAGTCGCTTGAGGTGGCCCTGCAGATTGTCGAAGCCGCCGCCAAGGCTGGCGCGCACGCCTTGAAGTTGCAGACTTACACCGCGCAGACCATGACCCTGGATCTGGCCGAGGGCGAGTTTTTCATCAAGGACCCGAACAGCCTGTGGGCCGGCACTTCGCTGTTCGACCTGTATGAGAAAGCTCATACCCCATGGGAGTGGCACGCGCCGATTTTTGCCCGGGCCAAAGCGTTGGGCATGCTCGCGTTCTCGACGCCGTTCGATGACACGGCGGTGGACTTTCTCGAAAGCCTCGATGTGCCGGCGTACAAGATCGCCAGTTTCGAAAACACCGATCTGCCATTGATCCGCCGTGTGGCGGCGACCGGCAAACCGCTGATCATCTCCACCGGCATGGCCAGCATCGCCGAGCTCGACGAAACCGTGCGCGCCGCCCGCGAGGCAGGGTGCAAGGATCTGGTGCTGCTCAAATGCACCAGCACTTACCCGGCAACCCCGCTCAACAGCAATGTGCGCACGATCCCGCATCTGCGTGAACTGTTCGGTTGCGAGGTAGGTCTTTCCGATCACTCCATGGGCGTTGGCGTGTCCGTGGCCGCTGTGGCGCTCGGGGCGACAGTGGTGGAGAAACACTTCACCCTCGACCGTTCGGCGGGCGGGGTCGATGCCAGTTTCTCGCTGGAGCCAGCGGAACTGGCCAGTCTGGTGGTGGAAACCGAACGCGCCTGGCAGGCCATGGGCCAAGTGCATTACGGCGTCACCGAGGCCGAGCGCAAGTCGCTGGTCTATCGCCGTTCGCTGTACGTCACTGCCGACATGGCGGCCGGTGAAGCCTTTTCCGGGGACAATCTGCGCGCCATTCGCCCAGGTCTCGGTCTGCCGCCCAAGCACACCGATGCCGTCCTCGGTCGCCGCGCTCGTCAGGCGATCAAACGTGGCACGCCGCTGGACTGGTCGTTGGTCGAATAACCCGATCTGCAACCGATTCGGCAAAATAGCGTGACCTGCGAGTCATAACGCGCATCTTCACTGTATTGTATTGACCGGGGAGATGGCGCCTGGCCGTGTAATCGGTTCCAGTGATAGCCCTTTGCGCTCCCCGTGGCTGCCCGTTGTGGCGGCCGTTTTCTGTTTGTCGGCGCCCCTCGAATCCTTGCGAGCGGTGGTTTTGGGCTGTTTTTTATTGGGAAGCCGTAATGATTGGCATAAAAAGCATTGCGAGCTACGTTCCTGTAGCCGGCGTGGACAATTACGCACAAGGTGCAAAATTCGAGAAGGATGAAGAATTCATCCTTGGCAAAATCGGTTCGGCCTTCCTGCCGCGCAAAGACGCTGAACAGGAAACCTCCGATCTGTGCGTGGAAGCGGCCAATGCGCTGTTTGCCAGCAACCCTGAACTGAAGCGTGAATCGATCGACGCACTGATCGTCGTCACCCAGAACGGTGACGAAGAAGGTCTGCCGCACACCGCGGCGATCGTCCAGGACAAGCTCGGCCTGCCGACTAATGTCGCGGCATTCGACATTTCCCTGGGCTGCTCCGGTTACGTCTACGGCATCTACGCGATCAAGGGCTTCATGGAAGCCGCCGGCCTGAAGAACGGCCTGCTGATCACCGCTGACCCGTATTCGAAAATCGTCGACCCGGAAGACCGCAACACCACCATGCTCTTCGGCGATGCCGCCACGGCGACCTGGATGGGCGAAGATCCTTCCTGGGCGCTGGGCAAGGCCAAGTTCGGCACCGACGGTTCCGGCGCACCGCACCTGAAAGTCACCGATGGCGTGTTCTTCATGAACGGGCGTCAGGTGTTCAACTTCGCGCTGCTCAAAGTCCCGGCGCACTTGCACGAATTGCTCGACGACTCCGGCCTCAAGGCTGACGACATCGACGCCTTTTGCATTCACCAGGGCAGTGCGGCGATTGTCGATGCGGTGGCCCGCCGTTTCGAAGGCGAGCCGGAGAAGTTCATCAAGGACATGGTCGAGACCGGCAATACCGTGTCGTCGAGCATTCCGTTGCTGCTGGAAAAACACGTACTCGATTCCGACTGGCAGCGCATTGCCCTGAGCGGTTTCGGTGTCGGTCTTTCGTGGGGCTCGGCGATCATCTATCGTCCTTGAGTCGGTCAAAAACGGCGGATACAAAAATAGCGTTCAAGGTTACCCTTGAGCGCTATTTTTTTGCCCGAACGAAACGCGAGGCGTCATGAGCGAGTTTTTCCAACCCAACGCCCAGGTCATCCAGCAACGCTGGCCGGCGTTGTTCGAGCGGCTGATGGCGGAAGACACCTCAGTCGTTCAAGCCGAACTGGTGCAGGGCTTGGGCTCGACGCTCAGTGTCAATGGCATTCAGCTGACCAGTCGCCACGACCGCATCCATGAAGCCCGCATCCAGGCGGCCAGCCTGGCGGAAAAATCGCAGTTGCATGTCTACGGCACTGGCCTCGGCGATTTGCCAACGGTGCTGCTGGAGCGCGCTGGCCTTGAGCGGTTGTACGTGCATATCCTCAATGGCGCGGTGTTCGCGCTGGTGCTGCAACTGCTCGATCAGCGCCCGTGGCTGGAAGATCCGCGTGTGCAGCTGTTCTATGCCGGTGATCTGTCAGACATCTGCACACCGTTTTTCGCCCTGCCGGCGGAGATGCTGCTGGCTGATGATTTCAACGCGAAGATCCGCGATCGGCTGGTCAGCGAAGTGCACTTGAGCTTCAACAATCGCGAGTTCGATCCAAACTTGCCGTTCATTCAACAGCGTTTGCAGGATTGCCTGCCGGTGTTGCTGGGTGATGACGATGTGGCGCAGTTGTTCGGCAGCGCCAATGGCCGGGAAATCTATGTGATCGGCACCGGGCCGACCCTGGAAGGGCATTTCCAGCGTCTGGCGGCGGTGCATGCGCAGGCTGAACGTCCATTGTTGATGTGCGTCGATACCGCTTACCGGCCACTGCGCGAACACGGCATCGTCCCGGATCTGGTGGTCACCATCGATCAGCGCATCAGCTTCCGGCATTTGCCGTTCGAGGACTCCGCTGGCATCCCGCTGGTGTATCTGCCTATGAGCGATCCTGCGGTGCTGACCGCCTGGAAGGGCAAGCGTTACGGCGGTTACTCGGCCAGCCCGGTGTACGCCGCGTTGCGTGAGCAATATCCGCGCGGACAACTGCATGTCGGTGGCAGCGTGATTCATCCGGCGGTGGATCTGGCGGTGAAGATGGGCGCCTCGCGCATTACCCTGTTTGGCGCTGACTTTGCGTTCCCGATGAACAAGACCCATGCCGGTTGGAATGATGGTGATCTGGGGCCGGGGGTCGATCAGGCGCGGCACTGGGTACAGGACGGCCATGGCCAGCGGGTCAGCACCCAGCTGAACTTTCGCGGCTATCTGTGTGTGCTGGAGCGCTATATCGCCGCGCATCCGCAGGTGCAGTTTTTCAACAGCAGTCGCGCGGGCGCACTGATCGCCGGGACGCAGTTCAATCAGGAGTTTGTGCAATGACGACGATTGAGCAGTGCGTCGACGAGTGCCGTCAGTGCGCCGGACTGTTTCGTCTGGGGCGTGATGTCGAGGCGGCGCTGGATATGGTCGATGTGTTCGAGGGCGCGCAGCAGTTGCTGATAACTGCGCCTGCGCCGATTCAGCAGGACTGGTCCTTTGTGCTCACGCACATGCTCGACTGTCAGGAGCGTCAGGACTGGCTGGGGTTGGCTGACTGGATGGAGTACGAGCTGATCGAAGTGTTGCAAAAAGCACGATCGGCAAAGTGAGCGACCGCACTGGCCCGCGGCTTTACGCGCGGGTCGGTTTTATGGCGTCATTTTTTCGCAGGTGGGAGGGCGCTAAGCCCTTGTTTTCTCGGGGGTGGCAGGGTGATGGCAAATTTTTTTCAAAAAGCCCTCAAGCAACTTGCCAACCCGACGATAACTATTACGAAGGTTCTCTAGGCCATTCCAGGCGGTTGCCAGGGCCGGAAGCCGCAGTACCCAACCAACGAGGAATTCGTCATGGCTTTAACAGTAAACACCAACACCACGTCGCTGAACGTTCAAAAGAACCTGAACCGCGCTTCCGACGCTCTGTCGACTTCGATGCAGCGCCTGTCTTCCGGCCTGAAAATCAACAGCGCTAAAGACGACGCTGCTGGCCTGCAGATCTCGAACCGTATGTCTTCGCAGATCCGTGGTAACACCCAAGCCATCCAGAACGCCAACGACGGTATCTCCGTTGCTCAGACCGCTGAAGGCGCTCTGCAAGCGACTACCGACATTCTGCAGCGTATGCGTGAACTGGCTGTTAAAGCACGTAACGGCACCAACGGCACTGCTGACCAGACCGCTACCAACGCTGAATTCGCTCAGATGTCTGACGAAATCACCCGTATCTCGGCATCGACCAACCTGAACGGCAAAAACCTGCTGGACGGTTCGGCTGGTACTGTGACCCTGCAAGTTGGCGCAAACACTGGTTCGGCTAACCACATCGACCTGGTACTGAGCTCCAAGTTCGACGCCGTCAGCCTGTCGGTTGGTAGCGGTACTCTGTCCCTGACTGGTGCTACCGTAACTGGCGCTTCGCAGAACATCGACAACGCGATCACCGCAATCGACGCCGCTATCGCTGCAATCGGTGCAACTCGTGCCAGCCTGGGTGCTTCGCAAAACCGTCTGACCAGCACCATCCAGAACTTGCAGAACATCACCGAGAACACCACTGCTGCACAAGGTCGCGTACAAGATACCGACTTCGCCGCAGAGACTGCTAACCTGACCAAGCAGCAAACCCTGCAACAGGCTTCGACCTCTGTTCTGGCTCAAGCCAACCAACTGCCTTCCGCTGTACTGAAGCTGCTTCAGTAATTTCGGAATGAGTTTGGGCGGGAGGGTGCGCTGGTCGCGCTCTCTCGCTTTTTTACGTTAGGAGGTGATGAGCATGGACATGAGCGTAAAGCTTAACGTGTCTTATCCGGCTCCCAAGCCAGCGACGCCTGTTGCTGATAAGCCGTCGGAGACGCCAAAAGTTGCACCGGCCGACGCTCCGGTCGCTGACAGGAAAAGTCAGCAAACGGATGACGCCAAGTTGAAACTGGCGGTGCAAGAGATCGAGAAGTTCGTTCAATCGATCAAGCGTAACCTGGAGTTCTCGATCGACGAGCACTCTGGCAAGGTCATCGTCAAGGTGATCGCAAGCGAGACGGGTGAGGTGGTACGCCAGATCCCCTCCGCAGAAGCACTCAAGCTCGCAGACAGCCTCGCCAACGCAAGCCATGTGTTGTTCGACGCCAAAGTCTGATAGCTGGCATGAATAGTGTTTGTCTTTCTTGAATGACGCCTGGATGGGTCAAAAGTCTGGCAACAATCTGAAGGGAGATGCACATGGCAAGTCCAATTCTACCGGGTTCCGGACTGGGTTCCGGCCTGGACATCGGCGCGATCGTGACCGCGCTGGTCAACGCCGACAAGTCGCCGAAGCAGACGCAGATCGATTCCGCGACCAAAACCAATACCCTGAAGATTTCCGGTGTCGGCACGTTGAAGAGTGCGCTGACCGCGTACCAGACGGCGATGACCAACCTGGGCAGCAAGACCAACCCGGCGTTTGCCGGCTTCACGGCGACCTCGAGCAACACAGCGATTCTCGGCGCCACCTCCGATAACACCGCGGTGTCGGGGACTTACAACGTTGTTGTCAACCAATTGGCCACTGGCTCGAAAGTTGCCAGCGCTTCTTTCGCCGGCGGTGCTGCCAGTGCCATTCCGAGTGGTACCCTGAAAATCAGTCAGAATGGCACTGATTACAATGTCACGATCCCGGCTAATGCAACCTTGCAGAGCACCCGTGACGCGATCAACACGGCTCAGGGCGCCAATGGCATTTCTGCCAACATCGTGACCGACAGCAGCGGTGCTTCACGCCTGGTGATCAGCTCGAACAAGACGGGCGCAGGTACCGACCTCTCTGTCAGCGGGATTGCCGGTCTGGAGATCGACGGTACTCAGCCGATGGGTACCAATCCGGCGGCAGGCGCCTCTGGCAACGTCAATGGCCTTGCACAAGATGCCAAGGTGACCATCGACGGTCTTCAGGTTTCCAGCAAGAGCAACACGGTCAGTGGTGCAATCAGCGGCCTGACCCTGAATCTGACCACTGTCAGTCCTGAAGTTGGTGGCGTTGCCACGCCGACCGTTGTCAGCGTCGATACCAACACCAAGGGGCTGCAGGCTTCGGTTCAGGCGTTTGTTGACGCCTACAACACCCTGAAGACCACCATCGACACGCTTTCCAAGGCTACGCCTGATGAAGACGGCAAACTGACAGTGCAGGCGGCGTTTACCGGTGACTCGTTGCCGCGTTCGCTGATCGCCGACATCCGTGGCCAGTTGACTGCTCCTGCTGGTGCAAAGGGGTCTTTGTCCTATCTGTCGGAGATCGGTGTGATGACCGACCGCAACACCGGCAACCTGACGTTTGATACTGCTGCGTTCACCAAAACCATGGCTCAGCCCGGCAAGGCTGGCCAGGTGCAGCAGATGTTCACCGGGACCGACGACACCAACGGTCTGCTGGCACGCATGAACAAGGCAGTGGATCCGTATCTGAAGGCGCCTGCCGGTAGCGCCCCTACTGCCGTAGGCCTGCTTGATCAGCGCATGTCCATCCTGAACAACAACACCCGGAACCTGACCAGTCAGCAACTGGCGCTGGATCTGCGTGTTGCCAACCTGACCAAGACGTTGACTGCCAAGTACAACGCCATGGACTTGCTGGTAGGGCAGATGAAGGCGACGGCGAGCAATATCACGTCGTTCTTCAGCTCGCTGAACGCTCAGCAGTCCGCGAAGTAACCCGCAAGAACGACAAAAACCCGGCTACGCTTTATCGGCGTGCGCCGGGTTTTTGTCTTTTGATCTAAAGTTCTGTGATTCGTTGGCGATACACTGGTTATACGAGTCATTGTGGCAATGAGGTAGAACATGAACCCAATGTTAGCCCTTCGGCAATATCAGAAAGTCGGCGCGCACGCGCAGACATCCGAGGCGAGCCCGCACCGTCTGGTGCAAATGCTGATGGAAGGCGGGTTGGCCCGCATCGCTCAGGCCAAGGGTGCCATCGAGCGCAAGGATATTCCTGGCAAGTGCACCTCGATCAGCAAGGCCATTGGCATTGTCAGCGGGCTGCGCGAAGGTCTGGATCTGGAAAAGTGTGCCGATGAACTGGCCGATCTGGACGGGCTGTACATCTACATGATGAAGCGTCTTGCCGAGGCCAACATCAACAGCGATCCGCGCATTCTCGATGAGGTCGCCGGCTTGCTGAGCACGGTAAAAGAAGGCTGGGATGCCATCGCCCCCGAGCCTGCTCCGCAGTTTTAAAGGAGAGCACCATGAGTCTTGTATTGCAGCGAATCGCCGACACCCGTGAAGCGCTGGTCAGTGCGCTGGCCGAACGCAACTGGGAAGCCATTGGCGAGCTGGATCTGGCTTGCCGTTCCTGCATGGAAGACGTCATGGCCGAGGCCTCGCTGGATGAGGAGGCCTTGCGCAGTAACCTTGAGGAATTGCTCCATGTCTACAAGGAGCTACTTGAGGCGGCCATGGGTGAGCGCCAGGCGATAGCCAACGAGATGTCGCAGATCACCCAAGCGCAAAAGGCGGCAAAGGTTTACCATCTGTTTGGTTAATTAACCCCCAGTTAATCCAGACATGTGCGCCATAAATTTGACTGTGCACGGTTTTTTGACTTAACTAGTGGCTGTTTTCAGATTTCAGGCGTCTACAGGCACAAGGTGTCCTGCAAGCGTCTCGCTTGCCCCATTTTTCGGGCATTGAGTTGACTAGGGAAGTTGCTATTGCATGTGGCGTGAAACCAAAATTCTGCTGATCGATGACGATAGCGTCCGCCGCCGCGACCTGGCGGTGATTTTAAATTTTCTCGGCGAAGAAAATTTACCCTGCGGCAGCCATGACTGGCAGCAGGCTGTCGGCTCTTTGTCATCGAGTCGTGAAGTCATCTGTGTACTGATCGGGACGGTAAATGCTCCGGGTGCACTTTTGGGCTTGTTAAAGACACTCTCGACATGGGATGAGTTCCTTCCGGTTTTGCTGATGGGCGATAATTCTTCCGTCGACCTGCCGGAAGACCAGCGCCGCCGGGTGCTTTCGACCCTGGAAATGCCGCCCAGCTACAGCAAACTGCTCGACTCCCTGCACCGTGCCCAGGTCTATCGCGAGATGTACGACCAGGCCCGCGAGCGTGGCCGTCATCGCGAGCCCAACCTGTTCCGCAGCCTCGTCGGCACCAGCCGGGCGATTCAGCACGTCCGTCAGATGATGCAGCAAGTGGCCGATACCGACGCCAGCGTGCTGATCCTCGGCGAGTCCGGCACCGGCAAGGAAGTGGTTGCGCGCAACCTGCATTACCACTCCAAGCGTCGCGACGCGCCTTTCGTGCCGGTCAACTGCGGGGCGATCCCGGCAGAGCTGCTGGAAAGCGAACTGTTTGGCCACGAGAAGGGCGCCTTCACCGGTGCGATCACCAGCCGTGCCGGGCGTTTCGAACTGGCCAACGGCGGTACGCTGTTCCTCGACGAAATCGGCGATATGCCGCTGCCGATGCAGGTCAAGCTGCTGCGCGTGCTGCAGGAACGCACCTTCGAACGCGTGGGCAGCAACAAGACCCAGAGCGTCGACGTGCGCATCATTGCCGCGACCCACAAGAATCTCGAAAGCATGATCGAGATCGGCACCTTCCGCGAAGACCTTTACTATCGCCTGAACGTGTTCCCGATCGAGATGGCGCCGCTGCGTGAGCGCGTCGAAGACATCCCGCTGTTGATGAACGAACTGATCTCGCGCATGGAACACGAAAAGCGCGGTTCGATCCGTTTCAACTCGGCGGCGATCATGTCGCTGTGCCGTCACGGCTGGCCGGGCAACGTCCGCGAGCTGGCCAACCTGGTGGAGCGCATGGCGATCATGCATCCGTACGGGGTGATCGGCGTGGTCGAGTTGCCGAAGAAATTCCGCTACGTCGACGACGAAGACGAGCAGATGGTCGACAGCCTGCGCAGCGATCTCGAAGAGCGCGTGGCGATCAACGGTCATACGCCGGACTTCACCGCCAACGCGATGCTGCCGCCGGAAGGCCTGGACCTCAAGGACTACCTCGGTGGTCTGGAGCAGGGCCTGATCCAGCAGGCGCTGGACGACGCCAATGGCATCGTCGCGCGTGCCGCCGAACGCCTGCGCATTCGTCGCACCACGCTGGTGGAGAAGATGCGCAAGTACGGCATGAGCCGGCGCGAAGGAGACGAACAGGCGGATGATTGACGCCTGTTTTTCAACGCCTTCATTTATAAGCAGTTTTTTTTAGGCACGGGTATTGCTACAGCCCTCGCAACGTTCCGTTTAACTGACGGTCAGCCAAGCGAGAGAACACAATGCCCCACGCCCAGATGTCATCTGCCTCCCATGCCGAGGGGCAACCGTCGTCCGTAGAGCAGGCGAGCCGTCAGGGTCTTGAGCACGCGTTCGCGCTGTTCAATCAGATGTCCAGCCAGTTGACCGACTCCTACAGCATGCTTGAAGCCCGGGTCACCGAGCTCAAGGGCGAGCTGGCGGTGGTCAGTGCCCAGCGCATGCAGGAGCTGGCCGAAAAAGAACGCTTGGCCAACCGTCTGCAAAACCTCCTCGATCTGTTGCCCGGTGGCGTCATCGTGATCGACGGCCACGGCATGGTGCGCGAAGCCAACCCGGCGGCGATCGATTTGTTGGGGCTGCCGCTGGAAGGCGAGTTGTGGCGCCACGTCATCGCCCGTTGCTTCGCCCCGCGTGAAGACGACGGTCATGAAATCTCTCTGAAAAACGGTCGGCGCCTGTCGATTGCAACCCGCTCGCTGGATGCCGAGCCGGGGCAGTTGGTGCTGCTCAACGACCTGACAGAAACCCGCCACCTTCAAGATCAACTGGCGCGCCATGAGCGTCTGTCGTCGCTCGGACGGATGGTCGCCTCGCTGGCCCATCAGATCCGCACGCCGTTGTCCGCTGCGTTGCTCTACGCCAGTCATTTGACTGAGCAGGAATTACCGGTCGCCACCCAGCAGCGTTTCGCTGGCCGCCTCAAAGAGCGCCTGCATGAGCTGGAGCATCAGGTGCGCGACATGTTGGTGTTCGCCCGTGGCGAGCTGCCGCTGACCGACCGCATCACCCCGAATACTCTGATGCAGGCGCTGCAAGCGGCGGCGCTGACCCATGTGCAGGATCTGCCAATCCGCTGGCAGTGCGACAGCCATGCCGGCGAACTGCTGTGCAACCGCGACACCCTGGTCGGGGCGATTCTCAATCTGATCGAAAACGCGATTCAGGCCAGCGATGGCAACGTGCGCCTGAAGGTGCATTGCTACACCCGCGACAACAGCCTGCGCCTGTGCGTCAGCGACAGTGGCAGCGGCATTGATCCGCTGGTGCTGGAGCGTCTCGGCGAGCCATTTTTCACCACCAAAGTCACCGGCACCGGGCTTGGCCTGACCGTGGTCAAGGCAGTGGCGCGGGCACATCAGGGAGAATTGCAGCTGCGCTCGCGAGTCGGGCGCGGCACGTGCGCGCAGGTGATCCTGCCGCTGTTTTCCGCTGTACACGGAGCTGAGTAAACGTCATGGGCATCAAGGTTTTGCTGGTCGAGGATGACCGCTCGTTGCGCGAAGCGCTGGCCGATACGCTGTTGCTGGCGGGCCACGACTACCATGCAGTCGGCAGCGCCGAAGAGGCGTTGCAGGCGGTCGAGCGCGAAGCGTTCAGTCTGGTGGTCAGCGACGTCAACATGCCCGGTATGGATGGCCATCAACTGCTCGGTTTGCTGCGTGCCCGGCAGCCGCAATTGCCGGTGTTGCTGATGACTGCGCATGGCGCCGTCGAGCGCGCAGTGGATGCGATGCGTCAGGGCGCGGCGGATTATCTGGTCAAGCCGTTCGAGCCCAAGGCTCTGCTGGACCTGGTGTCGCGCCATGCCTTGGGCAGCATCAGCACCACAGATTGCGAAGGTCCGGTGGCGGTCGAGCCGGCCAGTGCGCAGTTGCTCGAACTGGCGGCGCGGGTGGCGCGCAGTGATTCCACGGTGCTGATTTCCGGCGAGTCCGGTACCGGCAAGGAAGTGCTGGCGCGTTACATTCACCAGCAATCCCACCGTGCGAGCCAGCCGTTCATCGCGATCAACTGTGCGGCGATTCCCGACAACATGCTTGAAGCCACGCTGTTTGGTCACGAGAAGGGCTCGTTCACCGGCGCCATTGCGGCCCAGGCCGGCAAGTTCGAACAAGCCGATGGCGGCACCATTCTGCTCGACGAGATTTCCGAAATGCCCCTGGGCCTGCAAGCCAAGTTGCTGCGGGTGTTGCAGGAGCGCGAGGTCGAGCGCGTCGGCGCGCGCAAGCCGATCACCCTGGATATTCGCGTGGTGGCGACCACCAACCGGGATCTGGCGGGCGAAGTGGCGGCGGGGCGTTTCCGTGAAGACTTGTTCTACCGCTTGTCGGTTTTTCCCCTGGCCTGGCGTCCACTTCGCGAGCGCACTGCCGATATCTTGCCGCTGGCCGAGCGGTTGCTGAACAAACACGTCAATAAAATGAAGCATGCGGCGGCGAAACTTTCGCCAGAAGCCCAGGCTTGCCTGACCCACTACCCGTGGCCGGGCAACGTGCGTGAGCTGGATAACGCGATTCAACGCGCGCTGATTCTGCAGCAGGGCGGTTTGATCCAGCCGCAGGATTTCTGCCTGACCGGCGCAGTGACCTACACCGCGGCGCCGGTGCAGCCGTTGGTGCGCGAGATCGAAGTCGAGGCTGAATCCGCCGGGGCGCTGGGCGATGACCTGCGGCGCCGGGAGTTTCAGATGATCATCGACACCCTGCGCACCGAGCGTGGCCGGCGCAAGGAGGCTGCGGAAAAGCTCGGTATCAGCCCGCGTACCCTGCGCTACAAACTGGCGCAGATGCGTGATGCCGGGATGGACGTCGAAGGGTATCTGTTCGCCACCTGAAAGTTGACGCGAATAACGGTGGGAGGGGGCTTGCTCCCGAAGAGGTCAGGTCTGTCACATCATTGTTGAATGACACGCCGCCTTCGGGAGCAAGCCCCCTCCCACAGTTGTTTTGCGGTGATCCCGACATAGCGCACAGACCACAGCGGCATTTATGAAACAAGACCAGCCGAGCTGGCACCCTTGTTGCTAACACCTGTGTACCCGCCGAGTGAGTGTCAAAAAATTGCGGGCCGCCCAAGAGAGTAGACCATGAGCCAAGGTATTGAATTCAATCGGTTGATGATGGACATGAAGGCCATGAAAATGGACGCCATGGCCACGCCGAAATCGACTGCCGCCGTCCCTGAACTGGCAGGCAGCAGCTTTTCCGACATGCTCGGTCAGGCCATCAACAAAGTCAGCGATACCCAGCAGGCGTCGACTCAGTTGGCCAACGCATTTGAAATCGGCAAGAGCGGCGTCGATCTGACGGACGTGATGATCGCCTCGCAGAAAGCCAGCGTGTCGTTCCAGGCTCTGACCCAGGTGCGCAACAAACTGGTTCAGGCTTATCAAGACATCATGCAGATGCCGGTTTAAGGACGAGATTGAGTCATGGCAGAAGCAGTCGCCGATAACGTTCCGGCCAAGGCCACCCCGATAGACGGCAAACCGCCGCTGTTCGGCCTGTCCTTCCTGGAAAACCTCTCCGAGATGACCATGCTGCGTCAGGTGGGCCTGTTGGTCGGCCTGGCTGCGAGCGTGGCGATTGGCTTTGCCGTGGTGCTGTGGTCGCAGCAGCCGGATTACCGTCCGTTGTACGGCAGCCTTGCCGGCATGGACGCCAAGCAGGTCATGGACACCCTGGCCTCCGCCGACATCCCTTACACCGTCGAGCCGAACTCCGGCGCCTTGCTGGTCAAGGCTGACGACCTGTCCCGTGCGCGGATGAAACTCGCGGCCGCTGGTGTCACTCCCAGCGACGGCAACATCGGTTTCGAAATTCTCGACAAGGAACAGGGTCTGGGCACCAGCCAGTTCATGGAAGCGACGCGTTACCGTCGCGGCCTCGAAGGCGAACTGGCGCGCACCATCTCCAGCCTGAACAACGTCAAGGGCGCCCGCGTGCACCTGGCGATTCCGAAAAGTTCGGTGTTCGTGCGTGATGAACGCAAGCCAAGCGCTTCGGTACTGGTCGAGCTGTACTCCGGGCGTTCGCTGGAGCCGGGTCAGGTGGTGGCGATCATCAACCTGGTGGCGACCTCCGTGCCTGAATTGAGCAAATCGCAGATCACCGTCGTCGATCAGAAGGGCAACCTGCTCTCCGATCAGGCGGAAAACTCCGAAATGACCATGGCCGGCAAGCAGTTTGATTACAGCCGCCGCATGGAAAGCATGCTCACCCAGCGCGTGCACAACATTCTGCAGCCGGTACTGGGCAACGATCGCTACAAGGCTGAAGTGTCGGCCGACATCGATTTCAGTGCCGTCGAATCCACCGCCGAGCAGTTCAACCCGGACCAGCCGGCGTTGCGCAGCGAGCAGTCGGTCAACGAACAACGCACCGCCAGCAATGGTCCGCAAGGCGTGCCGGGTGCCCTGAGCAACCAGCCGCCAGCGCCGGCCTCGGCACCGCAGACCACCGGTGGCGCGCAGGGCTCTACCGGCATGATTCAGCCCGGTCAGCCACTGGTGGATGCCAACGGTCAGCAGATCATGGACCCGGCCACCGGCCAGCCAATGCTCGCACCGTACCCGGCGGACAAGCGTCAACAATCCACCAAGAACTTCGAACTTGACCGTTCCATCAGCCACACCAAGCAGCAGCAGGGTCGCCTGAATCGTCTGTCGGTGTCGGTGGTGGTCGACGATCAGGTCAAGGTCAATGCGGCCAACGGTGAAACCACCCGCGCGCCGTGGAGCGCCGATGAACTGGCGCGCTTCACCCGTCTGGTGCAGGACGCCGTTGGCTTCGATGCCAGCCGTGGCGACAGCGTCAGCGTGATCAACATGCCGTTCTCCGCCGAACGCGGTGAAGTGGTTGCCGATATTCCGTTCTACTCCCAGCCATGGTTCTGGGACATCGTCAAACAAGTGCTGGGTGTGTTGTTCATCCTGGTGCTGGTGTTTGGTGTGCTGCGTCCGGTGTTGAACAACATCACCGGCGGCGGCAAAGGCAAGGAGCTGGCCGGTCTGGGCAGCGACGTGGAACTCGGTGGCATGGGCGGCCTGGACGGCGACTTGGCCAACGACCGCGTGAGCCTCGGTGGTCCGCAGAGCATTCTGTTGCCGAGCCCGAGTGAGGGTTACGACGCACAACTGAATGCAATCAAGAGCTTGGTGGCCGAGGATCCGGGTCGCGTGGCTCAGGTCGTGAAAGAGTGGATTAACGCAGATGAGTGATAACCGAGCCGCAACCGTCAAACTGAACAAGGTCGACAAAGCCGCGATTCTGCTGCTGTCCCTGGGTTCGACCGATGCCGCGCAAGTGCTGCGCCACATGGGCCCGAAAGAGGTTCAGCGGGTCGGTGTGGCCATGGCCCAGATGGGCAACGTCCATCGCGAGCAGGTCGAGCAGGTCATGAGCGAGTTCGTCGACATCGTCGGCGACCAGACCAGCCTCGGCGTCGGCTCCGACGACTACGTGCGCAAAATGCTCACCCAGGCGCTGGGTGAAGACAAGGCCAACGGCCTGATCGACCGCATCCTGCTCGGTGGCAACACCAGCGGCCTCGACAGCCTGAAATGGATGGAGCCGCGCGCCGTTGCCGACGTGATCCGATATGAACACCCGCAGATCCAGGCGATCGTGGTGGCGTACCTCGACCCGGATCAGGCCGGTGAAGTACTGGGCAACTTCGACCACAAGGTGCGTCTGGACATCATCCTGCGCGTCTCGTCGTTGAATACCGTGCAACCGGCGGCGCTGAAAGAGCTGAACCAGATTCTCGAGAAGCAGTTCTCCGGCAACTCGAATGCCTCGCGCACCACCCTGGGTGGCATCAAGCGTGCGGCGGACATCATGAACTTCCTCGACAGCTCGATCGAAGGCCAGCTCATGGACTCGATCCGCGAAGTCGACGAAGACCTGTCCGGTCAGATCGAAGACCTCATGTTCGTGTTCAACAACCTGGCCGATGTCGACGATCGTGGCATTCAGGCGCTGTTGCGCGAAGTGTCCTCCGACGTGCTGGTACTGGCCCTCAAGGGTTCGGACGAAGGCGTCAAGGAGAAGATCTTCAAGAACATGTCCAAGCGTGCGGCCGAACTGTTGCGCGACGACCTCGAAGCCAAAGGCCCGGTGCGCGTCAGCGACGTGGAAACCGCGCAGAAAGAAATCCTCACCATTGCCCGTCGCATGGCCGAAGCCGGCGAAATCGTGCTCGGTGGCAAGGGCGGCGAGGAAATGATCTAAGCCCATGGACAAGCATGACGAGTCAGTGACGGATCTGATCCGCGCCCGCGATGTTCGTGGTTTCGAATCCTGGGCGCTGCCCAGCTTCGATCCGCCAAAACCGGAACCCGAGCCGGAACCGGAGCCCGAACCGCCGGAAATGGAAGAAGTGCCGCTGGAAGAAGTCCAGCCACTGACCCTGGAAGAACTCGAAAGCATCCGTCAGGAGGCTTACAACGAGGGCTTTGGCATCGGCGAGAAGGAAGGTTTTCACAGCGCCACGCTCAAGGTGCGCCAGGAAGCCGAAGTGGCGCTGGCGGCGAAACTGGCCAGCCTCGAGCAACTGATGACCCACCTGTTCGAGCCAATTGCCGAGCAGGACACGCAGATCGAAAAGTCGCTGGTCGACCTCGTGCAACACATCACCAGACAGGTGATCAAGCGCGAGCTGGCCATCGATTCCAGCCAGATCGAACACGTCATGCGCGACGCGCTCAAGCTGCTGCCGTTGGGCGTGGAAAACGTGCGTCTGTACGTCAATCCGCAGGACTTCGAGCAGGCCAAGGCCTTGCGCGAGCGTCACGAGGAATCCTGGCGCATCGTCGAAGACGACTCGCTGCTGCCGGGCGGTTGCCGGGTTGAAACCGAGCACAGCCGCATCGACGCCAGCATCGAGACCCGCGTGACTCAGGTCATGGCTAAACTGTTCGACCAGTTGCACGAACAGGCTCTGCACCCGGCCGCGCCGGACCTGAGCCTGGACATTCCTGAAGAAAGCCAACTGGCGGCTGCGCCTGAAGAGCCGCTCGCGGACACCCCCGATGCGCCTTGAACGCACCAGTTTCGCCAAGCGCCTCAGCACCTATGCCGAAGCCACTGAAATCGCCGGCGCGCCGATTCTCGAAGGCCGCCTGCTGCGCATGGTCGGCCTCACCCTAGAAGCCGAAGGCCTGCGCGCCGCCATGGGCACACGCTGCCTGGTGATCAATGACGACAGCTATCACCCGTCCCAGGTGGAAGCGGAAGTCATGGGGTTTTCCGGCAGCAAAGTCTTCCTGATGCCGGTCGGCAGCGTCGCCGGCATCGCCCCGGGCGCCCGTGTGGTGCCGCTGGCCGAAACCGGTCGCCTGCCGATGGGCATGAGCATGCTCGGTCGCGTACTCGACGGCGCAGGACGGGCGCTGGACGGCAAGGGCGGGATGAAGGCTGAAGACTGGGTGCCGATGGACGGCCCGACGATCAACCCGCTCAATCGCGACCCGATCCACGAACCGCTGGACGTCGGCATCCGTTGCATCAACGGTTTGCTGACGGTCGGGCGCGGTCAGCGTCTGGGCCTGTTCGCCGGTACCGGTGTCGGTAAATCGGTGCTGCTGGGCATGATGACGCGCTTCACCGAGGCCGACATCATTGTCGTTGGTCTGATCGGTGAGCGGGGTCGAGAAGTTAAGGAGTTCATCGAGCACATCCTCGGTGAAGAAGGCCTCAAGCGTTCGGTGGTCGTCGCCTCGCCGGCGGACGATGCGCCGCTGATGCGTCTGCGCGCGGCGATGTACTGCACGCGCATCGCCGAGTATTTTCGCGACAAGGGCAAAAACGTTCTGTTGCTGATGGATTCGCTGACCCGTTTCGCCCAGGCCCAGCGGGAAATCGCTTTGGCCATCGGTGAGCCGCCAGCGACCAAGGGCTATCCGCCCTCGGTGTTCGCCAAACTGCCGAAACTGGTGGAGCGCGCCGGTAACGCGGAGAAGGGCGGCGGTTCGATCACCGCGTTCTACACCGTGTTGTCCGAAGGCGATGACCAGCAGGACCCGATTGCCGACTCGGCGCGGGGCGTGCTCGACGGCCACATCGTGTTGTCCCGGCGTCTGGCCGAGGAAGGGCACTACCCGGCCATCGACATCGAAGCGTCGATCAGCCGAGTGATGCCGGCCGTGGTTTCGGCGGAGCACATGCAGCGCGCGCAGTACTTCAAGCAGCTGTGGTCGCGCTATCAGCAGAGCCGCGATCTGATCAGTGTCGGCGCTTACGTCGCCGGTGGCGACCGCGAGACCGATCTGGCGATCTCGCTGCAACCGCAACTGACCCGCTACCAGCGGCAGGGGCTGAACGACAAGATCAATATGGGCGAGAGCCAGGCTTACCTCGAAACCCTGTTCGCGCCTGCGGCGGGCGGGTAACCGGCCATGGCCGTGAGCCGAGCTGCGCGTCTGGCACCGGTGGTGGAAATGGCCGAACAGGCCGAGAAAACCGCCGTGCAACGCCTAGGTTACTTTCAGGGTCAGGTCAAAGTCGCTGAAAGCAAACTCGCCGACCTCGACGCCTTTCGTCTGGATTATCAGGAACAGTGGATCGTGCGCGGCAGCGACGGGGTTTCCGGGCAATGGCTGCTGGGGTATCACGGCTTTCTGGCACAACTGGACACCGCGATCGACCAGCAGCGCCAGAGTCTGGTCTGGCACCAGAACAACCTGATCAAGGCGCGCGATGCCTGGCAGCAGGCATTCGCCAAGGTCGAAGGCCTGCGCAAACTGGTGCAGCGCTACCGCGAAGAGGCGCAACGCCTCGAAGACAAGCGCGAGCAGAAGCTGCTGGACGAGTTGTCGCAGCGCTTGCCGCGGCACGATCCGTATTAACGTGCCGCAGCAGTGGTGCTAGAGGATGGACGGAGTCATTTGTCCAATATTGTGAAACTGAACATTGCGGAGAAACCTAGAAGCTTTGAGTCACTTACTACGGTGTAGAAAGCGAGTATCTGTTTGCCCAAAATATCCCAATGATTGGCAGAATCGATATAAGCACCGTATGTCTCATGATCAGCAATGGTTGTATCAGTATGCAATGTGGGATAGACGGCGTCGCACACCAGGTAAAACGTGATTAGTTCGCCTTCTTTACCAGTGTATTTTGCCAGCAAGGCGGATTTACCCTTTAGGTATTCATCATGAGTGATGATGCTTGGTGACGCGGTGTTACCCAGGGACGGTGCTTCGAAAAGTGCATTAGGCGAGTTCATGATGCAGTCCTTTGACCTGAGCGCAGCGAAATTGCTGCCACTTGATTAAGGGCTATGCCTCTTTCCTCGATCTACTGTCAGATCTGACAGTGGCGACAAGCGGCAGTCGCGAAGTGGCTGCAGGGCATAGCTTCTCCTTCGCAAACGGGTACCGCGCTACGGCGAAGAGGCGCAACGCCTCGAAGACAAGCGCGAGCAGAAGCTGCTGGACCAGTTGTCGCAGCGCCTGCCGCGACACAACCCTTTTCAAATTGCTCAAAAACTCCCTGTGGGAGCGGGCTTGCTCGCGAAGGCGTCGTGTCAGTCAACACCTCAGTCAACTGACCGATTGCCTTCGCGAGCAAGCCCGCTCCCACATTTGCTTCTGCGCTGAGCCTTGCCCCAACCTTGTCCAGGTGCTAAACCTTGTACACGTTCGTCAATGACAAGGAAGCCAGTCAATGTCAGTCGTTACAGAAGTCTCTCCGGATGGTCAAAAACTGACGATTTCGGTCAGGGGGCGGTTCGATTTTGGGCGCCATCAGGAATTTCGCGAGTCCTATGAGCGGCTTAACAGAAAACCCGACTCCTTCGTGGTTGATCTGAAAGATGCCACCTACCTCGACAGCTCCGCGCTGGGCATGCTGCTCCTGCTGCGCGATCACGCCGGCGGCGACGACTCGGATGTACGCGTGATCAACAGCAACTCCGACGTGCGCAAGATCCTCGCCATCTCCAACTTCGACAAACTGTTCGACATCAGTTGACGGCCATGCAGGCGCAAGAGCCGCTGACTATCCTGATCGCCGAAGACAGTGCCGCCGACCGGTTACTGTTGTCGACCATCGTCCGCCGTCAGGGCCATGAAGTGCTGACCGCCGCCAATGGCGCCGAAGCGCTGGAGGTGTTCAAGCGTCAGCCACCGCATCTGGTGCTGATGGACGCGATGATGCCGGTGATGGACGGCTTCGAAGCGGCGCAGCAGATCAAGGCGCTGGCGGGGGAAACCCTGGTGCCGATCATTTTCCTGACCTCACTGACCGAGAGCGAAGCGCTGGCCCGTTGTCTGGAGGCGGGTGGCGACGACTTTCTGGCGAAGCCCTACAACCAGGTGATCCTCGCCGCCAAAATCAAGGCGATGGATCGCTTGCGCCGCTTGCAGGCCACAGTGCTGCAGCAGCGCGATCTGATCGCCAGACATCACGATTACCTGCTCAACGAACAGCGCGTGGCCAAAGCCGTTTTCGACAAGGTCGCGCATTCGGGTTGCCTGAGTGCACCGAATATTCGTTATCTGCAATCGCCCTATGCGTTGTTCAACGGCGACCTGCTGCTGGCGGCCTACACCCCGGCCGGCGACATGCATGTGCTGCTGGGGGATTTCACCGGCCACGGCTTGCCGGCGGCGGTGGGGGCGATGCCGCTGGCCGAAGTGTTTTACGGCATGACCGCCAAGGGCTACGGCCTGGCTGAAACCCTGCGCGAGATGAACGCCAAGCTCAAGCGCATCCTGCCGGTGGACATGTTTTGCTGCGCGACCATGCTCTGTCTGAGTTTTCAGCGCCGCACGGTGGAAGTGTGGAACGGCGGCATGCCTGACGGTTATCTGCACCGGATCGCAACCGGCGAACGTGTGCCGTTGGCGGCGCGGCATTTGCCGCTGGGGGTGCTCAGTCCGCAAGCGTTTGATGATCGCACCGAAGTACAGACCATGGCCGTGGGTGACCGGGTGTTCCTGCTTTCGGACGGGGTGATCGATACCACTGACGCCGACGATCGCTTGTTCGGTGTCGAGCGTTTGCAGCAACTGTTTGCAGCCAATCGTGAGCCGGACAACCTGTTCGCCGAGATCGAGCAGGCCTTGCACGCCTTTCGCGGCGAGCCCCGCGACGATGTGAGCATGGTCGAGATCAGCTTGCTGGAGGCGGCGCAGGTGATGCCGGCGGCGCCGGTGTATTCCGACAGCGGCCAGTCGTGCCCGCTGGACTGGTCGGTAAGCTTCGAGTTTCGCGGGGCGACGCTCAGGCGCTTCAATCCATTGCCGTATCTGCTGCAGTTGTTGCAGGAAGTGCACGGTTTGCGCACCCAGGGCGGGGCGATCTACAGCGTGCTCGCCGAGCTGTACTCCAACGCGCTGGAGCACGGTGTTCTTGGCCTGGATTCCAGCCTGAAGCGTGATGCCAGTGGCTTCGCTCGTTACTATGAACAGCGCAACGAGCGGCTCGAAGCCCTGCAGGACGGTTATGTGCGCGTGCATCTGCAGGTCAAGCCGCAAGGTGCCGGTGGTTGTCTGGTGATCCGCGTCGAGGACAGCGGCAAGGGTTTTGACGTGGCGCGGGTGATGGAGCGGCCGCTGGATGGTGTCCGTCTGTCGGGGCGCGGGGTCAGTCTGATCCGCCAGTTAGGGCATAACGCCAGTTGGTCGGACGAAGGTCGCAGTGCTTGCGTGGAGTTTTTCTGGGAGGGTTGAGGCATAATTCGCCGATTCTTGATCAAGGAGTGAACAAGTGACTGACCAACATGTGGATCGCGAAGTACTCGATGCGTTGCGCGAAGTGATGGAAGACAGCTATCCGGATTTGCTGGATACCTTCCTGACCGATTCTGAAAGTCGCTTGCATCAATTGCAAAAGACCGCCGACGCCAAGGTGTTGGCCGAGGTCGCCCATAGTTTCAAGGGCAGCGCCAGCAACATGGGGGCTGTCCGGTTGGCGACGCTCTGTCAGGAGCTGGAGGCGGATGCCAAAGGCAAAAGCCCTGCGGAAATCGTCAAACTGGTGGCCGACATCAGTTGCGAATTCGCGGAAGTCCGTCCTGTCTACGAAGACGAACGCCAGCACGCCCTGACCCATTGAACCCTGCCGTCCGGCGCTTTTCGCAAGCGCCGGACAAATCTGGCCCGACACTTGCAATAATCCCCGTCAACTGTACCTACGATCCCAGTGCAGCGGAGACCGTGTCATGCCTGCGACCCCCAATGTTCTTCTTCAATCTGCCGCCCAGGCCAAGGCGCAAGCCGCCGCCGTGAAAACGCCGGTCATGGCCGCAGACACCGGGGACAAGGCCTCAAGCTTCGCTCAGGTGTTCGCCGATCAAGGCCCGAAAAAGACTCTTGCGAACTCTGACAGTTCGTTGAAACCGGCGCGCGACAAGGTTGCCGACAACAGCGACAAGAAAGATTTCGCCAAGGATAAGTCTGCCGCCACGCAACAGACCGTTGCCGATAGCGGCAATGCCTTGCCTGCCGACAAGACCGCGTCGACCACCACCGATGATCAGGCCGCCGCTGACAAGGCCGCCGCCGATGCTGCCGCCGACAGCGCGCAGACGCCAGTGGCCGACACCACCCCGGTGGATCCGGCGCTGGATCCGGCACTGGCGCAAACCGTGCAGCCGCTGGTGACCGCGCCGGTGGTGGCAGCGCCAGTCGCTGCAACACCGGAACCGGCCAAAACCGAAACGCCGGTCGTGGCCGCCACTTTGGCGCCAGCCGTGGTCAAAGATCCGGCGGCATCAACCGATAGCGCGTTCGACCCGGCGGCCGATCCACTCGACTCGTTGCCGGCGCTGCGTATGGCGATGGAGCAGGGCGGGCACATTTCCGCCAGCAGCCAGGCCCAACCCAAAGCTACACCGGCCCAGGCTCAGGCCGACGGTGAATTGACTGCGGCGCAGAACTTCGCTGCCGGCATGGCGAGCATGCTCGACGTGCAGGCCGACAAGGACAGCACCAGTCAGAATGGTGAAAAGGCCTTCAGCGGCCTGATCGACGATGGCCTGAAAGATCTGAAGGCTGCTACCAGCGACACCCGTGTCGATGATTTCGCCAACCGTCTGGCGGCGCTGACTCAGGCGGCCACTCCGAAAACCGCGAACGCGGTGCCGGTGAATCAACCGATCGCCATGCATCAGAGCGGCTGGACCGAAGAAATCGTCAACCGCGTCATGTACCTGTCCAGCGCCAACCTGAAGGCGGCGGATATTCAATTGCAGCCGGCGGAACTCGGGCGTCTGGATATTCGGGTCAACATGGTTCCGGACCAGCAGACCCAGGTGACCTTCATGAGCGCGCACCCAAGCGTGCGCGAAGCGCTCGACGGTCAGATGCATCGCTTGCGTGACATGTTTACCCAGCAGGGCATGGGCCAGGTCGACGTCAATGTCTCCGACCAGAGCCGTGGCTGGCAGGGTCAGCAGGGGCAGGAACAGGCGCAGCAGGGCCAGAGCGGTCGCACCAGCGCTGCGGGTGGTCGACTGGATTCGGCGGAAGAGGAGCTGACGCCGGCGGCCGTGGCGGAAGCTGCTGCGCAAACCACCAGCGTGATCGGCAGCAGCGCCGTCGACTATTACGCCTGAGCAAAATCAAGAGCCCCTCACCCTAGCCCTCTCCCACAGGGAGAGGGGACCGATTGGGGGATGCTCGCGAAGTACGCCGACCGGATACTTGCG